>NZ_JBIAUY010000002.1:486240-918617 GCF_042893475.1 Streptomyces sp. NPDC001604 | reverse complement strand
CTTTCCAGGTTCCCGCTTTCGCGTTTCCCTTTCCGGCGGTTCCGACTCTATCAGATCCTTTCGGGCCTGACTCCCAGTCAGAGGGGCTGTCCTCCCGGCCGTTGGGCCGTTCCGACGTCTCAAACCTTAGCGGATCCCTTCGGCAGTTCCTAATCGGGCTGCCGGTCCGAATCGAATTGAATTCGGGCGCGCCGAAAGCAATCCCATTGGGAGATCGTTCTGAGGGTTTGAGGGTGCCGCTCGTGCGGCGGAGGTGCTGTCGCAGAACCGTTACGGCTCTGTGGCAACCCGAAGAACTCTACGGATCCGGGAGGGGGTTGTCAACCACCCTCTGTCAAGATCTTTTATGTCGGCCTCAGTCCAGGTCGGTGAGGCGTCCGCCCGCGTCCGGCTGGGCGTGTTCCACCCGGCGCAGGAGCCGGGTGAGGACCTCTCCCAGGGTACTGCGCTCGTCGGGAGACAGGTCCTGGAGGAGGTCCTCCTCGAAGACCGTGGCGAGGCGCATCGCCTCGAGCCACTTCTCGCGGCCCTCGGCGGTCAGCTCCACGATCACCCGCACCCGGTTGGACTCGTCGCGTTCCCGGGTCACCAGACCCTCGGCGACCATGCGGTCGATCCGGTGGGTCATCGCGGCCGGCGTGAGCCCCAGGCGCTTGGCGAGATCGCTCGGACCCAGGCGGTAGGGGGCACCGGAGAGGACGAGGGCCTTGAGCACCTCCCACTCGGCGTTGCTGATGCCGAGGGCGGAGGTCTGGCGGCCGTAGGCGACGTTCATGCGGCGGTTCAGGCGGGACAGGGCCGAGACGATCTTTTCGACCTGGGGGTCGAGGTCCCGGAACTCGCGCTGGTAGGCGGCGATCTGCTCTTCGAGTGTCGGCTCGCCGAGGGTGCCGGGGGTGTCGCCCATGGGCGAAGTATGGCACGGGCATGCTTGGCGTTGAAGTTCTTCTAGGTGTACTGTTTAGCTTCGAAGTTTAGCTTCGAAGTCTTCACTCCTAACTACTGAGAGAGGTGAACGTGACCAGGGCGATGGGCGCAGCGATGCGCCGGATCCACGTGGGTAACGCACTCAGCGCATTCGGGCTCGGCTTCACCGTCCCCTACCTGTACGTCTATGTGGCGCAGGTGCGGGGGCTTGGGGCCATGACGGCGGGGCTCGTGCTCGCTGTCTTTGCTGTGGCTGCGCTGATCGTGCTGCCGTTCGCCGGGCGAGCCATCGTCCGGCGCGGTCCCCGGCCGGTCCTGCTCGCCGCCCTGGTCACTGCTGCCGTAGGGGCACTGAGCCTGGGACTGGCGGCCAACAGCACCGCCGTGCTGTTGTCGGCGGCCGCGCTCGGGGCCGGTCAGGCCGTGATGCAGCCGGCGCTCGCGACGATGATCGTGGACTGCTCCACGGCGGACACGCGCTCGCGCGCCTTTGCCATGCAGTTCTTCCTGCAGAACCTGGGGCTGGGTGTCGGCGGGCTCATCGGCGGCCATCTCGTCGACTCTACGCGCGTCGACTCCTTCACGATGCTGTTCTCGATCGAGGCTGCGGTGTTCCTGCTGCTCGCGGTCGTGATGGCAACCGTGCGGATGCCGCACTCCCCGCGCATCGAGGACGCGCCCGCGCAGTCGGCGAAGGGCAGCTGGAAGCAGTTGCTCGGCAACCGGGCCATGGTGCAGCTGTCCGTGCTCGGCTTTGTGCTGTTCTTCGCCTGCTACGGGCAGTTCGAGTCGGGGCTGAGCGCGTACGGGGTCGAGGCCGCGGGCATCTCGACGTCGGCGCTGGGCACGGCGCTCGCCGCCAACACCCTGATGATCGTCGTCGCGCAGTTCGCCGTGCTGAGGTTCGTCGAGCGCCGGCGCCGGTCCCGGGTGATCGCCGTTGTCGGGCTGATCTGGGCCGTGGCGTGGGTCATGGCCGGTTACGCCGGGCTCGGGCACGGCAGCCAGGAGATGGCGACGGCCGCGTTCGTGTCGACGTATGCCTTGTTCGGGCTGGGTGAGGCGATGCTGTCGCCGACCGTCGCCCCGCTGGTCGCCGATCTCGCGCCGACGGGGATGGCGGGGCAGTACAACTCCGCCTTCGCCCTGGTGAAGCAGCTTGCGCTGGCCGTCGGGCCGGCGGTGGGCGGGCCGCTGGGGGCCTCGCTGCCCGCGCCTTACATCGTGACGTTCCTGCTGTTCTCCCTCGGGATCACCTTCCTCGCGCTGCGCCTCGGGCGGCAGCTCACCGCTGTACAGGATCAGCCGTGGCTCGGGAGGAGCCGGGTGGTCGCCCGGGGCGGGGCTGCTGCGGAGCCGGTGGTCGCGGAGGCCTGAGCCCGGTCAGGTCGAGCCCTTGGGGAGGACGAACTCGCACCAGACCGCCTTGCCCCCGCCCGGTGTGCGGCGTGAGCCCCAGTTCGAGGCGATCGTCGCGACGATGGCGATGCCCCGGCCCGACTCGTCGCCGGGTTCCGCGCGTCGGCGGCGGGGCAGGTGGTCGTCGCCGTCGGTGACCTCGATGATCAGGCGGCGGTCGGTGCGGCGCAGGCGCAGGCGCATCGGTGGCGTGCCGTGCTGGAGGGAGTTGGCGACCAGTTCGCTCGCCGCGAGGACGCCGAGGTCGTGGAGGTCTGTGGGGAAGCGCCAGCTCGTCAGGACGCCGGAGGCGAAGGCACGCGCGCGTGGGGCCGCTTCGATGCCGCCGAGGAGTTCCAGGGCCGCGTTGCGGAAGAGGTCGCTGTCCGGGCCGGTGCGGGCCGGGTGCTGGAGGACCAGGACGGCGACGTCGTCGTCGTGGTCCGCCGTCACGCCCGCCGAGCGGACCAGGCGGTCGCAGACGACCTGGGGCGTGCCCGTGGCGCCGGCCAGCGCGCGCTCCAGGGCTGCGATGCCCTCGTCGAGGTCCTCGTCCCTGCGTTCCACCAGGCCGTCCGTGTAGAGGACGGCCGTGGAGCCGGGGCCCAGGGGGATCGAGCCCGACGCGTGCATCCAGCCGCCCGTGCCGAGCGGCGGGCCGGTCGGCTCGTCGGCGCGCAAGACTACTCCGCTCTCGTCGCGTACGAGGATCGGGAGGTGGCCGGCGGAGGCGTACACCAGGCGGCCCTCGTTCGGGTCGTGGATGGCGTAGACGCAGGTCGCGATCTGGTTGGCGTCGATCTCCGTGGCGAGGCCGTCGAGGAGCTGGAGGACCTCGTGCGGGGGGAGGTCGAGGCGGGCGTACGCGCGGACCGCGGTGCGGAGTTGGCCCATGACGGCCGCGGCTCTTACGCCCCGGCCCATCACGTCGCCGATGACCAGGGCCGTGCGGCCGCCGCCGAGGGTGATGACGTCGTACCAGTCGCCGCCGACCGCCGCCTCGGTGCCGCCGGGCTGGTAGGTGGCGGCGATGCGCAGGTCGTCGGGTTCTTCGAGTTCCTGGGGCAGCAGCGAGCGCTGGAGGGTGACGGCTGTCTCGCGCTGCCGGCGTTCGCTGGCGCGGAGGCGTTCGGCGGCTTCGGCGTGGTCGGTGACGTCGGTGGCGAAGACCAGTACGCCCGCGTTCTCACCCTCCGTCACGGGGGTGCAGGTGAAGGTGTAGGAGCGGCCGTCGGGGGCCTTGCGGGACTTGAGGGTGCGGGGCTTGCGGCTGCGCAGGACCTGGTCGAGGAGCGGGAGCAGGCCCAGTTCGTCGAGTTCGGGGAGGGATTCGCGGGTGGGCTCGCCGAGCGGCCGTACGCCGAAGGCCGTCACGTAGGCGTCGTTGATGTAGGCGACGCGGTGGTCGGGGCCGTGGACGAGGGCGACGAGGGCCGGGACGCGGTCGAGGACCTCGCGGACGGGGAGCTCGTCGACGGCCGGTACGGGGGCGTGCTCGTCGGTGAGTTGTTCGGCGCGGGCCGCGGGCACGGGGTTCGGGGTGTCGGCCTGCCGGTCGGGGGCGGCCGTGTGATCGGTCCGCGCTGCGGCGCGGCGCTGCGTTCCGGGGAGCCGGGCGCTCCAGCGCGTGAAGTTCACGAATCCTTGCCTCGTGTCGTCGTCTTCGGCGTCTTCGGCCGGCTCCGGACCCGTCCGGAGGGCTGGGGGGTGACGCCCCCGGGATGCAGCACGGTGGAGAGAGCCTCTTGGGTTCGAAGGGCGGGCATCTGCTCGCCCTGGGCGGGGATCAGTCTGGCAGTGTGGCCTACCGGGGCGACATCCGTGAGACGCCCGGTCGGTCGGTGGAGTTCCTCGGTCCGGTCAGGACGACCCCTTCGGGTCGTTCATCGGGTCGGTAGGAGGCTTTCCACCGGCCGCGAGTTCGAACTCCGCTCGGGGATGTTCGAGCGAACCCAGGGAGACGATCTCCCGCTTGAAGAGGCCCGAAAGGGTCCATTCCGCCAGGACACGGGCCTTGCGATTGAAGGTTGGCACCCTGCTGAGGTGGTAGACGCGGTGCATGAACCAGGCAGGGTAGCCCTTCAGCTTTCGCCCGTAGACGTGGGCGACGCCCTTGTGCAGGCCCAGGGAGGCGACCGAGCCGACGTACTTGTGGGAGTACGTCTCGAGGGGTTCGCCGCGCAGGGAGTGCGCGATGTTGTCGCCGAGGAGCTTGGCCTGGCGGACCGCGTGCTGGGCGTTGGGTGCGGTCTCCGTGCCGGGTTCGGCGGCGGTGACGTCGGGGACGGCGGCCGCGTCTCCTGCCGCCCACGCGTGCGGGACGCCGTCGATCGTCAGCTGGGGGGTGCATTTCAGCCGACCGCGTTCGGTACGGGGCAGGTCGGTGGCGGCGAGCAGCGGGCTGGGCTTCACACCGGCCGTCCAGACGACCGTACGGGTCGGGAAGCGGGCGCCGTCGCTGAGGACGGCGACACGGTCCGCGCAGGACTCCAGGCGGGTGTGCAGGCGTACGTCGATGTTGCGGCGGCGCAGTTCGGTGACCGTGTAGCGGCCCATCTCCTCGCCGACCTCGGGCAGGATGCGGTCCGAGGCCTCCACGAGGATCCACTTCATGTCCTCGGGCCGGACGTTGTGGTAGTAGCGGGCGGCGTAGCGGGCCATGTCCTCGAGTTCGCCGAGCGCCTCGACCCCGGCGAAGCCGCCGCCGACGAAGACGAAGGTGAGGGCCGCGTCGCGGATCGCGGGGTCGCGGGTGGAGGAGGCGATGTCCATCTGCTCGATGACGTGGTTGCGCAGGCCGATGGCCTCCTCGACCGACTTGAAACCGATGCCGTGGTCGGCGAGGCCCGGGATGGGCAGCGTGCGCGAGATCGAACCGGGGGCGAGGACCAGTTCGTCGTACGTCATGTGCTCGGGTCCCGCTCCCTCCTCCTCCGTGGCGAGGGTGCTGAGGGTGGCGGTGCGTTTGGCGTGGTCGATGGAGTGGACCTCGCCGACGACGACATGGCACTGGTCCAGGACGCGGCGCAGCGGTACGACGACGTGCCGGGGTGAAATGGCACCGGCGGCCGCCTCGGGAAGGAATGGCTGATAGGTCATGTAAGGGTCGGGAGTGACGACTGTGATCTCGGCCTCGCCCCGCCTGAGTTCCCGTTTCAGCTTCTGCTGGAGGCGCAGGGCCGTGTACATCCCGACGTAGCCGCCGCCGACAACGAGAATGCGCGCACGTTCCTTCACCATCCCATGACGCACCCGGCGCTTGATTTTGTCCACAGCCCCGACAATTTGTGTGACGCGGGGCCGGGGAAGCCCAGGGTTGGCCGAATTGCCCGACTGCCCGGAAGCGCCGCAGGTCAGCGGGTGTGCGCCGGATGACCTTGGGGGGCGCAATCGGGACGTATGCGACCCGTACTCCGATCGGGGGGCGCTCCGTGCGGAACCTGCCCCTTCTGAATTGACTCCCTCTCAACTATGTTCGTGTCTCGACGGGGTGTAGGGGGATGCACTCATCGGTCGTCGAGTCCGCGACGGGCGGGCCGGTGAACCGGGCTTGTTCCCACGCTCCGGCAACCAATGAATGGCGGGGAGAGTCTCCGGGGGGAGACGTCATTACCGGGGGAACACTTATGCATGTTCAGGACTCTCATTGGTCGTCCGCGTCAGCACTGACAACGGGCGGCATGGTGAGCGCGGCGACGGGCAACGGACGCGGGGACACCTCGCGCACGACGCCGCTGCGCGTGGATGCACAGCGCAATCTGGAGCACGTACTGCGCGCGGCGCGCGAGGTCTTCGGCGAGCTGGGGTACGGCGCGCCGATGGAGGACGTGGCGCGGCGGGCGCGGGTGGGTGTGGGGACCGTGTACCGGCGGTTCCCGAGCAAGGACGTCCTGGTGCGGCGGATAGCCGAGGAGGAGACCTCCCGGCTCACCGACCAGGCCCGGGCGGCGCTCGGCCAGGAGGACGAGCCGTGGTCGGCGCTCTCGCGCTTCCTGCGGACGTCGGTGGCCTCGGGTGCCGGGCGGCTGCTGCCGCCGCAGGTGCTGCGGGTCTCGGTCGGCGACGACGGGTCCGACGGGACGGTCTTCGACGAGGCCCGGGTGCCGCAGCAGCGGACCCAGCCGGGTTCCGGGGAGCTGCGGCTCGTTCCCGAAGGGGCCCCCAGGGTCTCGGCCGAGGACGACACGGGTGCGGGCGCGCTGCTCGAGGTCGTGGGCCAGCTCGTGGAGCGGGCGCGCGCGGCGGGTGAGCTGCGGGCCGACGTGTCGGTCTCGGACGTACTGCTGGTCATCGCGACGGCGGCGCCCTCGCTGCCGGACGCGGCGCAGCAGGCGGCCGCTTCGGCACGGCTGCTCGACATCCTGCTGGAAGGGCTGCGGTCACGGCCGGCCTGAGGGTGCGGCCCGTCGGCGGGAGGGGCGTGTCAGCGTCTCCGGTGGCCCGTAACTCGAACGGTCCGTAACTCGAAGAGGTGATGGTGGGGCGTGGGCACCGCACGGCCCGCGCGCCCGGCGTGAGCCCGGAATGAGCGCGACATTTCCGGCATGCCACTCAACTGCCGCTCAATTTCCGCCTGTCGGGCGTCAATTGAGCCTTCCCCGAATGAGCGACGACTAGTACTACGGCACGACAAGTCCCCACGGACGGGTGGATGGTCCGCTCTGATGGGTCCTGAACAAAAGCCAATATGGCACTCTGACCCGGTGTTCGGGACTGGTTGGGCAGGCGTCGGGGGCTTTCCGCGATGAGCGTTGACGGGCGGGACGAGCCACTGGGTGACGGTGACCCGGAGGCCGGTGGTTCGCCGCAGGTGCCGAGTCAGGGCGGGCCGGGCGGACGGGCGGGTGTCCCGCGCGGCGGTCGCCCCGAGACCGTCATCCCACCGCAGGGCGGCGAGCCGGTCGAGCCCGTCGAGGGCAGTGTCCCGGCGCAGCGCGACCGGCGGGAGGACGGCGTCCTGCCGCCGCCCAGGGACCAGCCGCCCTCCGACGCCGATCTGATCGGGCGGATGCGCTCGGGCGACGACACCGCGTACGAGGAGCTGTACCGGCGCCACGCGGACGCGGTGCGCCGCTACGCCCGCACGTGCTGCCGCGACGCGCACACCGCGGACGACCTCACCGCCGAGGTCTTCGCCCGCATGCTCCAGGCGGTGCGCGGCGGCCACGGCCCCGAGCACGCCGTACGCGCGTATCTGCTCACCACGGTCCGGCGGGTGGCCGCGAACTGGACGAAGTCCGCCAGGCGTGAGCAACTGGTCGACGACTTCGCGGTGTTCGCGGCGCAGGCCGCGCGCTCCTCCGAGGTGTCCGAAGACGACACGTTGGAGCTCGGCGCCGACGTCCGCGCGATGCACGAGGCCGAGCAGTCCATGGCCATGCAGGCCTTCCGGTCGCTGCCGGAGCGCTGGCAGGCCGTGCTGTGGCACACCGAGGTCGAGGACGAGTCGCCGAGCGAGGTCGCCACGCTCTTCGGTCTCGACGCCAACGGCACCCGGGTCCTCGCCAGCCGCGCCCGCGAGGGCCTCAAGCAGGCCTATCTCCAGGCACACGTCAGCGCCACGCTCGCCGGCGACGAGGAGTGCGCCCGCTACGCCGACCGGCTCGGCGCCTACGCCCGTGGCGGACTGCGCACGCGGGCCGAGCGGGGGCTGCGCAAGCACCTGGAGGAGTGCGCCAAGTGCCGGCTGGCCGCGGGCCAGATCAAGGAAGTCGCCGGCGGTATCCCGGGCGTCGTGCCGGTCGCGGTCATCGGCTGGTTCGGTGCCGCCGGGTACGCCAAGGTGGCCGCGCTCGTCGCGGGCGGCACCGGAGCCGGTGCGGCGGGGGTCGCGGGAGCGGCCGCCGCGGCGGGCGGCGGCTCCTCCAGCGGAGCGGGCGCCGGTGGCGCGGCGGCCTCCGAGGGGCTGGGTGCGCCCGCCAAGATCGGCCTCGCCGCCGGTGTCCTCGCCGCCGCGGGTGTGGCGGTGGCCCTCGCGCTGTCCGGGAGCGGCACCCCGGTCAGGAAGCCGGACGCGAAGCCACCCGCCTCCGCGCCGGCCGTCCGGCGTGAGTCGCCCGAGCCGACGCCACCGAAGAAGAAGCCCGAGCCGAAGCCGCCGGTGATCGAGCCCGTGGCGGCACACGCGCCGACTCCGGCCCCGGCTCCCCGGCCGAAGGCCACCCCGACCCCCACTCCCGCCCCCAAGCCGAAACCGAGGCCGACCCCGAAGCCCACGCCCACGCCGACGCCCACTCCCACCCCGACTCCGCCGCCGGTTACGGCCGTCTACCAGTGGAGCGGACTGTCGTACGACCTCACCGGCGACGGCACCAAGCCCGAGATGCGGATCGGCCAGAGCAGCTGGGTGTGGCAGCGGTACGGCATGGCGATCGCCGGCAAGCAGTACCCGCAGGGCGTGACCGTGCACGGCGAGTCGTCCGTCACCGTCGACCTCAACCGCACCTGCTCCGCCTACGACGCCGTGGTCGGCGTCGACGACATGACCCTGGGGCTCGGCAAGGTCTACTTCTCCGTCTACGCCGACGGCGTCCGGCTGTGGCAGTCCGGGCTGATCCAGGCCGGCCACCCGGCCGTCCCGGCCCATGTGAACCTCGCCGGGTACCGGACCGTACGGCTGGTCGTGCAGCCGCAGAGCGGCTTCGACACCCTGACGCTCGCGGACTGGGCCGAGTCGAAGTTCACCTGCTCGTAGGGCGTACGGCTGTGGTTCGGGCCGCGGTTCGGGCTGCGGTTCGGCTACGGGAGCTGCTCGGCAGGGTGCTTGTGCAGGGCCTCGCCGAGTTCCGCGAGGAGGTCGTCGGTGTCCAGGGCGGCGCCCCGGGCGCGCTCCGCCTCGAATTCCACGGCGCACAGCGCGGCGCGGGCGGCGGCCTCGGCACGCTCGGCCTCGGCGCGCTCCGGCATGAGGCGCGGTTGGCCGCCCCGCAGCCGGTCCGCGGCGGCGAGCAGGCGGACCGCGCGCGGATGGTCTCCGAGGTCGGACAGCTGGACGGCCGTACTGTCCACGAGGGTGGCCGTGATCCCGTCGGCGCAGCGCCGCTCCACCGCCTCGCGGACGGTGTCGGCCAGCTTCGGCAGTCCCTGTGCCGGGCCCGATTCGGCGACCGTCACCAGGGCGTCGATCGCGTTCAGCATCACCATGAACTGCGGCGGAGGCGTGCCCCGCCCGATCTCCTCGTGAGCCGCCTCGTGCAGCGTGCGGGCACGGGCGGTGTCCTTCTCGTCCAGTGCGAGCTGGGCGCGCATCAGCAGCACGAACGCCCTGGAGTCCGGTACGCCGTAGCGGTCGGCGGCGGCGGTCGCCTCGTCAAGGCCGCTGAGCGCGGTCGCGCGGTCGCCCGCCCGGTAGGCGATCTCGGCGAGCCGGGCCAGCAGGAACGGTGTCTCGGTGTACGCGCCCACCTCGTAGGCGAGCCGCAGCGCCTCCCCGTACTCGCCCTTGGCCTCCTCCAGACGGCTCCGGGCCATCGCCGCCTCGCCGGCCGCGCTGCACACCTGGGCCCGCATCCAGCGGTCGCCGACGCGCCGGCTCAGCGCCCTGAGCTCCGCGAGGTCCTCGTCGACACCCTCCATGCCGCCCGGAGAGTCGACCGCCATGTGCGTACGGAACATCAGGGCGACGCCGACCGCCCAGTCGTCGCCGTGGGCACGGCAGTTGGCGACGGAGACGTCCAGGGCGGCGCGGACGTCCTGCGGGCTGTCCAGGACGAAGGTGGTGAACGGCCAGACGAGGCCCGGCATACGGGCCGCCTCCGGGCCGCCCCGCTCGAAGAACTCCCGCAGCCGGCCTACGTACTGACGCAGCCGGTCGTCCAGCAGCACGTCCATCGGCTGGGTGTCCGACTGCATGAAGAGGTGCAGCATCCGGAGGTTCATGCGGAGGGTGTGGCGGGGGTGGTGCGCTTCGGCGTCGGGGGCGGAGAGGTAGGCGTCCATGGGATCAATGGGACCAATGGGATCCATGGGGCCTGTGGGGGCCAGGGCGGGGGCCTGCGAGGCGGCGGCGGTGTCCAGGGCGACGCCCAGGCGGAGGACCTGGTCCAACCAGGACTCGGCCTCGTGGCGGTAGTTGCGCAGCCACCAGAACCAGCCCATGGACAGGGCGAGGGCGCCGGCCTCCGACTCGGCGCCCGCGGTGAGGGCACGGCGGAGGGCTGCGCGGATGTTGTCCAGCTCGGTCTCCAGACGGGTGATCCACGGCAGTTGACCGGCGGAACGCAGGAGGGGGTCGGCCTCCGCCACGAGCGCGCGCACCCATGCGCTGTGCCGGCGCTCGGCCGCGGCGCGCAGTTCGGGGGCCTCGGCGGCGCGCTCCGCGGCGTACTCGTGGATGGTCTCCAGCATGCGGTAGCGCATGCCGCCGGAGCCGGCCCCGTCGTAGGACGTCTCGGCCGGGGTGGCCACGATCAGGGACTTGTCGACGAGCGCCCCGAGGAGATCGGTCGCGGGGCCGGTGCACACGGTCTCCGCCGCCGCGAGGTCCCAGCCGCCGGCGAACACGGAGACCTCGCGCAGCACCGTGCGCTCCCGCTCGTCGAGCAGTTCCCAGGACCAGTCGACGACCGCGCGCAGGGTCTGCTGGCGGGGCAGGACCGTACGGCTTCCGGAGGTGAGGAGGCGGAAGCGGTCGTCGAGGCGGTCGGCGATCTGGCGGGGGGTGAGCAGCCGGAGCCGGGCCGCGGCCAGTTCGATGGCGAGCGGCAGGCCGTCCAGGCGGCGGCAGATCTCCTCCACCGCCTCACGGTCGCGGAGCACGGCGGCCGCGTCGGGACGGACGGCGGACGCGCGCTCCTCGAAGAGGCGGTGTGCCTGGTCGAGGACGAGGGGTTCGACCGGGCGCACGGACTCGCCGGGGACGCCCAGGGGTTCACGGCTGGTGGCGAGGATCGTGAGCCCGGGGCAGCGGGTGAGCAGCGTCTCGGCGAGGGCTGCCGCTGCTTCTATGACATGTTCGCAGTTGTCAAGGATCAGGAGCTGGCTGCGCGGGGCGCAGTACTCGACGAGCAGGGCGAGCGGGTCGTCCTGCGGGGCCGTCAGCTCGGTGGTCATCAGCACGGTCTCGCGCAGACCGAGCGCACTGACCACCGCGCCCGGTACCGCCTCCGGGCGGTCCAGCGGTGCCAGTTCGACCAGCCACGCCTGGGGGAGCCCGGCGGCGGCCTCCTCGGCGAGGCGGGTCTTTCCGGAGCCGCCCGGACCCGTGAGGGTGACGAGCCTTGTCCTGTGCAATTCGGAACGGATGGCGTCGAGTTCTGGTTCCCGGCCCACGAAAGAGGTAAGGCGGGGACGGAGGTTGCCGGTGCGGGTGGGGGGTTCGGGTTGGGGGGCGGCGGGGGTGGAGTCCGGGGTGCGGGTGGGGGTGGGGGTGGGTGGTGGTGTTGTCGCCGGGCTGAGCAGTTCCGTGTGCAGGGCACGTAGTTGGGGGCCCGGGTCGGTGCCCAGGCCTTCGGCGAGGGCTCGGCGGGCGGTCTCGTATGCGGCGAGGGCGTCGGCCGTACGGCCCGTGTCGCGCAGGGCGCGGATGAGGAGGGCGTGCAGCGGTTCGTCGTACGGGTGCGCCGCGGTCAGTTCCTTCAGATGCGGTACGGCGGCGTGGGCGCGGCCGAGGTGCAGGTCCGCGTCGATGCGCGCCCTTGTCGCCTCGCGGTGCAGCGCTTCGGGGCGGGTGGCGGCGAGGCGGTCCGGGAGGTCGGCGAGGGCGGGGCCGCGGTACAGGGCGAGGGCCTGGTCCAGGGTGTGTGCGGCGGTGTGCGGGTCGCCGTGGTCGAGGGCGGTGGTGCCCTGGCGTACCAGTCGCTCGAAGACGAACAGGTCCACGTCGTCGCGGGTCGCCTCGAGGCGGTAGCCGCCGGGGGCGGAGGTGATGCTCTGTCTGCCCAGGGTGCGGCGGAGGCGGGCGACGAGGGCCTGGAGGGCGGCGGGGGCGTCCTGGGGCGGGGTGTCCGACCAGACCTCGTCGATGAGGGTGTCGGGGGTGGTGACTCGGCCTGGGCGCAGGGCCAGGGCGGTGAGGAGGGTGCGGAGGCGTTGGCCGGGGATGGGTAGGGCGGTGCCGTGGTCGTCCTCTGCCTGGGTGACGCCCAGGATTCTGTACCGCACCAGGTCATTGTCGCCGGGGGGTGGGACTGGGGCACGTGGTTTGTGGAGGCCGGGGGCTCGGGGGCCGCTACGGGTGCCGGGCACCGGGTGTTTTCTCGCCCCCGCCGCCCCTACCCGTCCCGTCCCCAGGGGCTCCGCCCCTTCGGCCCCGCCAGGGGCTCCGCCCCTGAACCCCGCGGGCTCCGCCCCGGACCCCGATCGGCCTGAACGGCCTCGTCCTCAAACGCCGGACGGGCTGAGAAAGCGACCCGCGCCTGAAGACTGCGCCCCGCGGGCCTCACACGCCGGACGGGCTGGGAAAGCGGCCGACGTCTGAAAGCCGCGCCCCCACGGGGCCCCCACACGTCCGACCGCCTGGGAAAGCAACCCGCGCCCGAGGACCGCACCCCACAGGCCCCACACACCGAACCAGCCGAGAAAACCACCCGCGCCCAAAGACCGCACCCCACAGGCCCCACACACCGAACCAGCCGAGAAAACCACCCCCGTCCGAAGACCCCACCCCACAGGCCCACACACCCAACCAGCCGAGAAAACCACCCGCGCCCAAAGACCGCACCCCACAGGCCCCACACACCGAACCAGCTGGGAAAACCACCCGCGCCCAAAGACCGCGTCACGCGGGTGAATGCCGGCGGCGGCCTCACCCGCCCGGACGGGTGGCATCCCGAGCTGCGTCTCGCGGCCGTTCAGGGGGGCGGGCTCACGCAACCCCCGCTCCTCCGCCCGAAGCCAGGGCCCCCCTCCGGGGGGTGATACCCGCCGGTACTGCTCGTTGGCGGGCCGGGGTGCCTGTCCAGCAGGTTCCTCGGCGGGAGAGGAGGCGGCGGAGCCAGAGTTCCAGGGAGACCAGGTCTGCCAGGCCGTCCAGAGGCAGGGGCTCGCCTGCTGCTGCTGCGCGGAGGGCCTTGCGGACCACTCGGGCCTCCACCAGGCCCGCCTCCGCCAGCAAGGGAGTGCCGAAGAGGGCCATCAGGGAGTCGGCGGCCACCCTCAGCCCGGTGCGGGCCGCCACCGCTGCCGAGGCGTGGGAAGGGGCACCCCAGCCGGGCGGGAGATCGCTCACGCCGGCGCCTTCCAGGACCGTACGGAGGATCTCGGCACGCGCGCCGGGCTGCACGCGCAGCGCTTCGGGGAGGGCGCGGCAGGCGCGGACCACCTGGTTGTCGAGGAACGGCGCGTGCAGGCGTTGGGAGCGGATCTCGGCTGCCTGTTCCAGGATGCGCAGGTCGGCGGCGTGGCGGGCCAGGGCCGCTCGTGCGCGGTAGTCGCCCGGGCGTTGGGCCGGGCCCACGCCCGCGCGGCCCGTCGACGCCTGCAGGCGAACCGATACTTCAGCGAGGGCCTCGCCGGTCAGCCAGCGCGCCGCCGGGCCGGGTCTGGCCCAGGTGAGGGCGGCGAGGGACGCGCCGACAGCGCCGCCCGGCTCGTCGAAGCGGCGTTGCAGGAGGCGTTCGGCGAGGAGTTCGAGGCCCGCCCGGTACGGGGTCCTCGCCAGCTTCCGGGCCGCGCCGTACACGCGCGCGGGGACCATCACCGAGCCGTCCGCCTTCGCGAGTGCCGCGACGGGACGGACCAGGTGGCGGCGTTTGCGGTCCATCAAGAGGTCGGCCAGCCGGGCCGGGTGCGCGTCCAGGACCTGGCGGGCGCCGTAGCCCGTGAAGTGGTCCGCGCTGCCGGAGGCCAGGCGGGTGCGGTGGCGGGCCGCCGTCACCAGGGACTGGCCCGGTTCGTCCGTCAAAGGGCCGTCGAGTTCGGCGTAGGGGAGCGCCTCTTCGCCCCCGGTCACCACCACGTGGTGCAGGCGGGGGTTGGCGGCCAGCGAGCCCGCCCGCTCCAGTTCCGCCTCGCGGCCGCCGACCGCCAGGTCGTTGAAGGTGACCGCCAGCAGGCGTTCGCCCGCGCCCGTGCCGTGGCCCAGGACCGTGCCCGGCATGCCCGGCAGGCCGGCCGCCAGCAGGGCGAGCGTCCCGGACGCCGGGCCGCCGGAGAGGTCCGCGCCGATGCCCGCCACCGGCATCCCGCGCGCGGCGCGGCGCTCCGCCGGGCCCATGCCGGGAACGGGACCCGGGTCCATGTCGACTCCAGGGACGTGTCTCGGCGCCGCCAGCCGCGTGCGTACCGCCTCCACCAGCGCGTCGCGCACCGCGTCGACCGCGCTGTCCGGGTCCGCCGAGGGCGCCGCCACCGCGAGCGAGGCGACCGGCTCGTAGCCGGCGATCTCACGCGCGCCCGCGCGCAGGATCAGCGCATGCCCCGGCGGAATGCGCCGCACGCCGTCGTAGGGCGTGGAGTCGTGCAGCGCGGCCGGTACGTCGGGGGCGGCGAGGAGCGCGGCGAGGTGGCCGAAGTCGAGGTTGGCCTCGATGAGGTCGGCGAGGGGGAGCGCGGCGGTGGCGTAGGCCGTACCGCCCGCCCACGGGGTGTAGAAGACGGGGCGGGCGCCCGCCAGGTCGCCGCAGACGGTGACCCGGCGGCCGACCTGGACGATCGCCGTGTAGCTGCCCGGCCAGGCCGTCAGATGGCGCAGTGCGCCCCCGCGTGCGGCGAAGAGACCGACCCGCAGCTGCTCGTCGGAGGCCCCGCACGTGCCCAGGACCGCGATCCTGGTCTGGGCGTCGGCCTTGACCACCCGCACCTCGTCGGGCCGCCAGTCTCCGACCGCCCAGAGCGGGTCCGGGTCGCCCCACAGGAGTTGGGATCCCACCGGGTGCACGGTCTCGCCGTCCTGTCCGGTGGCCCCCGCGGAACCGATCTCCGAAGCCCCCGCGGCGGTGCTGCTCCACCCCACCAACCACCGCATGGACGCCTCCACAGGCTGTGGACAACCAGTGCACCGTACGAACTGGTTCACCATGCTGCCATGAAGGGCGCACGCCGGAGGCGTGGTGGAGCCGCTTACGACCCCCGGGCGACGCTTCGGCGCTCAACCGCCCGCAGGACCGAACACCCGTACCCGGTACGGCGTCTGCGACGCGAATGCGCCCCCGGAATGCTCCCCGAGAACGCCCTTCGCGCCCTCAAGTTCCGTGGTGGGAGCGGCAATTACCCGGGAAACGCGGAGGCGATTTTCAGCCAAATCGGTGATGACGGGCCAGGCTTGGACACGCTCCGTACATGCTCTGAGCATCGCCTCACCCGCGCGCAGCCCGGGAGACGGAGTTCGCCCCCCGGGCCCGTCCGCCGCCCGCGGGGATGAAGGCGGCGGTGTCCCCCAGCCCGCTGGATCCAGTACAGCGGGCCGACCCACGCACCGCCCATGGAAGCGCTCCCGGCATGGCCGGAGAAGAGCGCACGGACGGGCGCACGGCCACACAGCGGGAGCATGGCGCAACTGCGCGTATCGGTCCCGCACTTCAGTACGGACCACAATCCCGCCATCCGGAACAATGCCCCTTAACGCTTGGGATGCGGCGAACTACGCTGGGTTTACGAATGCCGCGTGGTTATGCCAGCGCGGCAGCCGTCTGTGTCGAGGGGTGGCGCATGTCCAGGGAGCA
Organism: Streptomyces sp. NPDC001604; assembly: GCF_042893475.1. Taxonomy (NCBI): domain Bacteria; kingdom Bacillati; phylum Actinomycetota; class Actinomycetes; order Kitasatosporales; family Streptomycetaceae; genus Streptomyces; species Streptomyces sp. NPDC001604. The sequence goes on along the minus strand of NZ_JBIAUY010000002.1, from coordinate 902,691 downwards.
ACGCGGGCCGAACGAAAAACTCGGCGCCGTTCTCGCCCTCGCGGGAATCAGCAACGCAGGACTCGCGCGTCGCGTCAACGATCTTGGCGCTCAACGCGGGTTGACTCTTCGCTACGACAAGACCTCGGTGGCGCGCTGGGTGTCGAAGGGCATGGTGCCGCAGGGTGCCGCGCCGCACCTCATCGCCGCCGCGATAGGGCAGAAGCTCGGCCGCCCGGTGCCGCTCCACGAGATCGGCCTCGCGGACGCGGATCCCGCACCCGAAGTGGGCCTCGCCTTCCCCAGGGACGTAGGACAGGCGGTGCGGTCGGCGACGGAGCTCTACCGTCTCGACCTCGCCGGCCGCCGGGCCGGCTCCGGCGGCATCTGGCAGTCGCTGGCCGGATCGTTCGCAGTAAGCGCATACGCAACGCCCGCCTCACGATGGCTGATAACACCGGCCGACAGTTCGGTCGCGCGCGAGGCGAACGCCGCCGACGGCTCGGGCGCACCGCTCAAAGTCGGCCACAGCGATGTGCAGAAGCTGCGGGAGGCCGCCGAGGACGCCCGGCGCTGGGACTCCAAGTACGGCGGAGGCGACTGGCGTTCGTCCATGGTGCCCGAGTGCTTGCGGGTGGAGGCGGCTCCGCTGCTGCTCGGGGCGTACTCGGACGAGGTCGGGCGCGCGCTGTTCGGGGCGAGCGCCGAACTGACCCGGCTCGCGGGCTGGATGGCCTTCGACACCGGTCAGCAGGAGGCCGCACAGCGGTACTACATCCAGGCGCTGCGGCTGGCCCGGGCCGCCGCCGACGTGCCCCTCGGGGGGTATGTGCTGGCGTCCATGTCGCTGCAGGCCACCTATCGCGGCTTCGGCGACGAGGGCGTCGACCTCGCGCAGGCCGCCCTCGAGCGCAACCGGGGCCTGGCGACCGCCCGCACCATGAGCTTCTTCCGGCTCGTCGAGGCACGGGCGCACGCGCGCGCGGGTGACGCGCAGGCGGCGGGCGGGGCCCTGCGGGCTGCCGAAGGGTGGCTGGAACGGGCCCGTGACGGTGACAATGACCCGTCATGGCTGGGTTTCTATTCGTACGACCGTTTTGCCGCAGATGCTGCGGAGTGCTACCGCGATCTGAAGGCACCGCGTCAGGTGCGGCGGTTCACCGAGCAGGCGCTGTCGCAGCCGACGGAGGAGTTCGTACGGTCGCACGGGCTGCGGTTGGTCGTCTCGGCGGTGGCCGAGCTGGAGTCGGGCAACCTCGATGCGGCGTGCGAGCAGGGGGTGCGGGCGGTGGAGGTGGCCGGGCGGATCTCGTCCGCGCGGACCACGGAGTATGTGAAGGACCTCCTGCACCGGCTGGAGCCGTACGGGGACGAGCCTCGGGTGGTGGAGTTGCGGGAGCGGGCCCGGCCCTTGCTGATGGCCCCGGCCTGAACCGGGGAAGGCGCAGCAGGAGCTCTTTCCTTCCACGTTTGAAGTGATTGTCAGTGGCGCAGTGCACTATCGGTAGGGGAGGTGGTGCGTGTGCGGCCGGGGATCGCTTACGACTGTGATGTGCTGGTGGTGGGGGGTGGCATCGTCGGGCTGTCCACGGCGTACGCGATCACGCGTGTCGCGCCGGGGACGCGGGTGACCGTGCTGGAGAAGGAGCCGGGGCCGGCCCGGCACCAGACGGGGCGCAACAGCGGGGTGATCCACAGCGGGATCTACTACCGTCCGGGCTCCCTGAAGGCGCGGTACGCGGTGCGGGGCGCCGCCGAGATGGTGAAGTTCTGCGCGGAGTACGGGATCGCCCATGCCGTCACCGGCAAGCTGATCGTCGCGACCGAGAAGGACGAGCTGCCGCGGCTGCACGCCCTGGTGCAGCGCGGGCGGGAGAACGGGATTCCGGTACGGGAGCTGAGCGGCCCCCAGATCGCGGAGTACGAGCCGGAGGTGCGCGGGCTCGCCGCCATACACGTCGGGACGACCGGGATATGCGACTTCGTGGGGGTCGCCCGGCAGCTCGCCGAGGCATCCGGGGCGGAGATCCGGTACGGGGCACGGGTCGAGCGGATCGACCGGCGGCCCGAGCTCGGGGTGGCCGTGCGGACGACGAGCGGTGACGTCGTCCGGGGGCGCGTGCTGGTGAACTGCGCCGGGCTGTACTGCGACGAGGTGGCCTGGCTGACCGGGGACGACCCCGAGATGCGGATCGTGCCGTTCCGCGGCGAGTACTACGAGCTGGCCCGCCCCGACCTGGTGCGCGGGCTGGTGTATCCGGTGCCGGACCCGGCGTTCCCGTTCCTCGGTGTGCACCTCACGCGCGGGATCGACGGCGGTGTGCACATCGGGCCGAACGCGGTGCCGGCGCTGGCGCGGGAGGGGTACGACTGGGGGGTCGTACGGCCGCGGGAGGTGGCGCGGACGCTGGCCTGGCCGGGGGCGTGGCGGATGGCGGGGCGGCACTGGCGGTACGGGGCGGGTGAGCTGGCGCGGTCGGTGTCCAAGGGGGCGTTCACCACGGCCGTGCGGCGGCTCTTGCCGGCGGTGACCGCGGATGATCTGGTGCCGGCTGCGGCGGGGGTGCGGGCGCAGGCGGTGCTGCGGGACGGGGGGCTGGTGGACGACTTCCTGATCAAGGAGGGGGCTCGGGCCGTGCATGTGCTGAATGCGCCCTCGCCTGCGGCGACCGCTTCGCTGCCGATCGGGCGGGAGGTGGCTGGGCGGGCGCTGGCCATGCTGGGCTCGGTGTGAGGTGGCCCGGCGCCGGGGTCGGACTCGCGGCGGATCCGCCGACGGATGCAGCTCGCCCCCGCCGCCCCTACCCGTCCCGTACCTGGAGGCTGCCGCCCCCAGACCCCCGCTTCGGCCCTTGAGGGGCCTTGTCCTCAAACGCCGGACGGGCTGGTCGTCACCGTGCCCGTAAAATCGACCCCACTGTGTCTGACTCCCTCAACGCCCCAGAAGCCCCCCGCTCCGGCGATCACGTGCCGCACATCCCCGGAGTGTCGATCCGGCATACCCGGGCCAAAGGGGAGCCGCGGTTCCCGGACGGGCCGAAGGCTGATCCTGCCGGGTCGCACTTCGAGCGGCGGATCCGGAGTTTTCAGCCGCGGCGGAGCCGGGTGACCGCCGGGCAGGCGGATGCGCTGCAGCGGCTGTGGCCCAAGTGGGGGCTGGACGTCGACGGGCAGCGGACCCTGGATCTCGGCGAGCTGTTCGGGAACGGCAATCCCGTCGTGCTGGAGATCGGGTTCGGGATGGGTGAGGCCACCGCGCAGATGGCCGCCGCGGACCCGGACACGAACATCCTCGCCGTGGACGTGCACACCCCGGGACAGGGGAATCTGCTCAACCTCGCCGACCACGACGGGCTGTCCAACGTCCGCGTGGCCAACGGGGACGCGATCATCCTGCTGCGCGAGATGCTCACCCCGGATTCGCTGGACGGGCTGCGGGTCTACTTCCCCGACCCGTGGCCGAAGAAGCGGCATCACAAGCGGCGGCTGATCCAGCCGGAGTTCCTCGACCTGGCCGCGGCCCGGATCAAGCCGGGCGGCATCGTGCACTGCGCGACCGACTGGGAGCCGTACGCCGAACAGATGCTCGAAGTGCTGACGGCGCATCCGGAGTTCGAGAACACGCAGCCAGAGGGCGGTTTTGCGCCCCGTCCCGACTTCCGCCCGCTGACCCGTTTCGAGGGCCAGGGACTGGACAAGGGACATGTCGTGAACGACCTGCTCTTCCGTCGCGTACAGCACGACAACCAGCCCCCCACCGGCGCCTGAAGCCCCACGGCCCTGCGGGCAACCGAAGTACCGTCGCGGGCGGCGCCCTCCCTCGTTAGGGTCAATGCCGTGGCCACCTTTCCCCCGTACCCGACGCATCCGCCACACCCCGGCGTCCCGGCCGGCGGTGCGCTCGGGCACGCTCACTGGTGGCAGCGCAGGGCGGTGCGGTACGGCGCGCTCATCACCTTGCTCGCGCTCTCCGGGCTCGTCATCCTCGCCCTGGTGCGCGAACAGACCGGCACCGAGGGGTTCCTGGTCGGGCTCGGGCTGGCCGTACTGCCCGTGCCGCTGCTCATAGCGGCGTTCCGCTGGCTGGACCGGGTTGCGCCCGGGCCCTGGCGCAACCTGCTGTTCGCCTTCGCGTGGGGGGCCTGTGCGGCGGCGCTGATAGCGATCGTCGCCAACAGCTTCGCCACGAAGTGGATAGCGACGGCGACCGCCGACCCGTCCAGCGCGGACACCCTCGGCGCGACCGTCATAGCGCCCATAGTCGAGGAGTCCTCGAAGGCGGCGGCCGTGTTGCTCGTGTTCCTGTTCCGCAGACGGGACTTCACCGGGATCGTCGACGGGGTGGTGATAGCCGGGGTCACCGCCACCGGCTTCGCGTTCACCGAGAACATCCTCTACCTCGGCACCGCCTTCGGCACCGACCAGCTCAACGGCGACCGCGGTATCGCCTCCGTCACCGCGGCGACGTTCTTCGTCCGCATCATCATGTCCCCGTTCGCGCACCCGCTCTTCACCGTCCTCAGCGGCATCGGCTTCGGCATCGCCGCGCTCTCCGCGGAACGCCAGCACCTGCGGCGGGTCCTCGTCCCGCTCTGCGGCCTGCTGCTCGCGATGGGCATGCACGCGATCTGGAACGGCTCCTCGAACTTCGGCGACTACGGCTTCTTCGCGGTGTACGCGGCCTTCATGGTCCCCGCGTTCGGACTGCTGACCTGGCTGGTCATCTGGACCCGCCAGCGCGAACTGCGCACCGTGCGCGAGGAACTGCCCGCCTACGCCGTCGCGGGCTGGCTCACCCCCGCCGAGCCCTACGCCCTCGGTTCGATGCGGGCGCGCCGACTGGCCCGCGAACACGCCGCCCAGCACCTCGGCAAGCCCGCCGCACGCGAGGTCGCCCAGTACGAGGCGTACGCGACCTCCCTGGCCTTCCTGCGGCACCGGGGCCGCCGTGGCCGCGCCGGCGCCGACTTCGTCGCCAGGGAACGGGAGTTGCTGCACGAGCTGTGGCGCCGCCGCGAGGTGGCCCGCCCGGCGCTGGACCACGCTGCGCGGATGACGGCGCCCCCGGTGCCGGTGGCGGCGCCGCCCTGGCCGGTGTACGGGGCGTACGGGTACCCGGCGGTGCCGAATCCCGCGTACAACCCGTACCGGTCGTAGAGCCCGAGGGGGTCAGGCCGACGCTTCCGTCAGGCGGGCGACCTCGGCCTCGGTGAGCGTCAGTTCGCCCACCGCCAGCAGCGCCGGGAGCTGCTCCACTGTCCGCGCGGAGGCGATCGGGGCGGCGACCGTCGGCTGGGCGGCGAGCCAGGCCAGGGCGACCGTGGCGACCTGGGCGTCATGGGCCTGGGCGATCGCGTCGAGGGCGGTCAGGACCCGCTGCCCCCGCTCGGACTCCAGGTGCTTGGCCGCGCCGCCCGCCCGCGGGCTGTCGACCGTCGTGCCGGGCCGGTACTTGCCGGTGAGGAAGCCGGAGGCCAGGGAGAAGTAGGGGACGGCCGCGAGGCCGTAGCGCCCTGCCAGGTCCTGCAGCTCGCCCTCGTACGTGTCGCGCGAGACCAGGTTGTAGTGCGGCTGCAGGGCCACGTACTTGGCCAGGCCCTCGCGGTCGGAGAACTCCAGGGAGGCCCGCAGCCGGTCGGGCGAGATGTTGGACGCGGCGATGTGCCGGACCTTGCCCGCCTTCACCAGCTCGTCGAGCGCCCCGATGATCTCCTCGACCGGCACCTCGGGCTTGTCGAAGTGGGTGTAGTAGAGGTCGATGTGGTCGGTGTCGAGGCGGCGCAGGGAGGCCTCGGCGGCGGCCTTGATGTTGGCCGCGGACAGGCCCTGGAAGTCGGGGTGCTGGCTGACCTTGGTCGCGATGACCACGTCGTCGCGGTTGCCGCGCGACCTGACCCACTTTCCGATGATCGCCTCGGACTCGCCGCCCTGGTTGCCGTCGACCCACGCCGAGTAGGAGTCGGCGGTGTCGACGAAGTTGCCGCCGGCGGCCGCATAGGCGTCGAGCACGGCGAAGGAGGTGGCCTCGTCGGCGGTCCAGCCGAAGACGTTGCCGCCCAGGGAGAGCGGGAAGACCTCGAGGCCGGAGGAACCGAGCTTGCGCAGAGAAGGAGAAGTCATGCCCTACGTCAACGCCCGCCCCGGAGGCCGGTCTTCCGCGGCGGGCGCAAAGATCCCGTAAACAAGGGGACTACGGCACTCCGGGTACGGACGGAGAACGTACGGGTGTCAGGGGTTGAGGCCCTTGCTGCGCAGCCACGGCATCGGGTCGATGCCCGTGGCCTGGCCGCCGGGGTGGACCTCGAGGTGGCAGTGCGGGCCGGTCACGTTGCCGGTGGCGCCGACGCGGCCGATGACATCGCCCGTGCTGACCTTCTGGCCGACGCTGACGCTGATCGACGACTGGTGGCAGAACCAGAGCTCCGTACCGTCGTCGAGGGTGAGGATCGTGCGGTAGCCGTACGCCCCAGCCCAGCCGGCCTGCGTGATGGTGCCGGAGTGGATGGCCTTGATGAGCGTGCCCGTGGGGGCGGCGAAGTCGAGGCCCGTGTGGTAGCCGGAGGACCACATGGAGCCGGCCTGACCGAAGGTACCGGTGATCGTGTAGGAGACGACCGGAAGCGTGTACTGCTTGGCCAGCTCGGCGAGCTTTGCGGCCTCGGCGGCCTTCTTGGCCGCCGCCTCCGCCTTCTCCTTGGCGGCCTGGGCCTTGGCGGCCGCGTCCTTCTCGGCCTGTGCGGCCGCGTCGTCGATCTGCTTCGCGAGGGCGGCCTCGACGGCTGCCTGGCTCTTGCTGTCGATCTGGACCTGCTGCGACTCGGCCTGCGCCATGATCCGGTCGCGCAGCGCCTCACCGGCGCCCTTGGCGCCCTGCGCGGTGCCCGCGGAGGTGGTGGCGACATCGCTGAGCGCGGTCGCGGAGCCCTTGGGGGCGTCGGAGCCGCCGCCGAAGACATGGCTCACGGAGGCGAGATCGGGCATGGAGATCGACACCGGCGGCTTGCCGGTGTTGGCGCTGGCCATGCCGCCCGCGCCGACGGCGGCTATGACGCCGACGCCCAGGACCGTGGAGCTGCGGGCGAGTCCCCCGCCGCGCTGCTTGGCGACACGGTGCCGGCCGCGGACCGGGGCGATGGAGTCCTCGGTGGGATTCCACTCCTCCCAGGGGCCCTCGTCGGTGCGTCGGCCGGCGAAGCCGAAGGGTTCGGTGCTCGGCACGAACGGGGCTGCCGGGGCAGGCGGGTTGGACGCCACGTGGGCGTGCTCCTTTCCTTCCTTCTCGCCTACCGGGTTAGCTGACGGGTTCGGAGCAGGAAGGTCTCCTACGCGCGTATACCTGCCGTGTTGCCACGGCGGTGTCGGCGCGATTCACCCCAGGGTGGTGGTTCCCCGGTTCCCTTGCGGGATTCGGCGCGTGCGCACGGAGCCGCCTCTTGTGACGGCTGGGACGACCGCGCTGCGTTATCGAACGTTAATAGACCCGGGGCGTCGTTTCCAAGGTGTTCCGCTTGATCATTAACCTTTCCGACCTGGACAGACGGCGCATGAACGGCAAAAAACGGGCGAGTTGACCGCGCCTCAGGACCCTCAGGGCCGTCGTACGGCGAGCAGCGCCATGTCGTCCGCCATGGCCTCACCGGCATATCTGCGCACCTCCCGCGCGAGCGTGGCGAGCAGCGCGGCGGGATCGTGGAAGACCCGGCCTACGAGCCGGTCCGCGGGTTCGAAGAACCGCCCGTGCTCGTCCCGCGCCTCGGACAGCCCGTCGGTGTACAGCAGCAGTGTGGCCCCGCTGCGGAACGCGGTCTCCTCCGCGCGGTCGGGCCGGCTCCCGAAGTCACCCATGCCGAGCGGCAGCGCGGGCTCGCAGGCGTGCAGGGTGTGCACGGCGCCGTCGGGACACAGCAGCAGCGGGGGCGGGTGGCCGCGCGTGACGATGCGGACGACGCCCTCGCCGTGCGGGAGTTCGGCGAGCACGGCGGTGGTGAACCCCTCGAACAACTCGATGCCCTCGCGCCGCGCCGCCTCGCGCGCCAGCGCCCGGTCCAGCCGCTGCGCGACCGCCTCCAGCGTGGCCTCCTGCTCGGCGGCCTCCCGGAACGCCCCGATGGCGACCGCCACGGCGGCCACCGCCCCCATCCCCTTTCCTCGCACGTCGCCCACGACCAGCCGTACGCCGTGCGGGCTGTCCTGCACGGCGTACAGGTCGCCGCCGATGGATGCGTCCGCCTGCGCGGCCTCGTACCGTGCCGCGATCGTGAACCCTCCGATCCGCTCGGCGGGTTCGGGCAGCACGGCGCGCTGGGCGGCCTCGGCGATCTCGCGCTGCGAGGCGAGTTCCTCGCGTCCGCGGCGGACGAGGAGGTTGATGAGGACGGCCAGGACGGAGACCGTCGCGACGGTGGCCAGCTCGGTGATCGCCTCCACCTGGAGGAGGATGCCCACCTGGGCGTGGATCGCGGTGACGACGAGGACGGTCGCGAGGCCGGTGAGGACCGTGCCGCGGCGCGAGTAGAGCGGGGCGGCGACCAGGGGTGCGGCCGTGAAGAGGGGGCCCGCCGTGAACCGCGACGGGGTGAGGTAGTCGTAGAAGGTCCCGCCGACGATCAGCAGCGCCGGGAGCAGCCGCACGAAGGTGCGTGCGTATGAGATCGGCCCCTCCTGCTCCACCCCTCCAGGTTTCCCGGTGCGGCGGCGCGGGGCGAGCCGGATGACCCGAACGGGGGAAACACTCAGGGCCGGAGTCCAGTGACTGGACTCCGGCCCTGAGCCTTGAGTAGCGGGGACAGGATTTGAACCTGCGACCTCTGGGTTATGAGCCCAGCGAGCTACCGAGCTGCTCCACCCCGCGTCGGTGTGTCACCAGCATACGCCATCCGCGGGGCTGTCTGCGCCAGGGTTAACGTCCACCCTCGTTCACCTGCGTTTTCCGGTCCGCGCGGCCTCGGTCAGGCGGCCGGACTGTCCGCCTGGATGGTCCCGACCGACCCGCTTTTCTGCCGGGGGTCCGGGGGCCGTCCCCCGGAAAAACGCAGCCCGGGGCCCGCGCGGCCTCGGTCAGGCGGCCGGGTTGTCCGCGTGGGTGAGGGTCTCCCAGGAGACGAAGAGGTCGTCGGTGCCGGCCGGGCGGGTCTGCTCGGCCAGCTTGTGGGCGGCCGGGACGGGGGTGCCGAGCCGGTTCTCCAGGTGGTTGAGGGCGACCTCCAGGTCGGGGCCCATGTTCCCGACGACCCTGCCGCCGCACAGCCACCGCGGGGGTTTGGCCCCCATCTCGTAGCGGGCGTGGAAGTCGAGGGCCGCTTTCAGCCGGTCCTTGACGTCTCCGTACAGGTCGACGCCCTGGTGCCAGGCGGTCTCGGCGATGTGCGCGGTGGCGGCGAGGGAGTAGCCGACGTGCTTGAAGTTGCGGCAGGTCTCCTGTGCGATGCCGTCCTCGAACTTCGTCTCCTTGAACCAGTACGTCTCCAGCTTCTGCACGGTGTTGGCGTCGGAGCCGGCCGGGGTGAGCGGGATCTTGCCGTCCTTGCGCAGATAGAAGTAGTCGGGCACCAGGCCGCGGAAGCGTTTGACGGCGGCGTCGAAGGTCTTGTGGTCGTCGGTGAAGACGGCGATCCCAATGGCTGCATCGGTCATCGCAAGGTCCCAGTTGCCGTTGTAGTCGGGCAGGTCCCTGGTGACCTCGGGGAGGTAGGCGGTGCGCAGCATGGCCGTGAACCGCCGTACGCGGTCGGCGGGCCAGCCGGCGCCCGGTGCGTACCGGATGATCTCAGCGGCCCGCGCCCAGGTCGACCCGGCCCAGGAGGACTGCAGCCGGGCGTCCTGTGCCGTGTGCCGCTTCAGCTGCGCCGACCAGGCGTCCATGATCTCCCGGGCCTTCACCGCGTGCTCGTGCTGCCGGGTGACGCTGTACAGGAGGGCCTGTGTGTAGGCGGCGATGGCGTCCTGCCGCTCCTCCAGACAGCCCTTCGCGCCCTTGCCGCCCCAGGGGCAGTTGACGACCGCGGTCGGCTGGGCCGTGTACTTGTACGAGCCGTACTTGCTGTCCCGCATGTCGAGGAACGCCTGCAGCCAGGGCTGCTTGCCCGCGATGACGTTCTTGCGTACGACGTCCAGCTGGGCCTGGCTGACGAGGACACCGGGGTGGGTGAACGGTGCGCCCGGGGGCAGTGCCCTCGCCATGGTGCGGGTGCCGGGGTCGGTGCCGCAGGAGGCGACGAGCGCCGTCAGCAGGAGGACGAGGAGAACTGCCGCCGCACGTCTGGGAACTGACCTCACTGGCACTACCTCCGCGATCGCCTCCGGCCGGTCACTGGAAGCGTGGCCCTTCGGGGAGTCGGCCGCAGGATCTGTTGGGCCGATTGGCCGGTGCGGGGTGGTTGTGGCCGGCGGTGCTGGGGGCTGCGCCCCCAGATCCCCCTTCGGCCTGAACGGCCTCGTCCTCAAACGCCGGACGGGCTGAAAGATGCCGACCGGCGCTGAAAGACCACCCGCCAAGTCACCCCACCGAAGTCACTCCGTCAAGTCACCGCAACAAATGATCGTTCGGCGCCTTTGCCCGCTCCGCGTACTCCTCCAGTACGACGACCTCGACCCCCCGCCCCGCCAGCAACCCGCTCCCGTCCGCCCCCGTCACGAAGGTGTCCGGCTCGCGCCAGGCCGTGACCACCCGCCGTACCCCCGCGTCGAGGATCAGCCGTGCGCAGGGCTTGGGGCGGGAGGAGCGGTGGGCGCAGGGTTCCAGGCTGCTGTAGACCGTCGCCGTCGCCAGCCGGGGGTCGGCCGGATCGAGCTTGGCGAGGGCCGCCTCCTCGGCGTGGACGACCGGGTCGTCGCCCTCGCGGGAGTGGCCGCGGGCGAGTTCCGTGCCGTCTGCGGCGACGATCACCGCGCCGACGCTGAAGGCCGTGCGCGAGGGCGGGCACTCGGCCGCGAGGTCGCAGGCGAGGGCCAGCCAGTGGTGGTCGGCGGCGGTGGGGAGCGGGCCGGTGCCGGGGGCCGTGGGCTCGTAGCGCATGAGGACGACGTCCTCGATCCGGCGGGTTTCCGTCAGGCGCAGACGTCCGGGCTGGTAGGCGCCGGGGCCGAAGAGGCGGGGCGCGTCCGGGTCGCCCACGAAGAGGGGGGCCAGGACGAGCTGGAGTTCGTCGGCGAGGCCCTGCTGGAGGAGCTGGGTGTGGATCGTGCCGCCGCCCTCGACCATCAGGCGCCGTACACCGCGCACCTCGTACAGATGTTCAAGGAGGCGGCGCCAGTCGAGGTCGGGGCCGAGCGGGACGACGTCGGCGGCGAGGCCGAGGGCGCGTGCGCGCTCGGCTCCCTTGTCGGTCGTGAAGACGAGCTTCTCACCGCCCGTGTGCCAGAAATTGGCGTCCGGGTCCAGGTCTCCGGAGCCGCTGACGGTGACCTTGAGGGGGTACTCCGGCCGTCCGGCAGCCACCCGGGCGGCGCGGCGTTCGGGCGAGTTGACCAGCAGGCGGGGGTTGTCGGCGCGGATGGTGCCGGCGCCGACGAGGATCGCGTCGACGGAGGCCCGGACCTCGTCCACGCGGTCGAAGTCCGCCGGGCTGGAGAGCAGCAGGCGCTCGGGGCCGGTGTCGTCGAGGTAGCCGTCGAGGGAGACGGCGGCGGACAGCAGGACGTACGGGAACGGCATCGGACGCGCTCACTCTCGGCGGCGGACGGTCTTGGTTAAAGTTTGAAACAAACCTACACTGGACGTATGACGACTCGCTGGCTCACGGAGAAGGAGCAGCGCGCCTGGCGCGCGTACATCGCGGCGACGCACCTCCTGGAGGACGCCATCGACCGGCAGCTCCAGCAGGACGCCGGCATGCCGCATCTGTACTACTCCATCCTGGCCAACCTCTCCGAGGCGCCGGACGGCAGGCTGCGCATGACCGATCTCGCCGAGCGGGCGAAGATCACACGCAGCCGGCTGACGTACGCCGTGACCCGGCTGGAGAAGGACGGTCTGATCCGGCGCGAGGACTGCCAGTGGGACAAGCGCAGCAGCTTCGCCATGCTCACCGACGAGGGGATGGCCGTGCTGGAGCGGACGGCGCCGGGCCATGTGGAGACCGTGCGTTCGCTGCTCTTCGACCAGCTGACCCCGCAGCAGGTGGAGCAGATGGAGGAGATCTTCTCGGGAGTGGCGCAGGCGCTGGAGCGGGATGAGGAGCGCCCCACCCCGGAAGAGGTCCCCTGGCGCCGCCGCTCCTCCGGTCCGTGTTCCTGAGGCGCCCGGAAATCTGAAGCATCCCGAAAAGCTGTTGCTTCAAATTTAAAACATGAGGTAGGGTTCCCGACCATGCACCTGCTTCAAAACTGAAGCAGATATGGACGACACCGGAGACCCGCATGCCCGACTTCCCCGCCGCCACCCCGCGCTCCCGCGTCCGGGTGCCGCTGCGCTTCCAGGACGGCTACAGCGTCGACGCCGAACTGGTCACCTTCCACGGCCTGACCGACGGCCAGGAGCACGTCGCCGTCGTCCTGGGCGACCCTGCTCCCGGTACAACGCCCCTGGTCCGCCTGCATTCCGAGTGCCTGACCGGTGACGTGTTCGGCTCGGCCCGCTGCGACTGCGGTCCGCAGCTGCGCGAGGCGGTCGAGCGGATCGCGGACCGCGGCGGCGTGCTGCTCTACCTGCGCCAGGAAGGCCGCGGCATCGGCCTCTACAACAAGCTGGACGCGTACGCCCTCCAGGACCAGGGCCTCGACACGTACGAGGCGAACGCGGCCCTGGGGCTGCCCGAGGACGACCGCGACTACACGGCGGCCGCGCAGATGCTGGGCGCCCTCGGCATCGGCAGCCTGGACCTGCTGTCCAACAACCCCGACAAGGCCGGCCAGCTCCGCAACCTGGGCATCGACGTCCAGGACCGCGTCCCCACGGGCGTCTTCACCACCGCCCACAACGTCCGCTACCTGCGCGCGAAGGTCCTCCAGACCCAGCACACGCTGCCGCTGGCGGAGCTGAGCGCGGGCTGAGCCGGGCCGATGACCGCGGCGAGCCGCTGTACTTGGCGGCGTCGGTCAGCGCGCGGGCGATCTGCCGGGTCAGACCGCAGGGCGTGGCCCGGGACGCCGGCCCCGAGCGTCGAGTGCGCCTACGGGCCCGCCCGGTCGGCCTGCGGGCAGTCGTGCCGCTGGGGCGACACGGATGGGGTAGGCGGCACCCGACAGCACCGGGTTGCGAGCCCTGCCGACCGCCGGCGCACTGCCCACGGAGAGCCACCGCGACGCCCACAGGCGCCGCAGGCTGCCCGCTGCCTCACGCGACCCCGACCGCCCGGGCCGCCAACAACCCCAACACCTCCGTGAGTTGGCGGCGCACCTCCGGATCGCCGACGCCTCCGTCCACGCCGACCGTCTCCCGCCGCACCGGGATCCTCACGCAGGCGGGCTCCACGATGTCCGCCACAGCCGCTCGTCCGTCCTCCCGCCTCTATTTTCAACCCCAACATGTTGTGGCGGAGGCGAGTTGGTGCCCACAGTCTGTGTACAAGGGTGCACCCTGCCGGACGCCCTTCTCCTCGACCGTCACCCGGGGGGCCTGTCCATGTCCGCACCGGTGGTGGGGCGGCCGCGCCGCGGCTGACGGTCGTACGAAAAAACGACACGGCGCGCAAACAACCCAAAGATCCCAAATGACTACTATCAGTGCATATATTGTCACAATACGTAGCCAAGCCAGGGCGTCGCGCCCGGGCAAGAAAGGGTCTAACCATGCGCAAGTTTCAGCGTGTTGCCGTCGTAGCCGCGGCGATCGCGAGCCTCTCCGCCTTCGGTGCCGGCGTCAGCTCCGCCCACGACCACGGCCACGACGACGAGGGCGTCACCGCGGTGGCCAACTCGCAGTCCAACGCCGTGGCCTACGACGACGACAGCCGCAGCGGGCGCCACGGCAGCCCGGACGCGGCCCCCTCCTTCACGACGGGGAGCGACTTCAACCTCGGGAACGTCACTCCGCCGGCATCCAAGTAACGAAGCGCCGCCCGGCAGGCCGAGACGAACGGCCACGGCCTGCCGGGCGCTCCGCCCGGCAGGCCGTTCATCCGGCAGCAGCCGCCTACGGCTTACTTGCCGAAGGCGTTGCTGCAGCCCATGTCCGAGCCCTCGGAGGTGCTCTGCGCCCCCGTGTTGCCCTCGCCGTTGAGCGCGTTGCCCAACAGGCCGTTGATGAGCCCGACCTCACCGAGGACGCTGATGTTCAGGTCGTGCGACCTGCAGGTGGTGCTCTGCTGGACGCCGACGCCACCGTCGGCGTGGGCGCCGCCGGCGCTCAGAAACCCGACACTCCCGAGGGCGGCGACCAGGACGGCGGCCTTGCGAAGCTTGTGCATGTCATCTCCGGTGGAGCGAAGTGGATGCGACCTGTGACAGATCAACTCCTTGCTGCCACGGGAGATTAGTGCGAAATACCCCAAAACGGATGGCAGCGCGCCAGGTTTCGTGATCTCCAAACGTGATCTCACCCGGAAGCGCCGCGGCGGACGGCGTCAGATGACGCGGAGAACCGCCCGTCGGCGGATGTCCGTCGAGGAGCGCCCCACCTTGATCTCGAACGTGCCCGGTTCGACGCACCCGGGTCGTGGCGCCGGTCCCGATGGTGTCGTCGGTCAGCCGGATCCGGTCGTAGCGGAACGTGGTGTGACCGAGGCCCGCCCCGAACGGGTAGAGCGGTGTGGACGGCATGTCGATGTAGTGGACGGCATGTCGATGTAGTCGTCGGCGTCGGCTCGGGCGCGCTTCTGCGGGAGCCGGATGCCGTCAGCCGGTGTCGGCGGTGCGGGCGCTCCAGCGCTCCTCGACCTTGGCAAGGCGCCAGTACGCCAGCGCCATGGCCCAGACGAGCACGAACAGACCGACGATGACGTAGCCGACGTTGTCCAGGTCCAGCCCGGATATCCAGCCGGTGACGGCGTCCCGCAGACCGAGCTTGTCGTGCAGCACGCCGACCAGTTCGATCGTGCCGACGAAGAAGGCCACCGCGATGGACAGCCCGGTGATCGCGAGGTTGTAGAACACCTTGCGAACGGGGTTGGAGAACGCCCACTGGTAGGCGAAGTTCATGAAGGTGCCGTCGAGGGTGTCGAACAGGCTCATGCCCGCAGCGAAGAGCAGGGGCAGGCACAGGATCGCGTACCAAGGCAGCCCGGCGGCGGCGCCGTTGCCGGCCAGGGCGAGCAGCAGGACCTCGGTCACGGTGTCGAAGCCGATCCCGAACAGGAAGCCGAGAGGGAACATCTGTCCGGGGTGGCGGATGGACTTGGTGAGGCGGCCGAGAATGCGGTTCATGAAGCCGCGCGAGTCCAGGTGCGCCTCCAGCTCCGCCTCGTCGTAGCGTCCGGCCCGCATCGCACGGAAGACGCGCACGATGCCGAACAGGGCGACGAGGTTGAGGGCGGCGATGAGGTACAGGAAGCTGCCGGAGACCGTGGTGCCCACCGTGCCGAGCACCTGGTGGGTCCGGGAGTTGTCGTTCATCAGGGTGCCGGCGAGGTGCGTGCCCCCGGCGATCAGCGCGGCCATGACGACCACCACGCTGGAGTGTCCGAGCGCGAACCAGAAGCCCACCGACACCGGCCGCTTGCCGTCGGCCATCAGCTTGCGGGTGGTGTTGTCGATGGCGGCGATGTGGTCGGCGTCGAAGGCGTGCCGCATGCCGAGCGTGTAGGCGGTGACGCCGAGACCGACCCCGAACGCCTGGGTGCCGACCGCGTAGTGATGCGGGATCACCAGGAGGAAGAGGATCCCGAAGGCGGCCACGTGCAGAGCGACGATCACGGTCAGCAGGCCCGCGGTCCTGACGGTGTCCTCGCGGCGCCAGCGAAAGGACGGGACGGCGGCCGTTTCGGGCACGCCTGGGGACACGGTCATACGGACACGCTCCAGCACCTCGTGGATCAGCTTCGTGATGCCGTGGCCGGTCTCCTGGCTGACGGGTCGTACGTCCGCCGTCCGCCTTCCCAACCGCCTTGCGGCGGCCAGTGGCTGTCCCTGCGGGACATGGGCGACGAACTCCCCGATCACAGTGGCGAGGGCCGCTCCGGACTGAGCCTCTGAAGGCTGTCACCGGCTTCCCGAACACCACGGCCCGCTCACCCTAGAAGGCCACCGGCAGCGGCTGCAAGGCTGCACAGCTGAACAGGTATGGAGATCGGCACCTGTTCGCTGCGATGATGGACGCATGCATCTCGTCCCCGCGGAACACGCCGGGCGGCGCACCATTGACGGCCATCGGGTCTGCGATGCCATCGCCGCCGTCGGCGACCCCGAGCGCGTGCGCGCCTGGGCCGATCGCTTCTCACTGCTCTCCGATCCCGGACGCCTGTCCCTGCTGTTCGCCCTCCAGGAGGCCGGCCCCATCGCCGTGTCCGACCTCGCCGTCGCCAGCGGGATGCGGGACACGGCCGTCTCCCAGGCGCTGCGTCTGCTGCGGACCGCGGGCATCGTCGAGGGGGAGAAGGACGGCCGGATCGTGCGCTACCGACTCGTCGAGGGCCCGATCTCCGCGCTGCTGAAACACTGCACGCCGGAATCGGCAGGCGAACGCGGCCCGGACTGACGGTCCGGACTGACGGTCCGGGTGGTTGCTCGCGCACCGGCCCGAAAACGCAGCAGCGCCCGACCCGACCGAAGCCGACTCAGGCGCTGCATAGCAGGTCGGAGGGCATATCCCCCGACCACCACCGGTAGGCCCTGTGGGACTCGAACCCACAACCAATGGATTAAAAGTCCACTGCTCTGCCAATTGAGCTAAGGGCCCCTGGCGATGTTGCCTCCCCGAGCATAGCCGGACACGGCCGCGTCTCCGATCGGGTATCGGGGACACGGCCGTGCCGGAGGTGAAGATCCAGCCGGAGTGTCAGGGATCTACCTTTTCGGGGGCGCCCGCGGAAGCACCCCCGGCGGCCGCCGCACGGGACGCCTCCCGGGCGAGCGTGCGTTCGTGGCCCGGGTTGAGGAACCAGTGCCGCGCCGACGCGCCCCACCACGCCGCAGCGAAGCCGAGGACGACCAGGACGGCGACCGGGGCGTAGTTGAAGCTCTCCCAGGTGACCGGCGAGACCTGGGGCAGCATGAAGAGGACCGTGATCACGCCCACCCACGCCACCGAGACGATGCCGACCGGACGCGACCAGCGGCCCAGGTGCCACGGCCCCCGCACGAAGTCGTCGCCCTTGCGCACCCGCAGCAGCGTCGGGATGACGTACGCGATGTACAGGCCGATGACGGCGATCGACGTCACTGCCGCGTACGCCGTCACATTGATCAGGTACGGCAGGCCGAGGAGCAGCGCCCCGACCGCCGCCAGCCATACGGCGGCCACGGGCGTCCGGGTCCGCGGGCTCACCGTGTGCCACACGTGCGAGAAGGGCAGCGCGCCGTCGCGTGAAAAGGCGTAGATCATGCGGCTGTTGGCCGTGACCGAGGCCATCCCGCAGAACAGCTGGGCGCCGATGACGACCAGGAGCAGCAGCTTGCCCGCCGTGGCGCCCAGGGCGTCCAGCAGGATCTGGGCCGGCGGCGCCCCCGTGGGCGAGGCGAGCTCCTTGTCGTAGGACTGGATGGCGAAGGTGAAGCCGAGCAGCAGCACGAAGCCCGCTATCCAGGACGTCCAGATGGACTGGACGATGCCCTTCGGGCCGGCCGTCGACGCGTCGTGCGTCTCCTCCGTCATATGGGCGGAGGCGTCGTAGCCGGTGAACGTGTACTGCGCCATCAGCAGGCCGAGGAGCACCACGTACACGCCGCTGCCCCAGCCCGTGTTGTTCACGAACTTGGTGAACACGAAGGAAGCTGACTGGTGGTGGTCCGGTACGAAGGCCAGCGCGCCGACGATGACGCCGACGCCGAGCACATGCCACCACACGCTGATGTCGTTGAGCAGCGCGACGATCTTCACGCCGAAGGTGTTCAGGAGGCCGTGCAGCAGCAGGATCGCCGCGAAGAGCAGGACCGTACGACCCGGTGTGACCTTGAAGTCGAACTGCAGGTTCAGGTACGCGCCGAGGAAGGACGCGGCACCGAAGTCGATGCCCGCCGTCACCGCCACCTGGCCCAGCACGTTGAACCAGCCCGTGAACCACGCCCAGGCGGCGGCCGTCCGCGGGGGCGCCAGCCGGTGGGCCCAGAAGTACAAGCCCGCGGAGGTCGGGTACGCCGAACAGATCTCGGCCATCGACAGACCGACGAACAAGGTCATCAGGCCTACGGCGACCCAGCCCCAGGTGATCACCGACGGGCCGCCCGTGTTCATGCCGAACAGATACAGGGTCAGGCAGCCGGAGAGGACCGAGATGATCGTGAAGGAGACCGCGTAGTTGGAGAACGCCGACATGCGGCGGGCAAGGACCTGCGTGTAGCCGAGCTGGGCAAGCCGTTCTTCGTCGGACAACCCCGAGTCGGAGGGTCCCGACTTCCCGCTCGCTATGGCGTCATCTGTCATGCCCCCAGCGATTCCCTCGTCAGAGTCGTGACATGCATCACAGCATGGCCAAAAAATGCCCCTTCCGGCCTGCCCGACGCCCCCGTTCCGCGCCCGCCCGCCGCAGGAACCATTGCCCCTGCCGCCGTTGTGCTGAAGGCGCCCCGCGCTGCCCCGTACGACCAGCCCGTTCTTCCCGTCACCGCCGCTCTGGCCGACGCCGACGAGCGTCTCGCAGGCCACTCCCCGACCGCCGTAGACCTTTGCACCGGCCTCCGGCGTCCGGGACATGCGAAGGGCCCGTACGACCGACGTCGTACGGGCCCTCAGCTCAGCTCAGTCGCTCAGTTCACGCGGCGTCAGCCGTTGCGCTTCCAGCGCGGCTTGTCGTCGCGGCGGCCGAAGGAGGAGCCGCCACCGGTGCCACGGTGGTCGTCACGACGGCCGTAGGGGCGCTCGTGGCCGCCGGAGCGGAAGCCCGGGCGGTCGCCCTGGCGGTCGCGGTTGAACGGGCGGTCGCTGCCACGGTGACCGCCGCGCTCGTCACGGCGCTCGAAGGAGCGTCCGGCCGGACGGTCGTCACGGCGGAAGCCACCGCGGTCGTTGTCCCGACGCTCGAAGCCACGGCCACCACGGTCGTCACGGCGCTCGAAGGAACGGCCACCACGGTCGTCCCGACGGTCGTCACGGCGGAACCCGCCACGGTCGTTGTCCCGACGCTCGAAGCCACGGCCACCACGGTCGTCACGGCGCTCGAAGGAACGGCCACCACGGTCGTCCCGACGGTCGTCACGACGGAACCCGCCACGGTCGTTGTCCCGACGCTCGAAACCACGGTCACGGTCGCGGTTGAACCCGCCCCGGTCGTTGTCCCGACGCTCGAAGGAACGGCCACCGCGGTCGTCCCGACGGTCGTCACGGCGGAACCCGCCACGGTCGTTGTCCCGACGCTCACGACGCTCGTACGACGACGGCGCCTGCGTCCGGTCCACGTCCTGCGCGGCGGGCTGCTCGGGAACCGCCACCTCGGCCGCCTCGACGGCAGCCTCGGCCACCGCCGCCTGCGCCTCGGCCACCGCGGCCTCCGGGTCCTCGCCGCGCTCGCGGGCGACCCTGGCGACCAGTCGGTCGGCCTCCTCGCGCAGCTCGGTCGCGCGCCGCTGCGCCCGCTCCAGCTGCTTGGTGAGGTGCGCGACCTCACGCTCGGCCTGCTGCGCCGCGTTGCCCGCGGACTCGGCCTGGACCTCGGTCATCGAACGGGCGCCGGTGATCTCGGCGACCTCGGGCTCGAAGGCGGTACCGGAGTTGATGAGGTGACGCCCGGCGTCGACGCCCGCGTCCTCCATCAGCCGGAAGATCTGGCGGCGCTGGTGCGGCAGCGACAGGGAGACGACCGTGCCGGTGCGGCCCGCGCGGGCGGTACGGCCGGCGCGGTGCAGGTAGTCCTTGTGGTCACCGGCCGGGTCGACGTTCAGCACGAGGTCGATGCCGTCGACGTGGATGCCGCGGGCCGCGACGTCGGTCGCCACCAGGCAGTTGACGTAGCCGTCCTTGAAGTCGGCCAGCGTGCGGGTGCGCGCGCCCTGCGTCATGCCGCCGTGCAGCGCGTCCGCCTTCACGCCCGCCTCGCGCAGCTGCTCGGCGACGCGGTCGGCACCGAGCTGCGTGCGGACGAAGATGATGGTGCGGCCCTTGCGGGAGGCGATCGCGGCCGTGACCGGCGCCTTGTCCTTGGGCTTCACGATCAGGATGTGGTGCGACATGGTCGTCACCGCGCCCTGGGCGGCGTCCACCTCGTGCGAGACCGGGTTGTTGAGGTACCGGTCGACGAGGGTCTTGATCTCGTTCTCCATGGTCGCGGAGAAGAGCATGCGCTGACCGCCGGCCGGGACCTGGTCGAGCAGCTCGGTGACCTCGGGCAGGAAGCCCAGGTCGGACATCTGGTCGGCCTCGTCGAGAACGGCGATCTGCACGTCCTCCAGGGAGCAGGCACCGCGGTTGATGATGTCGCGGAGACGACCGGGCGTGGCGACGAGGATGTCGACGCCGCGCTCCAGGGCGTAGATCTGGTTGCCCATCGACGTACCGCCGCAGACGACCTTCATCTTCAGGCCGAGGACGTCGCCGTACGGCTGCAGGGCGTCCGCCACCTGCATGGCGAGCTCGCGGGTCGGGGTGAGGATGACCGCGCGCGGCTTGTGCTTCTCGGTGCGGCCGCCGGCGAGCGTCGCCAGGGTGGGCAGACCGAAGGAGAGGGTCTTGCCGGAGCCGGTACGGCCACGGCCGAGGATGTCCTTGCCGGCCAGGGCGTCCGGGATGGTCGCGGCCTGGATCGGGAAGGGGGTGGTCACGCCGTTCTGGGCGAGCTTGCGGACGACACCCTCGGGGAGGCCGAGGTCCGCGAAGGTGACCTCGACAGCGTCCGCCGCGCCCTCAATGCCTTCGTTCTCGGGCACGACGACGTGATCAGTACTGGAAATGGACATGCGTAAGCGAAACCTTCCGGAGTCTCGTCGGCACGCGCCCGTCAACTCCGTGATTTCGCATCACGACCGCCTCTATGCGGTCAGCCACGGCAAGGGAGAGAACGCGCCACGCGGCGCTCTCTGCAATGGCGCCGGGCAATGGGATCAAACGATCTACCACCATACGCACCCTGCACACCCCGTGGCAAACCGATCCCCCGAGACGCTCGTCACGTCCCTACGCGGGTGAGCCCGCCGTCGGCGCCGGCTCCCGCTCCGCCCACTGCGGCGCCGTCTCCTCGTGCGCCGACGAGGACGGCTCGGCGACGGTCGGCTCCGGCGAGGCGGGGGTCGGCTGCTCGGTCGGCGTCGGCTGCGGCTCGGCCGTGTGCGTCGGGGTCGGCGACGCGACGGGCGGCGCGGGAACCCCGGGCTTCTCGCTCTTCCCGTTCCCGGGCTTGCCCGCCGGAGGGGCGGACCGGCCGTCCTTCGCGGACGGCGAGGCCGAGGGGGACGCCGACTCCCCGTCCTTCTCCTTCTCCCGCTTGCCGCCCTTGTGCTTGCCGTCGGCCACGCCGGCCCCGAACCCCCTGCCGGACACGCCCGAACCGCCGTCGGGCGCCTCACCGCCGCGCTGCCCCGCGGAGTGCGACGGCTTCGCGCCGCCGCCACCGTCCTCGCCCACGCTCATGCAGCCGGCGGCAGCGGCGACGGCCATGACCGTGGCGGCCAGACGGACGGGTACGTACAAGCGGCGCACGGAAAGCCACCTCCGAGGCGGGGGAAGGAGTCAACCTGCCCAACTCCCGCCGCCCACAAGAGGACACGCGCCCCGGTCATCCGTATCCCAGGGCGTGCAGCCGCGCGTCGTCGATCCCGAAGTGGTGCGCGATCTCGTGCACCACGGTCACCTCGGTCTCCGCGACGACGTCCTCCCGCGACGCGCACATCCTGAGCGTCGGGCCCCGGTAGACGGTGATGCGGTCCGGCAGCACCCCGGCGTACCACTCACCCCGGTCCGTCAACGGAGTGCCCTCGTAGAGCCCGAGCAGCTCGGGATCGTCCGTCGGCGGCTCGTCCTCGACGAACACCGCGACGTTGTCCATCAGTCGCGTCAGCTCCGGCGGGATCCGGTCGAGCGCCTCGGCGACCAGTTCCTCGAACTCCTCGCGCGTCATCTCCAGCACAGGCCCATTGTCGGCCACGGCCCGTCCGTACGAGAGCCATGGACCCGCTCGCATATCCGCGCCCGCACTTGGGCATACGGGACCAATGGCCCGCGTCCCCGCCATCGCCGCCACCGTCCTGAACCGGGTACGCAAGTCCCCGCGCACCCTCGCCCGCCACTACCGCGCCCGCCGTCCGCACCCGACCCTCGAGCTGGTCCGGCAGCCGCACCCCTGGCCCCGCGCCCTGGGTCTGGCAGCCGTCGTCCTGCTCGGTGCCTGGCTGGGGCTGCTGATCGTCGGGAACGTACGGGTGCCGGTCGGCCCCATGGACACGACGATGACCCTGCGGCCGTCCCTCAGCGGCGGCACGAAGATCAACGTCTCACCGCTCGGCGCCCTGCAGCTGAACAGCCACCATGCGCCGCTCCGCCTGGACGTGAACGTCGACCAGCTCGACCCGGTCCGCGCCCAGGCCCTGGTGGACCACCCCGAACGCCTCGCCGGCCTCCAGGACGAGGTCGCCCACGACGTCGAGCACGGCACCCTCGACGTGGCCCTGCGCTCCTGCGTCGCCGTCGTGTCCGGAGCCACCGCCCTGGGCCTCGCGGTCTACCGCCGCCCCCGCCGCGCCCTCGCCGCCGGCGGCACGGCCCTGGCCCTCCTCATGGCCTGCGGCGCCTCGGTGTACGCGACCTGGAACCCCGAGTCCGTCCTCGAACCGAAGTACTCGGGCCTGCTCTCCTCCGCGCCCTCGCTGGTCGGCAACGCCCGCAACATCGTCACCGAATTCAACGTCTACCAGAAGGAGTTGGCCCGTCTGGTGACCAACGTGACGAAGCTCTACGACGTCACGTCCACGCTCCCCGCCTACCAGCCGGACCCGTCCACCATCCGTGTCCTGCACGTCTCGGACATCCATCTCAACCCGGCGAGCTGGAAGATCATCGCGTCGCTGGTGGACCAGTACAAGGTGAACGTGATCGTCGACACCGGCGACACGATGGACCACGGCTCGGCGGCGGAGAACGGCTTCCTCGACCCCATCGCGGACCTGGGAGCGCCGTACGTCTGGGTCCGCGGCAACCACGACTCGGACCTCACGCAGCGCTATCTGCAGCGCATGAAGAACGTCCACGTGCTGGACGGCGGCCGGGCGGAGACGGTCGGGGGCCTGCGCTTCGCGGGGATGGGCGATCCGCAGTTCACCCCCGACCGTTCGAAGGCCCTGGGGGCCGCCCAGTCGGAGGAACTGGCCGGTGCCCGCCTGGCGACGGCCCTGAGCGACCAGAAGAGCGCGGGCACCCCCGTCGACGTGGCCATGGTCCACGAGCCGTCGGCGGCCCGTGGGGTCGACGGCGAGGTGCCGCTGGTCCTGTGCGGGCACCTGCACCACGAGGGCGACGAGATCCTCCCGCGCGGCACCCGGCTGCGCATGGAGGGCTCGACGGGCGGCAGCGGCCTGCGCGCCCTGGAGCACAAGTACCCGGCCCCCGTCGAGGCCTCGATCCTCTACTTCGACCGCGACACCCGCCACCTCCAGGCCTGGGACGCGATCAAACTGGGCGGCCTGGGCGAGACGACGGCGGAGGTCACCCGCCACCTCCCGAAGGAGAACCAGCCGGGAGCTTCCCCCTCCCCTTCCACCCCCACCTCACCGACCCCTGCCACCTCAGCCCCGTAAACCGTTTTGGCGATACCTCCCGCCATCCCATATGCTTCTCACGTCCCCGACGCGCTGAGAAGCGCCCAGGCGGGCCGATAGCCCTCATCGTCTAGCGGCCTAGGACGCCGCCCTTTCAAGGCGGTAGCACGGGTTCGAATCCCGTTGGGGGCACGCAAAACCGTGTGCGACACTGGTGGTCGCTCACAAAGCTTGGTCCTGTGGAGCAGTTTGGAGTGCTCGCCACCCTGTCAAGGTGGAGGCCGCGGGTTCAAATCCCGTCAGGACCGCTGAGGTTTCCTCGGAAGCCTCGTGGCTGGGTAGCTCAGTTGGTACGAGCGATCGCCTGAAAAGCGATAGGTCGCCGGTTCGACCCCGGCCCCAGCCACCACCGCCCTGTCAGGGCAAACCCCCTTCGGGAGCTTCCCGGAGGGGGTTTTTCATGCCCGTTGCCAAGAGCAGAGTGGATCATGGCGTTCCTTTGAACCGGGGCTGCCACTATGACAGCTGCATGTCAACGCTGCCCCACCGGCGTTCTCGTGACCGCACCGCGAACGCTCCCGGGAGATCCCATGCACAGACCCCGCGCCGCCCTCGGGCTGTCCCTCGCCGTGATCGCCGTGGCGGGGGTGATGAGCGGCCTGGGCAGCGGGCCGGCGGTGGCGGACCCGGGGACCGGCGGGACGCTGTACGTCAACCATGACGTGGCGTGCAGCGACAGCGGGACGGGGACGCAGAGCCTGCCCTTCTGCACCGTGCAGGCAGCGGCGGACGTGGTGGAGCCGGGGGACACGGTGCGGATCCTGTCGCCGAACGGCGACCCGTACTCCGGAGCGGTGACCCTGACACGGTCGGGGACCGGTGACGCGCCGATCACGTTCACCGGGGCGCAGCCGGGCACGAGCAACTCCCGGGCGGTGTTCGGCTGGCCCGGCTCCGCACCCGCACTGACGCTGGACGCGGTCCACCACGTACACGTGGATTCGCTGGCCTTCACCGACGACGGCGGGAACGGCGTGGCGGTGACGGGGTCCACGGACGTGACCCTCGACCGGCTGGCGATCAACCACCCGGCCCTGCAGGCCCCCGCCACGGGATCCGCGGTCAGCGTGGACGGCACCTCCTCGGACGTCACCGTGTCACGGAGCTGGATGGGCCCCTCCTACGCGTACGGCGTGCGGGTCGAGCCGGGAGCGGCCCGGGTCACCGTGACGACCAACGTGATCACCACGGTGCGGCAGGGCGGGATCGTGGTGAGGGGGACGTCCGGCGCGGACGTGACGAGCAACACGGTCCTGGCGTCGTGCGCCGGTGGAATCTCCCTGGACGGCGGAAGCTCCGGCGCGGTGGAGAACAACGTGGTCATCACCCAGGGTTCGGCACAGAGCAGCACCTGCCCGGCCCCGACCGCTCCGCTCTACGCGGTGTCGGCCGACTCCGCGGCCCAGGTCGCCGCCGACTACAACGTGGCGGCGAACGACGCGGCCTCCTCCGCCCCGCCGCGCACCGAATACTCCTGGGCCGGCACCTCCTACGCCACCAGCGCGGCCTTCCGGGCCGGGACCGGGCAGGGCACGCACGACATCGACGGGCTCCACGCGTACGTCGGGGGGCTGCCGCCCGAGCATTCCCCCCTCATCGACTCCGCCGACGCCGCCGCGCCCGGCGAACTCACCACCGACTACGCGGGCCACCCGCGTGCCGACGACCCGCTCGTCGACAACACCGGCACCGGCACCCCGCCTCCCGACCGGGGTGCCGTCGAGCGGCAGGACGTCATCACCCTCCCGTCCGGCGACGCCCCGTCGCCCTCGAGCGGGGTCGCGCCGTTCGACGCGGTGCTGAAGACCGACGCCGGCAGTTCCTGGCCCGAGAAACTCACGTACTCACTCGACTTCGGGGACGGCACCGCCCCGGCCACCGGCTCCGCGGGCACGCCGGTCAGTCACACGTACACCACGCCGGGCCGCTACCTCGCGCGCCTCACGGTCACCGACTCCGACGGGACGAGCAGCACTGCGGCGTACAGCATGGTGGCGGGTACGCCCACGCCACCGCCCGCGTCGCTGACCGCAGCCGCCGACACCACGAACGACGGCCAGACCGATGCCGGGGCCGCGCACTTCACCGTCCCGGAACCGCCGGACTCCTGGGAGGTCCTCGGCCGGGACCTGGACTTCGGCGACGGCAGCCGGACCAGCCTGGGTGACGGGGTCCCGCAGACGTTCCACCAGTACCCGGCCCCCGGCACCTACACCGCCACCCTGACCCAGACCGACCGCCTCGGCCGCACCACCACCGCCACCACGACCTTCCACGCGGCGGACGCCTTCGTAGCCGTAACCCCCCTGCACGACACCGAGAAGACCATCGCCGCCCACGGGGTCCTGAAGCTCTCGGCGGCCATCCTGAACGCCGACTCCGACGGCGTCGACGCGGCCCAACTGCAGCTCACCACCACCAACGCCAAGGCGAGCGGCTCGCTCACCCTGTACACCGACGGCACCACCCGCCCCGGCACCTCCACCCTCAACTTCGAGCCCGGCCGCACGGCGCTCAACGAAGCGACGGTCAAGGTCACCCCGACCGGCTCGGTCGACATCTACAACGGCAGCTCCGGCGCGGTCACGGTCGACGTCGCCACGGTCGGCCTCCAGTCGCACGCCCAGTACGCCGACACCTACCACCCGGCCTCCCCGGTCCGTCTGCTCGCAACCGGCCCGGTCGCCGGCGGCCGCTCGGTCACGCTGCCCGTCGCCGGCTCCCACGGCGTCCCGTCGGGAGCGAAGGCGGTGGTCCTCAATGTCACCGCGACCACCACCAAGTCGTCCGGCAGCCTCGCCGTCTCCACCCACGGCACCACCGGCTCGACCGTGACGGGCCCGTACTGGACCACCGGTCAGACCGCCTCCGCCCAGATCACGCTCCCCCTCGTGGACGGCAAGGTCGTGCTGCGCAACACCGGCAGGGGCTCCGCGAACCTCGTCACGGACCTCGTCGGCTGGTACGGCACCACGGCGAACGGCTCGGAGTTCCTGCCCGCCGCCCCCGCCCGCATCCTCAACACCCGCACCGGAACCGGCACCGGCAGGATCGCCCGGCTGGCCGCGCACTCCACCCTCAGGCTCAAGGTCACCGGCGCGCGTGGCGTCCCCGCGGCCGGAGTCACCGCCGTCGACCTGAACCTCACCGTGCCGTCCCCGTCCGGCAGCGGCTACCTGGTCGCGTACCCCGACGGCACCTCGCGCCCCGGCGTCTACTCCCTGAACTTCACCAAGGGACACACGGCCGCCAACCGCGCGCTGGTGAAGGTCGGCGCCGACGGCGAGATCGACCTCTACAACGCGGGTTCCGGCCCGGTCGACGTCATCGCCGACCTTCTCGGGCACTACGACGTCTTCCCGGCGGGCTGAGTCGACGAACAAGGAAAACGAGCAAGGAAACCGGACAGGAAAACTGACAGGGGACAGGATGGAACCCGAGATCTTCGCCTTCGCGATCGTCCGGCGTGGCTACGACCGCGCCCAGGTCGATGCCTACCTCGCACAGCTGGCCGCGGGCACGACTCCCGACACACCCCCGGCCTTCGACCTCGCCCGCCGCGGCTACGACCGGGCGCAGGTCGACGCCCGGATCGCCGAACTGCGGGCCGGCTGAGGATGGCGGTCGGGCGGCTTGGCAGCGACCCGCCGCAGCGCTACGTTCTGGCTGGTCGGCGTAGGGCCAAGGGGGGCGGGGGACGATGAGCCGGGACGAGGCCAGGGCCATCCGGGATGTCGAGCTGGAGAAGGACCGGGCCCGGTACGGGCTGCTGGCCGTGGTGATCAGCAATCTTGCGATCGTGGGCGTGGCGGCCTTCGGAGTGTGGCGACTCGACGGGGACAAGTCGGTGATCGTGGGCGTGCTCTCGGCCGCCTTCACCGCGGTGAGCAGCATGACCACCGCCTATCTGGGGATCAAGGCCGTCTCCAACACCGCCAGGTCCATCGCGCTGGGCGACGGAGGCAAAGGCCAGCAGCCGCCCGCGCCCGCGCCGCCTCCGGCGCAGCGGACGGGCTGAGCCGCCCCCCGCCGGGCCGCCGGGCCGCCGGGCGACAATTCGTTCGCCACGGATTTCCCCGGGATGAGATCCTGGATCGCGTATGTCTACGCACCCTGCCCCCGCCACCCCGGCCCTCGGCACCCTCGCCCCCCGCCTGACCGAGCTGTCCCTGCGCGATGCGCACCGGCTCGGGCGCAGGCTCGAAGGCGCGCGCAAGATCCGTAAGCCCGAGGCCCAGGCCGCCGTCCTCGCCGAGATCGAGGCGGAGATCGCGAAGTCCGAGGAGCGGATGGGCGAGCGGCGCGGCCGGGTCCCCGCCGTCTCGTATCCCGAGCAGCTGCCGGTCAGCCAGAAGAAGGACGTCATCGCGGAGGCCATCCGCGATCACCAGGTCGTCATCGTCGCCGGTGAGACCGGGTCCGGAAAGACCACCCAGATCCCCAAGATCTGTCTCGAGCTCGGGCGTGGGGTCAGGGGGATGATCGGGCACACCCAGCCCCGTCGTATCGCCGCCCGTACGGTCGCCGAGCGCGTGGCCGAGGAGCTGGACACCCCGCTCGGCGAGGCCGTCGGCTGGAAGGTGCGGTTCACCGACCAGGTGAACCAGGACTCGACCTTCATCAAGCTGATGACGGACGGCATCCTGCTCGCCGAGATCCAGACCGACCGCGAGCTGCGCGCCTACGACACGATCATCATCGACGAGGCCCACGAGCGGTCCCTCAACATCGACTTCCTGCTCGGCTACCTCGCGCAGCTGCTGCCGAAGCGGCCCGATCTCAAGGTCGTGATCACCTCCGCGACCATCGATCCCGAGCGCTTCTCCCGGCACTTCGGCGACGCGCCGATCATCGAGGTCAGCGGGCGGACGTATCCGGTGGAGGTGCGCTATCGCCCGCTCCTCGAGGAGGACGGCGACGACTCCGACCGCGACCAGATCACCGCGATCTGCGACGCGGTCGAGGAGCTCCAGGGCGAGGGCAAGGGCGACATCCTCGTCTTCCTCTCGGGCGAGCGCGAGATCCGCGACACGGCGGACGCGCTGGTCAAGAAGAACTACCGGTTCACCGAGGTGCTGCCCCTCTACGCCCGGCTCTCGCACGCCGAGCAGCACCGCGTCTTCCAGCCGCACACGGGCCGCAGGATCGTTCTGGCCACGAACGTCGCCGAGACCTCGCTGACCGTCCCGGGCATCAAGTACGTCATCGACCCCGGCTTCGCCCGGATCAGCCGCTACAGCCACCGCACCAAGGTCCAGCGCCTGCCGATCGAGCCGATCTCGCAGGCCAGCGCCAACCAGCGCAAGGGCCGCTGCGGCCGTACGTCCGACGGCATCTGCATCCGCCTCTACTCCGAGGACGACTTCCTCGCCCGCCCGGAGTTCACGGACGCGGAGATCCTCCGTACGAACCTGGCGTCCGTCATCCTGCAGATGACCGCGGCCGGCCTCGGCGACATCGAGAAGTTCCCCTTCATCGACCCGCCGGACCACCGCAACATCCGCGACGGCGTGCAGCTGCTCCAGGAGCTGCACGCGCTGGACCCGGCGGAGAAGGACGTACGCAAGCGGCTCACCCCGACCGGCCGCAGGCTCGCCCAGCTGCCGGTCGACCCGCGGCTGGCCCGTATGGTCCTGGAGGCCGACAAGAACGGCTGTGTCCGCGAGGTCATGGTCATAGCCGCCGCACTGTCCATCCAGGACCCGCGCGAGCGCCCCGCGGACAAGCAGGCCCAGGCGGACCAGCAGCACGCCCGCTTCAAGGACGAGACGAGCGACTTCCTCGCCTACCTCAACCTGTGGCGGTACGTCCGCGAGCAGCAGAAGGAGCGGGGTTCGAGCTCCTTCCGCCGTATGTGCAAGCAGGAGTACCTCAACTTCCTGCGCATTCGCGAATGGCAGGACATCTACACGCAGTTGAGGACGGTCGCCAAGCAGATGGGCATCCACCTCAACGAGGAAGACGCCCCCGCCGACCGCATCCATGTGTCGCTCCTCGCCGGGCTGCTCTCGCACATCGGCATGAAGGACGTGAAGAACGCCGGGGGGGAGGGCGGGAAAAACACAGCGAAGAACGAGTATCTGGGCGCCCGCAACGCCAAGTTCGCGATCTTCCCGGGCTCGGCCCTGTTCAGGAAACAGCCGCGGTTCGTGATGTCCGCGGAGCTGGTGGAGACGTCCCGGCTGTGGGCCCGCGTCAACGCGAAGATCGAGCCGGAGTGGGTCGAGCCGCTCGCGGAGCATCTGCTGAAGCGGACGTACAGCGAACCGCACTGGGAGAAGGACCAGGCGGCCGTGATGGCGTACGAGAAGGTCACGCTGTACGGCGTCCCGATCGTCGCCCAGCGCAAGGTGAACTACGGCCGGATCGACCCCGAGGTCAGCCGCGAGCTGTTCATCCGCAACGCGCTCGTCGAGGGCGACTGGCGCACGCACCACAAGTTCTTCGCCGACAACCGCAGGCTGCTGAGCGAGGTCGAGGAGCTGGAGCACCGCGCCCGGCGCCGGGACATCGTCGTCGACGACGACACGCTGTTCGACTTCTACGACCAGAAGGTGCCCGAACACGTCGTCTCCGGCGCCCACTTCGACTCCTGGTGGAAGCGGAAGCGTCAGGAGCAGCCGGAGTTCCTGGACTTCGAGCGGGAAATGCTCATCCGGGAGTCGGCGGAGGCGGTCACCAAGGCCGACTATCCGGACTCCTGGCGGCAGGGGCCGCTGAAGTTCCGTGTGACGTACCAGTTCGAGCCGGGCTCGGACGCCGACGGTGTGACGGTCCACATCCCGCTCCAGGTCCTCAACCAGGTGACGGACGAGGGCTTCGACTGGCAGATCCCGGGCCTGCGGGAGGAACTCGTCACCGAGCTGATCCGCTCCCTGCCGAAGCCGATCCGCCGCAACTACGTGCCGGCACCGAACTTCGCCAAGCGCTTCCTGGACACGGCGTCGTCCCCGGAGGGGCGCAATCAGGCACAGTCGTTGCAGGAGCCTTTGACGGTGACGATGGCGCGCGAGCTGAAGCGCATGGTCGGCGCCCCCTTCGAGGCGTCCGACTTCGACTGGTCGAAGGTCCCGGACCATCTGCGCATCACCTTCCGCATCGTCGACGAGCGGCGGCGCAAGCTCGCCGAGGACAAGGACCTGGAGGCGCTTCGGCTCCAGCTGAAGCCGAAGGCCCGCAAGGCCCTCTCCCAGGCCGCCGCGGCCACCGCCTCGCGCGAGGGCGGCCAGTCCCTGGAGCGCAAGGGCCTGACGGACTGGACGATCGGCTCCCTGACCCGCGTGTTCGAGACGCGCCGGGCGGGCCAGCCGGTGAAGGCGTACCCGGCGCTGGTCGACGACGGCGACACGGTCTCGGTCCGCCTCTTCGACACGGAGGCGGAACAGGCGGAGGCGATGTGGAAGGGCACGCGCAGGCTGATCCTGCGCAACATCCCGGTCAACCCTGCAAAGTTCGCGTCCGAGAAGCTGACGAACGCCCAGAAGCTCGCCCTGTCCGCGAATCCGCACGGCTCGATCCAGGGCCTGTTCGACGACTGCGCGATGGCGGCGGCGGACAAGCTGATCGGGGACTTCGGGGGCCCGGCCTGGGACGAGGAGTCGTACCGGAAGCTGTACGACAAGGTGCGCGCGGAGATCGTGGACACCACGGTCCGTACGGTGGGGCAGGTGCAGCAGGTGCTGGCCGCCTGGCAGGCCTGTGAGCGCCGTCTGAAGGCCGTACGCAGCCCCGCGCTGCTCCCGAACCTCCAGGACGTCCGGGGGCAGCTGGACGGCCTCGTGAAGCCCGGCTTCGTCACGGAGACGGGCCTTCGGCGGCTGCCGGACCTGATGCGCTACCTGGTGGCCGCGGACCGTCGGCTCCAGCAGATGCCGACGGGTGTCCAGCGGGACACGACGCGCATGGAGAAGGTCCACGAGATGCAGGACGAGTACGCGTGGCTGCTGGAACAGCTGCCCCAGGGCCGCCCGGTCCCGTCCTCCGTCACGGACATCCGCTGGATGATCGAGGAGCTGAGGGTCAGCTACTTCGCCCACGCGCTGGGCACGGCGTACCCGGTCTCCGACAAGCGGATCGTGAAGGCGATCGACGCGGCCGTCCCGTAACCGCCCGCACACAGGGGGTGAGTTCGACCAGCGGGCTCACCCTCCTGTACAGTCTCTTCTCGCAGCGCAACGCACGAATGGCGCCGCGAAACCTGGTCCTGTGGAGCAGTTTGGAGTGCTCGCCACCCTGTCAAGGTGGAGGCCGCGGGTTCAAATCCCGTCAGGACCGCAGCGAGAGGCCTGCACCAACAAGGTGCGGGCCTTCTTCATGCCCACACAGGTGGAGGCCGCGCCCGCGGCGCAGCCGCAATCGAGTACGGCAAATCCCGTCAGGACCGCAGCGAGAGGCCCACACCAACACGGTGCGGGCCTTTCTCCATGCCCACACAGGTGGAGGCCGCGCCCGCGGCGCAGCCGCAATCGAGTACAGCAAATCCCGTCAGGACCGCAGCGAGAGACCCGCACCAACACGGTGCGGGCCTTCTTCATGCCCGGCGCGGGGCCGAAGCGGGGGCCGGGGCCGGCAGCCCCAGGGCGGTCACGGCAGCGTGGTCACCCCATGCTCAGGCGTTCGGCGGAGCCCCATGCCGTCTTGACGGCGTCACATTCCATCGGTACCCAGAAGACAGGGCCGTTCCCCGTTCGGCCCCGTGGAGGTGGCGTATGGCGGCGTCGGTCAGGCACGAGACACGGGCCCTGCTCCGTGCGCATCTGTCGGCCGCTTCCTCGTACGGCCACCTGACCCGCCACTGCCCGATATGCCACCACCTGCTGCGGCTGGCGCTGGACTCGCCGAGGAGCGCTGAGATCCCGGACGAGGTCGTCGAGGACGAAAGCGCCGCCGGCGCATGACGGCCGCCCACCCCAACGCCCGCTCAGCCAAGGGGATCTGGACCGCGTAACTCCTCTAGCGCACGGACGCCGACGGCAACAAGGAGCGCGGCATGTGACGGGTGTCACCGCATGAGTTTCTGAAACCGCGGTACTTACACCCCGCCTACAAGTGGTCAATTTTATATGTGCAATTGCACCACTCGGGGACCCCTCCGGGAGGCCGCCGCAGGACGCCACCCAGCCCCGCCCCACAGGCGATCCGACACCCGCCCCCAGACTCCGACAAGGCCGCTCACAGCACCCCCGCCCGGGCACTCCGGGCGCACAAAAAAGATCGCGCTGGACCCGGCGGAGTCCAGCGCGATCGACGACGCACCCTGTTACTTGCTTGGAAAGCTCTGAAGAGCGTGGGCGTGGAGCCTGTTGGGGCAGACCCCGCGTCGCTTGGAGCCAGGGTTCGGGCGCTGCGGCAAGTGGGGGACCTGCCGGTTTGCCCGGTTATGCAGTTGTTCAGGCCTCGCTGCGCTGCTGCGGGATGCCCGCGAGCAGTGCACGGACCTCCGCCTCGCGGTAGCGGCGGTGCCCGCCGAGCGTTCGAATCGAAGTGAGCTTTCCGGCCTTCGCCCACCGCGTGACCGTCTTGGGGTCGACGCGGAACATCGTGGCGACCTCAGCCGGGGTCAGCAGCGGCTCGGCATCAGGGGTGCGAGCGGTCATGAGCGGCCTCCTCGGGAGAACCGAACCTTCTCGGTTCTTTCCTCTAAATTCTGCACCTTGACCCGCGTTGCCCGAAATGATGGACGCGGGTCGAGTCGGTTATAGGACGAACGGCTTGTCCTCGGCACTACAACTACACCATCTGTCCAGCCGCGTCGGCCAAACCGATGGAATTGCCCCTCCAGGTGTTCATCAGCGACGGAAGCCGATGGACCATGCCATAGCGGACAGTCACGCCACTGTGACGATCAGTCACAGGACAATCAGGAGCCACGAGACCCCCCAAAGCGTGCAATGCTGAGATTCCGCCCACAGTGGTACGCACTGGGACGGACGGAGCCCTCCCCGGACTCCTTGTCCTATTTTGGCACGAGGAGGGGCAAGGGGCGCAAGGGCCGCGTAAGTGCGGTCCGTCACGCTTGGCACAGCTTGAGATGAACGCCCGGATCGGGACCTACGTCCCATGTTGACGAAACCTCAGGAAACTCAGAGCACACTTCGGTGCGAGGACGAAACCCCAAAACGGGCGATTCGTCAAACGTCAGTTCGTTACCTGAGGTGGCTCTCAGTTGGCCGAGCGCCGGTCCCGGACCGCCCGCCAGCGCTCCACCAGCCGGGCGTACGCCGCCCCCGCGGCCACTCCGTCGCCCTGCCGCAGCGCCTCGATGCCCTCGGCGACGTCCGCCGCGGAGTGATCGTCCTCGAGCTCGCCGGCCGGCAGCGCGTGCACCAGGCCGCCGTAGTCCAGCTCCACCGTCGAGCGCGGATGGAACTCCTCCAGCCAGCGCCCCACGTCCACCAGGCCGTCGATC
This sequence comes from Streptomyces sp. NPDC001604, assembly GCF_042893475.1. Classification (NCBI taxonomy): domain Bacteria; kingdom Bacillati; phylum Actinomycetota; class Actinomycetes; order Kitasatosporales; family Streptomycetaceae; genus Streptomyces; species Streptomyces sp. NPDC001604. Next base: position 868,535 of record NZ_JBIAUY010000002.1, on the reverse strand, counting down.
AGCGGCCCCTCGTCGATGCCGTCCTTCAGGGCCCGCAGCGCCCGCGCCACCCGCCGTCGCGCCTGCACCATCGGCGTCTGGTAGCGCAGCATCGGAGGGATCTCGCCGGAGCCCTTGTCGAAGCGCCGTTCCTCGTCCGCCACCAGCACGAACCAGTGCAGGGGCACCTGCCAGGTCGCCGTGCGGATCCACGGGCGGGCGTCCGGGTTGCGCACCAGCCAGCGCTCGTAGTCCTGGGCCGCCTGGCGTCGTACGACCTCCGGGAGCACCGCGTCCAGGACCGGCTTCGGCAGTTCCTCGGGGAGCTCCTGAAGGGCCTGCCAGCCGCGCAGCCGGGTCCGCCAGGGGCACACGCACAGCACCCCTTCGGCCTGCAGCACGAACGCGTCGCTGCTCTCGTGCACCGGCACCGGGATCGGCGGGGTGGGCACCAAGTCGGCCAGGGAGCGGCGCAGTTCGTCCTGGTACGAGGGGCGGTCGGCGCGCCGGGCGTAGCGCGCCCAGTGGCTGCGCTCCGGCTCGGGGAAGGCGGCCAGTGGCTCGTACACGCGCAGATACGTCGCGTACGGGACGATCACCGAGGACACCTTGGGCACGCCTGCTCCCTCCCCCGCCCACCACCGGGAAAACCTGCGGAACCCGCTCACAAACCGGCGGGAAATCTATGCAAATCGTCGCACGGACGTACTCCGGGAGTGGGTGATCCTGAGCACTGCGCGGTGACGGGGGCGCCCAGGCTCTAATCTCATGCTCACAGCCCCCGCCACCCTCCCCCTCTGCCAAAAGCGTGGGGGGACCCCCAGGGAGCTGGTCTCCGACCGCCGCTAGCTACTCAGGAGTCACCACAGTGACCGACGTAACCGGCGCACCTGCTGATGTACTGCACACCCTGTTCCACTCGGACCAGGGCGGACATGAGCAAGTCGTGCTCTGCCAGGACCGCGCCAGCGGTCTCAAGGCCGTCATCGCCATCCACAGCACCGCCCTGGGCCCCGCCCTCGGCGGCACCCGCTTCTACCCGTACGCGAACGAGGCGGAGGCCGTCGCCGACGCGCTCAACCTCGCGCGCGGGATGTCGTACAAGAACGCCATGGCCGGTCTCGACCACGGCGGCGGCAAGGCCGTGATCATCGGCGACCCGGAGCGGGACAAGACCGAGCAGCTGCTGCTCGCCTACGGGCGCATGGTCGCCTCCCTCGGCGGCCGCTACGTCACCGCGTGCGACGTCGGCACGTACGTCGCCGACATGGACGTCGTGGCCCGGGAGTGCCACTGGACGACCGGACGCTCCCCGGAGAACGGCGGCGCCGGCGACTCCTCCGTCCTCACCGCCTTCGGCGTCTACCAGGGCATGCGCGCCAGCGCCCAGCACCTGTGGGGCGACCCCTCGCTGCGCGGCCGCAAGGTGGGCATCGCGGGCGTCGGCAAGGTCGGCCACCACCTGGTCCGGCATCTGCGCGACGAGGGCGCCGAGGTCGTCATCACCGATGTGCGCGAGGAGGCCGTGGGCCGGATCCTCGCGGCGCACCCGGAGGGCGTGAGCGCCGTCGCCGACACCGCGACCCTGATCCGCGTGGAGGGCCTGGACATCTACGCCCCCTGCGCGCTCGGCGGAGCCCTGAACGACGACACCGTGCCCGCGCTGACGGCGAGGATCGTCTGCGGTGCCGCCAACAACCAGCTCGCCCACCCGGGCGTCGAGAAGGACCTCGCCGACCGCGGGATCCTCTACGCCCCGGACTACGTGGTCAACGCCGGCGGTGTCATCCAGGTCGCCGACGAGCTGCACGGCTTCGACTTCGACCGGTGCAAGGCGAAGGCGGCGAAGATCTTCGACACCACGCTGGCCATATTCGCACGTGCGAAGACGGACGGGATTCCGCCGGCCGCGGCGGCCGACCGGATCGCCGAGCAGCGGATGCACGAGGCGGCCGCAGGACGCAGTCTCTGACCTCCGGGAGGTTTGGCCGGTACCCGTCGGCGCACACTTAGAGAGAACTCTCACGTTCGTCGGCGGGTCGCCTGCCGAGAAGTGGTTAAAATCGCGGTTGACCAGCGGGGACGGGGCGCCCCGAGGGTCCTGGACCCGGGCCCGTCCTGCGGGCGACGTACCGTATGGGCGCGGGCTCAGGTACCGTGGAAGCCCTACGGACCGGTCTCTCCGCGGAGAGCCCGTTCCAGATCATGAACGCGTGTCAAGACTCTGGGGCCGTCGAGCCCCGTCACCGAGGGGGTCGAGCCATGGGGCGCGGCCGGGCCAAGGCCAAGCAGACGAAGGTCGCCCGCCAGCTGAAGTACAACAGCGGCGGGACTGACCTGTCGCGTCTGGCCAGCGAGCTGGGCGCTTCGACTTCGAGCCAGCCGCCGAACGGCGAGCCGTTCGAGGACGACGAGGACGAAGACGACCCGTACGCCCAGTACGCGGATCTCTACAACGACGACGATGAGGACGAGGACGATCAGTCCGGTCCGTCGTCGCAACATCGCCGCGGCGCGTAGTGCTTGCAGCGGCTTAGCCGTTGACTGACCCGGTCCGGAGCTTCAGCGCCGGACCGGGTTTCATGCTGCCGCCGCGGGGCTCTGCCCCGGACCCCGCCCCTCAAACGCCGGAGGGGCTGGATTTACGAGTAGTCGCCCACCAGCTCCGCGCCCGTCGCGTGGTCCCCGCGCTCGGTGATCTCGCCGGCCACCCACGCCTCGACCCCGCGGTCCGCCAGCGTCGCCAGGGCCACGTCCGTGGACTCCTCGGGGACGATGGCGATCATGCCCACGCCCATGTTGAGGGTCTTCTCCAGCTCCAGGCGCTCGACCTGCCCCGTCCTGCCGACGAGGTCGAAGACCGGGGCCGGGGTCCAGGTGGAGCGGTCGACGATCGCGTGCAGGTCGTCCGGGATGACACGGGCGAGGTTCGCGGCGAGGCCACCACCGGTGACATGGCTGAACGCGTGGACCTCGGTGGTGCGGGTCAGGGCCAGACAGTCCAGCGAGTAGATCTTGGTGGGCTCCAGCAGCTCCTCGCCGAGGGTGCGGCCGAACTCCTCGATCCGCGCGTCGAGCGAAAGGCCCGCCTGGTTCAGCAGGACGTGCCGGACGAGCGAGTACCCGTTCGAGTGAAGTCCGGAGGCCGCCATGGCGATCACCGCGTCACCCGTACGGATACGATCCGGGCCGAGCAGCCGGTCGGCCTCCACCGCGCCCGTACCGGCGCCGGCGACGTCGAAGTCGTCCGGGCCGAGCAGCCCCGGGTGCTCGGCCGTCTCGCCGCCCACCAGGGCACAGCCGGCCAGCACACAGCCCTCCGCGATGCCCTTGACGATCGCGGCCACCCGCTCGGGGTGGACCTTGCCGACACAGATGTAGTCGGTCATGAACAGCGGCTCGGCGCCGCACACCACGATGTCGTCCATGACCATCGCGACCAGGTCGTGGCCGATGGTGTCGTACACACCCAACTGGCGCGCGATGTCGACCTTGGTGCCCACGCCGTCGGTGGCGGAGGCGAGGAGGGGACGCTCGAAGCGCTTGAGGGCGGAGGCGTCGAAGAGGCCGGCGAACCCGCCGAGGCCGCCGAGGACCTCGGGGCGCTGCGTCTTCTTCACCCACTCCTTCATCAGCTCGACGGCGCGGTCGCCCGCTTCGATGTCGACGCCCGCGGCTGCGTAGCTGGCACCAGTTGTCTCAGACATGGCTATGAGAGCTTTCGTGTCGTACGGCAGGTAGGGCGGGCTCTACGGGCGACGGATGGCGTCGGCCGCGGCCGTGGCTGCGGGACCCGCGGCCAGCTCGGTCTCCAGCAGCTGCTTGCCGAGCAGCTCGGGGTCCGGGAGCTCCATCGGGTACTCGCCGTCGAAGCAGGCGCGGCACAGGTTCGGCTTGGCGATGGTGGTCGCCTCGATCATGCCGTCGATGGAGATGTACGCCAGGGAGTCGGCGCCCAGCGAGGTGCCGATCTCGTCGATGGTCATGCCGTTGGCGATGAGCTCGGCGCGGGTGGCGAAGTCGATGCCGAAGAAGCAGGGCCACTTCACGGGCGGGGAGGAGATCCGGATGTGGACCTCCGCCGCGCCCGCCTCGCGCAGCATGCGCACCAGGGCCCGCTGGGTGTTGCCGCGCACGATCGAGTCGTCCACGACCACCAGGCGCTTGCCCTTGATGACTTCCTTCAGCGGGTTCAGCTTCAGACGGATGCCGAGCTGGCGGATCGTCTGCGAGGGCTGGATGAAGGTCCGGCCGACGTACGCGTTCTTCACCAGACCCGCACCGAAGGGGATGCCGGAGGCCTCCGCGTAGCCGATGGCGGCTGGGGTGCCGGACTCCGGGGTCGCTATGACCAGGTCGGCCTCGACCGGGGCTTCCTTGGCGAGCCTGCGGCCCATCTCCACGCGGGAGAGGTACACGTTCCGGCCGGCGATGTCGGTGTCCGGGCGGGCCAGGTAGACGTACTCGAAGACACAGCCCTTGGGCTTCGCTTCCGCGAATCGGGAGGTGCGCAGACCGTTCTCGTCGATGGCCACGAACTCGCCCGGCTCGATCTCGCGCACGTAGCTCGCGCCGCAGATGTCGAGGGCGGCGGACTCGGAGGCGACGACCCAGCCGCGCTCCAGGCGGCCGAGGACCAGCGGGCGGATGCCCTGCGGGTCACGGGCGGCGTAGAGGGTGTGCTCGTCCATGAAGACGAGGGAGAAGGCGCCGCGCACCTTCGGGAGGACCGTGTGGGCGGCCTCCTCGATGGTCAGCGGCTTGCCGTCCGCGTCCTCCTGGGCGGCGAGCAGCGCCGTCAGCAGGTCGGTGTCGTTGGTGGCCGCCACGCGAGGCGTACGGCCGCCCTCCTTCTTCGGGAGGTCGGCGACCATCTCGGCGAGCTGCGCCGTGTTGACCAGGTTGCCGTTGTGGCCGAGCGCGATGGAGCCGTGCGCGGTGGCGCGGAACGTCGGCTGGGCGTTCTCCCACACGGAGGCGCCGGTGGTCGAGTAGCGGGCGTGACCGACCGCGATATGACCCTGGAGCGAACCGAGCGAGGTCTCGTCGAAGACCTGGGAGACGAGGCCCATGTCCTTGAAGACGAGGATCTGGGAGCCGTTGCTGACCGCGATTCCCGCGGATTCCTGGCCCCGATGCTGGAGGGCGTAGAGCCCGAAGTAAGTGAGCTTGGCGACCTCTTCACCGGGAGCCCAGACTCCGAAGACGCCGCAGGCGTCCTGGGGGCCCTTCTCACCGGGGAGCAGATCATGATTGAGTCGACCGTCACCACGTGGCACGGCTCCGAGTGTAGGCGAGATCGACCACTGGTCCGAATTGGGGAACGCTGCCGCCAATGGATCACCGATCGGCGACCGCCGTGGCGGTTTCTCCGTTTGCGCTGGTCAGCGTGAGGGTTTGCTTATCCAACCGGTAGTTCGCGGTGCCGTCGAAGAGGCGCAGGAGGCCCTTCTCCGTATGCATGAGTGAGGTGTCGCACATCATTCGTGTGGTGGACGGGGCGCCGAGGGTGATATGTCCGTCGCGGACCGTGGCGGCCGCGGTGACGTGGTTGCAGCCGAGGCGGCCGGTGACCTTGCCGGTCTTCTTGTCGAAGGTGAGGTACGCGGAGGTCATCTGCCGGCTCGGCAGGCCGGTCGCCGTGCCGTTGGAGTCACCGAGCGCCGTGATCGTCCACTTCGTCCCGTACAGCGGGGCGCCCTTCTCCCGGGGTTCCTTGGTCAGCCGGATGCGGTCGCCCTCGTGGGTGGTGAGCGTCAGGCCGTCACCCTTGGTCTCGACCGTGAGCGAGTGGTCGGTGAGGGTGGCGGCGAGGGCCCGCTCGAAGGCCATGCGCCGGGGCTCGCAGGCCATCAGGGTCTGGCGGGCGTTCGTCAGTTCGACTCGGTGGTCCTTGAAGGCGGCCTTCGCGCCGAACTCGTTGCAGCCGTAGTCGCCCACGGCGGTCCCGTCCGCGCGGATCCGGAGGTCGGCGTCGGCGGGAGCGCGCCGGGTGGTGCCGTCCACGGTGACGCTGTCGACCTTCCAGTGGACGCCGGACACCTCCGAGGCGACGGAGGTGCTGCCCGAGGTGCTGCCCGTGTCGCTTCCGCACGCCATGACCAGCGGAAGGACGGTCAGGACGGCGAGGGTGAGTCGCTGTTTGTCCCTGCCCAGTTTGTCCATACCGATGGGACGGAAGGGACGGAACAGCGGTTCCCCCCGTTCACCTCATCAGCGGTAGCAGGCCGCTCAGGTCGGCTCGTTCCCCGCTGGCGCTGACCTGGGCCTCCTGGACGGCATCCGCCCAGGTCACGCGCCCGGTCGCGAGCCGGATCCAGGTCAGTGGGTCGGTCTCGACGACGTTCGGCGGGGTGCCACGGGTGTGCCGGGGGCCCTCGATGCACTGCACGACGGCGTACGGCGGGATCCGCACCTCGGTGGAGCCGCCGGGCGCCTTCGCGGCCAGGGCGTCGGCGAGCAGCCGGGTGCAGGCGGCGAGGGCCTGACGGTCGTACGGCACCTTCAGTCCCGGTACGGCGGCGTTCAGGTCGTCGGTGTGGACGACGAGTTCTACGGTGCGGGTGACGAGGTAGTCGGCGAGGGGCAGGGCGCCGACGTTGGTCTCCAGCAGCCGGGAGCCGGGGTACTCGTCGAGCAGCCGGCCGAGGCTCTGCTCGATGTCCGCGAGGTAGGCGTCGAGGTCGGTGTGCTCCTCGGCGAGGTGCCGGGTGAACTCGTCGATGGCCGAGGAGTTGGCGGCGGTGGCGAAGGCCCAGTCGAGCAGCACGGCGTCCTGCTTGGCGGGCTCCGGCTTGTCGAGCGACCGGTGTACGGCGGTCACCGCCATCCCGATGTGCGCGACCAGCTCCCGCACGGTCCACTCCCCGAGCCGGGTCCGCCCGCCCAACTGCTCGGCGGTCAAGGTGCGCACGGCCTCCCGTACGTTCCCGAACTGGGCCAGTACGGCCTTGCGGATCTTGACGGGGTCGTAAGTACGGGCGCGTTTCTTGGCCGGTGGCATGACAGCGAGCCTAGGGGAGACCACCGAGGAGCCGATCACCCGTGCGAGTGATCACCGGCGATAGCCGCCCCCGCTCCGTCGGGACCAGGCAATGCTGGCCTTCGCCTGGAAGGGGGTGCAACATGACGGTTATGGCCGAGCGCACGTCTCAGATGTCGGTGGAGGAGTTCGAAACGATCGCCTCCGCCGCTCCCGAGACCGTCACGTTGGAGTTCATCAACGGACGGATCGGAGTCAAGAAGGTGGCGGACGGAGACCACGACACCATCGTCACCTGGCTGGCCCGGCGCTGTATGCAGACCAGGCCTGACCTGGACCTGTACCAGGGCCGAGGGCTCAGGGTAGAGGCATATCGGGAAGGCAGGGTGAAACCGGATGCGGTGCTCGTACCGGAGGCCCACTTCGCAGGACAGGGTGAGTGGGCCGACCCGGACGGCGCGCTCATGGTCGTCGAGGTCACCTCGTACGACTCGGACACCGACCGGCGGGACCGGCACGAGAAGCCGACCGCGTACGGGCAGGCCGGGATCCCCCTGTACCTCCTGATCGACCGGGACTCCTGCACGGTCACGGTGCACAGCAACCCGGACCGGCAGGTCGGCGGCTACCGCAGCATCCAGACCTCGAAGTTCGGCGAGAAGGTGTCCGTACCCGGCCCCATGGACATCGAACTGGACACGGAGATCCTCAAGAACTACGTCCGCTGAACGCCCGACCAGCCGTGAAGGCCCCGCCCGGATGATCCGGGCGGGGCCTTCACCGTCGTACCACTGCCTACGCGAGCAGCGCCGGGATCGTCCCCTCGTGCGCCTCGCGCAGCTCCTCCAGGGACAGTTCGAACTCGCCCTGGATCTCGACGCTGTCGCCGTCCACGACACCGATGCGCGTGACGGGCAGACCCCGGGCCCCGCACATGTCGTTGAAGCGGACCTCCTCGGAGCGCGGCACGGCGACGATCGCGCGCCCCGCCGACTCGGAGAAGAGGAAGGTGAACGCGTCGAGCCCGTCCGGTACGACCAGGCGCGCTCCCTTGCCGCCGAGCAGCGCCGACTCGACCACGGCCTGGATGAGGCCGCCGTCGGACAGGTCGTGCGCGGAGTCGATCATGCCGTCGCGGGAGGCGGAGATCAGGATCTCGGCCAGCAGGCGCTCGCGCTCCAGGTCGACCTTCGGGGGCAGGCCGCCGAGGTGGTCGTGCACCACCTGCGACCAGGCCGAACCGCCGAACTCCTCGCGGGTGTCGCCGAGGAGGTACAGCAGCTGCCCCTCCTCCTGGAAGGCGACCGGTGTGCGGCGGGCGACGTCGTCGATGACGCCCAGGACCGCGACCACGGGCGTCGGGTGGATGGCCACCTCGCCCGTCTGGTTGTAGAGCGAGACATTTCCGCCGGTCACCGGGGTGCCCAGCTGCTGACACGCGTCGGCGAGACCGCGGATGGCCTCCGCGAACTGCCACATCACGGCCGGGTCCTCGGGCGAGCCGAAGTTCAGGCAGTCGGAGACGGCCAGCGGCTTGGCGCCGGTCGTGGCGACATTGCGGTACGCCTCCGAGAGGGCCAGCTGCGCGCCCGCGTACGGGTCGAGCTTGGCGTAGCGGCCGTTGCCGTCCGTCGCGATCGCGACGCCGAGCCCGGACTCCTCGTCGATGCGGATCATGCCCGAGTCCTCGGGCTGGGCCAGCACCGTGTTGCCCTGCACGAAGTGGTCGTACTGCGAGGTGATCCACTTCTTGGAGGCCTGGTTGGGTGAGCTCACCAGCTGGAGGACCTGCTGCTTGAGCTCCTCGCTCGAAGCGGGCCGCGGCAGCTTGTTCGCGTCGTCGGCCTGCAGCTCGTCCTGCCAGGACGGGCGGGCGTACGGCCGCTCGTAGACCGGACCGTCGTGCGCGACCGTCCGCGGGTCGACGTCGACGATCTTCCCGCCGTGCCAGTAGATCTCCAGGCGGTCGCCGTCCGTGACCTCTCCGATGACGGTGGCGATGACGTCCCACTTGTCGCAGATCTCCAGGAACCGGTCGACCTTCTCCGGCTCGACGACCGCGCACATGCGTTCCTGCGACTCGCTCATGAGGATTTCCTCGGGCGAGAGCGTGGAGTCGCGCAGCGGTACGTCGTCCAGGGTCACGCGCATGCCGCCGGAGCCGTTCGAGGCCAGCTCGCTCGTCGCACAGGACAGACCCGCCGCACCCAGGTCCTGGATGCCGACGACCAGCTTCTCCTTGAAGGCCTCCAGGGTGCACTCGATGAGCAGCTTCTCCTGGAAGGGGTCGCCGACCTGCACGGCGGGACGCTTCGAGGGCTTGGCGTCGTCGAAGGTCTCCGAGGCCAGGATCGACGCACCGCCGATGCCGTCACCGCCCGTACGGGCTCCGTACAGGATGACCTTGTTGCCCGCGCCTGAGGCCTTCGCCAGGTGGATGTCCTCGTGCCGCATCACACCGATGGCACCGGCGTTGACCAGCGGGTTTCCCTGGTAGCAGGCGTCGAAGACGACCTCGCCGCCGATGTTCGGCAGGCCCAGGCAGTTGCCGTAGCCGCCGATGCCGGCGACCACGCCCGGCAGGACGCGCTTGGTGTCGGGGTGGTCGGCCGCACCGAAGCGCAGCGGGTCCACGACCGCGACCGGGCGGGCGCCCATCGCGATGATGTCGCGCACGATGCCGCCGACGCCGGTGGCCGCGCCCTGGTAGGGCTCGACGTACGACGGGTGGTTGTGCGACTCGACCTTGAAGGTGACCGCGTAGCCCTGGCCGACGTCGACCACGCCCGCGTTCTCACCGATGCCGACGAGCAGAGCGTCCGACTGGGGTGCCTTCTCGCCGAACTGGCGCAGGTGCACCTTGCTGCTCTTGTACGAGCAGTGCTCGGACCACATGACGGAGTACATGGCGAGCTCGGCGCCGGTGGGACGGCGGCCGAGGATCTCGACCACGCGCTCGTACTCGTCCTTCTTCAGACCGAGTTCGGCCCAGGGCAGCTCGACGTCGGGGGTCGCGGCCGCGTGCTCGACCGTGTCCAGAGGCGTCCGGCTCATGCGTTGACCAGCTTCTTGAGGATCGAGGTGAAGAAGGGGAGGCCGTCGGTGCGGCCGGTACCGATCAGCGGCTCGGTGGCGTGCTCGGGGTGCGGCATGAGGCCTACGACGTTGCCGGCCTCGTTGGTGATGCCGGCGATGTCGTTGAGCGAGCCGTTCGGGTTGAAGTCGAGGTAGCGGAACGCGACCCGCCCCTCGGCCTCCAGCTTGTCCAGCGTGTACTGGTCGGCCACGTACCGGCCGTCCATGTTCTTCAGCGGGATGTGGATCTCCTGGCCCTGCTCGTAGTCCACGGTCCAGGCGGTGTCCGCGTTCTCCACCCGCAGCTTCTGGTCGCGGCAGATGAAGTGCAGGTGGTCGTTGCCGAGCATGCCGCCCGGGAGGAGGTGGGCCTCGGTGAGGATCTGGAAGCCGTTGCAGATACCGAGGACCGGAAGCCCGGCCTTCGCCTGCTCGATGACCGTCTCCATCACCGGCGAGAAGCGGGAGATGGCGCCGGCCCGCAGATAGTCCCCGTAGGAGAAACCACCGGGGAGGACGACCGCGTCGACCTGGTGGAGGTCCTTGTCCTTGTGCCAGAGGGCGACCGGTTCGGCCCCCGCAAGGCGGATCGCGCGCTGGGTGTCCCGGTCGTCGAGGCTGCCCGGGAAAGTGACGACGCCAATACGAGCGGTCACTTCGCGGCCTCCGCGACTTCCTCCACCTTGACGGTGAAGTCCTCGATCACGGTGTTGGCGAGGAAGGATTCCGCAAGATCGTGGATGCGGGCGAGGGCGGCCTCGTCGACCGGCCCGTCAACTTCCAGTTCGAATCGCTTTCCCTGACGTACGTCGGAGATGCCGTCGAAACCCAGACGCGGCAGTGCGCGCTGCACCGCCTGGCCCTGGGGGTCGAGGATCTCCGGCTTGAGCATGACGTCGACTACGACGCGTGCCACGTGCACTCCCGGTGGTGTGGTGCGGAGCAGGTTCCTGCAGTGGTTTCAGACTACCTGCACAAAATTTCTACGCGCGTCGACTTGTAGGAATCTACGTGACGCCTGTCACGATCCGGCGGGGCGGCGGGCCCCTCCAGGAAATTTCCGGGAAAGATCCCGGATCGACATACGAAACCTATTGCGCTCGGACACGCGGGAGGATTTAGTCGGGCTTCACATTGCATTGTCGGGCACTGTACAAATGAATTGTCAGCGTGCCGCACGAAGGGACCGATTATTCGTGGCGCAGAAGGTCGTGGTCACTCTCTTTGACGACATCGACGGCTCGGAAGCGGCGGAAACGATCGCCTTCGGACTCGACGGCAAGTCGTACGAGATCGACCTGAATCAAGCCAATGCCAAGAAACTGCGTAAGGCGCTCGCGCCGTACGTGGAGGCCGGCCGCAAGCGGTCGAAGTCGGGCCGGACCTACCGGCAGACGGAGGTCGCCCCCGACCCGGCGGCCGTCCGCGCCTGGGCCCAGGCCAACAAGATGGACGTCCCGGCCCGCGGCCGGATCCCCAAGAAGGTCTACGAGGCCTTCAGCGAGGCGCAGTAGCCGCCGCCCGACGACCGGTCACCGGCCCCTCGGGAGAACCGACTTGCGCTGCACCCCTCCTGGTCAGCTAGAGTCTGGAGCACGCCGAGGGGCAAGGCCGAAAGGCCCGGCTCCCGGAGTACATGCGGGTGTAGTTCAGTAGCAGAACATCCCCCTTCCAGGGGGAAGGCGCAGTGTGCAATTCCTGTCACCCGCTCTGCACCGCCGGTCCGGACCACTCTTGTGGATCAGGTAGGCTGGTGCTCGCGCCGATCGGTGGGAGCCGGTCGGAGGCAATGCGGACGTAGCTCAGTTGGTAGAGCGCAACCTTGCCAAGGTTGAGGTCGCGAGTTCGAGCCTCGTCGTCCGCTCTGATTGAAGGCCCCAGTCTTATGGCTGGGGCCTTCGTCGTGTTCGAGGCCTCTCCCCGCCGTCCGTCTGACATTTGTCATGCCGAGTGATGACAGCGCGCACTGCTGACAGGTCCCGGTCGACGGGACGCTGAAGTCATGGACACGAACGAACGCGAACACGTGATTGAGGTCACTGACCTGCGGCGTGTGTACGGGGGCGGGTTCGAGGCGGTGCGCGGAATCTCTTTCTCCGTGCGCCGCGGCGAGATCTTCGCGCTGCTCGGCACCAACGGCGCGGGCAAGACGTCCACGGTCGAACTGCTGGAGGGACTCGCCCGGCCGGCCGGCGGCCGGGTGCGGGTGCTCGGCCACGATCCCCACGAGGAGCGGGCCGCCGTTCGGCCTCGGGTCGGGGTGATGCTGCAGGAGGGCGGGTTTCCGTCCGAGCTGACCGTCGCGGAGACCGCCCGGATGTGGGCGGGGTGTGTGAGCGGGGCACGGCCCCAGGACGAGGCGCTGGCACTCGTCGGCCTCCGGAAACGTGCCGACGTACGGGTGAAGCAGTTGTCCGGGGGTGAGCGGCGGCGGCTGGACCTGGCGCTCGCACTGCTCGGCCGGCCCGAGGTGCTGTTCCTGGACGAGCCCACGACCGGGCTCGACGCCGAAGGGCGCCGGGACACCTGGGAGTTGGTACGGGCGCTGCGCGACGGCGGCACCACCGTGCTGCTCACCACGCACTACCTGGAGGAGGCGGAGGGGCTCGCCGACCGGATCGCGATTCTGCACGAGGGGCGGGTCGCGGTGACCGGGACGCCGGCCGAGGTGACCGCCGCGCAGCCCTCACGGATCTCCTTCCAGCTGCCCGACGGCTACTTCCTCGGGGACCTGCCGCCGCTCGGTGAGCTGGGGGTGTGCGGGCACGAGGTGGACGGGAACGTCGTACGGCTGCGGACGCGGGAGTTGCAACGGGCGGCCACCGCGCTGCTGGTGTGGGCCGAGGGGGCCCGGGTGGAGCTGCGGGGGCTGGACGTGCGGTCGGCCTCGCTGGAGGAGGCGTTCCTGGGGATCGCGCGGGACAGGGCGGTGGCGGCGTGAACGCGGTGGCTCTTGCTCCGGTCGGGCGGCGGCTGCGGGCGCTGGCGCGGGCCGAGCTGACTCTGCTCGGGCGCAATCGCGGTGCGGTGCTCACGGCACTGCTCATGCCGCTGGCGCTGCCGTTCAGCGTGCGGCCCGCGGTCGACCGGGTCGACCTGAAGGCGCAGGGGCTGAGCATCGGCACGGTGACGCTGACGGCCGCGGTCGGGTTCTCCTTCCTGTTCGCCGTGTACACGTCCCTGGTGAGTGCCTATGTCGCCCGCCGCGAGGAACTGGTCCTCAAGCGGCTGCGCACCGGTGAACTCGACGACGTGGAGATCCTGACCGGCACCGCCCTGCCCGCCGTCTGCATCGGCCTGGCGCAGTCCGTCGTGCTCTCCGTCGGCTGCGCCGTGCTGCTTGACGCGGGGGTGCCCCGAGCTCCGTATCTCACCGTCCTGGGCGTGCTGTCGGGCCTGGTGCTGTGTGCCGCGCTCGGTGCGCTGACCGCCTCTTTCACCAGGACCGCGGAGAGCGCCCAGGTCACCGCGATGCCGCTGGTGCTGGTGTCGATGATGGGCTCGGGCATCGCGATCCCCGCGGAGGTCCTGCCGGACCGGCTGCGCTCCGTGTGCGAACTGCTGCCGCTCTCCCCCGCGATACGGCTGGTCCGGGGCGGCTGGACCGGAGAACTGAGCGGGTACGAGGCACTGGGCGCCGTGGCGACCGCCCTGGCCTGGACCGTGCTCGCGGTGTTTGCTGTACGGCGGTGGTTCCGCTGGGAACCTCGACGCTGACAGACGGGGGAGCGGTGATGTTCGGGCTGATACGGGGGTGGCAGCGGCGGTACTGGCGGGAGCGGAGCAAGGCCGAGCGGGTCGAACTGCAGACCCTGGTGACCTGGTACATCACGACCTGGGTCTTCTCCCTGTCCTGGCTGGCACTGCCGCTGGTGGGCGGACTCGAGCGGCGGCCCGCGCCGACGGTCGTCGCGGGCCTGCTTCTCCTGGTGAGCGCGCTGCAGTGCGTGGAGGCCAACCGGCTCACCCGGCCCGTGCTCGACCACTACCTGGGCCGCGCCGAACTCCCGGCCCGCGCCCTGCGCCCCTCCGCCGTCCTGATGGCTCTCGCACTGGCCCTGACCTTGGCCCTTGCCGCGCTGGGCGGAGCCGACGCGGTGACGATCAGGCTGGTCGTCGGTGCCGCGCTGCTGCCCTTCGGGCTGCTGTACGGGCTGGTCGTGTCCATACAGGTGTTCGTACTCAGGTCCGCCGTGCTCGCCGGGGTGCTGATGTTCGCGTTCGCCTGGACCGATCCGGACCCCGCCGGGATCGTCATGATCGGGGTCCTGACCGGCTTCGGGACGCTCTTCTCGCTGCTCGCCTGCCGCTGCGGGGCCTGGACACTGTCGGTGCTCTGGGAGGCGGAACGGGCCCGGGAGGTCGAGGCACGGCTCGCCGTCGCCGAGGAACGGCTGCGGTTCGGGCGGGATCTGCACGACGTGATGGGGCGGAATCTCGCCGTGATCGCCCTGAAGAGCGAGCTGGCCGTGCAGCTGGCGCGGCGCGGGCGGGCCGAGGCGGTGGAGCAGATGATCGAGGTCCAGCGGATCGCGCAGGAGTCGCAACGGGAGGTCCGGGATGTCGTACGGGGGTATCGGGGAGCCGACCTCGGGGTCGAACTCGCGGGTGCACAGGGCGTGTTGAGCGCAGCCGGGATCCGCTGCGAGGTGAGCGGGGAGGCCGGTGGGCTTGAGGTCGGGGTCCAGTCGGTGCTCGGGTGGGTGGTGCGGGAAGCGACGACGAACGTGCTGCGCCACGGGGACGCGGTGCGATGTGACATAGCGCTGCGGACCGGTGAGGGATGCGTGGTGCTGACCGTGGAGAACGACGGGGCCTCCGATTCCGCCGGTGGCGGCGGGTCCGGACTGGCCGGGCTGCGGGAGCGGTTGTCGGCGGTGGGCGGGACGCTGAAGGCGGGCCGGGTGGGGGCGGATGTGTTCCGGGTGACGGCCGAGGTGCCGCTGAGTGTGGAAGAGGTCATGGCATGACCGCGGCCGTACGGCTCCTGCTCGCCGACGACGAGCATCTGATCCGGGGGGCGCTCGCCGCGCTGCTCGCCCTGGAGGACGATCTCGTGGTCGTGGCGGAGGCCGCGTCCGGTCCCGAGGCGCTGGCGATGGCGCGGGCTCACGAGCCGGACGTGGCCGTGCTCGATCTCCAGATGCCGGGCGCCGACGGTGTGAAGGTCGCCACATCCCTGCGGTCCGAATTGCCCGGCTGCCAGGTGCTGATCGTCACCAGCCACGGGCGGCCCGGGCATCTGAAGCGGGCGCTTGCGGCGGGTGTGCGGGGGTTCGTTCCGAAGACGGTCAGCGCGCAGCGGCTCGCGGAGATCATCCGGACCGTGCACGCCGGGAACCGTTATGTGGACCCCGAGTTGGCCGCCGATGCGATCGCCTCCGGGGACTCGCCGCTGACCGCGCGGGAGGCCGAGGTGCTGGAGCTCGCCGCCGACGGGGCGCCCGTCGCGGAGATCGCCGAGCGGGCCGCGCTGTCGCAGGGGACGGTACGGAACTACCTGTCGTCGGCCGTCTCCAAGCTCGGAGCCGAGAACCGTCATACGGCGGTGCGGCTCGCGCGGGAGCGGGGTTGGGTATAGTGGTTCTCGCGCCACGGCGCATGCGAACGTAGCTCAGTTGGTAGAGCGCAACCTTGCCAAGGTTGAGGTCGCGAGTTCGAACCTCGTCGTTCGCTCTGTTTCGGCAAAGGCCCCCGGTTCTCACCGGGGGCCTTTCGCGTTACGACCAGCTCGTGCCCGTCAGGCGCTCGTACGCCTCGATGTACTTCGCCCGGGTCGCGTCCACGACCTCCTGCGGCAGCGGCGGCGGGGGCTGCTCGCTCCTGCGGTCCCAGCCGGACTCCGGCGAGGTCAGCCAGTCGCGCACGAACTGCTTGTCGTACGACGGCTGGGCGCGGCCCGGCTGCCACTGGTCGGCCGGCCAGAAGCGGGAGGAGTCCGGGGTGAGGATCTCGTCCGCGAGGACCAGGGTCTCGCCGTCGAAGCCGAACTCGAACTTGGTGTCCGCGAGGATGATGCCGCGGTCCCGGGCGATGTCCCGGCCCCGGCCGTAGACGGCGAGGGTGGCCTGGCGCAGTCGGGCGGCGGTGTCCGCGCCGACCCGGCGGGCGACCTCCTCGTAGGAGACGTTCTCGTCGTGCTCGCCGACCTCGGCCTTGGTGGCCGGGGTGAAGATCGGCGCGGGGAGTTCGCTGCCGTCGACCAGGCCCTCGGGAAGGGCGAGGCCGCAGACCGTGCGGGACTCGTTGTACTCCAGCAGGCCCGAGCCGGTGAGGTAGCCGCGGGCGACGGCCTCCACCGGGACCATCTGCAGCGACTTGCAGACGAGGGTGCGGCCGGCCCAGTCGGCGGGGGCGCCGGCGGGCAGGTCGGTGCCGATCACGTGGTTGGGGATCAGATCGGCGATCTGGTCGAACCACCACAGGGAGAGCTGGGTGAGGACGCGGCCCTTGTCGGGGATCTCGGTCGGCAGCACCCAGTCGTAGGCGGAGATGCGGTCGCTGGCGACCATGACGAGGTCGCCGGCCTCGTTCTGGTACAGCTCGCGCACCTTGCCGGTGTGGAGATGAACCAGGCCCGGAACCTGGATCGGCTCGGGCTTTTCTACGAATCCGGACACGGTTCCTCCCCGTGGTTCTGTCCAATGGGGTCGATTCTCCCGTATGCCGGGGGTCGCCCCTGGAGTGGGGTGGGTTCGAAAGACGCGGTGACGTGGGCTTACGTGAGTTCAGTCACGTTTGCAGATGCGGTCCAGGAGGTTGGCCGTGGCGCGCTGGACGCGTGTGTCGACGTGGCCCGGACGGTCCAGGGCCGGGGACCAGGCGAAGGTCCCCGAGGCGAAGACCAGAGCGCCGGAAGGGGCGCGGTAGAGAGACGTCTCCTGGTGGCGGAGGACGCCCTCGGAGTCGGTGTACGGGGAGTGGGCGAGCAGGATGCGCTCCTCGTGCTCCGGGAGCGGGGTGCGCGGGAAGTAGCGGTCCGCCTCGCCCGCGACCAGCCCTTCGATCTCGTCGCCCTCATGGGCACCGGTCGCCTCCCACAGCCAGTGGTCGGCGTTGCGGACGACCAGGGGGTGGGGGTCGGGGACCCGGCCCGCGTACTGGATGCCGACCAGTTGCTGCTCGGGGCGGTCGATCTCGCGCCACAGGACGGGCCGGCCCGGGCCCTTGCGCTTGCGGCAGGTCAGCAGGCGGTCGGGGACGCCGGACGGGGACGGGCCCAACTCGACCTGCCAGTACATGGTGTTGGCGGAGAGGAAGACGAGGGACGTGCCGTGCTCGCGGGCGAGTTCGACGGTGCGGCGCATGCCGGCCGACCAGTACTCGTCGTGTCCCGGGAAGACCAGGCCTCGGTAGCGGGTGGGGTCCACGTGCCCCGCGTGCAGGTCGCGGGCGTCGGCGTAGGCGAGGTCGTAGCCGTAGCGCTCGGCCCAGCGGATGAAGTCGTAGGCGTGGCCGACGTGCAGGGGGAGGCCGGCTCCGGCGTACGGCCGGTCGAAGGAGACCGTGGTCGCCGCGTCGGACTCGCCCAGCAGACGGCCCTGCTCGTCCCAGGCGTGGTAGAGACTCGCCCCCGTGCGGCCGTCCTCCGGGTAGAGGTTGTACGCCTGCCAGGTGACGTCCGGCAGCAGCAGGAGCAGGTCCGCGGGGTGCTTGTCGCGGACCGTGAAGGGGATGTGGGAGCGGTAGCCGTCGAGGGTGGTGAGTACGGCGACGTAGGCGCCGATGCTCCAGTAGCTCGGGATCTGCAGGCGCCAGGAGAGCCACCAGTGGTGGCAGGAGACCGTGCGGTCCGCGGCCAGCGGCGGGGGCTGGACGATGCCGGAGAGACGGGGGCTGGTGGTGATCTTGGCTGCGCCGTCGCCTCCGTAGTGGCCGATGCGGTAGATGTCGACGCTGAACTCCTGGGGCGGGTCGACCGTGATGTGGAAGTCGACGGCCTCACCGGGGGCGACCGCGCCGGTGGAGATGAAGCCCTTGATCTGGCGGTGGACGTCGTCCGCGGAGCGGGGGCCGCCGGAGGCTCGCGGGGCCGGGACGCGGGGGGTGTCCGGGGAGTCGCCCGACGACTGCTGGGGGGCGTCCACATACCAGGGGACCACCTGGCCCGTGTCGTCGAAGTACGTCTCGCTGCCGCGGAGCCAGGGCAGCGGGCCCTGGCCGAAGGGGTCGGTCACGGCATGCGCCAGCGCCCCGGATTCCCAGCGGCGGATCTGCTCCTGCCCCATGGTCGCTCCCCTCCCTCGATCCCCGCGGTCGCGTGGTGTGCCTGTCGCATGGTGTGGCGTGCCCGGCTTGTGGCCCTGGCGTACCTGGCTTGTGCCGCAAGCCCTTGCCATGTGCTCGATCGGTCCCAGCACATCACATTGCGCACCCATGTGGTCACTATTCGTTGCGAATTGGCCGAAAGTGGAATGCGAGGTTCCGGAACCGGTGACCGTCACACAAGCCGGACGGGCTTCTCCGGGCGTATGCCGGATTCGAGAAGCCAGGCCCGCAGGGGAGCCGGGTCGCCGTCCTCGACGAGGCTGAGGACGCGGGGGGTCAGGTCCGTGGCCCGTTCGCCCTTGATGAGGAGGGACGGGCCGTCGAGCCAGTCGAGGCCGGGGGTGGCTCCCGCGGTGTCCATGGCGGCGCAGCAGACCATCGCGGTGACGTGGTCCGCGAGCAACTCGCGGGCCGTTCTCGGTGGTTGGAGCGGGAAGAGCGGGAGCGTGGCTTCGTCCCAGAAGGCGGCGTCGGGGGCGGTTCGCTCCGTGGGGGTGGCGGCTGTGGCTTCCTCGCGGGCCAGTTCGGCGGTGAGGCCTGCGGCGAGGGTGGCCGTGCGTTCGTTTTCCGGCTCGGGTTCTTCGGCCTCGGCTCCGCCTTCGGCCCGGGTGTTCCCACCCGCACGGCCCGTGCTGCTTTCGTCGTCGAGTGCGGGTGGTCCCTGTGGGTGGGTCTCGCCGTCGGCGACTGCCGGGTCTTTCACGGGGAGATGTGGGCTCGACAGGTGGTCGAGGATTCTGGAGAGGGTGGGGCCGTCGGCGGGCGGGGTGCCGGGGTCGGGGGTGTGGCTGACGCCCAGGGTGTCGAGGACCCGGTGGAGGCGGGCCGCGTCGGTGCGCCATTTGCGGTCCACGACCTCCTCCGGGTACTCGTCCCAGTCGACCGGCGCCCAGTCGGGGCCGGACTCGGCGGGACCGCCGTGGAAGAGGCGGGCGGCGAGGAGTGAGGCCGCACCGTCCACCGCACCGGGCTCTTCCAGCAGGTCGCAGGCGGGGCGCTCACCGAGACGGGAGGCGAAGCCCTCGGCCAGACGGTCGCGACGGGAGAGTTCGGTGAGGGCCGCCACCACTCCCGCGTCCAGGCGGGAGGGCCAGCGGCCCATCCGCCAGGCGGGCAGCGCGACGCGGGTCAGCAGGCGGTCCCAGCCGGCGTAGGCCAGGCCCACCTGTTCCTGGGCGACGATCCTGAGGCCGTAGTCCACAGCCTGTGCACGCTCGGAGGCCGCGGCCGCCACGCCTCGCTCCATCTGCGCCGCATGCTCCCGGCAGCTGCGCAGCAGCAGGCGGGCCACCCAGCCGATGCTCGCGCACACCCCGCGGGTCAGGGGGCAGCGGCCGGGGGTCGAGCCGACGGCCACCGCCGCGTCCAGACCCCGTACGAAGCGGCGGGCCGCTGCTATGTCCGGATGGGCGGAGGGCCCCGTGCCGGCGACGACCGGAGCGAGGACCGCGCGCAGTTCGCCGACGCGCATCCACCACAGGAAGGGGGAGCCGATGACCAGGACCGGTGCGGCGGCCGTGCGCCGGTGGCCGCCCCGCATGCCCGCTATCTCGTCCCGTCCCGCAGCGGGGGGCGGGCCGTGCGCCGGGTGGGTGCGGTCCTCCAGCCAGCTGTCGCAGTCCGGGGTGAGCGCTATCGCCGAGGGGGCGGGGACGTCGAGCCGGTCGGCGAGGTCGCGCACCATCCGGTACAGGTCCGGGGCGGACTCCTCGGCGATCGGGACCGTCGGGCTGACGGCCGGGCGGGCGCGGGCGACGACCAGGGCGATGGCGCCCGCGGCGAGCAGGACGAGGACGGCGAGGGGGGTCATGGCCCAGCGGGCGGCGTGCCAGAACGGGCCCACCAGGTGGTCCGTGGAACCGCCGGCCAGCAGGATCACGGAGACCGCCGCGGGCAGCACCGCCACGGCCAGCGCCCTGCTGCGGATGCGCAGCACGGCGAGGGCCCTCGCGCGCGCGGCCTGCGCGCCCGCTTCCACACCCATGCCGGTACCGGTCACGGCCGGTCCTCACCCCCTCCCAAGCTGTCCTGGCTGCGCGGCTGTCCTGGCGTTGCTCACTCCCCCACTGTGGCACCCGCCACTGACATCGCAATGCCGGTGGGCCAAGTGCCGGACCGCTTGCGCCGCACCCTAGTTGGGGCCTCGGCCCACGTCAGCCGGATGGGGTATCGGTCACTCGATGGAATGGCTTTGGGGAGAGGTGGATGACGGAAAGCAAGGATCAGGCCTCTGGTCCCGAACCCGATCCGGAGCCCCGCCGCGAACGCGTCGGGCCCCGAATCCTTAGACGGATTCGGGGCCCGACGGGTTGGTCGGCGGGTGTGGACGCCGCGGTGGGATCAGGCGTTCTGCGCCGCCTTCGCCGCAATGTCCGTGCGGTGCTGGGAGCCGTCGAGGTGGATGCGGGAGACGGCCCGGTACGCGCGGTCGCGGGCCTCGGTGAGGTCCTTGCCGGTCGCCGTGACGGACAGCACGCGGCCGCCGGCGCTGACCACCGTGTCACCGTCCTGCTTCGTGCCGGCGTGCAGGACGTACGCGTGCGGGGCGTCCTGGGCGGCCACCTCGTCGAGGCCGGTGATCGGGTCGCCGGTGCGGGGGGTGCCGGGGTAGTTGTGCGAGGCGACGACCACGGTGACCGCGGCGTCCTCGCTCCAGCGCAGGGGCGGCAGGTCCTGGAGGGTGCCGTTCGCGGCGGCGAGCAGGACGCCGGCCAGCGGGGTCTTCAGACGGGCCAGCACCACCTGGGTCTCTGGGTCGCCGAAGCGGGCGTTGAACTCGATGACCCGGACGCCCCGCGAGGTGATCGCGAGACCGGCGTAGAGGAGACCCGAGAACGGGATGCCGCGGCGGCGCATCTCGTCGACGGTCGGCTGCAGGACCGTCTGCAGGATCTCCTCGACCAGCTTCGGGTCGGCCCACGGCAGCGGCGAGTACGCGCCCATGCCGCCGGTGTTCGGACCCTCGTCCCCGTCGAGCGCGCGCTTGAAGTCCTGGGCGGGCTGCAGCGGGACGACCGTCTCGCCGTCGGTGACGGCGAAGAGGGAGACCTCGGGGCCGTCCAGGAACTCCTCGATGACCACACGCTCGCAGGAGTTGGCGTGCGCCCTCGCCGCCTCGATGTCGGCGGTGACGACGACGCCCTTTCCGGCGGCGAGGCCGTCGTCCTTGACGACGTACGGGGCACCGAAGGCGTCGAGTGCCTCGTCGACCTCTTCCGGGGTCGTGCAGACGTACGAGCGTGCGGTGGGCACGCCCGCTCCCGCCATGACGTCCTTCGCGAAGGCCTTCGAGCCCTCGAGCTGCGCTGCCTCCTGGGAGGGGCCGAAGACCGGGATGCCCGCCTCGCGCACCGCGTCGGCGACCCCGGCGACGAGGGGTGCCTCCGGGCCCACGACCACGAGGTCGGCGCCGAGTTCGGTGGCCAGCGCGGCGACGGCCTTGCCGTTCAGGGCGTCGACCTGGTGCAGCTCGGCGACCTCGGCGATGCCGGCGTTGCCTGGGGCGCAGTGCAGCGCGGTGACGTCGGGGTCGAGGGACAGGGAGCGGCACAGGGCGTGTTCGCGGGCGCCGGTGCCGATGACGAGGACCTTCACGGGGGTCAGCCTAACGGGGGTTTTGTGCGGCGTGCCGAGTGGGAGGGGGACGGTGAGCTGTACGTTCCTCCAAGCAGTGCCGGGTGGTGGGGTTGCCGGACCTCGGGGCTGCCGCCCCTGGACCCCCGCTTTCGGCCTGAACGGCCTCGTCCTCAAACACCGGACGGGCTGGAGTGCCGTGACCGGCGGCCACGGCAAGGCCGTGCGGCCTACTCGTTCGTGAACTCCTCCACGACCGTTGCCCCCAGCTCGCGCACGATCAGTTCGTGGCCGGAGAGAGCCGATTCGTTGAGGTCGGGGTCGTCGTCCTCGGGGATGTCGTCCTCGGGGGAGACCGGGGGCGGGGGTTCCGGAGCCCTGGGCTGGGGGGTGGGTGCGGGGGTGGACTGGGCCGTCGGGGGCGGTGATGTGGGCGCGGGTGAGGTGGGGGGCGGAGGCGTCGCCGGGCGCTGTGGGGGCGTGCCGGTGCCGGTGCTGCCGTAGCCACCTCCGCCGTAGGAGCCGTTGGAAGGGGCGGGCGGCGGGGCCGAGCCGCCGGACGGGTCGACGATCGCCTCGATCTTCCACTGCACGTTGAACTGCTCGGCCAGCGCCTGGCGCAGTACGTCCTCGCTGCCGCTGCCGGCGAAGTTGTCGCGGGCGCCCGCGTTGACGAAGCCGAGCTGGAGGGTCGTGCCGTCGAAGCCGGCCACCTGGGCGTTCTGGCTGAGCAGGATCCAGGTGAAGCGGCGGCGGTTCTTGACGGCCTCCAGGATGTTCGGCCAGAGCATGCGGGGGTCCGGGCCGCCGCTCGGGGGCGCGTAGGAGGAGGCGGGGACGGGTGCCGCCGCTTGCGGGGCGGGCGTGGGCGCGGGTGCGGAAGCAGCCGGCGCGCTGGGCGTGGCCGGGGGCTGCCCGCCTGCCGGGGTTGCCGTGGGCCAGCCGCCGGGGCGTCGGCCGCCGCCCGCGGGGGCCGCGGTGGGCCAGGCTCCGGGAGCAGAGGCGGGGGCGGGGGTGGCCGGGGTCGGGGCAGGGGAGGCCGGGGCAGAGGGCGGCGGTGAGGCGACCGGGGCGGCAGGCTGTGCGGCGGTGGTGGGGGGCGCGGGGGCTGCAGGTGCTGCCGGGCCGGCCGGCGCGGCTGTGCCGGCACCGGCACCAGCGGTCGGCATGCCTGCCGATGGCGCTCCCGAATTCCGTACCGCCGCCCGAGCCGCAGCGGGGCCGCCGCCCGGCGGAACCGGGCCGCCTGCCGGACCGCCGACGGCCCCGGGCATCGGCCCCCCGTGCGCCTCGGGCCCCGGCACATAGCCCATGGCCGGTGCCCCGCCGCCCGCGGAGAAGTTCACGCCCCGCTCGATCCGGTCGAGGCGGGCCATCACCGAACGCTCGTCTCCGTACGCGGCCGGCAGCAGCACGCGCGCGCAGATCAGTTCGAGCTGGAGGCGGGGCGAGTTGGCGCCGCGCATCTCGGTCAGGCCCTCGTTGACCAGGTCGGCGGCGCGGCTGAGCTCGGCGGCGCCGAAGGTGCCCGCCTGGGCCTGCATGCGCTCGACGACATCGGCCGGGGCGTCGATGAGCCCCTTCTCCGCGGCGTCCGGCACGGCGGCGAGGATCACCAGGTCGCGCAGTCGCTCCAGCAGGTCGGCGACGAAGCGGCGCGGGTCGTTGCCGCCCTCGATGATGCGGTCGACGACCTCGAAGGCGGCGGCCCCGTCACCGGTCGCGAAGGCCTCGACGACGGAGTCGAGGAGCGAACCGTCGGTGTAGCCGAGGAGGGACGTCGCCATGGCATACGTCACACCTTCCTCCCTCGCCCCCGCGAGCAGCTGGTCCATGACGGACATGGAGTCACGCACGGAACCCTGACCGGCCCGGACGACCAGGGGCAGCACGCCGTCCTCGACCGGGATGTTCTCCTTGCCGCACACCTCGCCGAGGTAGTCGCGCAGCGTCCCCGGCGGCACGAGACGGAACGGGTAGTGGTGCGTCCGCGAGCGGATCGTCCCGATGACCTTCTCGGGCTCGGTGGTGGCGAAGATGAACTTGAGGTGCTCCGGGGGCTCCTCGACGACCTTCAGCAGCGCGTTGAAACCGGCCGACGTGACCATGTGGGCCTCGTCGATGATGTAGATCTTGTACCGACTGGCCGCGGGCCCGAAGAAGGCCTTCTCACGCAGTTCACGCGCGTCGTCCACACCACCGTGCGAAGCGGCGTCGATCTCGATGACGTCGATGGAGCCCGGTCCGTTGCGCGCCAGGTCGCGACAGGACTGGCACTCCCCGCAGGGCGTGGGCGTGGGTCCCTGTTCGCAGTTCAGGCAGCGGGCCAGGATGCGTGCGCTCGTCGTCTTGCCGCAGCCGCGCGGCCCGCTGAACAGGTACGCGTGATTGACCCGGTTGTTGCGCAGCGCCTGCTGCAGCGGGTCGGTTACATGCTCCTGCCCGATGACCTCGGCGAACGACTCCGGGCGATAGCGGCGGTACAGCGCGAGAGACGACACGCATACGAGGTTATAGGCGCCCACTGACAACGCGGGCCGCCCGGCTGCCGCGACGGGCGGCCCGACGAAACACAAGCGTCTTTTGACTGCCGTTTCGCAGAAACCGAACAGCCCTCACGTTTAAGTTGAATGCTCAAGTACAACAGCAAACGCACAGTGCCCCTGCCGCCCCTCTCCCCACACCCCCCACACCCCCCACACCTCGCAAGGACACTCATGCCCCTTTACTTCATTCGTCATGGCGAGTCCCAGGCGAACGAGCAGAACCGGTTCGCCGGACGGCTGGACGCCCCGCTCACCACGCTCGGCCTCCGCCAGGCCGAGCAGGCGGCCGAACGGGTCGCCGCCCTCGCGGCCGGCGGTATACGCATAGACGAAGTGCACACCTCCACCCTCCGCCGCGCCCAGGAGACCGCCCGGACGATCATCGACCGGCTGCCCGAACCCCCTGACCGGGTCACCATCGACGAGGCCCTCATAGAACGCGACTTCGGTGTCTACAGCGGCCGCAACAAGAGCCTGGTGAAGAAGACCATCGGCTTCGCCGGCTACACCGAGGCGTTCCACTCCCCGACCGGACGGCCGCCCGGTGGCGAGGCCTGGAGCGAGATGTACGCGCGCGTGGCCTCGTACTACGACGAGGTGCTCCTGCCCGCCTCCCGCGCGGGCCGCACCGTCCTGGTCGTCGCCCACAAGTACATCGTGGAGATGTTCGCGCTGATCGTCGCGGGCGCCCGCCCCGAGTCCTACCGCGACTTCAAGATCCCCAACGCCCGCCCGCTCTCCGAGGAGGACCTGCGCCGCGCTGTCGCGGCTCCGGCGGCGGCCGGCCTGCTGAACGACCTCGGCGAGATCGTGGAGATCCGCCTCCCGCTGCTGGTCGCCGCGGCGGCCCTGGCGGGGACGGTCGCCCAGCTCGCCCTGGGTGTACAGGTGCCTGCCTTAGTGTTCACGGTGACACTGACGGCCCTGCTCTCGGTCGGCTCCTTCTTCGCCATGCTCCGCGTCAACCCGCGCACCCTCCGCCGCCCGCTCGCCAGCCTCCACACGGCCTGGCCCCTGCTCCTGCCCCGCCTGACGCTGGGCCTGGTCCTGCTCTGGGCGGGCCACTCCCTCCCCCTGCAACTCGCCGGCCTCTTCCTCCTGCTCCCCCCGGCCCTGGTCGTACCCACTCTCTCCCTCCTCTGGGGAGGCGACTACTTCTTCGCCGTACGCCACACGGTGGCCGCCTCCCTGGCCCTCCCGGTGCTGCTGCTGGCGGGTCTGGCGCTACCGGTCATGCTGCCGGGGGGCGTGGCGCAGGCCCATACGCTCACCACCCTCGAACCGGCGCTGCTCACCTATGCGGCCGTACTGCTCGCCGCCCTCGTCCTGCCCGGCGCGTGCGCCCAGGCGCTGCGCCGGCGCGACCCGATCCGCGCGGGCGCCCTGAGCACCAACTGGAACTGGCTGGGCGGCCTCGCCCTGATCCCCCTGGCGGGCCTGGCCACGTTCGCGCTGACCCCGCCGACGGGCCTCACGGCAGCGCTCGTCACCCACCTGCTGCTGACGACCGCCGTCACCGCCGCGGCCCTGACGGCCCTCCGGATGCTCACAGCGCTCTTCCTCAGGCTGCGCCCGCACGGCAGCGGCCTCGGCCGCGACATGTTCATCACGCAGAACACGCCCAACGTCTTCCTGTGGCTCGCCATGACCGCGGTCCTCGCCCCCACGACCGGCCGCCATCCCTCGGTCATCGGCCTGGGCGTCGCGCTCGTCTTCTTCCTCGCGGTCTACGTCGACGAGCGGACCTTCCTCCGCGCCCACCGTCGCGATCTGTCCCCCGGAAAACACAAGACCCCCCACGCACCCGCCAGAGCCGACCTACCCTTGCTGCCTTCCGGCCCTGGGGGAGTTCAGTCAGATAGCGCCGCGTGAGGGGCTGAGCCCCACCTTACCCGATCGCCGGACGCCCGAACGAGTTCGCTAGCACCCTCCGACGTCATGTAATGTTTCCGGCGGAGGATTCGCCTAGAGGCCTAGGGCGCACGCTTGGAAAGCGTGTTGGGGGCAACCCCTCACGAGTTCGAATCTCGTATCCTCCGCAGCCGCCTGAACAGGCGAAACGAGGACCCCGGACCGCTTAGCGGCCGGGGTCCTCGGTGTGCCCTGGTCTCGGTTTTGGTCTCATTTATTTCCGGCAGTCAGGTCATTCTTCTCGCTCGACACCCCCGCTACGCCGCTCCGGCGAGCCGCGGTCGCAATGCCGCTCAAAGGAGCCACGGAGGCGATATGACGGCCACCGAGCACCGCCAGCACACCTGTGCCGCAGGACGGAGCCGCTCGACGAGTGCACTGGCCATCCACGTCCGCCCTACCAGCCCATTCCATGTCGCGCGCTGGCCGAGAGGGCCGGGCCGTTTGCGCGGGCCCGGCCCTCTGACGTTGCACTCAGACTCCGGCGACCGGTCCTCAGTCCCATCGCCTCGCGAACTCAGCTCCGGCCAGCAGGTCGCCGATCCGCACGATCGGATCATCGATTCCCATGGCCGCCATCACATCGGCGGGAAAGGCCACGTACTTTCCCTTCACCTTCGTGACACGGCAGGGAAAGCGGTCCGCCCTCACCAGTCCAGACGCCTTCGATGCATCGACCCCGAGGAGATCTGCCACCTTGCGTAGGGGCACTGGCTCGGCCAGCCACTGCGACAGTCGCCTTGTGCTCGGGCTCACTCCGCTTCCCTCTGCGGTCCGTCGAGTTCACCGGACTCACCCTCGGGCACCTGATGCGGGCCCGAGGCGAGGAACTCGTCCAAGAGTCCAAGGCGGTGCAAGGTAGCGCCCATGCGTTCGCCGCTGAGGCGCTCCCACAACAAAGGGTCCATCTCGTCGACCACCCTGATGTCCGACTCGTTGCGGATGGGCGAGTAGCCGTCATCAAATCGGCTCGCGCGGTCGACAAGGCTGTGCGGATCCGTCGTACGCTCGGCCGGATCAGCCCGTTCCACCGCCCACCCGGCCGCATGGGCAGATCGGACGACCTCGTCACGGACATCGTCACCTTCGACGGCCAGCGCCAGACCGTACAACGCACCGAACACCATGGCCGACCTCACCTCGGCGACATCGACGCAGAGCCTCCTCGACACTCTCCCGGCCGACTTCCGGAGGTAGGGGATGACGAAATACAGCGCGAGCAACTGGCTACGTTGAGCCAAGTTCGGCAGGTCGCTACGGGCATCGCGGCCTACGCACCGCCACAGCGCATCGCGAAGAGCAACGTCAGTGGCATCGCGCGCCGCTGCAGCCTTCGCCTCCGAGAGCGTGAGGTGCTCACCCACCGAACACCTCTCCCCGGGTGTATGCGGACAGACCAACTGTCTGCTGAGCAACTGCGAAACCTTTAGCTCGATCGACCTGAAGATGTCTGCCGAAGGCAGCAGGGACACGGCCCCTCCTCTTGTGGTTCCGTCGACGGCAGGAGGCTCACCGCCTCGAAGGGCAACTATCCGCACCAGCCGCCGCATGCGCTGGCGGGAGTGAACGACACGGGGTGACCGAGTGAAGCGACGTGACCCAGCGATCAACCGCGGGGAAGACTCCTGGGTCAACCATCCGCATTCCGAACCTGACTGGTTCAGCGACCCTGGTAAGGGCGCTTGCACCAGGAGTATGGTCTCCTGTATGGCGACGAAAAAAGTCACTGTGACGATCCCCGAAGATCTCCTCGACGAGATCCGCGCCGACGCGGCTGAGCGGGGACTTTCGGCGTATGTAGCCGAAGCACTGCGATTCAAGCGCGATCGGGACCGGCTGCTGGAGCTGGTCGACTGGCTGCAGGAGGAACACGGCCCGGTTACCGAGGACGAGCACGCGGCAGCACTCGCGGAACTGGAAGATCTCGACGCCGAGCACGAGCGCCGCCGCACCACCGGAGGACACAACGCCGGAGAGGCCGCGTGAAGAAGCGCGCCGGTGAGCACAGCCAGCGGCCACTGCGCGTCTTCGTGCTCGACTGCGAAGCCCTGTCCCTGGCCGTGCGCGGCGACCGGAAGATGATCGCCTGGCTCGACCTCGCGGCCCGGGGTGAAGCCGAGGTGGTGACGTCCCCGCTGACGCTGGTCGAGGCGTACGACGGCAGAACAACCGAACAGCGCTGGGACTGGGTGCTCTCCCGGTTGAAGGTCGCCGACATCGGAAAGGACGAGGCACGCCAGGCCCGGCGCCTCCTGGCTGACGCCAAGCTGCACGGTCACAAGTACGCGATCGATGCCGTGCTGGCTGTCATCGCACGCCAGCAGAAGGGGCAGGTCACCGTCTTCACCTCGGACGTGGACGACCTGGAGAAGCTCCTCCCGGACACCATCGTCGTCAAGAAGGTATGACCCGACGCCCTGGTCTCAGTTCTGGTCTCATTCATCCCCGTCCAGCACGGTCCACCGCCACCCAATGCCCCACTCCCGCCGCAGGTCAGGACGCCCCCGAGCGGCCTCGAACCATCAGACGAACATTTGGAAAGCGTGTTGGGGGCAACCCCTCACGAGTTCGAATCTCGTATCCTCCGCCAGTGCCTCACCGGGCACGATGTCGAAGGGCCCCACCGTTCGCGGTGGGGCCCTTCGACGTTGTCCGTCTCAGTTCTTCTTCGGAGGCCCCCAGAGGGCGTCGCCGACGTGCTGGGCGACCTTGCGCAGCAAAGATCCGGTGCCGTGCATGTAGCGAGCGCGCATGCGGGCCGCTTCCCCGGGCTCCCAGCCCATGATCGCGTCGACCACGACGTCCGGGTCCTGGCACGATCAAGCCGTGGCTGACCTGTCGAAGATCGCAGATCGTTTGGACGCCGTGATGGACCTGATGGGCCCGGTGATCGGCGTCATCCTGCTGGTGGTAGGCATTGACACGTACCGTGACGGTGGATCCGTGGGCTGGCCCATCGCGGGTGGGGCGCTGCTTGTGATCAATCTCTGGGTGGCCGGGCGCCGGCTCGCCGGCCGCAGGGACACGAATGCCTCGTCGTAGCGACGCGACACAGCCGCCCGCGACGCCAACGGCCGGTCGTGACAACTCCTAAAGCGGTGGTCCACTGCGGAGTTGGGCGTCGACGATCCGCCGCAGATCGGCGAACCGCTCGTCCTGCCGAGTGCCGCCTGCTAGATCACTCAGGGCGTACGCCGTATACGTGAACCCGTCCGTGGTGTGGAACTGCGCACCCCAATTGCCGAGGCTCACCGCGCTGACACGCGACCACGGCAGACGTTGAGTGCCCCAGGGATTCACCATGACGATCAGGTCCGTCTTGACTTCCAGGCGCACGCGAAGGAGCCCCCACCAAGCGAACAGGGCGAACCCCAGCGCGACGGCAGTGGCGATCCCCGCGGAGCCCGCGGAATGCGGGTCCGGATGGGAGAGCACGCCCAGCCAGGCGGACAGCGCCCCGCACGCCGGGCCGACAGCCAGCACGTAGCCCATCAGCCGGCCAGACCAGCCGACCCGCCACACACCAACAGTGCCGTCTCGCACGTCATCCACGTGCGAATGATCCCCCTCGTGCCGGAACCATGCCAGCGTCCCTGGGGCGGGGTACCTCTGCGGGCAGGCTGCAGCGGTCTCGGGCGTCGAACTGGGCGGTGCCTGCCGTGTGTTGCCGGTGGGTTCTGTTTCGGGGCGGCCTCACGGCGTCAGACGGTCAAGGCGAAAAAAATCTGTGGCTCTTCGCGGCAACCTTTTCGGCCTCTCGAACCACTGAGTGTTGTCCGGCCAAGTGGTCCGGTCCGATGCAACGGCTGAAAGAGAGCACAGGCGTGTCCCTGGAACGAGAGCACAGACATGTCCCCGGCCCACCCACGTCATCGATGGCGTCCCGCACCGACGGCGGCGTTCGCGGTGGCCGCCCGAAGCACCGTGGCCGTCGGTTGCTCGCGCGTCGGGGTCTGTGGGCGGGTCTCGCCACGGTGGTCGTGGCCGGCTCGGCTGTCGTGGTCAGCCAGGCTTCCGCGGAGCAGAAAACCCTGGATCTGAAGAAGTGGTACGTACTCGTCAACCGCAACAGCGGCAAGGTGCTGGACGACCGCGGCTCCGCCAAGAACGACGGCGCGGCGGTGGTGCAGTGGAGCCGTCATGGCGGCCCCAACCAGCAGTGGCGGTTCATCGACGCGGGTGACGGGTACTACCGGCTGCAGAACCGGAACTCCGGCAAGGTGCTGGACGACCTCGGTTGGTCGAAGACCGCCGGCTCCGCCCTCGTGCAGTGGAAAGACCTGAACGGCACCAACCAGCAGTTCAAACTGGCCAAGTCGTCGAACGGCTACGTGCGGTTGGTCAATCGCTTCAGCGGAATGGCTGTCGACGTCCACAACGCCGCCAGGACCGACGGGAGCGGTGTCGTCCAGAACCGCGACCGGGGCGGCGCCACTCAGCAGTGGCAACTCGTCCCGGCCGGGAGCGTCGGCAGCTCCGGTACGCCCACCGCGCCGAGCAGCAGCGTTCCCACCAGCCCGGCTCCGAGCAGCTCGCACCCGTCGTCGACGCCGTCTCCGACCGCCACCAACAGCAGCTCGACGAAGCGTTTCATGGGCAGCAGCACGGTGCTCATCGGCGGCTCGATGTCCGACGCCTCGGCGGCCGCCGCGCCGTTCGACGTGCGGTACGCCTATGTGCACAGCCAGCCCGCGCCCTCGTCTGACTACTACACGGCGGCGAAATGCCACGACGATTGGTCAGGGTGGTGGGGCTGCTGGAACGGCAGCACCACGGCACCCGGCACGTACGTGACCTGGCGGGACGACGTGGTGTCCCAGGCGACGTACAAGGGCAGCTCGCGCCCGCAGAAGATGCTGTGGACCTGGTACTCGTTGCGCGACCTCGGCGATGCGGCGGGCGAGGGCGACGGTCCGGGGGAGGTCAAGGCCATCAACCGGACCGACCTGCTCACCCGCTACCTGAACGACTACCGCTTCTTCCTCCAGAAGATCGGCAAGACGCAGGCCGCGATCGACCTCGAGCCCGACTTCTGGGGCTACGTCCGCTCGCTCGGCGATCCGCACCAGGTTCCCGCACAGGTGAAGAGCGCGAATCCGACGGACTGCGGATCGCAGGAGAACAGCGCCACCGGGCTCGCCCAGTGCCTGATCTCGATGGCGCACAAGTACGCGCCGAACGCCGAGGCGGGGATGCACCTCTCCTGCTTCGACTGGCAGACCAACACGCAGGCTTGCGTCAAGTCCTACGAGAGCTTCGGCGCGAAGAACGCCGACTTCCTGGCCACCGATGTGTCGGACCGTGACGCGGGCTGGTACGCACAGCCCGCCCACGGCGGCAGTGACCACTTCTGGACCGACCAGAAGGCCGCCGCCGCGCTGCAGTTCTACAAGACGATGGCCGAGTCCGTGGGCAAGCCGGTCGTTCTGTGGCAGATCCCCGTGGGCAACATGGCGCAGAACAACACCCTCAACCATTACAAGGACGACAAGGTCGACTGGCTCTTCTCACACATGGACCAGGTGGCGAACGCCCATGTCGCCGGCCTGTTCTTCGGTCCGGGGCAGCAGGAACAGACCACGGTCGAGTCCGACGGCGGAAACCTGATCAACAAGACCATCGCCTACCACAACTCCGGTGGCACAGCACTCAAGTAGGCGACCGTAGGCGAAGGTAAGCAAAGGTAGGCACAGGCACGAAAGCGCCCCCATCTCCCCGATGGGGGCGCTTCGTCATCTTCGCCGGGCCTGCGGTCTTCACCGGTCGGTACCGGCCACGCCGCGCAGGATCAGGAGCACACCCATCTGCCGGACAAGCCCCGCCGGGCCTCCGCCTGGTCCCCCGGTCCCCAGCTTCCCCAGCCCCCAGCCCCCAGCCCCCAGCCCCCAGCCCCCAGCCCCCAGCCCCCAGACGACTGGAACCCCACCCGACGTACGGGTGGGGTTCCTTGAGGCGGTGAGGCGGGTCAGCGCTGCAGGGTGAGGACACCCGGCCGGTACGGCAGTTGGTCGTAGGGGCCGGTCGCCGTGGGGGACTTGCCCTGGTAGAGGAACTGCAGGTGGCAGGGGTCGATGGTCATGGTCTGGTCGGGGTTGTTGCGGACCAGGTCGCCGTGGCTGATGTCGTTGGTCCAGGTGGCACCGCTGTTGGCCTTGCCCGCGAAGGGGTTGGACTCGGTGGCGGCCTGCGGGGTCCACGAGCCGCTCAGGCTGGAGGCCGTGAACGAGCGGAAGTAGCGCTGCTCATTGGCACCCCGGGCCTCGACGATCATGAGGTACTGGTTCTGGCCCTGGACCTTGTAGACCTGCGGCGCCTCGAAGAGGTTCTTCTCCGTGTCGCTCATGACCGTGGTGTACGACGAGCCGAAGCTGCCCGGGAAGTTCCCGATCGGCATGCTCGCCCGGTAGATCTTGCCGTTGTCACCGGCGAAGAACAGGTACATGTTCTGGCCGTCGGCGATCAGGGTCTGGTCGATCGGGCCCGTGCCGGAGCCCGGGATGCTGCCGGTGAACAGCGCCTGCGGCGCGGACCAGCCGTTGGGGTCGGTGGGGTCGCTCGACGTGCGGTAGACGAAGGGCGCCGCGCCCCACTGGGACGCCAGCACCCAGATCTTCTTGGGCGCGAAGTAGAACAGCGTGGGCGCCACCGCCTTCTGGCTCATGCCGGTCTGGCGTGCCGAGGCCATGTCCGCCCAGTTCGCGAAGGGGCTGAAGGCCATGGAGCCGTAGGACGATCCCGAGTAGTTCGTCCCGTAGACCAGGTGCTTGCCGTTGTACGTCACGGTGGTGAAGTCCTTCAGCGCGGCCCACCCGTTCGCCGGCTGCGCCAGCGGACCGGTCGAGTTCCACCGGTACGTCGACGGAAGAGCGCACGTGGCGTTCGTAGACGTGGGCGTTGTCGAAGTCGGCGTCGGCGTCGGCGTCGAAGTCGAAGTCGAAGTCGAAGTCGACGTCCTGAAGTTCCAGTGCTGGTTGGCGCCGCCGCCGTTGGAGTCCCAGATCTGGACGGGGGTGCCGTTGGCGGTCCTGCCGCCGGGGGTCTCCAGGGCTCGGCCGCTGGCGACGTTGGTCAGGGTGTAGGAGCCGTCGCCGTTCTTGGTGGCCTTCCAGTGCTGGTTGGCGCCGCCGTTGGAGTCCCAGACCTGCGTCTTCGTTCCGTTGCCGGTCTGGTTGCCCGGCTCGTCCAGGACCCGGCCGCTGGCGACGTTGGTCAGCGTGTAGGAGCCGTCGCCGTTCTTGGTGGCCCGCCACTGCTGGTTGGCGGCACCGCTGGCGTCCCACACCTGGAGCGGGGTGCCGTTGCCGTTGTATCCCGCGGGCTCGTCGAGAACGCGTCCGGCGGCCGCGCTGGAGAGCGTGTAGACGGTGCCGGAGGTGAGGCCCCCGTCCGCGGTGGTCCCGCCGCCGCCGCCGCTGCCGCTGCCGCTGCCGCCCAGGGCGGTCAGGACCGCGTCGTAGGCGGGCTTCTTGTTGCCGCTCGCGTCGAACAGCAGCGGGTTCTCACCGGTGCGCCACGAGTCGCTGTCCCTGATCCCCCACACCGTGATGCCGGTGCAGCGGGCGACGTTCATGCACGCCTGGACGGCGTTGGTGTACGCGGTGGCGGACGCCTGGGCGATGTCGAGTTCGGTGATCTGGACGTCCACGCCGAGCGCGGCGAACTTGGACAGGGTGGTCTGGAAGCTGGGCGGTGGGCCGCCTGCGCCGAAGTGGCTCTGGAAGCCGACGCAGTCGATGGGCACACCGCGGGACTTGAAGTCCTTGACCATCGCGTAGACGCCCTGCGTCTTGGCGTCGGTCCAGTTCTCGATGTTGTAGTCGTTGTAGCAGAGCTTGGCGGAGGGGTCGGCGTTCCGGGCGGTGCGGAAGGCCTCCTCGATGAAGCCGTTGCCCAGCACGTCCTGGAAGACCGAGCTGCGGTGCTGACCGCTGCCGCCGTCGGCGAAGGCTTCGTTGACCACGTCCCAGGCGTAGATCTTGCCCTTGAAGTGGCTCATCTCGGTGGTGATGTGGTTGTCCATCACACTGCGCAGGGTGTTGGCGTCGGTGATGGACTTGACCCAGGCGGGCAGCTGCGAGTGCCACACCAGGGTGTGGCCGCGCATCCGCTGACCGTGCGCGGAGGCGTGGGCGACGATCGAGTCGGCCGGCCCGAAGTTGAAGTTGCCGCGGGACGGTTCGGTGGCGTCCCACTTCATCTCGTTCTCCGGGGTGATCATGTTGAATTCCCGGTCGAGAATCGTGGAGTACGTCGAATCGCCGAGCCTGCCCGAGGACACTGCCGTACCGAAGTAGCGGCTGCTGCCGGCCGCCGCGGCCAGCGTGCGGTCGTTCGGCGTGTGTGCGGCCAGAGCGACCAGCGGTACAGCGGCACCCGCGGCGGCGATGACCACGGCGGCGGCGAGCACGCGACGGGTGGCCGGTCTGCGGCGATGAGAGCGGTTCTGATCTGACAACGGCATGTCCTTCTGGCACGACGGGCCTTGATCCGGCCTCGGTTACCGGGCAGTTGCCGCCGCGCACGCAAAGGTTGCCGCGATCGAGGGAAGATTTTTCACGGCACGCGGCCGAGGCCACCCTCGCCCGCCACGCGGCCCGTCCGGCCGTGATCGGCTTCCAGGTGGGCAACGAGCCCGTCCCGGTCCGCGCGGGTGCGCGCGGACCGGGATCTGCTCGGCCGTCGAGCTGTGCGGCAAGAGGCGTCGCCCGCTTGCCGCACAGCGGCGTTCACCGGGTGGGCACGAACCTTCCGCGGACCGACGCGGAGCCGCCCGAACCCTGCGCGTCGACGCGGTAGGCGTCGCCCGCGGCATTGCGCACGCCGGTGCCGTTGTTGAACTGGGCGGCCATCTCGTAGCTCCCGGCCGGCACGGTCAGGCCCGGCTTGAGGACCCAGCGGTAGACCAGCATGCCGTCGGCCTCCTGGGTGGTGATGGTGAAGTCGTCGCTCGGCAGGGTCTGCCAGGTACCGGTCTTCTTCACCCCGCCGGTCTGCACGATCCGCATCTCGATCGTGAGCGAGGTGAGCGGCTTGGTCGTCTTGAGGAGGAGGTTGGTCTGCGTCCAGTAGACGGTGCTCTGCGGGTCCAGCGAGCCGGCCGACCACAGCGGCCCGTTCTGGCTCTCATCGGCGGACGGTGACGGACCGGCGGACGGCGGAGTCGGGCGCGGGCTGACCGGGGTGGTGACCGGGGCCGGCGCGACAGGGGTGGGGCGGGCCGATCTCGGTGGCCGGGAGGTGGCGTCCGGGGACGGGGTGGCCGGCGTGGTCACGGTGGCCGACGGCGACGAGTGCGTGACGATGGCGGCGACGGCGAGGCCGCCGGTCGCCAGGATGCCGGCGGCGGCGAGCCCGGCGAGCGCGACCCTGGTACCGGACCTCGCGAACGGCCGCGCGCGATGACGGACGGTGGGGCCGGCCATGCCGCGTTCCACCCGGGCCAGCATCCGCGCGCGGTCGGGCCGGTGGGCCTCGGCGGCCTCGCGCAGCTGACGGGCGATCTCCTCGTTCACCGGTTCCTCCTCCCTGGCATCAAGTCCCCGGCCGCTCGTGCGCCAAGTATCCGTTGCAGCTCCGCCATTCCCTTCGAGGTCTGGCTCTTCACCGTTCCGACCGAGATGCCCAGCGCCACCGCCGTGTCCTTCTCCGACAGGTCGAAGGCGTGCCGCAGCACCACACAGGCCCGCTTGCGGAACGGCAGCCGGGCGAGCGCCGCGCGGACGTCCAGTACGGCCGCCGTGTCCGGCCCCTCCACCTTCTCGGGGCTGCGGGACCAGAACAGTGTGATCCTCAGGCGCTCGCGCATCGCACTGCGGATGCGTCCCCGCGCCATGTTGGCCACCACACCGCGGGCGTAGGCGAGCGGGTGGTCGGCCTGCCGCAACCGGTCCCAGCGCTGCCACAGGGCGACCAGGGCATCCGCTGCTAGGTCGTCCGCCGCGTCGGCCTCACCGGTCAGGAGGTGGGCCAGACGGGCGAGTTCGGCATAGTGGCGTTCGAAGAATTCGTGGAACTCCGCGGACGCGTCATCGAGGACCATCCCCCGGTCGCCCTCTCCTGGCAATGATGTGCGCGTTAGTTGCGCGTTTAACAACAACGGGGGGCGCAGCCTAACAGTGCCCGGCCCAGGATTCGAACAGCGGCCGTGCTCGGTTGCGAGCCGGTGCAGGCCGGCCGGCGAGCTGGTCAATGCCCGGCGTCCTGGACGCCGGTGGGGTGCACCGCCCCGGTGAGGACGGTCGGGGCCGGGCACGCCGGCACACCGACGACCAGCAAGCCCAAGGGAATGCCCGTGACCAGTCCGCGCCTGCGCCACGGTCGCGGCGCGGCGTGCTTCGTTGCCCTCATGCCCGTCCATCCGGTAGTTCGGTTCGCCCTTCCGGATCCCAGTTGCCGCAGGAGACGAAAAGGTTGCCGCCCCGACGTCATTTCTCGGCGACCGGCCCGCGTCGGCGGCCTCCCGCGCCGAAGCCCCGTCACCCGCCCCCACGCCGAACGCCGCGAGCAACACGGCCGGCCAGGTGAATCCCCGGCCGTCCAACCGCGGTCACCTGCCCCTCACCCGCAGGAAACCCGGAGGTCATCCGACTGTCCGTAGGGTCGTCAATGTCAGGATGTCCTGTACCGCACCTACGGAGGTACGCCTCATGGGGCGGCCCGAGAGACCAGTGGACCCGACGGCCGGGCCCGTCCAGCGGCTCGCGCACGAGCTGCGCGAGCTGCGGAAGGCCGCTGGCAGCCCCTCCTACCGGACGATGGTGAAGGCGGCGGGCTTCTCGGCGACCGCGCTGTCACTGGCCGCCGCCGGTGAACGCCTTCCGTCTCTCGCCGTGGTCCAGGGCTATGTACGGGCCTGCGGGGGCGATCCCGCCGAGTGGGAGCCGCGCTGGAAGGCCGCCGAGGCGGCGGTGAACCAGGCTCCCGCTCAGGACATCGAGGACGCCCCTTCGCCGTATCGCGGTCTCGCCCGGTTCGAGCCGGACGACCGGCATGTGTTCTTCGGACGCGACCGGATGGTCGACGAGGTCGGGCACCTGGTGTGCGAGCACCGGTTCGCGGTGCTGTTCGGCCCCTCGGGGAGCGGGAAGTCGTCGCTGCTGCGGGCCGGGCTGGTCCCGCGGCTGCAGGAGGAGATCGCGGCGCGCGGTTGCCCGGCCGCCCTGCGGATCCTCACCCCCGGGGCCACGCCGGTCACGACGTACGGCCATCTGCTGAGCCCGGCCGAGGGCGAGCCGGAGAGCTGGGTGGTGGTGGACCAGTTCGAGGAGGCCTTCACCCTCTGCCGCGATCCGCAGGAACGTTCCCGCTTTGTCGACCTGCTGCTTGCCGCCCGCGCCCCGGACAGCAGACTGCGCGTGCTGGTCGCCGTGCGCGCCGACTTCTACGCCCGCTGCGCCGAGCACCGCGGCCTCGCCGACGCGCTGCGCGGCGCCGGGCTGCTGCTCGGCCCGATGACGGCCGAGGAGCTGCGGGAGGCGGTGGTCGGACCGGCGCAGGCGGCCGGATGCCGGGTGGAGCGGACGCTGACCGCCCGCCTGGTGGACGAGGTGCAGGGCGAGCCCGGGGGGCTGCCGATGCTCTCGCACGCCCTGCTGGAGACCTGGCGCCGCCGCAGGGGCCGGCTGCTCACCCTGGCCGGGTACGAGGCCGCCGGCGGAGTGCGCGGCGCGATCGCGGCGACCGCGGAGGAGGTGTACGGCGGGCTGTCCCCTGCCCAGGCGGGTGCCGCCCGGCGGGTGCTGCTGCGGATGGTCGAGCCGGGTCAGGGCACCCCCGACACCCGACGCCCGCTCACCCGGGCCGAGCTGGACGAGTGGGCGGATGCCGATGTGCGGGTGGTGGTGGAGCGGCTGACCCGGGCCCGGCTGCTGACCGCCGACGAGGACGGCGTCCAGCTCGCCCACGAGTCCCTGATCACCTGCTGGCCCCGGCTGCACGGCTGGATCGAGGAGGACCGGGAGCGGCTGCGCCACCACCGGATGCTCTCCGACGCGGCCCGGGCCTGGCTGGAGCACGACCGCGACCCCGGCGACCTGTACCGGGGCAACCGGCTGGCCCGCGCCGAGGAGCTGTTCCCGGACCCCGCCGCCGACCTCGCGCTGACGGTGCCGGAGCGGGACTTCCTGTCCGCCGCGCTGGACGCCCGGGCCGCGGAGCACCGGGCCGCGGCCCGGATCGGCCGCAGGCACCGCATCCTGACCGGGTCGCTGTCCGCCGTCCTCGCGGTGGCGCTGCTGACGGCCCTCGCCGTCTGGCAGGCCTACGACGACAACCAGCGCCGGCGCACGCAGGAAGCGGCCCGCCAGGTCGCCGATGTGGCGGACGCGCTGCGCACCACCGACCCGCACACCGCGCTGCTGCTGGGCGCGGCCGCCTGGCGCGTCGCCGAGCTGCCGGAGACCCGCCGCGCCCTGCTCGGCTCCCTCGCCCAGCAGGAGACGGCCACCTTCACCGACCCGGTGCCGGGCGATTCCGCCTGGCGTTCCCTCTCCGCCTCCGGCCGCACGCTGCTGAGCCCCGACGACCGCACCTGGCGCACCTGGGACGTGCGAACGGGCCGGCGGACCGGCTCGGGCCGGCTGCCGGGCGGCATGGTCCTCGGGGCGAGCCCGGACGTGCGGGTGCTCGTGATCGACGGCCATGACGGGATACGGCTGTGGGACACCACCACCGGGCACTGGACCGGCGGCGGTGACCCGCTGCCGCCGGACACCGACGTCCACTTCACCGACGACGACCGCACCTTCCTGAGCACCGAGGGCGACCGGATGCGGCTGCGCTCGGTCGCCGACGGCCGCGTGCTGTTCGAGGCCCCGGCACCGGGTATGACGGTCACTGCGCTCAGCGGCGACGGACGGCGCGCGGCCGTCTGCTCCGGCGGGCAGGCCCCGCAGCTGTGGGACATCCCCGGTCGCCGAGCACTGCCCGGCGACTGGCGCAGGGACCGCCTCTGCGACCCGGACTCGAACACGACGCTCCTCGTGCTCGGGAGAGAACGGCTGGCCGCCGCCACCGGCAACGAGCTGCGGGTCTGGGACACCGGGACCGGCAAGCGGATCGCCGACCTCGCCGACGACGGCGTGAACCACGCCTCCTTCAGCCCGGACGGTGCCTTCCTGGCGACGGCCGACCACGAGGAGATCCGGGTCTGGCGGCCGGCGACCCCCGACGTGCCGGTCTTCCGGCACTCCCTGAACAACCAGCGCCCTTACGGCGACCTGGCCTGGGCCCCGGACGGCCGCACCCTGCGCTACCTCGAGGGCAGCACCGTCCACACCCTCGACCTCGGCCCGGCGACCACCCCGGCCTGGCGCGCCGCCCCGCTGGACGCCGTCGGTTCCAGCCCGGACGGCCGTACGTACGCCACGGCCGAGCGGTCCGGCGGCCGCTACCTCTTCCGGCTCCGCGCCACCGCCGACGGCCGTCTGCTGAGCACGCTGCCCCCGGTGAACGTGCCCGTCGCCCGCGATCCCGACCCGGTGATCCCCGTCGACCCCCTCCCTCTGCTGACGTTCAGCCCGGACGGCACGGCGCTCGCGTACGGTGTCTCGGCGACCGGCCAGGACGTCGTCGCACAGTCCTTCACGGTGTGGGACATCGCCCGTCACCGTGTCCGTTCCACCATGGTCCTGCCCGGCGACCCGGTGGTGAAGACCGCTCTCGGACGCGGTGGGCGCACCTTGTACACCGCCCGCTCCTCTCTTCGGCCCGGCGGCGACCTGTACGGCGAGGTGTGGGAGACCGCGGCCCACCGCAGGACGGCGGTGCTGCGGAATCTGGCCAGTGTCCACCTGGCCGTCCGCCCCGACGGCGGGCTGCTGGTCGGTGACGGACGCATCGCCGGGCTGCCGTCGGCCAAGGTCACCGGCCGTGACCTGGTGCAGGGTGAGCAGGTGGGCGCGGTGGGGTTCTCGGCCGACGGCTCGTTGCTCGCGGTCGGCGACCAGATGGGCCGGGTCGCCCTGTGGGACAGGACGGCGAGCCGGCGTGCCGGTGTGCTGCGCAACGTCTTCCCGGAGCCACTCGGTGACCGCCCGGAGGCGGTGAACGCGCTGGCCGTCAGCCCGGACGGCCGGACGCTGGCGGTGGGCGGCGACGCCGGCAGCGTACAGCTGTGGGACGTGGCGACCCGCCAGCCCCTCGGCACTCCGCTGACCACGCCCGGCGACGGCATCCAGTCCCTGGCCTTCTCGCCCGACGGCAGGACCCTGTACGCGGCGAGTGCGCACGTCCCGCTCCAGCGCTACGCCGTCGATCCCGGACGGGCGCTGGCGCGGGTCTGCGCCCGGACGGGCGGCAACGGTCTGACCCGGGAGCAGTGGCGGACGTACGTGCCGGACGCGCCGTACCGGCGGGTGTGCGGGGTCAGTGCGGGAGCCGGGGGGTGATCTGCCGGGCCAGCGACACGAGGCGGTCGGCGTCCGTCGCCCCGGCCGTCTCCGCGAGGGTGAGCACCCAGGTCCTGGAACCCGCGCGCCACACCACGTAGGCGACGTTCTGCGGCGGCTGCAGCACCTGCGCCGTCTCGCGGAAGGCCCCCTGTCCCAGCCCGGTGACCTCGGTGGCCTTCACATCGCGCATGCCCGCCGAGGCAGGGTCGCGGACCAGGTTGTGGGAGGCGGAGACCTCGGCCTCGTAGGAGCGTGCGGACGGGTTGAGGGTCAGCATGGCCGTCCCGTCACCGGAGGCGTAGCTGCACGAGTCCGGGGCCGTGCCCTTGTTGGGGGCGACGCGCGGGGCTTGCTTCGGGGCGGTGAGCACCAGCCGGGCGGCGGACTCGTCCAGGACACGGCACAGCCGCGAGGGCGGCAGGGTCTTCGGCGAGGAGTCGACCGTGGGGGCGGGCGAGCTGCTGGTCCCCTGAGCGGCACGGCTGGGGGGAGCACTGGCCGCGACCGGGGACGCGCTGCCCGTGGAGCAGGAGGTGAGCAGCCCGCACAGGACGGCGGCGGCTGCGGGAAGGGCGGTGCGGGACAGGCGGCGGAGACGGCGCGGGTGCATGGCTGGGGTTCCTCGCGGGGTCTGAGGTCGGGAGAGAGAGGGCCCGGCCCCGGTGAGGTGCAGAACACCGGGGCCGGGCCGGCCTGGGGCGGTCAGTTCCAGATGTTGTAGGAGCCGTAGTCGTTGACCCGGAGGTTGGCCTGCCAGTGGCCCCACTGGTAGTTGCCGTCCCACCAGTACCGCTCGCTGCCGTGTTCGCAGCCGGAGTGGTCGGTGCGGAAGGCGCCGACGAAGGTGCCCTGCGTCCAGCGACGCTCCACCACCTGGATCGGCTGGGCGTACTGCCCCGGCTTCAGGTTCGTGGTGAAGGTGAACGAGGTCGTGGTGGAACCGTTGCGGCCGTAGGAGGGGGTGATGCCGGCGAGCACCTGGTTGAGCCAGGGGACGGGGTTGCTGACGCTGACGCCGACCGACCACTGCCAGCCGGTCGTCTTCGACTCCTGCCAGGCGTAGGAGCAGCTGGGTGCGTTCGGGGGGCAGCGGAAGGTGGGGCCGCGCCACACCCAGTCCTGCCAGGTGTTGCCGGCCTGGCTCGTGGCCTTGGCCCAGGTGGTGTCGCCCTTGCGGATGTCGTAGCCGTCCGGCTTCCAGCACCAGGTGTCCGCCGAGGCGGAGCCGGGCGAGGCCAGCAGGAGGAGCGGGGCGAGACCGAGGCTCAGCACCGGCGCCAGCCAGCGGCGGTGCTTGCTCTTCTTGGTCGCTGTGGGCGCTGCTTCGGGGGTCGTCAGAGCGTGGGGGCGCACTTGGGTGGCTCCTTGCGGGGAATGAGGGGGGTCTGGGTGGTGCGAGCGGTGAGCGGCGGTCAGTGCCTGTTGACGACGATCAGGTGGTACTGGTCCGGGGTCGAGCGCCAGTCGCCCCACCAGTCGTCGTTCTGGCTCCAGCCCTCGCAGCTCCCGCCGCGGTAGGCCGTCAGCGAGACCTGGTCGCTGTTGGAG
The DNA here is from genome assembly GCF_042893475.1 of Streptomyces sp. NPDC001604. Classification (NCBI taxonomy): domain Bacteria; kingdom Bacillati; phylum Actinomycetota; class Actinomycetes; order Kitasatosporales; family Streptomycetaceae; genus Streptomyces; species Streptomyces sp. NPDC001604. The sequence continues at coordinate 826,263 of NZ_JBIAUY010000002.1, read as the reverse complement.
AACCACACCTGCGTCCAGTGGCTCGTCGTGTGCTCCCGGCCGCCCTGGAGGCACCGGTTCCACCGGTGGCCGTTGGGCTCGGTGACACTGATGCGCCAGCTGGACGCGTCCACGCTGTGGTTGGAGATCGCGACGCAGGCGGTGAAGACAGGGGAGTGGCAGGGCGGGTTGGGGACGGGGACGGCACTGGCCTCACCGGCGGCCAGGGTCAGCGACCCACCCGCGAGGGCGACCACGGCCAGGGCGCCGACGATTCTCTTACGGAGTGAACGGGACACGGCCCCGCTCCCTTCTGTCCGGTTGGGTTCGGGCACGTCCGAATCTCGGGGGAGGGGGGTTGATCAGGCAGTCCGATCCGGCGGGTAATCAACTCCGAGCGGCTCGATCGCGTGCGGCCCACCGACTTGATCGAGTGACTTGACCGACCAACTAAGTCGATACAATGGGAGCATGGCTCACGTCTCCGCGGCCGAACGCCGCCCCCAACTGATCAAAGCGGCCATCGACCTCATGACCAGGGAGGGCGTGGCCGCCGGAAGCACCCGCGCCATCGCCGCCGAGCTGGGCGTCGCACAGGCCACCGTGCACTACACGTTCGGCACGAAGGAGGACCTCTACCGCGCCGTCATGGAGCAGCTCACCGAGGACCTGGTCGCGCAGGTCGAGCGGGCGGCACCCGAGGACGCCGGTTTCGAGGCGACGGTCGCGGCTTTCGCCGCAGCCCTGTGGCGCACCGTCGATGAGCAGCCCACCAGCTACCAGCTGCTCACGGAGCTGTCCATGTTCGCGCTGCGCACCCCTTCGCTGAGCGAGGCCCTGCGCAGCCACTACGGCGGGATCGTGGACGTGACCACGAAGCTGCTGAACGAGGCGGCCGAGCGCACCGGCCACCGGCTCGGTCAGCCGGCCGAGACGATCGCGCGGTTCTTCCTCGCGGGTTTCGACGGGCTGACCATGCAGCACCTGTCACTGCCCGACGAGGCGGCCGAACACACCGCGCTCCAGGCGCTGGTCTCCGCGGTCGTGGCCCTGGCGGGCGGCCGACTGGACCTCGTGCCCGTGCCTGCGGGCTGAACGGGCCGACGCCACCCGCACGCCCAACGGCCGGGTTCCGCCCGGCGGCATGAGCCGCCGGCCGGAACCCGGCCGTAGTGCCGGATGCTCTCAGCCCGCCTCGGCAGCGGGCGCCGGAGCCGGGTGCCGCTCGGCGGGGGCACCCGCGCCTGCCACCGTCATCCTGAGCAGCGGCAGCGAGGCGAGGAAGGTTCCGAGGGCCAGAGTGATGCTGAGGACGCCGGCCCCCGCCGCGTCCAGGACGGCACCGACGGCCAGTGGTCCCACGCCGGTGCCCAGCGCACCGGCACCGCTGAGGGATGCGACCAGGCGCCCGGTCGGGTCGATCAGCGCGGCGGCAGCCAGCATCTGCACCAGAACAGCCAGTTGGCAGCCCTGCCAGATCACGGCTGCGGCGATGAAGAGCACGGTGTCGTGGGTGGAGATCAGGACGGCCATCGCCAGGGCCTGTGCGGTGACGAACGCGGCCATCGACCGCATGCGCCCGAAGCGGCGTGCGGCCGCGGGGCCGACGACCGCGCCGGCGAGTGCCACGACGCTGGAGACCGCGAGGACCGCGGACACGAGCGAGTCCGACATGGCGGTGTGCCGGCGGCCCAGCACCGAGGCGTAGGACCAGGCCCCCTGGGTGACCGCCCACAGGAGCGCGGTTCCGGCCAGCAGGATCACCGAAGGGCGGGCCGCGGCGCCTTTGCCCGCCGGGCCGTCGAAGGCGCCGCCGGAGGCCGGCGGGCCGTCCGGAAGCCGGCGCACGAGAGGCCAGGCGGCCAGGCAGCACAACGCCATGAGGACGAACCCGGTGCCCTCGCCCAGATCATGGTTGGCTGCCGGAACCGCCATGATCAGCAGCGCCGTCACCCCGACCGTCCCCGAGATGGTGACCGCGGAGGCCTTGTCAGCGTCGTCGGTGGCGGCGAGCGCCGCTGTGGCAGCGGCGTAGACCGCACCGAGTCCTGCTCCCAGGACCAGGTTCGCCAGGATCAGGGTCACCGCGTCCGGCGCTGCCGTCGCGGCCAGGAAGCCGACTCCCGCGCAGGCGAGGCCGAGACGTGTCAGCCGCACACGGCCCGGCCGCGCGGCCCGCCGGGCCAGCAGCAGGGTCACGACGGCGGTCGCCAGCAGCTGGGTCGCGGCGACGAGTCCGGCACCGGAGTTGGACAGGGCGAAGCGCGAGGCGAAGTCGTCGACGAAGACGGGCATCACATTCGCGCCGCCGTTGCCGAGCGTCACTCCGGCGATGAGCGCCACCGCGACACCGAAGGTGAGCACGGTGCCGCCGCGCGCCTTCACCGGCCGCTCCGTTGCGACGAAGACGAAGACGAATACGGGTACGGGTACGGGTACGGGAAGAGCGTGGGTCCTCGGCGGACCGCCGAGCGTGCGACAGGCATGGGGAACCTCACGTGGGGGAGAGCAGGTGGCCTTCGGAACGGGGCGGGCACGGGCGCTGCGGACGCCCGTGCCCGTGGAGGTGATCCGGCGTGTTCAGCCGGCCCAGACGTCCTCGACGTAGGTGCCGGACTCGATCAGGGCGGCGAGCCAGGCGGTGGCCTCCTCGTCGTCCGCGCCCGTGTACTTCCGGTAGACGGCCATGAACGCCTCGCGCACGGCGGGAGCCATGCGGCGGCCGTCGCCGCAGACGTAGACGCGTCCGCCGGCCTCCAGCGCGGCCCAGACCTCGTCGCTCTCCTTCGCGATGCGGTCCTGCACGAAGCGGGCGCCGTCCTCGGGGGCGTAGGAGAAGGTGGGCCGCATGCTGACGGCTCCCGCCGCCTCGGCCGCCGCGAACTCCTCGCGGTGGAGGTAGTCGACGTCGGGGTGGTCGCAGCCGAAGTAGCACAGCAGCGTCCCGGTCGCCCCCGAGTGCCTGCGGTCGAGGACGGCTCCACGGAAGGGAGCGAGGCCGGTGCCGGCGCTGACCAGGATCACGGGTATGGACGGGTCCTGCGGCAGGCGGAAGGACTCGCTGCACGGAAGCACCCTGGCCTGGACGGTGTCCCCGGCCCGGAGGGTCTGGACGTAGTGCGAGGCGATGCCCCGGAAGGTTCCTTCGCCACCGCGGTGGGGCGCCGCCAGCAGCGAGATCATCAGGTCCGCCTCGCCCGGAGCCGCCGGCGCGGAGGAGGAGATCGAGTAGTGGCGCGGGCGCAGGACCGGCAGCAGTTCCAGGAAGCGTTCGAAGGGCAGCTCGCAGGCGCGGTAGCGCTCCAGGAGGTCCAGGACGCTCCGCCCGGCGACCGTCACCTGCTCACGGAAGGCCTCGGGTTCCGCCACCGCCAGTTCCGCCAGGGGGCGCTTCTCCGGTGGGCAGGCCGTGTGCTCGGCGAGCACCGCGACCTGCTCCCGGGTCGCCGCGTCCTGCAGTTCCACGAAGTCGCTCAGCAGCCGGCGCAGGGTCAGCGGGCGGTCGACGGGCAGCGCGCCCCGGCTGCGACGGCGGGCGCGCAGCCGGACGGTGCGGTCCAGGTCCAGGCCGAACCGGTCGGCGACCCGCTGGACCAGGGCGTCGGGATTGCGCGGGAGTACGGCCAGGTGGTCCCCGGTGCGGTAGGTGACGCCGTCGGGCAGCCGCAGCCGCAGGAACCGCTTGGAGCGGCCGAGCGGATGGTCCGTGTCGACCAGTTCGTACGCCTCCAGCACCTCCATCGGCTGGACGCCGTGGCGTGCCGCGAGCCCGCCGATGACCGAGTCGGTCGCGTCCTGCAGCTCGTACAGACCCCCGTCCTGGTCGGCCGCCGTCTCCCCCGCGGCCGTCTGCCCTTCGGCTCCGTAGCGGTCGAGCAGGGCGGTCCACAGGTCGCCCGTCCACCGGTCGACGGTGCCGCCGAAGTCACCGGAGGCGTCGGCGGCACCGCGCTCCAGAAGGCTTGTGGCTCCTGCGGCGGTGAGCCGTTCGTCGATGAGTGTGGGGACGCGCTGGTAGGTGGCGGCCCAGTTGCGGTCTCCGACGCCGAGCAGGGCGTACTGGACTCCGTCGAGCGAGCCTGGCTCGAGTCCCTCCAGCCAGGCGACGAACTTGGCGGCGTCGTCGGTCGGCCTGCCGTTGTAGGAGGCGGCCACGATCACCACGGGTCCCGCGCCGGGCGTCAGCTTGCCCACCGCTTCGTCGAGCGGTGAGACCGTCGCGGTGAATCCCCGTTCGCCGCCGTCCTCGGCCAGATCACGGGCGATGCCCGCGCAGGTCCCCAGGTTGGAGCCGTGCAGCAGGGTCAGTGCGGTGCCGGTGGCGCGGCGGGCCGCGGGCTGCTCCGGGGCGGGCAGGCCGGTCACGGCGGCGGGACGGCGCCGCTCCGCGGCGGTGCGCCGGGCCAGGCCGAGGGTGAACTCGTCGGGCTTGAGGGTGAGGGACTGCTTGATCTTCAGCTGGTAGTCGGTGTGGTCGATCAGGCGGTAGCGGTGCACCAGGAGCGCGAGGACCAGGGTCGCCTCGTGCAGCGCGAACTGGCGGCCGATGCAGGCGCGTTCGCCGTTGCCGAACGGCTTGAACAGGTGGACGGGGCGTGCGTCCTCGCGCTCGGGAAGGAACCGGTCGGGATCGAACAGCTCCACGTTGTCGCCCCAGGCCGGGTCCCGGTGCAGCTGCGGAATGAGCACCAGCAGCGACTCGCCCTTGCGCACGGAGTACTTCCCGCCGATGACCGTGTCCTCCAACGGCTCCACCGCGTAGACGGGCGCCGTGGGCCACAGCCGCAGGCCTTCATTGAGCACCTGACGGATGTACGTCAGCTTCCCGATGTCCGCGTAGTCCGGTTCGGGCGCGTCCGTGTCGCCCCACAGCGCGTCGACCTCCGCCTGGGCACGGGCCAGCACCTCGGGGTGCTTGGTCAGGTAGTACAGCGCGAAGGACAGCGCCCCGCTGGTGGTCTCGTGCCCGGCGATGAGGAACGTGATCGCCTGGTGACGGATGTTCACGTCGTCGAGCGGTTCGCCCGTCACGGCGTCACGGGTGTGCAGCATCCGCCCGAGCAGGTCGTCGGTGCTCCGGTCGCCGGATGCCCTGCGCTGCCGGATCACGTCGTCGACCAGGTCCTGCATCAGGGTGACGTCGCCGCGGAACTGCTCGGCCCGCCTCCACTTGAAGATGTCCATGCCGGGGATCGACTCCCCCTTGTCCTGGGCGAAGCCGAGCGCCCGTGACAGCGAGGTGACGAAGGGGTGCGCCTCTTCGCGGGCGAACGACTCGAAGTCGTAGCCGAAGCCGCACAGGCCGATCGTGTCGAACGTGAGGCGTGTCATGTCGGCGGCGACGTCCACCGGCTCGGTGCCCGCCGCCCGGTCCCACTTCCCCAGCAGCTCCCGGGCGACCTTGAGCATCGTCGCGTGGTAGCCGCGCATCGCGCCGAGCGAGAAGGCCGGCATGAGGATGTCGTGCGCCTTGCGCCAGTTGGGCTCGTCGTTGAAGGCCGTGAACAGCCCGTCTCCGCCGATCGCCCGGAGGACGACGAGGTCCGGGTGGACGTTCTTGCGGAAGCGGGTCTCGTCGGCGAGTTCGGTGACGAGGTCCAGGCCGGAGACGAAGTTGATGTCGTTGCCGAAGATCCGGAGCCGGAAGAGCGGCCCCAGCTCCTTGGCCTCCTTCATCACATGGAGCAGGCCGTCGGCACCGCTGGGGACGCTGAAGGCGTGGCCGACCAGCGGGAGGGCCGGACGCTGGGGGATCGGCTCGGTTCCACGCAGGGGCGTCTTGGTCATGGGTCTGCCTTTCGTGCCGCACCGGCTGTCGCTTGCGATCAACATACAGGCGACATTGTCACTCGACAATGTCGATCGATTGTGTTGCATGACACGGTCGCTCGACAGAACCGTCGGGACGGCCGGTGCGTCGGGAGGCAGTCGTTACCTCGGCCGCCAGGGGGTACCCGTGGGACGCCGCCGGTCCGTCCCGGTGGCACTCGTCCTAGGCGGAAGGCCCGGCCTGATGGAGACACCTCTGACCACCGGCCGCCCGGTCGTGGCCGCCCCGCCCCGCTGCTGGGTCCCGCGGGGCGTCTACGCCCCGCAGACCGACACCCGGCTGCTGCGGCGGGCGCTCTACCGCGAGGCGATCACGGAACGTACGGACGTGCTGGACCTCGGCACCGGGAGCGGAGTGCTCGCGGTGGAGGCGGCGCGGCTCGGCGGCCGGGTCACCGCGGTCGACATCTCCTGGCGGGCGGTCGCGGCCACCTGGGTCAACGCCCTGCTGAACGGCCAGACCCTGCGGGTGCGCCACGGCGATCTCGCCTCGGCCGTACCCGGCCGCCGCTTCGACCTCGTGGTCGCCAACCCGCCCTATGTGCCCGCCCGGGACGAGACGCCGCCCGTGGGTGCCGCCCGGGCCTGGGACGCCGGTCCGGACGGCCGGCAGCTGATCGACCGCATCTGCGACAGCGCGTCGACGTTCCTGCGGCCGACGGGCGCACTGCTGCTCGTGCACTCGCATCTGTGCGGCATCGACACCACGCTGGGCCGTCTCGCGGGCGCCGGTCTGCGGGCCGAGGTCGTGGAACGGACCCGGCTCCCGTTCGGCCGCATGCTGCGTTCACGGCTCGGCTGGCTGCGCGAGCAAGGGCTGACGGCCGACAGTACGACGGAGGAGCTAGTGGTGATCCGTGCCGAACACATCTGACCGGCCCCGCCGGGTTCGCGTGCAGCGCGACGGGCCCCTGCTCATCGAGGGACCGGTCGAAGTGGTGGACGAGAACGGCGAGGTGACGGTCTCCCGGCGCTTCACCGTGGCCGTCTGCACCTGCCGCCGCAGCCGTACCTTCCCCTGGTGCGACACCAGCCATCGCCGCCGCGGCAGGCGCCCCTGCGAAGGCGGGCCCGAATGAGCGCCACCCACCCCCGGGAGCAGTCGCGGCACCGGCCACCGCCCCTGCCCGAACCCCGTGGCCCGCTCTCCGCCGCCGTGCTGGCCCTGCTGCGGGGTTCGGCCCCCGAGAGCATTCCCGCTCCGGCGGACTGCGCGCCGTACGGCGAGGACCTGCAGCTGGCCCTCTACGTCCTCTACGAGCTGCACTACGAGGGCTTCCAGGACGTGCCCGACGGGCTCGAGTGGGACAGCGGGCTGCTGGCCTGCCGCGCCGCGGTCGAGGACCGCTTCCTGGGCGCCCTGCGCGCGGACGTGCCGGTCGACGGCACCGACACGGCCCGGCAGGCGCTGGACGAACTGCAGGTCGAGCCGGTGGACGCCGACGGCAGCCTCTCGCACTTCCTGCGCGACGAGGGCGATCTCGGCCATCTGCGGGAGTATGCGGCCCTGCGCTCGCTCTACCACCTCAAGGAGGCGGATCCGCACGCCTGGGTCATCCCCCGGCTGCACGGCCGGGCCAAGGCGGCGATGGTCGCGGTCGAGTTCGACGAGTTCGGCGCGGGCCGCGCGGAGGAGATCCATGCCCAGCTGTACGCCGACCTGATGGCGGACCTGGGGCTGGAGACGGCGTACGGGCACTACGTCGACACCGCCCCCGCCGAGGCGCTCGCCACCGTCAACCTGATGTCCCTGTTCGGTCTGCACCGGGCGCTGCGCGGAGCGCTCGTCGGGCACTTCGCCGCCGTCGAGGTGACCTCGTCCCCGGCCTCCCGCCGCCTCGCCGAAGCGATGCGCCGGGCCGGCGCCGGGCCGGCGGCCGTGCGGTTCTACACCGAGCACGTCGAGGCGGACGCCGTGCACGAACAGGTCGTACGGCACGACGTCGTCGGCGGCCTCCTGGAGAGCGATCCGGAACTGGAGGCCGACGTGGTCTTCGGCATCCGTACGACCGGTCGTCTGGAGGACACCCTGGCGGCCAGACTGCTGGCGGACTGGCGTCACCCGGGCGGGGTACCCCGGGTCCCTGAGACTGAGCGTGCTGGACGTCGGTTCGAACACGGTCCGGCTTGAGGTGAGCGACCGGAGGCGGGTGTCCCGCTTCCGGTGCACACCGCGAAGTGGAAGCTGCGCCTGTCCGAGCAGGGACGACGGACGCCTCGGAGAGGCCGGCACCGAGCGGCTGCTCACGGCCTTGGCCGCGGCGGCGGAGACGGCCGTCGAGTGGGACGCGCAGGAGCCCCTGGTGTTCGCCACCTCCGTGGTGCGGGACGCGCCGGACCGGGCGGTCGTCCTGCGGGCGGTGCACGAGCGGACCGGGCTGAGCCTGCGGGTGCTGCCGGGTGAGGTGGAGGCCCGGCTGACGTTCCTGGGTGCCCGGCGCTGGATGGGCCGGCGCTCGGGCCCGCTGGCCCTCTTCGACATCGGCGGCGGCTCCCTGGAGGTCGCCTCCGGCCAGGGCCGGGTGCCGGATTCAGTGTCCTGATACGAAGCGCCCGATACGAAGCGCCCTGACAGGAAGCGCCTTGACACGAAGTGGTCACGGGTGGTCGGACTGCTGGTCCGGAGGCACTCCCCCGCCCTTGCCGCCGCCCTTCTTGCCCTTGTCCGTGCCGTGGGCGTGACCGCCGCCCTTCGACTGGTCCTGCCGTGCCTTCAGCTCGCCGCTGCGCTGCGGTGTGGCAGCGCCCTTGGCGCTGCGGCGCTGCTCCGGTTGCTGTGGGTTGGACATGCTCGGACACCTGCCCGAGTCGGAATCGGTTGGACCCGGCGAGTTCCCCGTGAGGCCCATGCGAAGCACGGCGGGCGTGGCAGCCCTCGCGCCGCCCGGGGCGTGGGTAGCGTCGGCACGCAGAGGAGTCGCTGGTTTCCCGCCGGTCGGGGCGGGCACTCGCGAGGCGCTTCTCGCTCTCGGCACGGCTGAGGAGAACAATGACCGAAGCGTCGCAACGCCTCGAGGAAGGCGCGGGGCGTGCGTCTCGCGGCGCCGCCGTCCCGCTGGGGCGAACGCTGCTCGCCTGGGCCTCGACGACCGACCACAAGGTGATCGGCCGGCTGTACATGGTGACCTCGTTCTGCTTCTTCCTCCTCGCCGGCCTGCTCGCGCTCGGCATGCGTGCCGAACTGGCCCGCCCTGGGCTGCAGTTCATGAACGAGCACACCTACAACCAGCTGTTCACCATTCACGGCACGATCATGATGCTGCTGTTCGCCACCCCGATGTTCGCCGGGTTCGCGAACGCCGTGATGCCCTTGCAGATCGGCGCCCCCGACGTGGCGTTCCCCCGGCTCAACGCGCTGTCGTACTGGATGTATCTGTTCGGCGGTCTGATGGTGGTGTCGGGGTTCGTGGTGCCGGGCGGCGCCGCCGCCTTCGGCTGGTTCGCGTACGCGCCGCTCAACAGCTCGTACTTCTCGCCCGGCGCGGGCGGCGACCTGTGGGCCATGGGACTGGTGGTCACCGGGGTGTCGACCACGCTGGGCGCGGTCAACTTCATCACCACGATCCTGTGTCTGCGCGCCCCCGGCATGACGATGTTCCGGATGCCGATGTTCACCTGGAACGTGCTGTTCACGTCGATCCTGGTGCTGCCCGCGTTCCCGGTGCTCACGGCCGCGCTGCTGGCCCTGGAGTGCGACCGGAAGTTCGGCTCGCACGTCTTCGACGCCACCAACGGCGGCGCCCTGCTGTGGCAGCACCTGTTCTGGTTCTTCGGGCATCCCGAGGTCTACATCGTCGCGCTGCCCTTCTTCGGGATCATCTCGGAGATCATCCCGGTGTTCTCGCGCAAGCCGCTCTTCGGCTATCTGCCGATGATCGGGGCGACGACCACCATCACCATGTTGTCGGCGGTGGTGTGGGCGCACCACATGTTCGCCACCGGCGCCGTGCTGCTGCCGTTCTTCTCCATCATGTCGTTCCTGATCGCGGTGCCCACGGGCATCAAGTTCTTCGCCTGGATCGGGACGATGGTGCACGGCTCGGTGTCCTTCGAGACGCCGATGCTGTGGTCGCTCGGATTCCTGGTGTCGTTCCTTCTGGGCGGGCTCAGCGGGGTGCTGCTGGCCTCGCCGCCGCTCGACTTCCACGTCACCGACTCGTACTTCGTGGTGGCCCATCTGCACTACGTGCTCTTCGGCACTGTGGTCTTCGCGATGTTCGCGGGCTTCTACTTCTGGTGGCCGAAGATGACCGGGAAGATGCTCGACGAGCGCCTGGGCAAGGTGCACTTCTGGCTGCTGTTCCCGGCGTTCCAGCTGACGTTCCTCGTGCAGCACTGGCTGGGCGAGTCGGGCATGCCGCGCCGGTACGCCGACTATCTGCCCTCCGACGGGTTCACCCTGCTCAACACCCTGTCGTCGACGGGCGCGTTCCTGCTCGGTGTGTCCACGCTGCCGTTCCTCTACAACGTGTGGCACACCTCCCGGCACGGGCGGACCGTCGAGGAGGACGACCCCTGGGGCTACGGGCGCGGCCTGGAGTGGGCCACCTCCTGTCCGCCGCCCCGGCACAACTTCACGGCGCTGCCCCGGGTGCGCTCGGAGTCCCCGGCCTTCGACCTGCACCACCCCGATGTCGTCCAGCAGACGAGGCAGGAGGGACTGCGGTGAAGGTGGAGGCCGTGCTCTTCGGTGTCGTGGCCGCCTTCTTCTGCGGCTCGGCGGCGCTCTACGGCGTGTGGTCCCACTGGGACCCGGCCGGCACCGCGGCGCTCGTCGTGGCGTTCGCGATGGCCGGGCTGGTGTCGTTCTTCTGCGCCGTGCAGTACGCCCGGCACGGCCGCCGCCCCCAGGACCGCGGGGACGCCGAGGTGGCCGACGCCGCCGGGCCGCTGGAGTTCTTCCCGCCGCACAGCCCCTGGCCGATCGTCACCGCGTTCGGTTTCGCGGTGACGGCGACCGGCGTGGTCTACGGCCTGTGGCTGTTCCTCATCGGCTTCGGCGTGCTGGGCCGGGGTGTTCTCGGCCTGGTGTTCCAGTACGTGGACCGGGGTGCCGGTCCACAGGACTGAGCGGGACGCGCGGGGCGCCGGGCCGGAAGTCGGTGACGGGGCGGTGGCCGCTCTCGTAGCCCCCAGCCACGCTCTGCCGCACCTCGCCGGTCTCCTCGCCCTCGGCGAGACGTTCGCGTTCCGCCTCCAGGAGGGCGTGGCACAGCGCGCGGGTGACCACGAAGGCGAGCACCGGGCCCACGATCAGAGCGATGCGCAGGATCCAGGTGAGGGCGTTGACCGAGATGCGGAAGGTCGCCGCCAGCACGTCGTTGCCGCCGGCCAGCAGCAGGACGCCGTAGAAGGTGATGCCCGCGACGCCGAGGCCGGTGCGGACGGGTCGTTCGCGGGGCCGGTCGCACAGGTGCTGTTCGGTGAGCCACTCGCCGGTCAGCCGCTGCTCCACGAAGGGGTAGGCGTACAGGAGCACGAAGAGCAGTGCGGGCAGGACGACCGCCGGCAGCAGGACGTTCCACATCAGCGTGTGCCCGGCGAGGGTCGTCTCCCACGGCGGTACGAGCCGCAGCGCGCCCTCCAGGAAGCCGACGTACCAGTCGGGCTGGGACCCGGTGGACACCTGGTCCGGCTGGTAGGGGCCGTACACCCAGACCGGGTTGATCTGCGCGACGCCGGAGAGGACGGCCAGCACCCCGAACACCGTCAGGGACAGGCCGGCGGAGGAGGCGGTGAAGCTTGGGTAGAGGGGCCTTCCGACGGAGTTCGCGTTGGTGCGGCCCGGGCCGCGCCACTGGGTGTGCTTGAGGTGGAAGACGAGGATCAGATGCAGGGTGACCAGGGCGATCAGCGCTCCCGGCAGCAGCAGGACGTGCAGGCTGTACAGCCGCGGAATGACGTCGTGGCCCGGGTACTGGGCTCCGAAGACGAAGAACGCGATGTACGTCCCCACCACCGGGATGGAGAGCATGATCCCCTCGGCGATGCGCAGTCCGGTGCCCGAGAGCAGGTCGTCCGGCAGCGAGTAGCCGGCGAAGCCCTCGGCCAGGGCCAGCATGAACAGGGTGACGCCGATGACCCAGTTCAGCTCCCGCGGCCTGCGGAAGGCCCCGGTGAAGAAGATCCGCAGCAGATGGAGGCCGATCGCGGAGACGAACACCAGGGCGGCCCAGTGGTGCAGCTGACGGATCAGCAGCCCGCCCCGCACGTCGAAGCTGATGTGCAGCGTGGAGTCGAAGGCCTGCGACATGCGCACGCCCCGCAGCGGGGTGTACGGCCCGTCGTAGACGACCTCCCGCATCTCCGGCTTGAAGAAGAGGGTCAGCCACACGCCGGTCAGCACCAGGACGAGCAGGCTGTAGAGCGCCAACTCGCCGAGCAGGAACGACCAGTGGTCGGGGAACGCCTTGCGCAACAGCTTGCCGCCCCCGTCGTACACGGGCAGCCGGGCGTCCACCGCGTCCGCCAGCCGCTCCCCGGGGTGGGACGGGCGGGCCGGTCCTGACGCGGTCACGACGGGCCCATGGCACGGCCGACGGCTTCCTCGTACGGCACCCACCTCACGGCCGCTCTCCCTTCGACACCGCCTGCTCCCGGCATCTCTTGCCCGGAGCGCAAGCGGCGAGTACCCCTCGGTCACGAAACACTCGTGCGCCGGAGGTGTCGCACCCGATCGGCTGAGCTCACGCCCCCAGCGCGCGGGCGAGCATGCTCGGGCGGCACCGGCAGGCTCAGACAGGCGTACGTGTCCGGGTTACGGGCGAGGACCCGCAGGTCGGGGGAGAGCCAGCAGCAGCGCTGCACGATCTACTGACACTTCGCGCACCACACCGTCGTACGGCCTCCCAGACGGGAGCGGCGCAGCGGCTCGCCGCAGCGGGGGCAGTGCGGGGACGGGGTGTCGCGGTGGCCGGTGAGCCAGGAGTCGCGGGGCGGGACGCGGCCGGTGGGGACCGCTGAGCGCAGGGTGCTGCGCATCTGCGTGTAGAGGCGGCGGCGGTCGTCCTCGGTGAGGTCGTTCGCGTGGGCGCCGGGACGCACTCTCGCCCGCCAGAGGATCTCGTCGGCCAGCAGGTTGCCCAGGCCCGCGACGACGGACTGATCGGTGAGGACCGTCTTGATCGTGCCGCGGCGGGCGCGGAGCGCGGCCTCGAACGGCTCGCGTTCCATGGCCAGCGCGTCCGGGCCCTGGCGGGCCAGCAGCCGTTCGACGGCGGATTCGTCCTCGGCCAGCCACAGGCCCTGGAGCTTGCGCTGGTCGCGGTAGCGGAGCTGGCGGTCGGCGCCCACGGTGAACAGGACGCGGTCGTGGGGCGCGGCCTCCTCGTCGGGGCGGGCGCAGACCAGCAGGCCGGTCATGCCGAAGTGGAGCGCGACGGTGGGGCCGCCGGTGCGGGCGAGCAGCCACTTTCCGTGGCGCTCCGCCCCGGTGAAGCGCCGGCCCTCCAGCGCCTCCCGCAGCCGCCGCTCGCCCACCCCGTGCAGCACGCCCGCGTCACGGACGTCGACGTGCCGGATCACCCGCCCCTTCGCGCAGTCCACGAAGACGTGCCGGAACCCCTCGACGTCCGGCAGCTCGGGCATGACGGCTCACCTCGCTCCGGGAGGCTCCGGCGACTCGGCTACCGGGTACCCACCTGTGGCTCCCGCACCACCACGGCCTCCCCGGCCGCCACCGTCACCCTCCCGCCGGCCACCGGCTTCCCGGACAGCAGCTCGGTCGCCCCCGGGGAGACGGCGACCTCCGCGTCCTGGTCCGTGTGGTTGATCAGGAAGAGGTAGTCGGCCTCGGTGCCGCGCCGCAGGGCCACCTCCACGCCCGCCGGGGCGGAGCGCACCGGCTCGACCCCGGCCTCGGCGCGGATGCGCTCCAGGAGGCCGGACAGGGCCTCCGGCTCCGGATGGGTGGCCACGTACCAGGCCGCGCCCGTGCCGTACGGGTTGCGGGTCACCGCCGGCACCCCGGCGAGCGGTCCGTCCGTGTACGACGTCACCGCCTCGGCGCCCTCCAGCCGTACCCGCTCCGACCAGAGCGTGCCCGTGGTGCCGTCGCTCAGGGCCACCGTCTGCCCGGGCAGCAGCGGGAACAGCTCGTCCGTGCGGATGCCGAGGGCCTCGCGGAACGCGCCCGGGTAACCGCCGAGCCGCACATGGCAGTTGGCGTCGACCATCCCGCTGTGGAAGCCGACCACCAGAGTGCCGCCGCGCTCGGCGAACCCGGTGAGGTTGGCCGCGCCCGCGTCGTCGATCAGGTACAGCGAAGGGGCCAGGACCAGGCGGTACGCCGACAGGTCCGCGTCCGGGCGTACGAAGTCCACCGCCACGCCGGACCGCCACAGGGGCTCGTACCAGGCGCGGACCAGGTCCTGGAAGTGCAGCTCGCCGCTGGGCTGCGAGGGCAGTTCCATGGCCCAACGGGCGCTCCAGTCCCAGACGACGGCGACCTCGGCGGTGCCGGTGGCGCCCCGCACCTCCGCCAACGCCCGCAGGTCCGCACCCAGTTGCACCACGTCCCGCCAGATCTGGCTGTCGGTGCCGGCGTGCGGCAGCATCGCCGAGTGCCACTGCTCGGCGCCCGCCTTCGCCGCCCGCCACTGGAAGTAGGCGATGCCGTCGGCGCCGCGCGCCACATGGGCGAGGGCGTTGCGGCGCAACTCCCCCGCCGTCTTGGCCCGGTTGACCGGCTGCCAGTTCACCGCGCCCGTGGAGTGCTCCATCAGCAGCCAGGGGCCGCCCGCGAGCGAGCGGACCAGGTCGCCGCTGAGGGCGATGTCGATCTGCGACTCGGGGTCGGTGGACTGGAGGTAGTGGTCGTTGGAGACGATGTCCAGCTCGGGTGCCCAGCGCCAGTAGTCCAGGGCGTCGAAGTTGAACATCACCATGAAGTTGGTGGTGGCGGGGGTCTCCGGCGCGGCCTCCCGCAGGACGTCACGCTCTGCCTCGTACAGCGAGAGCAGGGCGTCGCTGCAGAAGCGGCGCCAGTCCAGCTGGTGGGTGGGGTTGGGGACCGCGCCGGTGGCGCGCGGCGGCAGGATCTGGTCCCAGTCGTAGTACCACTGGCTCCAGAAGGTGGTGCCCCAGGCGTGGTTGAGGGCGTCCAGGCTCGCGTACCTGTCCTGCAGCCACTCGCGGAAGGCCTCCGCGCTGGTGTCGCAGTAGCACTCGGCGTTGTGGCAGCCGTACTCGTTGTGGACGTGCCACATCACCACGGCGGGGTGGTCGGCGTAGCGGCGGGCCAGTTCGCCGACGATCCGCAGGGCCGCCTCGCGGTAGGCCGGGCTGGACGGGCAGAACGTCTGGCGGCTGCCGTACGACAGCCTGCGGCCGTCCTTGTCCAGCGGCAGCGCTTCCGGGTGCTTCACGAAGAACCAGGCCGGCGGGGCCGCCGTCGGGGTCGCCAGGTCGGCGGCGATGCCGTGGGCGTGCAGCAGGTCGAGGATGCGGTCGAGGCGCGAGAAGTCGTAGGTGCCCTCGGAGGGTTCCAGCAGCGCCCAGGAGAAGATGTTGACGCTGACCATGGTGACCCCGGCCTCGGCCATCAGCCGCATGTCCTCGGCCCAGACCTCCTCGGGCCACTGCTCGGGGTTGTAGTCGCCGCCGTAGGCGATGCCCGGCACGTTCAGGGCGCGGGTCATGCCTGGCCTCCCGAGAGCAGCCGGCGGGTGGTGGCCACGCCCCACTCGTCCAGAGACAGCAGGCGGTCGCTGGAGGCCATCAGGCCGCCGGTCGCCTCCACATGTGCCGCCCAGCGCTCGCGCGTCTCCACGGCCGGGCGGGCCATCAGGCAGTCGGGGTCGTTGACCCAGAGGCGGCCGTGCTGCCACTGGCGTCCGGCGCCGGTGAACTCGGCCGGGTCCTGGCCCGGTTGGCTGAAGTCGTCGGCCTCGGGGCGGCGGTGCGGGGCCGTGTCCGGGCTCACCCGCATCGCGTCGAACAGGCCGGTCGACGGCAGGATCGGGGCGCCGCAGCCGAGCAGGTACGCGTCCGGGCCGATCGCCCTACGGATCAGCTCGATGCCCTCGCGGTACGCGGTGAGGGCGTCGACGTCCTGGTGCCGTACGCCGTCCAGCGCGCCCGCGTACAGGAAGTCGACCTTGAAGTAGTCGTAGCCCTCGCTGCGGAGGGTGCGGAAGACCTCGGTGAGATACGCCGCCGCCTCGGGGTGGGTGGTGTCCAGGACGCGCAGGTCGTGGCCCCAGTTGTGGCCGGCGTGGGTGAAGCCGCCGGTGGTGTCGCGGACCAGCCAGTCCGGGTGCTCGGTGGCCAGGTCGCTTGCCGGGTCGACCAGGAAGGGGGCCGTCCAGATGCCGGCCCGGCGGCCGCGGGCCCGGATGGCGTCCGCGATGCCCTGGCGGGAGCGGAAGCGGCCGGAGAGGGTGAGCCAGTCGCCGAGGGCCTTCTGGTAGCCGTCGTCGATCTGGACCACGTCGATCGGCAGGTCGAGGGTGTCCATCGCACGGAGGTTCTCGTGGATGTCGTCCTCGGTGACGTTCGTGAAGTACTCGTACCAGGAGCACCAGACGGTCGGCGCCGGGCGCGGCGGCTCGACGCCGAGGCCCTCGGCCCAACTGCCCAGCACCGCCTGGATGTTCACCCCCGTCCACTCCTTCACCGCGCCGTCGGCGGTGACCTCCGCGATGCCGTCCGTCACGGTCAGACGGATGGACGGCACCTCGCCGGTGGGATCAACGGCCGCCCACAGACGGGCCGGGGAGCCGTCACCGGGGTCGAGCGCCAGCAGGCCCTCGCCCTGAAAGGTGCCCTCGGGGACGGTCACGCCGGGGCGGTAGCAGACCGTCGCCCAGTTGTCGTTGGTCGGGCGGTACGGCTTGTCGCCGAGGGCGTAGGCGCCGCTGGGGCTCCAGGACTGCCAGCCCTCCTCGTGGACCCGGGCGTTGGCCGGGTCCACGGGGACGGAGGCGACGGCGGTGAAGTGGTGCTGCACGGAGGTCTCTTTCAAGAGGGAGGGCGTCAGCCCTTGTTGGCGCCCAGGGTCAGTCCGCTGACGAACTGGCGCTGCAGCACGAAGTACACGATCAGGGTGGGGATCGCGGTGAGCAGGGCGCCCGCGGCGACCAGGTTGGGGTCGGTGAAGTACTGCCCGGAGAGGTTGTTCAACGCGCTGGTGATCGGCATGTTCTCGCCGGTGGAGATCAGCACGATCGCCCAGAAGAAATCGTTGTAGATCCAGATCGAGAGCAGGGTGGCCAGGGCGGCCATCGCGGGCTTGCACAGCGGCAGCACGATCTGCCAGTACATCCGCCACACCGACGCCCCGTCGACCAGGGCGGCCTCGGTCAGCTCGTGCGGCAGCATCCGCATGTAGTTGCTGAGCACGAAGGCGCAGAACCCGGACTGGAACGCCACGTGGATGAGGACCAGGCCGAGCGCTGAGTCGTACAGCTTGCCGCTGACGGTGATGCCGGGCAGGTCGATCAGCAGGTACATCCGGTACAGCGGGGTGATGATGACCTGCTGCGGCAGCAGGTTGCCCGCGGTGAACACCAGCAGCAGGAAGATGTTCAGCCGGAAGTCGAAGCGGGAGACGTAGAACGCCACCATCGACGACAGCAGCAGCGTGATCAGCACGGCCGGGACCGCGATGATCAGCGTGTTGCCGAAGTAGTGCAGCATGTCCGACTGCTGGAACGCGTTGGTGAAGTTCTCGAAGCTCAGCTTGTGCGGCCAGGACACGTAGCCGCGATTGCTGGTCTCCGAGTACGGCCGCAGGGCCGCGAAGACGGCCCACAGCAGCGGGGCCAGCCAGGCCAGCGCGGTGACGACCAGGAACGTGTGCAGCAGGATCCGGGCCGGGCGGACCGGCGTGCGCTTCAGCGGCGCCGCGGTGCTGACGGTGCTCATGCGCGCCGCTCCTTCCGGAAGGTCGCGATCAGGTACGGGATGATGACCGCGAGGGAGATCACCAGCAGGACGACGGCAATCGCGGAGCCGTAACCGATCCGGCTGGACTCACCGATGATGTTGTTGGTGATCAGGATCGACAGCAGCTCGGTGCCCTGGGCGCCCTTGTTGAACACGAAGACCAGGTCGAAGGCGCGCAGCGCCTCGATGATCGTGACGACCAGGACGACGGTGTTGGTGGGGCGCAGGGTGGGGAAGATGACGTTCTTGAACGTCTGCCACTCGTTGGCGCCGTCCAGCGAGGACGCCTCCCGCAGGGACGGGTCCACGCCCTTCAGGCCGGCCAGGTAGAGGATCATCATGTAGCCGGTGTGCCGCCAGGACGCGGCGATCAGCACCGCCCACAGGTTCAGGTGCGGGTTGCCGATCCAGTCGATGTAGTGGCCCGGCTTGTTCGCCCCGATCAGGCTGTTGATCAGCCCGGTGTCGGGGTTGTAGACCAGCTGCCACACGAACCCGGTCACCGCGAGCGACACGACGACGGGCAGGAAGAACGCCGTCTGGTACACCCGGGAGAAGCGGATCTTCTTGTCCAGCTGGACGGCCAGGAACAGGCCCATCGGGGTCGGGATCAGGATGAGCACCACGAACCAGATGATGTTGTGCTCGACGGCCGGCCAGAACTGCGGGTTGTCGGTGAACAACTGCTTGAAGTTGTCCAGCCCCACCCACTTGATCGAGTCGAAGCCGATGCCGTCCCAGGTGGTGAAGGCCAGCGCGATGGAGGCCAGCGCGGTGACCCAGACCAGGGCCACGTGCAGGACGGTGGGCACGCCGGCCATGAAGGCCAGCGTGATGCGGTCACGGCGGGTCAGCAGGCGCTTGTGGCCCTGCGGGACCCGCTTGTCGTGGACAGGCGCGGGCCCCGGAGACGGCACGGCCGCCTCCGGGGTCTTCGTGGTGGTTTCGGAGCTCATCAGGACGCGAAGATCGTCTTCTTCTGGCGCTCGATCGAGGACAGCAGGCTGTCGACGCCCTTGGGGTTCTGGAGGAACTTCTGCAGACCCGGCTGCATCACCGTGGAGGTGAAGTCCGGCCGCGAGTCACGGTCCATGAACTGGGTGAGGCTCTTGGCGTTGCTGATCATGTCGTACGCCTTCTTCTGCAGCGGCGTGTACGACGAGGTGTCGGCCTTGCTGGAGGCGGCCACCACGCTGGAGTCGGCCTTGAGGTAGATCTGCTCCGCCTCCGGCGTGCCCAGGAACTCCATCAACTTGGCGGCACCGGCGTGGTTCTTGGGCGCCTTGGAGACCATGAAGCCGTCGGTGGGTGCCTCCACGGTGTCCTGCCCGAACTGCGGGTTGATCTCCGGGAAGGCGAAGAAGTCCAGGTCGTCGAGGTCGGCCTTGTTGGTGAACTGCTGGGCCACGAAGGAACCGAGGACGTACATGCCCGCCTTCTTCGACACCAGGGTCTGGGCGGCGTCCTGCCAGGTGCGGCCCATGAAGCCGTCCTGGTGGTAGGGCAGCAGCTCGGACCAGTGGTCGAAGACCGCCTTGACCTTCGGGTCCGTCCACGCCTCCTTGCCCGCCATCAGCGACTTGTGGAAGTCGTAGCCGTTGAGCCGGAAGTTGATCTGGTCGAAGGTGCCCATCGCCGGCCAGGCGTCCTTGTCACCGAACGCGATCGGGACCAGGCCGTCCTTCTTCATCTGCTTGCACAGGGCCACCAGCTGGTCCCAGGTGGTGGGCACCTGGTAGCCGTGCTGCTTGAAGACGCTCTTGCGGTAGAAGAGAGCCCACGGGTACGTGTACAGCGGCACGAAGTAGTACTTGCCGTCCTCGCCCTTGGACAGCTGCTTCATCGCGTCGGGGAAGTTGCCGCCGATCTTCTGCCACACGTCGTCGATCGGGGTCGCGAGCTTCTTCGCCGCGAAGAACTGCATGCGGTAGCCCGCGAACCAGGTGAACACGTCGTCCGGCGTGGCCTGGAGGTAGGAGTTGATCTGCTCCTGGAAGGTGTTGTGGTCCTTCGTGTTCACGTCGACCTTGATGCCGGACTTCTTGGTGAAGGCGGCGTAGATCTCCGCGAAGGCCTTCTTGGGCACCGCGTCGGAGGAGTTGGAGCCGAGACTGACGGTCTTCGGGTCCGAGGAGGACCCGCTGCTGCCGCACGCGGACAGCAGGGGTATGCCCGCACCCGCGAGCAGGGCTGCGCCACCCATACCGCGCAGCAGGCTGCGACGGCTGGTCGCGGGAAGGGAGAGACCCGAGGGGGAGAGGTCCATGTGCGGCTCCTGGAGGCAGGGGTTCGGCCACAACTACGCCACGTCGAAAAAAAGTCGAAACCGACCATAAATCAACTCGACCGAACATCGTGGCGCTTATATCAGCCCTATGTCCGGTCATGCGTCAAGAGCCGCCGGGGACCTTTGTGGAAATGTGACCGACATGTTCGTGATCATTTCCGTGCGAGTGATCGAACGAACCAGCCCGGAGATGAGAGTAAATGCCCGATTCGCTCCGCGGCCAGGTCCTGCTAGGCGCCGATCCGGACCGACTTCGTCACACTGACCTGGTCGATCTCGGTCGTCCGGACCGTGACCTTCATGGTCCAGGTTCCGGCGAGGGGCACGGTGACCGAATTCGTCCCCCAGTAGCCGCCCTGATCGGTCAGCCTGGCGTCGAGCGGGCCGATCTTCTGCGCGGGCAGGCTGAGGGAGAGCCGCAGCTCGGGGACGGTGACGATGCCGCCGTCGGGTCCGAAGACGACCGCCTGCACGGTGTTGTCGCCGACGCGGCCGGGGTCGAGGGTGATCTGCACCTTGCCGCGGGCGCGGCCGACCTCGAACGGGATCGTCGTGACCGATGCGGCGGGCAGCCCGCCGGCCGTCGCGGGTGCCTCGGCCGCCTCGGCGGCCGCGCGGCCCGGCAGCGTGCCGCTGAGCACCGTCGTGAGCACCAGCACCACGACCCCGACGGCAACCTCGGCGAGCACGCTGCGGCGCAGATTGCGGCGGCTCGCGCCTCCGGCGGCCGGGGCGGCCGGTTCCTCCGCTGCGGTCGCGGGAGGCCCGCCCACGGGCTGCGGGACCCGTTCCCGTACGGCCGTCCCGGCCTCCGCCGTCACCAGTTGCGCGGTCCAGCGCCGTGACAGCCCCGCGGCCGCCACGAGGAGCACCACGGCGGCCAGCTTGACCATCAGCAGGCGGCCGTACGTCGTCCCGGTGAGCGCGCTCCAGGAGCCGAGGCCCCGCCAGGACTGGTAGACGCCGGTGACGACCAGGACGGTCACGGAGGCGAAGGCGATCCGGGAGAAGCGGGCCACGACGGCCGGGGGGAGTTCGGTGCGGTGGAGCAGGATCAGCAGCGCCGTGAGGCCGCCCAGCCAGACCGCCATGGCCAGCAGGTGCAGCACGGCGGAGGCCATCGCCAGCGGCACCTGGATGCCCGCCGAGGCGTGCTCGGAGGCGGCCCAGGTGAGCGCGAGGGCCACGCCGAGGGCACCACCGGCGGCGAGCAGTGGCCGCGGCCATGCGTCGCGTTTGCGGAGCCGTAGGGCGAACACGGCGGCGACCAGCAGCAGGGCGAGCCGGGCCAGCAGGGCGAGCCCCGGGCGGCCTGTGAGGGTGCGGGTGAAGGCGGCGGCGTCGAGGGCGGTCGCGGGGCCCGTGCCGGTCTCGTACGGGGCGCGCAGCACCAGCAGCGCCAGGGTGCTCCCCAGCAGGGTCCACCAGCCCACGAACAGGGGTTTGTGCAGCGGGCCGCGGTCCGTCGGGCGGCACAGGACGACGAAGGCGGCCGTGCCGATCAGCAGCGCCGCCGCCAGGTACGCCAGATAGCGGGCGATGTTGTAGAGACTGGCGGTCGCCGGGTTCTCGACCGGTCCGGTGTTCACGGTGGCGACCGTCGCGGAGGCTTTGCCGACCGAGAAGGTGAACGCGCCGCCCACCGGGTGGCTGTCCGCCGAGACGACCCGCCAGGCCACGACATAGGTGCCCTCGGCAAGCTTCTTCGGCAGGGACACGCTCGCCGTGTCGGAGCGGCCGCCGGCGTGCTGGGCCTCACCGATGTCCACACGCCGGTTGTCGGGGTCCAGGACGCGGAAGGAGTCGTCCAGCAGACCGACGGACTCGGTGAAGGTCAGGGTGATGGTGCGGGGGGCCGCCCTGAGGACGGTACCGTCCTCGGGGTCGGAGGACTTGAGCGCCGCGTGCGCCGACGCGGGCCCCGCACCCCCGAGGACGAGCAGGACCAGTACGGCACCGAGCAGCACCAGCCCTCGAACCCCCGGCCGCCCCCTGCGCTCACCGTCACACCCCACGCCACCCTCCGTCCCGGCCCGGACCGCCTCCCGCATAGGTACGGACACGAACCGCGGACCACTCACCACGCCGAACCGACACCGCTCCGTCCGTGAACCCGTCGACGGAGGGGTGCCGAGGCCGCTGCGCCCGGCCTCGGGGCCACCGCCTTCCCAGGGCCCCACGCAAGCCCTCACGCCTCCCCGCGCCGACCGGACCACTCTCCTCCGGCCACCACCAGATCACGCCCCACCACCTGAACCACCAGCCACCAAGACCCGACCACACACGCCTCCCCGCACTCCCCGCCCCACAGCCCCGCGCCCAAGCCACCCCACCTCACCAACTCGGCCGCGCCGACACCCCTCCGTCGACCACCAGGTCGTGTCCCGACCACCTCGAACACCAGCCGCCAAGACCCGACCACGCACGCCTCCCCGCACTGCCCCACAGCCCCGCGCCCAAGCCGCCCCCACCTCACCAACTCGGCCGCGCCGACACCCCTCCGTCGATCACCAGGTCGGTCCCGACCACCTGGAACCACCAGCCGCCGAGCCGCGACCACACACGCCCCCGGCACTCCCCGACCTCCGGATTCCTCCCTCCCCCGCCCCACAGCCCCGCACCCAAGCCACCCCCACCTCACCAACTCGGCCGCGCCGACACCCCTCCGTCGACCACCAGGTCGTGTCCCGACACCCAGGACGCCAGTCGGGAGGTCAGGAACACGCAGGCGTCGCCCACGTCCTCCGGTTGGCCGAGGCGGCCGAGTGGGGCCGCTGTTCGCCAGCGCCGGACACCCTCCGGCCAGGAGTCCGCCAAGCCCTCGCGGTCGATGAGGCCGGGGGAGACGGTGTTGACGCGGATGCCGTACACGCCGTACTCCAGGGCCGCCGAGCGCGCATGCATCACGACGGCGGCCTTGGCGGCGCCGTAATGGGCGTGCAGTGGCGCCGGCCGGCGGGCCTCGATCGAGGCGATGTGGGTCACGGAACCTCCCGCGCCGCGCTCCCGCATGACCTCCGCGGCGGCCTGCGTGCACGCGAAGACGCTGGACACGTTGGCGTCCAGGACGGCCCGCCACTCGGCCGCCGTCATGCCGGGCAGTTCCCGGACCGGCATGACGCCCGCATTGTTGATCAGTGCGGTCAGCCCGCCGCCCCACTCGGCCGCCTCGCCGACCACCCGCCGGCACACGTCCTCGTCGGTCAGGTCGCCCTGCAGTACGACGGCCCGCCGACCCAGCTCCTCGATCCGTGCGACCACCGCCCGCGCCGCCTCCACGGCCGTATGACAATGCACGGCGACCGCCGCGCCCTCCTCGGCGAAGCGCAGCGCGATGCCCCGGCCGATACCGCCGCTCGCACCCGTGACCAGGGCGACCTGTCCCTCCAGCAGTTTCATGGACGGCAGAGTTCCGCAATCCTGTCGGCCTCGTCCGGATACCGCGCCGTGAGCTCGGCCGCGTCCCCGTGCTCGTAGCCCTCGTAGGTGAACCCGGGGGCCATCGTGCACCCGAAGAACGTCCACGCCCCGCCCGCGACGACCCGCCCGCCCATCCAGGTGCCGGCCGGCACGGTCGTCTGGGGCTGCTGGCCGCCCAGTACGTCCGGTCCGAGCACCACCGTCCTGGACGTACCGTCCGGTGCGAGGAGCAGCAGCTCCAGCGGATCACCCAGGTAGAAGTGCCAGATCTCGTCGGTGGGCAGGCGGTGCAGGGCCGAGTGGTCGTCGGCCGTCAGCAGGGCGACGATCGCGGTCCCCTCCGGCCGTCCGTCGGCGCGCTCGGGGCCCGCCCAGGTCTGGCGGAACAGGCCGCCCTCGCGCGGGATCGGTTCCAGTCCGTAGTGCTCGACGAGGTCCTCAGGAGTCATTCGGGGAAGGCTACCGCCCGCCGCGGAAAGGCCAGTTGGGCCCACTTCTCGCGGCAGCACGGCCACCGGCCGGGCCGCCGCAGCGGGCCGGGTCCCGAAAGCCGGAATCGTCCGCGAGGCAGGAAAGCGGCATGATCGGAGGCATGGACGTCACGCTGCACCTCGCCCAGGACCCCAAGGCCGACGAGCTCCTCGGACGCTCCCCGCTCGCCGCGCTCGTCGGGATGCTGCTGGACCAGCAGGTCCCGATGGAGTGGGCGTTCAAGGGGCCCCGCACGATCGCGGACCGGCTCGGCGCCGACGACCTGGACGCGCACGAGATCGCCGTCATGGATCCGGACGCCTTCGCCGCGCTGCTCTCCGAGAAGCCCGCCGTGCACCGCTACCCGGGCTCCATGGCCAAGCGCGTCCAGCAGCTGTGCCAGTACCTGGTCGAGCACTACGACGGCAACGCCGAGCTCGTCTGGAAGGGCGTGGCCGACGGGCGTGAGCTGCTCAAGCGCCTCCAGGAGCTGCCCGGCTTCGGCAAGCAGAAGGCGCAGATCTTCCTCGCACTGCTGGGCAAGCAGCTCGGCGTACGGCCCGAGGGCTGGCGGGAGGCCGCGGGCGGATACGGCGAGGCGAACTGCCACCGTTCGGTCGCAGACATCGAGGGACCCGAGTCGCTGGCCAAGGTCCGGGCGCACAAGCAGGAGATGAAGGCGGCCGCGAAGGCCGCGAAGGCCGCCGGGAAATAGCCGTCAGCCGACCGGCTCCCAGAGGTGGCGGACCGCCCGCGGTGCGTCCAAGCATGGAACATGACCGAGCCATCGAGCGGCTCCTCCGCGGGCCCGCAGTACGACGACCGCAAGGTCCACGCCGCCGGACGCACGACGGGCCCGCATGAACCGGAGCCCCCGTTCGAAGGCCCCCTGCACGCCCTCTCCCGCGCCGCCTGGCAGGTCGTCCTGCTCACCGGCGTCGCCTCCCTGATCCTCGGCCTGCTGGTCCTGGTCTGGCCGGGCACCTCCCTGCTCGTGGTCGGCGTCCTCTTCGGCGTCTACCTCCTGATCAGCGGCGTCTTCCAGCTGGTCGCCGCGTTCGGCACCCACCGGACGACCGCCTTGCGCGTCCTCGCCTTCATCAGCGGCTCCCTGTCGATCCTGCTGGGCCTCTTCTGTCTGCGCGGCCCGATGCGGTCGATCCTGCTGCTGGCCCTGTGGATCGGCATCGGCTGGCTCATCCGCGGAATCACCCAGACCCTGGCCGCCGCCTCCGACAGCACCATGCCGGCCCGCGGCTGGCAGATCTTCCTCGGGATCGTGACCTTCCTCGGTGGGATCGTGCTGATCGACTCGCCGTTCGCATCGGTCGCCGTCCTCACCCTGGTGGGCGGCATCTGGCTGGTCGCGGTCGGCGTGGTCGAGATCGTCACCGCGGTCCGTATCCGCAGCCGGGCCCGGCAACTGCCGCGCACCCTTTAGGCCGTACCGGGTCCCCCGAACGGGCGGTTCTCGGCCCCGACATGCTGAAGGCGGGACAAAGCATGGGCAAATGACCTCTCGTGAGCACCGTACGAAGCCTCTCCCGCGGCCACGCCTGGCTGCGGACGCTCGTCCTGCTGCTCACCCTGCTGGTCCCGGGCGCCCACGTGGAGGCGCATGAGGCACCGCCCTCCGCCACGGAGATCGTCGAGTACGACGCCCTGGACGCGGCCGTGCGGCCACCGGCCGACGCCCTGCACCGCACCGTGGTGGCCCTGCGCCCCGCCCCGCTCCAGGCCCCGCCCCTCGACACCCCGGCGGACCGCCCCCTCCCCGTTTCGCCCCGGCCGCCGCACGCCCTGCACGCCCTGCGCTCCGTGGTCCTGCGCTGCTGACCGACCCCGGCCCCCGGAAAAGTCAGTCACCACGCAAGGAACCAGGGAACACAGCCATGCCCACCGACCCGTACGCGGTCCTGCGCGCCCTGCTGCGCGCCGAAGCCGCACGCAACGCGCCGAAGCAGAACCCGAAGAAGCCGGAACCCGAACAGCCCCCGAAGGAACGGGACCGCTGAATCCGCCGGCGGAGGCGGATGTTCCCCGTGAACCACCGCCTCCGCCGGGCCGGCGCTCGCCGTCCACAGCCTGTGCGTAACACCCGTACGGATCCTTTGCCCCGATTTGCAACTTCTTTTCGGTCCCCGCACTGCGTCGCCATGGCTGCGCCCGGAAGGTCTTGACCGGTAGGCTTTCCGTGTGATCTTCAAGCGCATCGGAAACGGCCGGCCGTACCCCGACCACGGCCGGGAAAGCACCCGGCAGTGGGCGGACGTCGCGCCGCGCCCGGTCCGCCTCGATCAGCTCGTCACCACCAAGGGACAGCTCGACCTGGAGACCCTCCTGGCCGAGGACTCGACCTTCTACGGCGACCTGTTCGCTCACGTCGTCAAGTGGCAGGGCGACCTGTATCTCGAGGACGGCCTCCATCGCGCGGTGCGGGCCGCGCTGCAGCAGCGCCAGGTGCTGCACGCGCGCGTGCTCGAACTCGACTGACGCACAGCCCGAAGGCCTGCCGGTGACGGCTTGGCCCTTTCGGGTTCACCTGTGCGGCCTCGAATGATCATCTAGTAGGCATCGCCGCCCGGGCGCACTACGCTGCGCTCATGAGCATGCTGACTCCCCCGGGCATGGGTGGTAAGTACCGGATCACGGGGGACAAATACCCACGGATGCGCAGGCGCCGGCGCGGCAGGCTCGGAGTCGCCCTGGTGGCCTCCGTCGCCGCACTCGGCCTGGTCGGCTGGGGCACGCTGCAGCTCATCGACCTCTTCACCGGCGGCGGCGAGAAGGCCTCGGCGGCCGGCCCCAAGGCGGACTGCAGGGCCAAGGCGAGCCCGTCGGCCGACACCAAGAAGGCCGCCCTGCCCAAGCCCGGCACGATCACCGTCAACGTCTACAACGCCACGGACCGCAGCGGTCTGGCCAAGAACACGGCGGACGAGCTGCAGAAGCGCGGCTTCAAGATCGGCGATGTGGGCAACGCGTCCAAGGAGTTCGACAAGAAGGTCAAGGGCACCGGCATACTGCTCGGCGCCCCGTCCGCCCTGAACAGCTCGCTGCCCGTGCTCGCCACGCAGCTCGCCGGCGCCGAGAAACGTGCCGACGCCCGCAAGGGCACCGCCGTCGACCTGATCCTCGGCACAGCCTTCAAGAACCTCACCCCGAAGGCAGCCGCGGACCAGGCCCTGGCGGCACTGGCCAATCCCCAGCCGAGCCCGAGGTCTTCAACGAAGCGCTGCTGAGAGCGCCCCGTCAGGGGCGCGGGGAACGGCGCGACCAGCCACAACGGACCTGCAGCCGCAAGAGATCCGCACCCCCTACGGCGAAACGGCGAACCCTATTCAGCCGCCCCGTAGAGGCGATCCCCCGCATCCCCCAGCCCCGGCACGATGTACCCGTGCTCATTGAGCCGCTCGTCGACGGCCGCCGTCACGACCGTCACCGGCGTCCCCGCCAACTCACGTTCCATGAGCTCGACCCCCTCGGGGGCCGCAAGAAGCACCACCGCAGTCACATCGTCCGCCCCGCGCTTGATCAGCTCCTGGATCGCCGCGACCAGCGTGCCGCCCGTGGCCAGCATCGGGTCCAGGACGTACACCTGACGCCCGGAGAGGTCCTCGGGCATACGCGAGGCGTAGGTCGACGCCTGCAGCGTCTCCTCGTTGCGGATCATGCCGAGGAAGCCCACCTCGGCCGTCGGCAGCAGCCGGACCATGCCGTCGAGCATGCCGAGCCCGGCCCGCAGGATCGGCACCACCAGGGGGCGCGGGCGGGCGAGCTTGACGCCGGTGGTCGGCGAGACCGGCGTCGTGATGTCGACCTGTTCGGTGCGCACGTCACGCGTGGCCTCGTAGGCGAGCAGGGTGACCAGCTCGTCGGCGAGACGGCGGAAGGTCGCGGAGTCGGTGCGCTGGTCGCGCAGCGTGGTGAGCTTGTGGGCGACCAGGGGGTGGTCGACGACGTGGAGACGCATGCCCTAACAGTAACCGCGCCTCAGTAACGCCCACCCGTCTCCCACCACCGCCCGGCTCGAGAGGGCTTCGCCCTCACCGCTTGGATCCGAGCTGGCATCAAACCGCCCATCAGAGGGAAAGTGGGAGGACGTACCGGGGGGTGGTGTGACTGTGCCTGACCTGCCTGAGCGTGAAACCCGAGAGGACTCGCCGTCGGCCGAGACCGATGCCGAGCGCCGGCGCCGCAGGGCCCAGTTCCTGCGTGACCTCGCCGAAGCCCGTGAGCTGCGGGACCGTGTGCAGCCCAGGCGGGCGAAGACCGCGCGGCTGCGCCACGCCATGCGCATGCGCACCTTCCGCTGGTAGCTCGGGGGTCCGACTCGGGACGCGCCTGAGGGCAACCCGTTGCGTGCACACGCCGATCGCCGCGTACGATCCCGCTCGTGGCCGATCAAAGACGGCGGACACAGGGTGCCGAAGACGTCCCCTGAACGCCTTGTTTCTGCCACGATTCCGAGTGGGTGGGGCTCGGAGCACAGCTCTCCCCGCCCTGAGCCCCGCCGGGGGGACCTCCAACCGGCACGCCTAAGACCAGTGGGAGAGTCACGGTGTACTTCGCCGCACTGCTCGCGCGCACCGAAGACGGGTGGGAAGCGAGCGACACAGAGCTCGACGATGTGGAAACCCTGTCGGATCTGGCCGATCTCGCCCGGGAAGCCTCGACCGAGGACGACACGGTGCTCATCCTGATCGAGCAGGAAGAAACCTGGTTCGGGGTCGTCCGCGTCGACGGCGAGGACGACCCTCGTATCTACGTCTCGGACGCCGCCGCCGCTGCCCGCAGCAGCTACGGCGAGATCCTGCTCACCGACGAACTGCTCGGAAGGGAGCCCGGCGACGACGACGCCGACCTGGACTCCCTCGACCTCGACGGCACCGAGGACGGTGAGGACGAGGAGGACGGCGACGAGGACACGCCGTCCGCCGAGTCCGTGCCGCACAGCCCCGTCGGGGACGCCGAGATCCTCGACGACCTCGGCGTCAGCGCCAAGGAGCTGCGCTCCCTCGACGAGGACGCCCTCAACACGATCGCCGAGGCCCTGGGCGCCTCGGAGGTCCTGGAGACCGTCCGCTGACCGCTGCAGCGACCCAAGGAGGCACCCCCGACCCGGTACGCGACCGCTGGCGGGCCGCGATGCGGCTCGCCCTGGACGAGGCCGGACGGGCCGGCACCGACGTGCCCGTGGGCGCCGTCGTACTGGCCTCGGACGGTACGACCGTGCTCGGCGCCGGACACAACGAACGCGAGGCCACCGGTGATCCGACGGCGCACGCCGAGATCCTCGCCATCCGCCGGGCCGCGGCCGACCTCGGGGAGTGGCGGCTGTCCGGCTGCACCCTCGTCGTCACGCTGGAGCCCTGCACGATGTGCGCGGGCGCGCTCGTGCAGTCCCGGGTGGACCGGGTCGTCTACGGCGCCCGCGACGAGAAGGCCGGCGCGGCCGGCTCCCTCTGGGACGTCGTACGCGACCGCAGGCTCAACCACCGCCCCGAGGTGATCGAGGGCGTACTCGCCGAGGACTGCGCCCGGATCCTCACAGAATTCTTCCGCTCCCGCTGAAGACCGGCCCCTGTACACCGACCCCCGAATACCGATTTCAGAGCACTGCCCGGCGTGCTGTAAGGTCTCCCTCGGTAGCGTGTCCGAGCGGCCGAAGGAGCTCGCCTCGAAAGCGAGTGTGGCGCAAGTCACCGAGGGTTCAAATCCCTCCGCTACCGCTTTGGGAAGGGCCCCGTCGAGAGACGGGGCCCTTCGTGCGATCATGTGCGGTCGTGGGGCAAGAGTGACTGGGGAGGCCGCAATGGCGGTGAATGCCAAGAAGATCGCCGTCTATGTGCTCGTGGTCTTCGCGCTGTACGTCATCATCACGGACCCGGCCAAGGCTGCCGACTACGTCCAGATAGGGTTCGAGGGCATATCGGACGCCGCCAAGGCCATAGGCGACTTCTTCACCTGGCTCGCCAACGGCGCCCACTAGGCCGCAGCTAGGAGCGCACATGATCCGCCATCTCGTCCTGTTCAAGCTCGACGAGGGCGTCGAGCGCGACGACCCGCGCGTCCTGGAGGGCGTCGACGCCTTCCGGTCGCTGGACGGGAAGATCCCCGAGATCCGCTTCTGGGAGCTGGGCTGGAACATCAGCGACCGCCCCATCGCGTACGACTTCGCCATCAACTCCGGCTTCGACGACGCGGCCGCGCTGCGCCGCTACGTCGAGCACCCGGAGCACCAGGCGGGCGTGACGCTGTGGAAGGAGTTCTCCACCTGGGTGATCGCCGACTACGAGTACTGAGCCGGACCCCGCTGGGCCCTGCGCCGGAAAGGCGCAGGGCCTTTATGCGTATTGAGTCCCAACTTGCCCTCAACACGGCGTTATGCGGTGCTTGCACACAGTGCACATCTCTTGTGATGCTATGACCGCTTTTGCCGAATCCGTTGATCGATTGTGAGGTGGAGTTGACCGTGCCGGCCAGTACTGCGCCTCAAGCACCGCCCCTGGAGGCCCCCGAGGCCCCACCGGAGCCCGCACCGCCGCGCAGCCGCGGCGCCGACACCCGGGCCCTCACCCAGGTGCTCTTCGGCGAACTCAAGGAGCTCGGACCGGGCACGCCGGAGCACAACCGGGTGCGCGGGGCGCTCATCGAGGCCAACCTCCCGCTCGTGCGCTACGCGGCCGCCCGCTTCCGCTCCCGCAACGAGCCGATGGAGGACGTGATCCAGGTCGGCACCATCGGGCTCATCAACGCGATCGACCGCTTCGACCCGGACCGCGGGGTGCAGTTCCCGACCTTCGCGATGCCGACCGTCGTCGGCGAGATCAAGCGCTACTTCCGGGACAACGTCCGCACGGTCCATGTCCCGCGCCGTCTGCACGAGCTGTGGGTGCAGGTCAACAGCGCGACCGAGGACCTGACGACCGCCTTCGGGCGCACCCCGACGACCGCGGAGATCGCCGAACGGCTGCGCATCACCGAGGAGGAGGTGCTCTCCTGCATCGAGGCCGGCCGCTCGTACCACGCGACCTCCCTGGAGGCCGCCCAGGAGGGCGACGGGCTGCCGGGGCTCCTGGACCGGCTCGGCTACGAGGACCCGGCCCTGGACGGCGTCGAGCACCGCGACCTCGTCCGCCATCTCCTCGTACAACTCCCGGAGCGGGAACAGAGAATCCTTCTTCTTCGGTACTACAGCAATCTCACCCAGTCGCAGATCAGTGCGGAACTCGGCGTCTCCCAGATGCATGTCTCACGGCTACTCGCGCGTAGCTTCCAGCGGCTGCGATCCGCAAACAGGATCGAGGCGTAACCGTCACGAGCGAATCGCTCACCAGGGACGTTCCCGACAGTTCTGCGCTGAAAAAGCATCAGACCCCCTTTTTCCAGGGCCGATTCGTGTCTCGCATGTCGACATGTCACTACAGCGTGTTGCCGACATGTGACATTCTTCCCCAAGCGCGTTTGCCGCGGCTTCGGCTCCGGTATTCAGGTGAAGGCTGAACTCCTCGCCAGGGGAGGCTCGGCCACGACCGTCCCGCGACCCAGAGGGGGTGGCATGTCCGCAGACCAGGGCAGCTCGAAGGTGCTCACGCTCACGAAGAGCGCGTCCGCGCCCGCCGACGCCGTGCCCGGCTCCATCGACGAGATGGCAGCCGTCGACACCGCACCGGCCCCGGCCCTTACGGCCGCTGACATCCCGGCCCCCCCGGCCTCGGATGCCATCGACACCCGCACCCTGTCCCGCTCCCTTTTCCTGCGGCTCGCCGCACTCGACGAGACCAGCCCCGAGCGCGCGTACGTCCGGGACACCCTGATCGAGCTCAACCTCCCGCTGGTGCGCTACGCGGCGGCCCGCTTCCGCTCGCGCAACGAGCCGATGGAGGACATCGTCCAGGTCGGCACCATCGGCCTGATCAAGGCGATCGACCGCTTCGACTGCGAACGGGGCGTGGAGTTCCCGACCTTCGCGATGCCGACGGTCGTCGGTGAGATCAAGCGGTTCTTCCGCGACACCTCGTGGTCGGTGCGGGTCCCGCGCCGGCTGCAGGAGCTGCGCCTGGCCCTCACCAAGGCCAGCGACGAGCTCTCCCAGAAGCTGGACCGCTCCCCGACCGTGCCCGAACTCGCCGCCGTGCTCGGCGTCTCCGAGGAGGACGTGGTCGACGGCCTCGCGGTGGGCAACGCGTACACCGCCTCCTCGCTGGACTCCCCGGCGCCCGAGGACGACGGCGGCGAGGGCTCCCTCGCGGACCGGCTCGGCTACGAGGACACCGCCCTGGAGGGCGTCGAGTACCGCGAGTCCCTCAAGCCCCTGCTGGCCAAGCTCCCGCCCCGGGAGCGGCAGATCATCATGCTCCGCTTCTTCGCCAACATGACCCAGTCGCAGATCGGCGAGGAGGTCGGCATCTCACAGATGCACGTCTCCCGGTTGCTGACCCGGACGCTGGCGCAGCTGCGGGAGGGGCTCATCTCCGACTGAGCCCTTCCTTCCTGACGGAGTGTCAGCCACACTGGCGCGATGCTTCGGACGACATGGACACCTGGCCGTCGAGGCGCCGTGATCGGCGCGTCGGCGGCCGTCGTCTGCCTGGGCGCCGCGCTGGCCTCGTGCGGGGGCGGCGGGGCGGAGGGTTACGTCGCCACCGGGCCTGTGGGCGGTGCACCTCAGGCGTCCGGTACGACCCTGACGCCGACGGGCGGGGTGACGTTCGTACCGCTGGACGCACCGCGGAGGGACAGCGGGGCCGCCCCTGTGGCCGAAAGCAACGCCGTGCCCGGGAGCGGGACTTCGCCCAGCACCCCGGCAGCGGCGCCCACAGGAGACGGCAGCCCGTCGGGCGACAGCGCCAAGTCCGGTCCTACGACGACGTCTTCGCCGTCACCGACGACAACCCCCAGCCGCCCGGCACCCGCCGGGCCCGCCGTTCTCACCTGGAGCGACCCGGCCCGCAAAGCCACCGACAAGCGCTGGTGCGAGGACGTCACGCTGGACTTCGCCAACTCCGGCGGCAGCGCGGTGCGTTCCGGCAGTGTGACCTTCGGGACGCACATCATCGGGGCGCTCGGCATCGACTGGGGGACGGTCGGGTCGACCGTCGGGCTTCCGGTGCCGATCGGGGCCGGGGTGCGGAAGGAGAAGACCTGGACGGTGTGTGTCGACGCGTGGCGCGTGCCGCTCGGCATGCACATCGAGACGCGGGACGTCACCGTCCGGTGGGAGTAGCGGTACGCCCTACTTGAGCGCCAGCCAGGCGACGGCCGCCACGACCGCCACGGCCACGACGATGCCGACGATCAGGCCGATGCGCGGTCCGGCCGACGCGGGCGCCTGCTGCTGACGGCGGCCCTGCGGGCCCTCGTCGACGAACGCGCGGAACATCTGGGTGCTGCCTGCGGGGTCGTGGTTGCCCTGGGGGCCCTGGGGGTTAGCCATAGCCCGAGACCCTAGCGAATCACCGGTTGTGGCCCAAGTGGGGGGCGGTTCTCAGCCACATCCCCCTTCACCTGCGTATTTACGCTCGCAATACTTGCCTTTGCCAAGTTTTTATCCGCCATCCGGACCATTTTATTTGCCTGCAGCAACCAACGACTTCTATGGTTGCCCCAAGCAACGAATGCGGGAGGTGTGATGGCCGAGCGGGCGCAGTACGAGGAGCTGCTGAGGCAGTTCAGCGGCTTCGGCGCGGTCAAGCGGGAGCTCGGGCGGATCATGCCGTCCGACTGCTCCAGCGGCAGCGCCGCGGTGCTGATCCTGCTCGGACGCCACGGCGACATGCGGATGAGCAGGCTCGCCGAGCTGCTGGCCGTGGACATGTCGGTCACCAGCCGCCATGCCGCCCACCTC
This sequence comes from Streptomyces sp. NPDC001604, assembly GCF_042893475.1. NCBI lineage: Bacteria > Bacillati > Actinomycetota > Actinomycetes > Kitasatosporales > Streptomycetaceae > Streptomyces > Streptomyces sp. NPDC001604. The sequence goes on along the minus strand of NZ_JBIAUY010000002.1, from coordinate 792,541 downwards.
GCCGAACGCGGCTGGATCGACCGGTCCCCCGACCCGGCGGACAAGCGGTCCCGGATCCTGCACCTCACGCCCACGGGCCTGGCTCAGCTGGAGGCGCTGTCCGAGCGGACCACCCAGCTGCTGGCCGAGCGGCTCGCCGATTGGAGCGACGAGGAGGTCGCCCAGCTCAGCAGGCTCATGGAACGCCTGCGGGCCAGCTTCGACGACTGCCGCGCCCTGCCGCCCCGGCTCCCGCCCCCCGCACGCGAACTCGAACCGACCACCCGTACACCCGCAAGCACTTAAGAGAAGGAAGCCCATGGCAACGACCACACCAGCCGGTGTGCGGGCTCATGCCAAGCACGGGGGAGGCTCCGCCGAGCACGCCCCGATGACGCACCGGCAGATCATGGAGGCCATCTCCGGTCTGCTGCTCGGCATGTTCGTGGCGATCCTGTCGTCGACGATCGTCACCAACGCCCTGCCGCGCATCATCAGCGACCTCGGCGGCGGCCAGTCCGCCTACACCTGGGTCGTCACCGCCTCGCTGCTGGCGATGACCGCGACCACTCCCCTGTGGGGCAAGCTCGCCGACCTGTACAGCAAGAAGGCCCTCGTCCAGATAGCCCTGGTCATCTACGTCCTGGGGTCCGCGGCCGCGGGTCTCTCCCAGAACGCCGGCATGCTGATCGCCTGCCGTGTCGTCCAGGGCATCGGCGTCGGCGGCCTGTCCGCCCTCGCCCAGATCGTCATGGCCGCGATGATCTCCCCGCGCGAGCGCGGCCGCTACTCCGGCTACCTCGGCGCCACCTTCGCCGTCGCCACCGTCGGCGGCCCGCTGCTCGGCGGCGTCATCACCGACACCAGCTGGCTCGGCTGGCGCTGGTGCTTCTACGTCGGTGTCCCCTTCGCCGTCCTCGCGCTGATCGTGCTGCAGAAGACGCTGCACCTGCCGGTCGTGAAGCGGGACGTGAAGGTCGACTGGGGCGGCGCCTTCTTCATCGCCGCTGCCGTCTCGCTGCTGCTGGTCTGGGTCACCTTCGCCGGTGACAAGTACGACTGGCTGTCCTGGCAGACGTACACGATGGTCGGCGGTTCGATCGTCCTCGGTCTGGTCTTCGTGCTCGTCGAGTCCAAGGCGAGCGAGCCGATCATCCCGCTGCGGCTGTTCCGCAACCGCACCATCACCCTCGCGTCGCTGGCCTCGCTGTTCGTCGGTGTCGCGATGTTCACCGGCACGGTCTTCTTCAGCCAGTACTTCCAGCTGGCGCGGGACAAGTCGCCGACCATGTCGGGCGTCATGACGATCCCGATGATCGGCGGTCTGTTCGTGTCGTCGACCGTCTCCGGTCAGTTCATCACCCGCACCGGCCGCTGGAAGGCCTGGCTGATCAGCGGTGGTGTGCTGGTGACGGCCGGGCTGGGCCTGCTCGGCACCATCCGCTACGACACGGCGTACTGGAAGATGTCGATCTTCATGGCGCTGCTGGGGCTCGGCATCGGCATGATGATGCAGAACCTGGTGCTGTGCACGCAGAACCAGGTCGACCCGGGCGACCTCGGCTCCGCCAGCTCCACGGTCACCTTCTTCCGCTCGCTCGGCGGTGCGGTCGGCGTGTCCGCGCTGGGTGCGGTGATGGCCCACCGGATCACGCACTACGTCAAGGACGGCATCGCCGCCCTCGACCCGCAGTACCGTGCCGCGCTGGCCGGTGCCGGCTCCTCCACCGACAGCATCCCGGACCTGGGCAAGCTCCCGGCGCCGCTGCGCACCCTCATGGAGAGCGCCTACGGCCACGGCATCGCCGATGTCTTCCTGATCGCCGGCGCCCTCGCGGCCGTCGCGTTGCTGATCACCCTGTTCATCAAGGAGGTCCCGCTGAAGACCAAGGGCGCGCTGGCGCAGGCCGCTGCCGCGAACGAGACGCCGGCCGAGTCGGGGGCCGCTCCGGCCGCCGTCGAGGCCCCGGCCGCGGGTGCCGCCGAGAAGGTCCCGAGCTGGGCCGTGTCGGACACCGAGGTCGCCGCCGACGGCACGCAGCGGCTGGCCGCCGTGGCCACCCTCGCCCGGCCCGAGGAGTCGGCCGGTTCCGGCGGGATCCCGGTGCGCGGCTTCGTCCGCGGCAACGAGGGCGCGCCGGTGCCGCAGGCCGCCGTCACGCTGATCTCGCTGGCCGGACGGCAGCTGGGCCGGTCGGTCGCGCAGGCCGACGGCTCCTACGCCGTCGAGGCGCCGAGTGTGGGCAGTTACGTCCTGATCGCCGCCGCCGACGGTTTCCAGCCGCAGGCGTCCACGGTCGTGGTGAACGGTGAGCCTCTCTCGTACGACATCCTGCTCAGCGGCACCAGCGGGCTGAGCGGTGTGGTGCGGGCCGCCGAGACCACGCTGCCCGTCAAGGACGCGATGGTCATCGTGACCGATGTCCGCGGAGAGCTGCTGGCCACCGCGGCCACCGGTGAGCAGGGCGAGTTCTCCCTCGCGGAGCTGGTGCCCGGGACCGTGACCGTCGCGGTGAACGCCGCCGGGTACCGGCCGCGCGCCCTGCCCGTCGAGGTGGGCGGCGCCGGCGTCACCCGTATCGAGATCGACCTCGACTCGGGCGCCCAGCTGCAGGGCGTGGTCCGCGCCCCGCACGGTCCGCTGGCCGACGCCCGGGTCACCCTGGTCGACGCGGCGGGCAACGTGGTCGGGACGGCCACCACCGGCGCGGACGGGGCCTACGCCTTCACCGACCTGAACGGCGGCGACTACACGGTCATCGCCACGGGCTACCCGCCGGTCGCGACCGCCCTGACGGTGAACGGCCGCGGAGTCGACGACCACGACATCGAACTGGCCCATCCGGGCGAGTAGTTCGGTACTCCGGCCCGTGGCGGACGGCGTGCGCGCTCTGAGCGGAGGTGCGCGCCCGGCGCCACGGGCCGGTCTCTTCACGACCGGCTTTACGAGCAGTTGCACTGCAGGCAGAAACGGGAGTCAAGATGGGCCTGACCGCGAAGATCCGTACGCGGGACGGATGGGCCGTGTCGCACGCGGTCGTCACGGTGACCGACATGACCGGCACGCAGGTGCTGCGCGCGGAGGCGGACGCCGACGGAGCCGTACGGGACGCCACCGAGCTCGCTCCGGGCGCGTACACCGTCATCGTCACGGCCGTCGGGTATGCGCCCGTGGCCTCCAGCGCGCTCGTCACGGCGAGCGGGCGGGCCGAGCTGGGCGCGGTGACGCTGGCCCGGCAGGGCGGCACGGAGCTGCCGCCGCCCGGGCCGTGGACCATCGACCCGGCGCACTCCTCGGTGGGCGCGGTCGCCCAGCACCTGGGGATCTCCAGCGTGCACGGGCGGTTCACGGAGTTCGCCGGGCGCGTCGAGATCGCCCCGGACGAGGTGGAGAAGTCGCGTGTCGAGGCGGTGATCCGGGCCGCGTCCATCGACACGGGCAACGGCATGCGCGACGACCATCTGCGCTCGCCGGACTTCCTGGACGTCGAGAGGCATCCGGAGATCAGCTATCGGTCGACGGGTCTCACGGCCTCGGGCTCCGACCGCTGGACCGTGCACGGCGAGCTGACCCTGCACGGGGTCGTACGGCCGGTGGACCTGGACCTGGCGTACCTGGGCACGGGCGCCGACCCGTGGGGCGGGACGCGCGCCGCGTTCCGGGCGACGACGGAACTGCGCCGCGAGGACTTCGCCATGAACTACAACCAGGTGATCCAGGCGGGTATCGCCGCGATCGGCACGACCCTGAAGGTGGAGCTGGACATCCAGGCGGTGCAGGGGGAGTCGCTGCCGCAGGTCTGAGCGTGGGCGTAGGCACGGCAGGGGCAGGCTGGTCGGGCCGCACGGGCCTAGGCTGGCGCCATGGCACCGAACATCGCGACCAACACCCGCGTCTCCCTCGACGAACTGCTGGACTTCGTACGCCCCCGCCATCGCGCGATCCTGCTGACGCGCAGGGCCGACGGCAGCCCGCAGGCCTCGCCGCTGACCTGCGGGGTCGACGACTCGGGGCGGATCGTCGTCTCCACCTACCCCGAACGGGCCAAGACCCGCAACGCCAAGCGGGACGAGCGGGTCAGCCTCGTCGTGCTGAGCGACGACTGGAACGGGCCGTGGGTCCAGGTGGACGGCACGGCCGAGGTCATCGACTCGCCGGACTCCGTGGAACCGCTGGTGGAGTACTACCGGAACATCGCGGGTGAGCACCCGGACTGGGACGAGTACCGGGAGGCCATGGTCAAGCAGGGCAAGTCGATCATCCGGGTCACACCGCAGAAGTGGGGCCCGGTGGCCACCGGCGGCTTCCCGGCACGGCTGTCGTCCGGGGACTAGCCACCAGCGGCCTCGGTCACTCGACGGACGGAGTCCGGCGCGGCGCCCCGAAGCCTGCGAAGCAGCGCGAGGGGCGCAGAAGGAAGAGGCGGGGCCCGGTGGCCACCGGCGGCTTCCCGGCACGGCTGGCTTCCGGGGAGTAACGCGTCAGCCCCGGGCCACCATCGCCTCGATGCCCGCCACCAGCAGGTCCAGGGCGAAGTCGAAGTCCCGCTCCCACATCTCGTGCACGGTGTCGCCGCCGCGGGCCGCCATGATGTCCTCGGACTCCTTGACGACCTCGGCGGCCTGCGGGTCCTGCGTCACCGCGCTCATGGCGTGCTTGAAGTACTCGTCCGGGGTCATGCCGAAGTCGGCGCTGCGGGCGTTGAAGTGGCCCTCGATCGTGCCGAAGCCGTACACGAACTGGAAGACGGACGAGATGGCCGCCGCCAGGCCGTGCGTGGGCAGTCCGGTACGGCGGATGACCCGTTGCACGACACGGGCGAAGGCCAGGTTGTTCGGGCCGATGTTGAGGAAGGTACCGGCCAGCGGCGACAGCCAGGGATGGCGGACCAGCAGCGAGCGGTACTCCCTGGCCAGCGCGCGCAGCTGCTCGCGCCAGTCCTCGTCGGCGTCCGGCTCCGGCAGGGCCATCTCGCCGAAGGCCGCGTCCAGGGCGAGTTCGAGGAGGTCGTCCTTGGTGTCGACGTACCAGTAGACGGACATCGCGGTGACGTTCAGCTCGGCCGCCAGCCGGCGCATGGAGAACTTGGCCAGCCCCTCCGCGTCGAGCAGGCGGACGGTCACCTCGGTGATCCGGTCCCGGTCGAGCCCCGACGGCTGCCCGCCACGACCGCCCCGGCGGACCTTGCCCTCCAGCCACACACTGGTCCGCGCCGCCCGCTCGGCTGCCCTCACCATTGGCGCACCTTCCTCGAGCTACGTTTCATTGATCACGATGCCAGACGGCAGCCGCCGCAAGGGGCGCGGGACTGCGTCGACATGCGGCTCCGCCGCGTGAGCGCAGACGACCACCGGGCCACCCGAGCTACCGGGCGACCACCACCCCCGAGTCTGCCCGCTCAGCCCGCCGCAGCAACGCCGCCGCCACGAACCCACCCAGCAGTACCGCCACCGCTCCCACCAACTGCCCCGTCTGCAACCCCGCGGCCAGCCCTGCCGACGGCACCCGGGAGCTGAGCACCGCCCCGAGCACCGCAACCCCCAGCCCGTTCCCGAACTCCGCCAAGGTCCCGTTGATCCCGGCCCCCACCCCCGCCTTCTCCGGAGGAATCGCGCTCATGATGGCGTGCGCCATCGCCGGGTTGGCGACCGCACAGCCCCCACCGATCAGCAACAGCCCCACCAGCGTCCCCGCATAACCCCCGGAGTCCAGCAGCGCGATGGACACCAGCCCTCCCGCCATCAGCACCATCCCCAGCGCAATGGACACCGGCGTTCCGAGCCCGGCAGCCCACTTCGCGGACAGCCCCGAGAAGTTCAGCGCGACGACCGTCAACGCGAGCGGCGCCGTCCGCAGACCGGCCTCCAAGGGGCCGTAACCCAGTACGAGTTGCAGATGCTGGGTGAGCAGGAACAGCGCGCCGCCCATGCCGAAGGTGATCAGCACCGCACCGGCGACCGCACCCGTGAACCGCCGGTCCCTGAAGAAGTGCAGGTCGAGCATGGGGTACGGGATCCGGGTCTCCCAGTACGCGAAGACAGCCAGGACCAGGACGGCGACGGCCGCCGTGCCGAGGACCCGTCCCGACGTCCACCCGTGCTCCGGCCCGGAGATGATCGCGAACACCAGCGCGGCCATGCCGATCGTGGAGAGCAGAGCGCCGAGGAGGTCGGGGCGGTCACCGCGCGGACTCCGGGACTCCGGGACCAGGGCCACGACCGCCATCAGCCCCAGCGCCACCACCGGCAGGTTGACCAGGAAGACCGCTCCCCACCAGAAGTGGTTCAGCATGAACCCGCCGAGCAGTGGGCCCGCCGCGAAACCGAGCGCGTTGACCGCCGCCCAGATGCCGATGGCCTTCGGTTGCTCCTCGGCCGTGAAGATCTGCATCGCCACGGCCAGAGTCGTGGTCAGCAGCAGCGCACCGCCCACGCCCATGCCGGCCCGCGCGGCGATCAACTGCCCTGTGCTGCCCGCCAGTCCGGCCGTCAGCGAACCGACCCCGAACAGGGCCAGGCCCGCGACCAGCATCTTCTTTCGGCCGTAGCGGTCCGCTGCGCTGCCGGCCGTGAGCAGCAGACCGGACTGGACGAGCGAGTAGGCGTTGATCATCCACTGGATGTCGGAGGTGGCCGCGCCCAACTCCCTGGTGAGGGAGGGGATCGCCACGTTCAGGACGGTGTTGTCGAGTAGCACGGTGAGCTGGGCGAGACAGATGACACCGAGGATCAGCCAGCGCCGGGGGTGGCCCTGCGGCCGGTTCTGCGGGGACGTAGACATGCCATACACCGTATAGCTGGTCGCTATACGGTGTACAACACCTTTCCCCGCCCCCTGTCGGCCGCCGACTGCTAGCCGCTCGCCTTCTGCGTCAGGTCGTAGAAGGTCGACGAACCGACCGTCACCTTCTTGAAGTTCTTCTCGACCCACGACGTGATCTGTGAAGACGTACCGCTGCTGCTGCCGCCCCTCATGCCGCCGCCGGTGCCGCCGGAGATGAAGTAGTGGATCCTGCCGTCTTCCACGTACTTCTTGAACTGCGCGAGGGTCGGCGACGGGTCGGTGCCGTTGAAGCCGCCGATCGCCATGACCGGGTCGCCGGTGGAGAGCTGATAGCTCGCCGCGTTCTGCGCGCCGACGGCCGCCGCGACCCAGGTGTACTGGGACGCGTTCGCCTCCAGCAGCTTCTTGGCCTGGGAGGAGACGGACGCGCCGTTCAGCAGGCCGCCGACGCCACCGCCGCCGCCCATACCGCCGCCCGTCCGACCGCCGGGCATACCGCCCTGCTGGTTCGTTCCGCCGCCCGGGAAGCCGTTGCCGTTCTGGGTGTTGCCGTTGCCGTTCTGCAGGTTCTGCCGGCCCGGCAGGCCACCGCCGCCGAAGCCGCCCCGCAGGCCACCACCGCCGGGGCCGCCCCGGCCGCCCCCCATCATGCTCGCGCCGGCCGGGCCCGCCGTGACGATGGAACCGGTGTGCGCACTGTTCACGGTGGACAAGGTGTACGCGGTCGGGCCGGCCAGCGAGGCCAGGATGCCCAGGGCGGCCGCGCCGAGGGCGAGCTGCCGGCTGATCCGGCCCGCGAAGATCAGGCCGAGCGCGGCGACCAGGCCGCCGACCAGGACCAGGTACTTCAGCCAGGGCAGATAGTCCGAGGTCCGGTTGAGGAGTACGTAGCCCCAGGCGGCGCTCGCCACGACCGCGGCCGCGAGGGTGAGGGACGCCCAGGTCTCGCGCCGCCTCTCCCACAGGAGCGCGGAGCCCATGCCGACCACGGCGGCGAGGTAGGGAGCCAGGGCCACCGTGTAGTACTGGTGGAAGATGCCCGCCATGTAGCTGAAGACCACCATGGTCAGGAGCAGCGAGCCGCCCCAGACCAGGAACGAACCGCGGGTCACGGAGGTCCGCCGGTACTTGCGCGTGGCCACCAGGCCCGCGACGAGGAGGATCAGCGCGGCCGGCAGCAGCCAGGAGATCTGGCTGCCGACCTCGGAGTTGAACATCCGGTTCCAGCCGGTCGCCCCCCACATGCCGGTGCCTCCGCCACCGCCGCCGACGCTGCCGGTCTCGTTGCCGCTCAGGCGCCCGAAGCCGTTGTAGCCGAAGGTCAGCGAAAGGAAGCTGTTGTCCTGCGAGCCGCCGATGTACGGACGGGAGGAGGCGGGCCACAGCTCGACGATCGCGACCCACCAGCCGCCGGCCACCACCAGCGCGGCCGTCGCCGCGGCCAGCTGCCCGAGGCGCTTCTTGAGCGACACCGGCGCGCAGACCGCGTAGACGATCGCAAGGGCCGGAAGGATGAGGAAGGCCTGCAGCGTCTTGCCGAGGAACGCGAACCCGATCGCGACACCGGCCCACACCAGCCACTTCGTACGGCCGTCCTCCACGGCCCGGACCACGAAGCAGCAGGCTACCGACATCAGCAGCGCCAGCATGGCGTCCGGGTTGTTGAACCGGAACATCAGCGCCGCGACGGGAGTGAGCGCGAGCACCGCGCCCGCGATCAGCCCGGCCGCGGGGCTGAACCGGCGGCGCACGGACGCGTACACGACGGCGACCGTCGCCATGCCCATCAGGACCTCGGGGACGAGGATCGCCCACGAGTTGAGGCCGAAGATCCGGACCGACAGCTCCATCGGCCACAGCGAGGCCGGGGGCTTGTCGACGGTGATGGCGTTGCCCGCGTCCAGCGAGCCGAAGAAGAACGCCTTCCAGCTCTTGCTCCCGGCCTGGACGGCCGCCGAGTAGAAGGAGTTGGCGTAACCGGAGGCGCTCAGGTTGTAGAGGTAGAGCAGGCCGGTGGCGAGCAGCAGGCCGAGGAAGGCCGGGCGCACCCAGCGGGGGTCCTCGGGGCGGCCGCGCCGGAGTCTGCGGACGAAGGGCTGCTCGGGCCGGCCCGATCCGGGAGCCGGGGCGGCCTGCGGAGCAACGGGCTCCGGCCCGTCCGTGGTCGCCGCCGGTGGCGGGCCCCACGCGGAGGGACCCGGCTGGGTCGTCCGGTCGTAGTGCATGGTCATGGTCAGTCCCTCGGGTCGGTGTCGGTCGGGCGCACCGGCTGCAGATGCAGGGTGGCGTCCTCCCAGCGCTGGTCCGCGACTTCACCGGCGCGGAACTGGGTGGTCCGGTACGGGTTCGGCTGCGCGACCGGACGCTGCGGGAGCGGCTGGTACGGCTGCTGGTGCCGGGTGTACTGGGGGGCCGTGGTGTACGTCGGCGAGGTGGGGCCGTGCTCCGGCGTGTGCGAGGCCGGCACGGTGGACGGCTCGCTGTCCCGCCGGTCGGAGAACACCCAGGCGCGGAAGAGCAGGAAGCGCAGCACGGTCGCCGCGAGGTTGGCGGCGACGAGCACCGCCAGCTCGGTGGAGTGCCCGGGGTCGGAGGTCGCCGCGTTCAGGGCGGCGAGCGAACCGCTGGTCAGCGCGAGGCCTATGCCGAAGACGACCAGGCCCTGCGCCTGGTGCCGGACGGCGCCGCCGCTGCCGCGCACTCCGAAGGTGAGGCGCCGGTTGGCCGCCGTATTGGCGACGGCCGAGACCAGCAGGGCCAGCGCGTTGGCGACCTGCGAGCCGCCGAACTGCCGGAAGAGGCTGTAGAGAACGAGATAGAAGAGGGTCGACAGACCGCCGACGACACAGAACCCGACGAGCTGGCGGGCCAGCCCCTTCGGCACGTCCTGGATGTCGCGGTCGCGCGGGTCGTCGCCGAACGGCCGGGTGATCCGGTCCAGCGGCAGCGACCCGGTGGCCAGCGCCTTGCCCACCCGCCACACGCCCTTGAGGTCCTCGGTCGCCGTCTTCACGATGTGGACGGTGGAGTCGGGGTCGTCTACCCAGTCGACGGGCACCTCGTGGATACGGAGCCCCGCGCGCTCGGCGATGACCAGCATCTCGGTGTCGAAGAACCAGCCGGTGTCCTCGACCAGCGGCAGCAGCACCTGCGCGACATCACGCCGGATCGCCTTGAAGCCGCACTGCGCGTCGGAGAAGCGGGCCTGCAGCGAGCCGCGCAGGATCAGGTTGTACGCCCGGCTGATGAACTCCCGCTTGGGCCCGCGCACCACGCGGGAGGAGCGGGCCAGCCGGGAGCCGATCGCCAGGTCCGAGTGACCGGAGATCAGCGGCGCCACCAGGGGCAGCAGTGCGTTGAGGTCGGTGGAGAGGTCCACGTCCATATAGGCGAGGATCGGCGCCTCGGAGGCGGACCACACGGTCCGCAGGGCGCGACCGCGGCCCTTCTGCTCCAGTCGGAAGTTGGAGACCTCGGGGATCTCCGTCTCCAGCCGCGCCGCCACCAGCGGGGTGGTGTCGGTCGACGCGTTGTCCGCGATCGTGATCCGGAACGCGTACGGGAACGTGCGCTTGAGGTGGTCGTGCAGTCTCAGCACACACGGCTGGAGGTCCTTCTCCTCGTTGTAGACGGGGATCACTACGTCCAGGACAGGCGTACCGGCGTCGCCGGCCGGGAGGTGCTCCCGCGCCGGCAGGGTGCCGGGAGAAGAGTCGGTTCGCATGGAAACGACTCTGGTCAAGTGCCCTGTCGCACCCATGTGGTGGCACTGTGGTCTGCCTGTGAGTGCGATTGCCAGTTCGTTTCGGGGGCAGGGCGGGGCACCACCGGGGCGAGCGCCGGCAGATGCACGGTGAACACCGTGCGTCCGGGAACACTGTCCACGGTCACGGCACCGCCGTGCGCGGTCGCGACGGCCTGCACGATCGCCAGACCGAGGCCCGTCGAACCGGAGGCACGGGAGCGCGAGGAGTCGCCGCGGGCGAACCGCTCGAAGACGTGCGGCAGCAGCTCCGCCGGGATCCCCTGACCGTTGTCCTCGACGTCCACGCACATCCACGGGCCGCGCCGCTGCACGCGGGCGGTGACCGTCGTACCGGGCGGGGTGTGCTTGCGGGCGTTGCCGAGCAGGTTGACGAGGACCTGCTGGATCCGTGCGGCGTCCGCAGACACGAGGGCGGGCTCGTCCGGCAGGTCGAGCCGCCAGTTGTGGTCCATGCCGGCCGCACGGGAGTCGCTGACGGTGTCGACGACCAGCGGGATGAGGTCGGTCTGCTCGAACTGCAGCGGCCGCCCGGCGTCCAGCCGGGCGAGCAGCAGCAGATCTTCCACGAGCAGCGTCATCCGGCCCGCCTCGGACTCGATGCGGCCGAGGGCGTGCCGGGTGTCGGGGCCGACCTGCTCCCTGCCGCGTCTGGTCAGCTCGGCGTACCCGCGGATGGAGGCCAGGGGAGTGCGCAGCTCGTGGCTGGCGTCCGCGACGAACTGCCGCACCCGCATCTCACTCTGCTGCCGCGAGTGCAGCGCGCCATGGACATGGTCCAGCATCCGGTTGAGCGCGGCCCCGACCTGCCCGACCTCGGTGTGCGGATCGGTCTCGGACTCGGGGACGCGCTCGGAGAGGTTCACCTCGCCGGTGTGCAGGGGGAGTTCGGAGACCCGGGTGGCGGTCGCGGCGACGCGGCGGAGGGGGCGGGTGGCGACGCCTACGAGGACGTAACCGGCGATTACGGCTGCGCCCAGGCCGGCGGCGGTGACGCTTATCTCGACGAGGATCAGCGTGTTGATGGTGCTGTCGGTTTCCGCTGTGGGAAAGCCGACGTAGTAGCCGCTCCTGTACTCGACCCGGTACGTGCCCAGCCCCGGAATGTCCACGGTGTGCGGGTTGCCGTCCTGGGAGACCTGGTTGAGGGCGGTCTTCTGGACGTCGTCGAGGTCCTTGGCGCTCATGTCGAAGGTGGACGAGGACTTCTTGCCGACCTTGCCGTCGGTGACGGAGCCGTTGACGACCGTGGCCGCGATCGTGCCGGTGGGCTGGCCGGGGCCGTGCTTGACGAAGTCGCTGAGATCGGTCGTCTTGCGATTCGGGCCCCGCTGATTGCCCTGGCCGGGCCCGTCCTTGCCAAGACCGGGAGGCGCGAAGACACCTGACGCACGCGCCGTCGCCTCACGCAGCTGCCCGTCCAACTGGCCGTACAGATGCGACCTGAGCGCCAACGTCGTCACCGTACCGATCACCGCACACACCACGGCGATCAGCACCACGGAAGCGACGACGAGCCGCGCCCGCAGGGTGCGCGGCTGGCCCGCTCGTCGCTTCTGCGTGCGCGGTCGTCGCCGTCCGCTCATGACGCGGCAGGCTTGATCAGGTAACCGGCTCCCCGCCGGGTGTGGATCATCGGCTCACGACCGGCGTCGATCTTGCGCCGCAGATACGAGATGTAGAGCTCGACCACATTGGCCTGCCCACCGAAGTCGTACGACCAGACCCGGTCGAGTATCTGCGCCTTGCTGAGCACGCGCCGCGGGTTGCGCATCAGGAAGCGCAGCAGCTCGAACTCGGTGGCGGTGAGGTGGATGCCCTCCCCGGCCCGGCTGACCTCGTGACTGTCCTCGTCCAGGGTCAGGTCACCCACGACGAGCACGGAGTCCGACCGCCGGTCGGCCGCACCGGAACGCCGGATCAGCCCCCGCAGCCGCGCCACGACCTCTTCCAGGCTGAACGGCTTGGTGACGTAGTCGTCGCCGCCGGCGGTGAGACCGGCGATCCGGTCCTCGACCGCGTCCTTCGCGGTCAGGAACAGCACCGGCACGTCGGGCAGCTCACGGCGCAGCCGCCCGAGCACCGTCAGCCCGTCCATGTCCGGCAGCATCATGTCGAGAACGACGGCGTCGGGCCGGAACTCCCGCGCGGTCTGGATGGCACCCGTGCCATCCCCCGCGCTCCGGATCTGCCATCCCTCATAGCGAAGGGCCATGGACAGCAGCTCGGTGATCGACATCTCGTCGTCCACCACAAGCACTCGGACGGGGCTCCCGTCCGGCCTCAGCAGTTCGGTGCGCCCCTGGGGCGAGGTCGTGGTCATGGTGGCCACACTGTCGGGATCCTCTGAGAGCACCCTTTCGGCAACCTGTGATTTCCCTGAGAAACGCACAGGGACCTCTCAGGCAGTCCCTGGGAGTTCCTGCCCTGTCCGCACCTCATGGCAGACGACCCGCAGCCACTCGTCGCCCGACCTCAGCCGCAGCCGGGGATGCCGGGCCGGCAACCCCCAAGCGGAATCGAGGAGTTCACTCGCCGGGTCGTACGCCCCCGCCCCCCTCTGTGGTCGAGGTCGCACTCCGCATTCTTGGCCGTGGCCCGCGAACCGTGCGACGCCATCGCGTAATTCAGTTCCATCTTCGCCTCTACGGCAGCGCGCCCTGCCAGAGAGCCAAGAGACCCTGGCGGGACGATTCCACGGGGGTCACACGATTGGCCGCGCCCGAGATGAAACCTGCCGCAGGAGTATGCAGAGTGATGAACAAGAAGGCAACACCCCAAACACGCCTTGGAGATATCCATGTCACGAATACTCGCGATCGGTGCCGCCCTTGGCTTCGCTCTCGCCGCCACGGCCGGATCTGCGATGGCCGCGCCGTCGGTCACTCACACCGCCACGAAGGCCACAACGGTCCAGTCCAGCCCGATCGCCTATCGGCACGGCGGGGACGATGGCGACTGCGACGGCGTCGGCAACCAGTGTGCATGACACCTATCCCCGCGTGAGATAGGGGCAGGCAGAGGAGGAGGGCTTTATGCCCGTCATTTCCTCCTCTGCCTTCCTGATGCGCAACACTCACTCCACGAATATGCCGTGCCAGAGATTTGTTGGGTTTGCTAATTCACTGCTTGTTTTGGTTGTTGAAACGTTGGTTGTCGCCGGGCGCTCCAGCAGGGTTCCGCAGCAGCCGGTGCAGGCCCTGGATGTAAGCGCCGCACACCGGCCCGTCGAGGTTCGACCGGCAACTCAGAACAAGCCGCCCTGCGCGCTGAGACCACGCTTGAACTCCTTCATCGGGAGGGTGAGTTCGCCCTCTCCCACAGGCCCCTCGGCAGGAAGCAACTCCCACCCGCGCATCAACCGCGTATCCAGCACGACGACTCCCCGCCCGGTCACCAGATGCAGATCCGGCCCGGCCGCCGCAACCAACCGCCCGCTCACCGCCCCGCCGGCGACAAGCTCGGTCACCTCGCCGACGGCGGCCGGCAGGTCGGCGAGCCCGAACACCTCGGCGTGATCGACCGGTTGGCAGGGCTCACGGGCGAGTGACTCCGGCCAGCCGTCGAGTGCGAGCGCCCGCTCGTGCAACTCCTCGACCTCTGCCGCCCGCTCCGCCTCCGCCACCGGCAACCGGGACCGCGCTGCCCGCTTCTCGGCGTACGGAATCCGGTCCGGCACCTGGAGCGCGACCCGCAGCAACTCCTCGGTGCGCCGCGCCGCCATCAGCGGCCCCACCCCCAGCCAGCTGAAGCACACCGCACCCTGCTCGAGCAGCCGTGCGGAGCCCCGCTCCTCCGCCGTGATCCCGACCTTGACCATGCCGGGCCCGAACCACGCCAGATACACGTGGTACGGCCGCGGGTCGTCCGCGATCGTGTCGGCGGCCACCGAGTGCGCCCGGTCCAGCCGCGCGCACTCCTCGCACCGCGCCCCCGTACTCCGCCCCGGCACGACCGCCCGTACCGGACACGCATGTCCACGCGCGCCCACACATGTCCGCACACCCCCGTCCGCGACCCCGAAGGCCACCCTTTTCCCCCAGGTCAGCGCCGAGCGCCGCCCGCCGTCCCATGCCAGCACGGGACCGCCTGCCGCCCATCGCAGCCCCGAGCATCTCCATGCCTGTGCCATTGCCTTCGAGAGTAGAGGGCGGCACTGACAAGGGGCCGCAACGAGGGAATTCGAGCAGGTCGGCGCCCTGGTGCAGCCGGTTCAACGCCCTGACTCGGCGACGGCAGCAGGCTCCGGCTCCCCGCCGCCGGCCGCGACCACCGCGCCGTACGACTCCGCCGTACGACCTGCTCCCCGCCCGCGCCCGGCCAGCCGGCAGCCGACGCACCCGGGATGCCCCTCCCGCGCCGCCAGATCCCGTACCCGCCATCCCCACTGCTCCCTGGGCCGCCGCCCCGCCGGCTTGCCCCACCCCGCAAGGTGCAGCACCCAGGTCACCAGGATGCTCACGACCACGATGCCGAGCCCTCCGGCCAGGGCGATCGCCGAGGCCGTACACACCCCGAGCCCCAGCACCACGGCCCCCGCGCTCGCGACCGCGAACCCGGTCCAGCCCGCGACCGTGTGCCCCTCGTCATACTGGTGTGCGCTCATGTACCCGCCTCCCCGAGGACGAACGGGATCCGTACAGCGACCAGACGGCACGTCCGCCAGATCCCTCACCTCCTAAGAAATTTATCTCATAAACCTCTCACGATCTAAGGGAATCAGGGAATCCGACATGCAAGCCAAGCCGCGCCCGACCGCCACCCCGGCCCAGGCGCTGTCGGCAATGGACCACCTCATCGCGACCAGCCTGATCGGCCAGCAGGAGATGGCCCAGCAGATCGGCCTGAACGTCACCGACCTGACCTGCTTCGCCTACGTCATCGAGGCCGGCGAGAACCTGCTCACGGCAGGCGACCTGGCAGCCCGCGCCCACGTCACCACGGGCGCGGTCACCGGGATCCTCAACCGTCTGGAACGCGCCGGCTACGTCACCCGCCGCCCCGACCCGACGGACCGCCGCCGGGTGCGCGTGGCCGCCCTGCCGGACGCGGAGGCCCGCGTCCGCGAGGTCTACGAGCCGTACTACGCCCGCCTGAACGAGCTCTTCGCCGACTACTCCCCCGACGAAATCGCCGTCCTGACCGACTGGTTCACCCGCGCGAGCGCCCTGGCGGCCGGATACCTGGAAGAGCACTGCCGAACGGACTGAGCCGGGCCCGTAGCGGCCCGGCCTCCCGCTGCACGCCGAGCGCGCCCGCGCGCCACCGAAGCCTTCCGCGGCCTGGCTGCCGCCGCTCGAACTCGTCCATCTGTGTCGGTGTCAGATCGCGACGACCACGGGGGCCCGAAATCCTTCGGGGCCTCAAATACGTGTGAAACCAACAGGATTCGGGCCCGTCGACGGCCGAGGCGACGCCGCTCGGTTCCCCCGATTGCGCGTGATTGACCCCGTATGCCAGCCCCGAAGAGCGCGGCGGAACATATCGGATTAGCCTCCCAAATGAGCGCTTAGTGGATCTTTGATGTTGCGCTCATTCGACCCAAGGAGGAGTCATGCGCAAGCTTCAGAAGGCCGCTGTCGCGGCCGCCATCCTCGGCAGCTTCACTCTCATAGCCACCGGCACCGCCACCGCCCAGCCCGCGAACCTCATGCATGAAGGCGGCGGGTGCAGGTCCCACGACCTGAACATCGACATCCTCGGTCAGGTCGGACTGCTCAACGGCCTCCTGGGCAATGCGCTCAATGGCGAGGGCAACGCGGGCGGCCAGAACAACCACGTCGGATCCAGTACCTGCGACTAGGTGGTTACTGATCGCGTCACGTAGCTGACCGACTTGGGTCTCGGCGCCCGGAGCACAGCTCCGGGCGCCGGGCGCTGTCTGGCCCACGGGCCACCACCCCCTGAAACTCAAGAGGCCCCGGATCTTTCCGGGGCCTCTCATCTGTGCGTCAAGTCCCGTACCGCCCTTGGCAGAAGTCCGCAGACCGGCAGTCATCTCCCGATCGTGCGCGCCCAGTCAGGCGGGGTTCCCACGGCGGGACCTGGCCCTCAGGAACAGCGCCCCCGCCACGCCGGCAAGGAGCGTGCCGGCCGCCGCGTGGATCACCACATCCAGCGGCCGGGACGACAGATCCTGCACCGCGGAAGAGACACGCGCCGCGCTCGGACTCCGTCCCGCCGGAGCTCGTTGCTGTACCCCGCTGCTGTACGCCCCCGAAACGCAAGAGGCCCCGGATCTCTCCGGGGCCTCTCACCTGTGTGCACTCGGCAGGATTCGAACCTGCAACCTTCTGATCCGTAGTCAGATGCTCTATCCGTTAAGCTACGAGTGCTTGTTCTGTTTTCCCGCCGGTCCTGGTCCTTTCGGCCCGCTCGCGGCGACAGGAAGAACATTACATGACTGCCGCCGCCATGTGAAATCCGTTTGCCGCACCCCTTGTGACCTGCGGAAACGCCTCTTCTGGCAGTTCTGGGAACGACGAAGCCCCGGTCGCTCGGACCGGGGCTTCGGTGATCATGCGCGGAGGCGGAGGGATTTGAACCCTCGATGGGCTTTAAGGCCCAAACCGCATTAGCAGTGTGTTGGGGTTCGTCTGATGGCGACGGGCCCCGACCTGCGAAGACGCTCCGCCGCAGGTCGCAGCCGATCCGCCATCCGAGGGGGTTGACCCTCGTCGGATGGCGTATCGCCCTCTTGGTGCCATCGGAGTGCCATCACGGAGGCACGTCCGGCGGGCGTCCGCGGACGTCAACATAGGTCCGTCCGGAAGCCCTGTCCGAGCCGCGGAAAGCCAATGATCGTGGCTGGCTTCCATACGGGCGAGCGACTGAACACTTTGTCGGGCTCGGGGAGTTCGCCGCGGCCGCGCGAGCGGTACGACCGGATGGTCTGCTCGCTCACACCCCAGTACTTGGCGACGTCCGCAATGGTCCAGTAGTCGGCGTTCGGGTCCGCCGCGGCCGCCTCCGCCGCCGGCGTTCCGGGCGTGCTGCAGCGCCGGGAACTTTGGCCGCTCGACGTTGACAAGGTGTACCCGTCAGTCACTCTCGGTCTGCCCTTCGCCGCCCGGCTCGCCCACGCCGGCCAGCACGATGCGCCGCACCTGCTGGCGCGTGTACCCCGTGGCCTCACAGATGTCCTTCTGTGCCACGCCGTCCGCGTCGGCCTGCCTGATCGCCGCCGCGAGTTCCTGCCGCAGGATCTCGGCTCGCTGCTCGGCGTCCCTGAACCGCTGAGCCATCTGCGTCAGTGATCGCTTATCCATGACACATAGTGTTCCATCAGTCGTCATGGAACATGAGGTTACTCAAAATCGGCTCAATGTCCATGCGTACAACGCTTGACGAGGGAACACGATGTTCCCTAGAGTGGGGTTGTCGGCAAGGGAGACCAGCCGACAACGCAAGCGGCCCCCGGCCGGTGTTGGAGCACCGATCCGAGGGCCTGACGGACCTACCTGACTAGACCAGGAGACCGCTGATGCAGAAGTCTGCCATCCGCTGCGAGCGCCGTGCCACACGCCGAGTCCTGCGCTCCGAGCTCCGCCGACGCTCCGCCGCGACCCGGCTCGCCGCCTCGTGCCACCGCCGCCCTCGTTCCCTCGCGACCGTCGCCATTGCGGCCGGCGTCGAGAAGACCGCCGCGACCGGCTGCGCCAACGGTCTGCGCACGGTCGCCAAGCGCCTCGGTGTCACCCCGGCCTCGACCGCCCGCACCCGCCGCACCGTCGCCGGAGGCCGCGCCCACCGCACTCACACGGTCGGCCGCTACACCCTCGGCCAGGTCGCCAGCCTCGTCGCCGCCTACCGGCCCCGCAAGGCCGAGTACGTCGTCGCCGCCGCCCGCATCGCCGCCTTCACGGCCGCCGCGTAGCCGCCCCAAGACAGCCGCCCGGGGCCGGTGGGGAGACCACCCCGGGCGGCTCCCCCCCATCGCCCCGCCAGCTCGCACCAGGAGCGGGCGCGGGGCGAGACAGGAGCCAGAGCATGAACCGCACCAAGCTCAACGGCGGAACCTCCGCGGCAACACCCTCGACCGAGCCCAACGATCTGTCCGTCGCCATCCGCGTCGGTCAGGAGATGCTCCGCCTCTACGGCACCGTGGACAGCGGCGACATCTTCGACTACGCCCAAGCGCACGGCGGCCTCAGCGAGGCCCTGCGCATCCTGCTGCGCGCTCTCGCTGCTGAGCCCGCCCGCTGCCCGGCCGCTCACCCTGACGACCCGACGCCCTGCCGTGGCCCGGCCGTCGTCACCGTGCTGGACGCCACGAACGCGGGCGCGGACGGCTGTGAGCACCACGGCGCCCGCCTCCTCGCCTCCCTCGACGGCGGCCGCGTGTACTCGCTGCTCGACGCCCCCGGAGGCGCGGCGATCCGTGTCTTCAAGGCCGCGGACGGTATCCGCCCGTTCCCGTGGGTCGACAGCCCGCGCACGCGTGACGACCAGCTCAGCCGTGCCGAGGCCCGCGCCAGGGGTGAGCGCCCGTGAGCACCGACCCCCGCACCGCGACCGTCCTCGTCCTCGTCCATCAGGCGCTTGAGATCGACGAGCCCGATTGGTGCGCCGGCACCCACGACGCTCACGCCCAATACAAGGTCGACCTGGCCCACAACGGGCCGGAGCAAGTCGTCGCGCCCGGCGGTCGTGAGGTCCTCCGCGCGTTCCTCACGCAGACCCCGTTCACCGCCACCGACGCGAGCGTCGGCCTGTACGTCGAGTTCGCCGACCTCGACGGCACGCACACCCCGGCCGAGGTCGAGCAGCTGGCCGACGGCCTAGTCGAGGCCGCCGCCCGACTGCGCGCCCTCAGCCGCGACCTGGCGCTCGTCATCGACAGGGAGACCGGCCGGTGAGCCTCCGAGACCGCATCCGAGACGCCGTCTACAGCGCGGCCACCACCAGCGACGGCGACCCGGCAGGCGCGCGCCGCGCCACCCAGGCCGCCTCGGTCCTCGCGCAGACGGCATCCCAGCACGGGCACACCGCGGCCGCCGCGGCGATCGCCGGCCTCGGCGCTGCTGCCGTGGCCGCCGAGGGCGCCCTGTCCAACTACGTCTATCCGCCAGGCGAATACGCCACGTTCCATGAGGACGGCCAGCAGTGACCAGCACCAGAGAACTCACGTGGGGACAGGGCATCGTGCTCGGCACGGCCGCCGTCGCGATGCTCGTCGTCGGAGGCTTCGGCGCCGCCGGCACCTACACCAACGCCGTGTCCGCCTTCCACCGCGCGGCGACCGCCGGCGGCGTCGTCGCCGCGGGCGAGGGCCTCACCCTGATCCTCGCCCTCGTCATGCTCGGCCGCACGATGCTCGGCATGGCAGCCCCGGCCGTCGTACGCGGCGGCATGTGGCTCGCCCCACTGTCCGCCAGCGGTATCGGGCTGTCCATCGCCAACGGCACCCGTGAGGCGGCCGTGTACGCGGTCACCCCGCTGGCCATGTCCGGCGCGGCCGAGGGCCTCGGGTTCATCGCCCGGTCGATCGTCGTCTACCGCACGGGGGTGGACGCAGAGGTGATGCGCCGCAACGCGGACGTCGCCCGGCAGTTGGCGTTCAACCGGGCCGTCGCCGACGGGCACCCCGGCGAGTGGCGGCGCAAGCTCGCGGTGCGCCGGTACTGGCGGATCGCCCGCTACGTGGGTGTGGGCGACGCCGAGCTCGGCGCCGGTCTGGTCGACGTGCAGCGCCTCCGCGTCCGCGAGGGGGCTGATGCGGCCCTCGCCGGCATGTACGGCGCAGCGCCCGCGGACGCTCCGGCGGCACCGTCCACACCGTCCCGGCCGACCTCTGCCACGGAGGTGCTGCGCGCTCGCTTCGCCGACATGGACCCGGCCGACGCCATCCGGCTCGCGCACGACGCACGACCTGATGCGCCTCCGGCCGAGCTCGCGCATCTGCTCGGCACCTACGGGGTTCCCGTGGACGCCGTGGCCGTGGCCCTGGTCCTCGGCCAGGAGCCGCCCGAGTACACCGTCGAGCGACCTGATGCGCCCGCGCATCAACAGGTCACCCCACCCATCGGCGAGTTGGAGCCGGTCACGTTGGAGGCCGCGGTGATCGAGGCCGCATCAGCCCTCGGACCGGACGCGAAACCGCGGGACATCGTCGAGCACGTCGAGCGTCACCGCCGCCTGGTCGTGACCGAGCCCTACGTCCGTACGGCCCTGTCGAGGGCCGCGAAGAAGACCGAGCCGGAGTCTCCGGCCAAGCCCATGGAAGGCGGATACGCGTGATGCGCTGGCTGATCCTCGGTGCCCTGCTCGGGCTGCTGCTTCTGTACCCGTCGCTCCTCGCGATCGTCCTGGCGGCCGCCGTGGCGATCCTGTCCAAGCCTCTGCTCGTCGCCTTCGGGCTCGGCCTCGCCGCCCGCCCGTACATGCCCCGGATCGCCAGGTGGACGCGATGACCGAGCCCAGCCCGCTGGACAAGGCCGAGGCCGCGGTGAGAGAGGCCTCGACGGACACCGCCGCCGTACAGGTCGCCCTCGCCGCCGTCGAACTCGCCAAGACCATCAGCGCTCAGCAGCAGACCACCCACCCGCACGCCTGCGACCACGCGCACAAGTCCGGCCGCCGCGCGGGTGAGTGGCTGGCCATCAGCTGCGCGGTCTGCGTCGGCGGCGTCGGGATCGCGTTCGCGTCGATCGCCATCGCCATCGGTGGAATCGCGGTCGCGATCCTCGCCCTCGTTCTCCGCTCGATCTGGCGCGACGTCCAGAAGGGCCGCTGACATGGGCTTCTTCCGCAGGACCGAGACCCCGGCCGACGACAACAACCGCACCCGCCGACTCCTCGACGCCGGAGACGCCGCCTTCGAGACCGAGGACTCCGACTTCGCCGAGGTCGTGATGGACGGCCTCGTCAGCGACGTCGTCACCGACCCGTACCCGCCCACCGGACACAGCTACCCAGGCCGCAGCTGACGAAGAAGGAGAGCCATGGCGAAGAAACGCCACAAGGTCCAGATCATCTCGTGCGCCGACGACAAGCGAGCGGCCGGCAGGACCGGCTGGATCGTCGACGAGGCGCCGCCCGGCGAGCTCACCCAGGGCCGCTTGACCGTCAAGGTCGACGCCTTCTGGATCGCCGACGTCCTGTGCGAGACCAGCGAACTCCGCCCGATCGACTGACCAGGAGGAACCCCGTGAACCGCGAACAGCACCTGAAGCTGGCCGACACCGCCGTCACCCGGGCCGAACGGCTCGCCGGAGACGCCGAGCGGTACGCCACCCACCCCGACTACCCGCACAAGGTCGCCCCGCTCGCCGCGGCCGGCGCACTGTGGGCGGACATCGCCCGCACCCACGCCGCAATCGCCGCCGCCATGCCCGAGACCAGCGACACGAAGCCGGAGGCCTGACCCATGGCCGATGACCTCAGCTTTTCCGACTTCACCCGCGGCGAGCAGCTTCGCCTGGTCGCCCTGCACGCCCGCATGGCCAAGCGCGGCATTGCTGGCCCCACGGTCGACCTGAGCGACCTGCAGAACAAGGTCAGGCGCATCGAGAAGCAGGCCGAGAAGCGCAAGAACGGCAAGTAGCCACGCCCCGGGGACGGCCCCAACCGCCAAGTCAACGGCCGCCCCCGGGCCCCTGTACCCCTCGCAAGGAGCAAGGAAGAACAGCATGACGGACACCATCGCTCGCACCACCGTCGACATCACCAAACCGCCCGAGCCGACCACCGAACAGGTTCTTCCGGGATCCCGGGAAAACCCCAGTGAGCAGCCCGAACAGGCCGCACCCATTCCCGTCGACAATCCCCAGCTTCCCGCCCCCGGCGTGACGACGGAGAAGCGGCGCCCGATCATCGCCCCGTGGCTGCGCTCCCGCCGCGACCTCGTGGCAACCGTCGAGCGCGCCGCAGGCCACGCCTGGTACGCCACCGCCTACCACGGGCTGCGCTCCCCCTGGTACGCCGCGCAGCTCACGATGATGGCGCCACGAGGCGCGGCCCGCCTGGTCACCTCGACGAACCGGTGGCTATGGGACCGCGAGGCCGCACCGCTCCGCGACTACGCCGTACGCACCGAGGACGTCACCGAATACATGTCCCTCGCCCGCCTCCGCGGCAACCGGGTACGCCTCCGCGGCCTCGTCACCGTCGTGGCCTGCGTGTTCGGCCTCGGCTTCGCCCTGTGGCTGTACGTCATGGCCCCCGAGTTCCTGTACGCGTTCGCCGCGGGGGGTGTGCTCACCCTCGGCTACTTCGGCCAGCAGCCCGACGCCCCCGTCATCGGGCCGGCCGTGATGCGCACCGAGCTGCAGAAGCTCACCGGCACGATCGTGCTGCGGGCCCTCGACTCCATCGGCAACGCGAAGATCTCCGCCGCCGTGAAGAAGGGCGGCGACATGAACGGCATGCGCTTCACCTCCGAGATCACCCGCGACGGCCCCGGCTACCGGGCGGACCTCGACCTGCCGTACGGCGTCGTCCCCGAGGACGTCATGGAAGAGCGCCAGGCCCTCGCCTCCGGCCTGCGCCGCAAGCTCGGCTGCGTGTGGCCGTCCGGCGACCCCGACGAGCACGAGGGACGCCTGATCCTGTGGGTGGGCGACAAGCCCATGAACGAGACAACGAAGCCGCCGTGGCCGCTGCTGAAGGACGGCGAGGTCGACCTCTTCAAGCCGGTCGTGTTCGGCAACGACCAGCGCATGCGGGACATCGTCGTCACCCTCATGTTCGCCTCCGTGGTGATCGGCTCCATCCCCAGGATGGGGAAGACGTTCCTGCTCAGGCTGCTGCTGCTCATCGCCGCCCTCGACCCGCGCGCCGAGCTGTACGGCTTCGACTTCAAGGGCACCGGCGACCTCGGCCCCCTCGAACCGGTCATGCACCGCTACCGGTCCGGCGAGGACGACGAGGATCTCCTGTACGTGCTGCATGCGATGCGGGAGCTGAAGGAGGAGCTGCGCCGCCGCGCGAAGGTGATTCGCAGCCTGCCCAAGTCCCGCTGCCCCGAGTCGAAGGTGACTCCGGCCCTGGCCAACGACAAGAGCCTCGGCCTGCACCCGATCGTCGTCGGGTTCGACGAGTGCCAAGTCCCCTTCGAGCACGAGAAGTACGGCGCCGAGCTGGAGTCCATCGCGACAGACCTCGCCAAGCGCGGCCCGGCCCTCGGCATCATCGGCATGTTCGCCACGCAGCGCCCGGACGCCAAGAGCCTCCCGTCCGGCATCAGCGCGAACGCGGTCCTGCGGTTCTGCTTGAAGGTGATGGGCCACACCGCCAACGACATGGTCCTCGGCACCGGCGCCTACAAGGCCGGCATCCGCGCCACCATGTTCAGCCGCTCCGACCGCGGTATCTGCTGGATGTCCGGCGAGGGCGACGACCCGCTTATCGTCGCGTCCGCGTTCGTCGACGCCCCCGGTGCCGAGCTGGTCGTCGTGCGCGCACGCCAGCTGCGCGAGGCGTACGGCAATGTGACCGGGCACGCGATCGGCCAGGGCCCGAGCGAGAGCCGCGGCATGGACGTCCTCGGCGACGTCGCCAAGGTGTTTCACGACGACGAGGAGCAACTGTGGTGCGAGCGCATCGCGGCCCGCCTCGCCGAGGGCTGGCCGGACGTGTACGGCGCGTGGACGACCGCCAGCGTCGCCCCCGCACTGAAGCCGTGGGGTGTCGCCACGGCAGACGTGTGGGCCACCAGCGAGGACGGCAAGGGCACCACGAAGCGCGGCATCAAGCGCGCCGACGTCCTCGCCGCCATCACTCGCCGTGACGCAGATCGGGCCGCGGCGTAGTCCACGCGCGAGTGCTAGGCCTAGCACCCCCAGACGCTAGGCCTAGCACCTCCGCTAGCACCGAAACATGTCCCTGACCTGTTACCTAGCGCCTAGCAGCAGGGGCCCCAGGAAACGGGAAACACCCAGGATTCGAGGGGGAGAGAGACCCATGTGGCTTGCGATGGCTGCACTGATCATCTGGCTTGGCGGTTACGCAGTGTTGTGCGCCGTTAAGCCGTTCGCTCCGTGCCGCAAGTGCCGCGGCCTCGGCCAGATCGAGCGGTTCGGGAAGCAGCGGATGTGCCCGCGCTGCCACGACCACAAGCTTCGGCTGCGCGTCGGCCGGCGACTTCACAACGCGTGGCGGCGTACCCACGCGGCTGGCGCGCGCTGACGCATCGACCGTGCTCCCGAAGGGCAGCGTCCAACAGATCACCTGACACGAAGGAGCATGCGCATGAGCAGCAAGCCGCCTGTCCCGTACGGACACTTAGCTGTGCCCGCCGACATCCTGGCCACCGCCCTGTACGGACTCGGCCAGTACGAGGCCGCCACGATCGAACACCGGGCCGACGGTCTGCGCCCCAGCACGAAGGTGTGCGAGGCGATCGTCTGGCTGTGGGAGAACGGGCACCGAGACGAGGTCACAAACCTGATCGGCACGGTCTGCGCCATCCTGCGCGGCAAGCCGGTGCCCGGAGGCGTCGGCCGGATCACGCACGGCGCGGTAATCGACGCGTTCGGCGCGGAGCTCGCCGAGCTCGGCATGACGCCGGAAGGCGGATGGGCGCCGATCGCCGCGCACCTGAACCGCGAGGTGCCGCGCGGGTTTTGACTCCGCCTCCCTCACCGCACGTCAACGCCCCGCTGCTCCCGCACTGAACATGCGGGCAGCGGGGCTCCGTCGTGTACGGGTTACGACCCGTGCGCGATGGCGATCGCCCTGTACAAAAACGCGACCCGCTCCTCCTCCATCTGCTCCAACTCCTCGCTCACGTCCACGCCGAAGTACTCCCCGAAGGCGCCGATGACGACCTCGATGGAGCCGAGGACCGTCATCACAGCCGCCATCACCGTGGCCGCCTCCCCAGCCAAACCGTCGCCGCCGGCCAGGTCCTTGGCCCGCCCGATCATCCACGGCCGGTTGTGCGACGCCCCCGAGGTCAGGCGATATGGCGCTGGCAGCCAGTCCGGCATGACCTTGGTAGCGCGCTCGGTGATGTTGATGTCCAACGCTGCGGACTCACTGCCGAAGCTGTATCCGCTGACCTTCCCCCGCCTGTCATGCCGCTCCACGGCCTGACACTTCTGCAGAGCGTCCTCGACGTACGCGAGCATTTGACCAGCCTCCGCTGGCTCCTGCCCATGGGCCTCGGCCTGCTTGAGCGCGTAGGTGGCATCGGTCCGCCACATCCCCGCCAGGCGGGCCAGGCGCCGGTTCAGAGGGATGGTGGGATCGATGAGGTACTCGGAGAAGAGCACCCCCTCCAGGACGACACGGCTGAGGGTGAGTGGCGACCAGACGGGGGGCGGCTGCATGACGATGTCGTGCTCGAGGGCCCGCACGTGGTCCAACGCGTTGTCCTTCGTGAGGTTCGCCGTCTCGATGAGCAAGCCGTGCAGCCTACGGCGTTCGGAGCGCAGTGGTTCGCCGAGCCCGTCGAGCTCCGCGACTTCCTTCCAGAAGAGGGAGTCGGTGTTCTGATGGAACGCCTCGGTATCCTCCACGCGCAGTGCGCTATCGGCGAGTTCACGGAACCGCGTCAGGATTGCGACCGCTTCCTCGGCGAGGTCGTCGGTGATCGGCACCGTGAAGAGCCGTATGGCCTCGCCCTCGGGCATGACGTCGTTCATGAGCAGCACGGTAGGCGTCCGGTATTCCTTGTGTCATACCAATATTCCGTTATGCCGTCGTTGCTTCACAGAGGCTGCGGCCCGGGCCGAGAGTAGTGCCAATGGCGTGCCATCCGTCGCGAAACGAGCAGGTCATAACCCCTCTAACCGCATCCCCTATGCGGTTGGAGGTCCCGTCTTCGTGAGCCTCGTCGTAGTCTGCGCGGCATGCCAAAGTGGTTCACCGCGGTCTGGCCCGTCGCCACGTTCATACTCGGCGGGGCCTCTGCCTACCTCCGCGACTTCGTTACCGAGAGACGCCAGCTCGCCCGCGAGATCAAAGCCCGTCAGGCCGAGCGGGACAAGGTCATCACCGATAGGCGCGAGACCTTCGAACTCGACCACCTTGAGCGCCTCAACGAAGCCCTGCACAAGCTCGGCCGCGCAGCTGGGCAGGCCCACGACGCCGACATGAGGACATCGCGCCAGACCGGTGTCTACGCGGGCACCCTGATTGGGGAAGGGGTCGCTGAAGAGTTCCGCCAGGCCAATCGGGACGTGCACATGTTGCGGCTCCTCGTGCTCGACGACGAGCTTCGCGAGCGGGTGACGCAGGCCCACAGCGCTGCGAACGTGCCCAGCAGCATGCATCGAAGCGACCCGCAAGTAGCCGAACGGCGGTTCGCTGAGGCCATCATGCTGCTCGACGAGGCACACGCTGCCATCGCTGCCCGTATCCGCGAGATCTACCTGACGGCCTCGCTTCCTGAGCATCGGGCATGAGGACTGTTGTGCGCCGCTCTGTGCATTCGTGTGTCCGGGCCAGCGGGCGAGTGGCATCAACAGTCACAACCTGGACACACCGTCCGCACGGTGCCCCGACGGCGCGCATGATGCCCTTTCAGCCGTTACCTCGGGGGGAATCCATGCGCACCCGCACGACCGTCGCCGCCGTCCTGCTGCTCGGCGCCACCGCATGCAGCAGTAACGACGCCAAGCCAGCGCCTACGGTCACCGTCACCAAGACGGCTGCATCGTCACCCGGGTCCGCCGCACCGTCGGCGTCCTCGGCCACCTATGCCTTCGGCCAGCCGTGGGAGTTCGAGAGCAGCGAGGGCAACGCCAGCACCTTCGACGGCACGGTCACCGTCCTCGGCTACAAGCAGGGCGTCACGTCCGTCGGGAGCGCCAGCGAGGAAGCCGGCCAGTCCGGCTATGTGTGGGCGTACGCGGACCTGAAGCTGTGCGTCACGCAGGGCTCGTACAGCGACGACAACACCAGCTGGACGCTGTACTACAGCGACGGCAGCCGTATTGATCCGTCGAGCAGCACGTACGACGATTTCCCGAAGCCTGAGTTCCCCGTGCAGGTCACGGTGACCGAAGGCAAGTGCGCGCGCGGGAAGCTGGTGTTCCCTGTGCCGGAGGGGAAGCGACCTGCGTCGGTGCTGTACTCGCCTCCCGGGCTCGCCACACCGACGGAGTGGACGGTCCCGAAGGCGTAGCGGGGAAAGCCCCCCCCAGTACGGCCGTGACGTACCGTCTGGGGGTTTCGCCGTGTCTGGGGTCAGTGCAGCGCGTCGATGGCCTTCACGATCAGCGCCCGCGCCTCAGCCCCGTAGACGGCCATGCTCCGCAGCTGCTGGAACGCGCTCAGGTAGAGCGCAATCTCGGAGGGCTGGGTGACGCGGACACGGGCTGAGAGCAACTCCACCGAGACGAGAGTGTCGTCGTACACGTGGAACAGCTCCTGCGGCCACAGAGCACGCTCCGGGGTCGCGCTGGGGATGATGCCCAGTGACACCGACGGCAGCGCCCCAGCCGTGAGAAGGTAGCCGAGCTGCGCGGCCATCGCATCGCTGTCGCCCAGCTGGTAACGGAGAACCCCCTCCTCGATGAGCATGACGAACCGGTGCCCAGGCTCGTGAATGACCTTCGAGCGCTCGACGCGTGCGGCCGCAGCCTGGTCGGAGTCGTCAGGGATGCCGAGCATCCGGGCGTTGGCGGACAGCAGGGCGCGCGCGTAGCCCTCGGTCTGCAGCAGGCCGGGCACGAGGGTGGGCGAGTAGATCCGGAACAACTCCGTTGCCTGGTACAGGTCGACGTAGCTGTCCTGCAGGCGCTTCAGCCCGGCGCGGACCTTGCGCCGCCACTCGCTGTACAGCGACTCGGCGTCCCGGGACTGGGCGATGATGTCCGGGGCCTGGTCGGCGGCGTCGCATGCGGTGCACCAGCGGCGGATGTCGTCCGGTGTGGGTGGTGTGCGCGCGTTCTCAAGGCGGGACGTCTTTGGATGCGTCCAGCCGCAGCGCTCGGCCAGCTCACTCCCGGTGAGGCCCGCATCGGCGCGCAGGTCTCGGAGCCGCTTCGCGACCCGTTCGCGTGCGGCCTGGGCCGAGGAGGATGGGGACATGGGCATGAGCTGGCCGTGCACCTTCCGCGCTAGCTGATCTTGTAGTCGGTGTGCGGGACGGCTCGCGCCCACACGGCTTCGAATGCCTCGGCGCACAGCTTCGCCGCGGCCGGATCTTCGCTGATCTCCCCGCCTCCGGATGCGCCGTCGCCGGTGAAGTGGTTCCAACGGATCAGCCGGTCGTCGATCAGCCAGAAGTCGTTGCCGGGAAGCGCTATGTCCGACGCGCGCCGGCGCGGCAGCCACCGCACCAGTTCGCCCGCGTCCACGTTGACCTGGGTGGCCGCATGTTCGTACCGGATGTAGTCGCTGACCGGCTCTGACACGATCCTTGCCCGGCGCACGACGACCCCGCGGGCCACCGTGCGGCGGATCAGCGCCACCCATGAAGCCCAGTACGCCGATCCGGGGTCGGTGTCCCGTTCCCCCGTGTCCTTCCAGCGGGCGAAGTCGTCGGCCTCGCTGGCCACGCCGTAGGAGTCCCGCATCTCCAGGTGGACGGCGGAGCGCCGGGCGCCGTCCAGCAGCTCATCGAAGCTGGGCACGCTCTGCGGCATCGCACGCCTCCCTCAGGACCGGCACCATGCGTGCCGGGATCCGGACAACTGCCTCGTGGTCGGGGATGCCTACCGCGTGCCCGGGCACCTCGAACGCGGCGCATTCCGCTTCGAGTGCCTGGTCCGGCTTCCATCCCTGGATGACCAGTTCGTTCTTGCTGTCGTCGAGCCACACGGTGGGGCTCTCTCCTGTGCCCGTGTTGGGGTCGATCCCGATGAACCGTAGTGACATCGTCGCCTCCGACGCTGGTGGTGTTCACGGATGTACACCACCGTCGATCGACTGGGGTAACTGGTCAAGGGGGCAGTCTCGGCCATGAACTGCAGAATCAGACCGCTGTGAACATTCGTGAACATTAGTGGAGGCACCGCACAACACGCTCGTAGCGTCGACTGCCATAAGTAACCCCGGCGAGGCGGCTACCTCCCGGGGCGTGGCCAACGCTGCAGAGGAGCGCCGACATGGCAATGAGTACCACGCATCCGCCGACGGCCGAAGAGCAGGACCAGGCCCCGCCGGACGTTGAGGTAATGAGGGAGAGCGTGTGTCTGCTGCTCGGCCCGGACGGAGCGCCTGACGTTCTGCCGCCGCCCCCCGCCGAGCTGGATTCGCTCACCACCACCTTGCGAGGGCACTTGGCGCTGCTCGCCCCCGAGGTCGAGCAGGTGGCCGCGAGACTCCACAAGGACAGCATCCCGAGGTACTGCGCGCTGGCCTGCGTCGGAGAAGCGCACGGGAAACTGCGCGCCGAGGCCGGCCCCGGCCCGCACGGGGCGGTCGCCTACGCCCGCCGCCTGGCCCGGTCCCTGAATGCTCTGTGCGACCACTACGAGAAGCTGAGCAGGGCTGCATCGTGACGGCCGTACTGCACATCTGCCGGGCCTGCGACGAGCCGATCACTGACTCGGATGATGCGGTCTACCTCGGCCACGAAGAGGCCATGTCCGGGCCCGGCTGGGACGTATGGGCGCACCGCGATCACGCCGACCTCGTCGTGCCGGACCCTGCCCCGATCCGGGTGCTGGCGCGCATCCTGATCCACCACGCCACGCGGCAGCCCAACACGCCAGGAGGCACCCCGTGACCTCGTCCACCGAACGCCGAGCCGACACCGACAAGCCGCGCGGAGAACAGGCGTCCCTGACGGCCGGCCGCGCGGCCGGCTACTGCTGGACCCGGAACCCGCACGGCCCCGGACGCTGCACCTGGCCGCCGCACACCTTGGGCAGGCACAAGGACGTGTACGCGCACACCGAGTGGCCCTGACGAGGCCCCCGCTGCCGACTCTGCGCCGACGGAGCCGGCAGCGGGACAACGCGGCGGCCCCGTCCCCGTCCCCCGTCGGGGGCGGCCGCTCAGCTTCCCTACTCGCCCGTTCTGGTCCTGCCAGACTCGGGCAACGTGACCCGCGACGGGCGTATCAGTGTCCGCCCGTACGGGCTGGACGACGGGCTGGTGTACGTGTGTCCGCCGGAATGCGTCGTCCAGGGCTCTGACTTCGGTCAGAGCAAGCCGCCCCACCCCCTCGCCGGGGTGGGGCGGTCGCATGAACACCTGTTGTCTCCTTCGTTACCTGACCGGGCCCCGCCCGAGCGCGCCCTGCACATCGCCCCCATTGATGTGACGGATCTCCCCCCGCAGCGGGTCGATCAGCGCCCGCGCGACCGTCTTGCCGTCGAGCACGAGATTCACCTGCACCACCCGGCCGCCCCCGCCCCCCGCAGAAGCGGCCATCCGTCGGGAGTCCGGCCCCGAATGCACCCGCGACCCGACCGGCAGCTCCAGCAGCTCCGGCTCGTACTCGCCCACCCACGTCAGCCCGCCACGCACCCCGCCCGACGCGGCCGCGCCCACGATGCCGCCCGATGCCCTGCGCCCGAGCGCCCTCGACAGCGACCGCTCCATCACGGCCGCCAGATGGTCCATCGCCCGCTCCAGCCGCGCCTGCTGCCGGCCGAGGCTGTGCACGAGCTTGTCCTGCGCGCGGATCTGCGCGCTGTACATGGCGTCCGCGCTGGTCTTCCCGGCTGCGCCGGCTGCCGCCGTCAGCTGCTTCTCGAACGTGTTGATCTGCTTGATGTCCCCGGGGGACGCGGACAGCAGGCGCTGCGCGATCTCGGAGCCGCCCGTCACACCGGCCTGTGCGATCTCGGAGAGGGATTGGGCGTTCAGGCCGCGCTTCTTCAGTGCGGCGAGCATCGCCGCGAAGTTCCGCGCTGCCGTGGCGTTGACGCCCATCTGCTGCACCAGGCCGCCCGCGCCTGTGAACGCGCCGGAGTTCTGCCCGGCCGTCATGATTCCGCCGCCCGACACGATGCCGGATTTCACGCTGTCGGCGAGCTGTGAGGCGGCGTCCTTCAGGCTGGTGAGCTTGGTCTTGGCCGCGTCCAGCGCGGTGTTGACCTTGATGAGGGCCTGCTCATGCCGGATCAGCGACTTGCCGACTCCATCGAGCTCCTTCAACAGGTGCGTCTCCGTGCGGCCGCGAGTCGCGGCCCGGATTTCGCCCGCGGCCTTGTTCAGGGCGTCCACCAGGGCGGACACGTCCGACGGCGCGGCCAGTCCGTGCTCGAACGGGGTGCGCTGATACCCGGCGAGACGGCCGAAGTAGGAGATGCCGAACTCGCCGCTGAGCGCGCTGCGGGCGTCCTTCTCCGCCGAAGTGAGGCCGCCCCGAGCGAACGCGGCGAGCTTCAGGCGCCCCTGGTTGAGGGCGTCGAGGAAATGGACGCCGTACTTGCGGACGGCCGAGGACTGCAGCACGTACTCGGTGTTCGACACGCGGGCCGCAGCCCCGGACGCGAACGTCGCGAGGATGCTGTCCGACGTGCCGGAGCCGGGGCCGTCGATGTAGCCGCCGCCGTCGAAGTGCTGCACCGCGCCGCCGGACGCCCGCCGCACGAGGCCGCCGTGCGCGTTGCTGAAGCGTTGGGCCTGCTGCCGTAGTGCGTCCGCGGTTGTACTCGGCGCTGAGCCGATCTGGTCGAAAACCGTCGTGATCTTGATGGTTGTTCCGTGCAGGCTGTTGACGGCGCCCTGCACGTTGTGGATCTGGGACAGTGCACTGCCCGTGACCGCCGACACCTTCACGCTGCCGTTCTTCAGGTGGGTGACCTTGTAGCCGAACTGGGTCAGGACCTGCTCGGCGCTCTTCGACAACGTCGACAACGTCACGGACTTCGTACCAGGCGTCTTCTTCACCGCCGCATTGAACGCGTCGATGTCCTTCTGCGCGGCCGCCTTGTTGACGCTGACCTGGAGCTTCATCGCCTCGGGTGTCTTCAGCAGCTCATCGGCGAGCTTCTTGGCCTGAGCCGCGCTATCCCCCATCGCCATCGCGGTGTCGATGAAGTTCTTCCGGCCTTGCTGATACACCTTGTCGATCTTGTCCGCAGCGAAGTGCTGCTTGTTCAGCTTGTCGACGTAGTCTTCGGTCTTCGCCGCCAACTGGCTCAGCACGTCGCGGTTCTTACGGCCTGCATCGCTGTTGAGGCTGAGGGTGCGCCCGTTCTCCTTCACAGCCTTCGAGGCGTCCGCCATCGCCTGGTAGAAGCCCGTCTCCGCGTCGAATGCCGCGCGGTGGACCGCGTTAAGCGCCATGATCGACTGTTCGAGGCCCTGCGCCGACTGAGACTCCGCATCGAGCGCCGCCTGCGTGGCCAGCGCCTGCTTCCCGAACAAGCCCATCGACTGGGCTGCGACCTCCTGGTCACCCTTCAACCCGGCCAGCGACGCCTGGTACTTCGGGAACAGCGCGGTGATGTCCTTCGTGCTGTATCCGGCGCCCTTGAGGGCGCGCGACATCATGTCGAAGTCCTTCGCCGCGACCGCCGCATGGCCGCCGGACGCCAGGCCCGACATGGCCTCGTCGAGGCTCTTGAAGTCGCCCGACAACGCCTGAAGAGACTTGCTACCCCTGGTGATAGGGGTGAGCTTGTTTGCAACCCAGTCAGCGATGTCGTCCGCAACGGGAATCCGGGCACCGAAGACCCCCTCTTGGGCCTTCTTCGTCCTTTCCGTCTCTGCGTTGAGCTGCTTGACCTTTTCGATCAGGCCGTCCATGTTGCCGAATGTCTTCGCCAGCTCGCCGCCGAACTTCCCTGACGAGGACAGGTGATCCAGGGACGTCGTCAGCTTGTCGATGTCCGGCGGCGCCGTCTTGCCGAGATCGGCGATCTTCGAGACGCCCACGGCGAGCAGCGCGAGACCGCCGATCACCAGCGAAGCCTTCCCGACCGCCCCCAACTCCGCGAACGCAGCCTTCAGCCCGGCCACCCCGCCGCCGGCCGCGACGAACGCCTCCCGCATATACATCGCGCGCAGGGCCACACCCTCGAAGACGCCCTGCAGTGCGGCAACAGCCTTCCCGCCGGCGGCCCACAGGGCCTGCGCGGCGGCGGCGGCCTTCATCGCCGCGGACACAGCCACCGTCGCGGTGAGGAGTCCGGCCAGGACAGCGACGGTGCCGACGGTGGCGGTCTTGTTCTGCAGCATGAGGTTGACGAAGGACTGCACCGGCGGGATGAGCTTCTCGCCCACAGTGATCATCAGCGCGTCGAACGACGCCTGGAGCTGCTTCGTCTGGAACGCGAACGTCTTCTGCGTGTCGGCCCACGACTGGCCGAAGCCCTTCGCGCCCTTCTCCAGCGCGGGGTACTTCGATTCCAGCCGGTCCATCTGCCCGACGAGGATGTTCAGGCCAGCGCCCGCCTTGCGGCCGAACGCCTCGGTGATGATCTGGCCCTGCTCCTTCGAGGAGATCCCGGCCTTGTGCATGCGGGCGACCAGGTCCTCCAGCGCGAGCTTGAGGCCGCCATGCTGCATGTCGGTGGCGAGGGTGGTCTGCGTCAGGCCCAGCTTCTGGAGTGCGTCACCCGCGGTGGCCACGGGATGGGCCAGGGCCATGACGGACATGCGGAGCTGGTTGCCCGCCAGACTGCCGCGGATGTTGTTGTCGCCGAAAACCGCCAGGGCGGCGCCGACGTCGGTGATGCTGAGGCCGAAGCCCTTCACCGTGGCGACCATGCCGCTGCCGAAGGCGTTCGCGAGGTCCTGCATCTTCATGTCGCCGACGCCCACGGTGGCATTCAGGACGCCCATCGCCTGGTCGAAGTTCTTCACGCCAGGGATGCCAGACGCGACCGCCGCTGTCAGCGCGTTGGTGACGTCCACCAGCTTGGCGTGCCCGACCGTGGCGCCTTTCGCCGCAGTCTCGGTGAGCGCGAGCGCCTTCTTGCTGGAGATGCCCATCGACTCGAAGTTCGACTCAACGTGGAACAGGGACTCCGCCAGCGAGTCGGGGTCCTGGCCGACCTTCCCCGCCAGCTGCAGGACCCCCCGCTTCAGGCCCGCAATCTTGTCCTGCGACACCCCGGCCTGCGTGTGCAGCAGGGTCATGCTGGCGTCGAACTTGGACGCCATCTTCACCGACTCGGCGCCGAGCGCAGCAAACCCTGCGCCCGCGAGCATCGCCGTCTTGTGGAAGGCCTTCATCGCCGAGCTGGTGCCGGCGACCTGGGACTCGACGCGCTTGAGGGTGGGACCTGCCAGATCCTTGGCCGTGACCAGGATTTCCACAACGTTCGGCATCGCTCATCGCCTCCCGCTGCCCGAACCGGCCGCGCCGGCCGACCGACGGCCCTCGTACAGCAGGAACTCCGCGCACAGACCGCACAAGGCCGAGCACAGCAGCCACCGCCCGATCTGGACCGCGACAGGCTGCAACGGCACTGGTCCTGCTGCCGCGCGGCAGCGCCCACACCTCGACACCTCGCCCCGAGCGCCTGCCACGGAACCGAGGTGGCAGGTCAGGCAACGCCCGTAGCCCTCGGAGGCGTACACGTAGCCCTCGCCACCCTGGCGCTCAAGATGCTGGCACCGCGGCATGTCTGCGGTGAGGACCCGTTCACTCAGGCCGTCGACCCAGACCGACTCGCCGGACGTGTAGTCGGAGACGACGAGGGCCCGCACACCCTCGGGCGCCTCGCGGGCGATCCGCTCAGCCACCATGGCCACGCTCCCGGCGCCCCGATTCGGCCGCCTGCGCGGCTTGTGGAGCTTGCGGCGGCTCACCGGGCCGCCTCGCTGCCGTCGCCCACCGCAGGCCCGGACAGGGCAACGAGCGCGCCCGCAGGGTCGTGACCGACCAGCCGCAACCGCAGCCGCGCCACCTCCCCACGGAACTCCTCCCGCAGCCGCCAGCGGCGCACCGTGGATGGATCCACGCCGAGCACGCGGCCCGCGATTGTGGAGGTTCCACCAAGAGCAAGGAGAACGGCCGCACGCTCACGAGGCGGCACCGTCCGATCGAGGGGGAGTTTCGGAAGCGCATCCCCGTGCGCATGCACGTTTGCCATGCGCAGATTTTACGGCTCTACCTGCGTAAATACTGAAGGTCTTCCCGAATTGTGGCGCGCACACCGAAGATTCTCCACATTCCGCCATGCTGAGCAAGAAGAACCACACGAGCCCGTGCACTGTCAGGACCCCACAAAAACAACAGCGCCCGGCATCCACCAGGACACCGGGCACCGCGACCTGCTCAACCCTGCGTGACGCCAAGCCGATCCAAGAACTCCCGCGTCGCCCGCTGCTGGGCCAGCCCGACATACGCCGCCTGCGGCACCACACCCAACCGGTGCCGGCCACCAGCCGCCCGAACCGCCTCCCCCAACAGCACGAGTAGCACCCCCGGCGCGTCAACGGAGCTCCACCGCTCACCCGCCACCATGAGCGACCCGTCCAACAAGCCGCCCGTCTGCTCCCCGTACTCCCCGCGCAGGCCCCGATTCACCAACTCCCCAGCCGCCTCCCGCACCAGCACGTCATACGTGCCCGCCGCCTCCAGCGCCTTCCCCATCGCCGTCCTCGCGGCCGCCAGCGCCGACACAGCCTCCTCGCGAGACTTGGCGACCTTCCGGAAGACCGGCGCCATTTCCTTCGTCGCCGTCTGCATCAACTCCGCACGGGCCGCCCGAAGCGTCTCCTGCTCGGCATAGTCGGTGCGCGTCTTCTCCAACCGCTTCTTCGCCTGCTCGGCACGCCGACGGGCGTTCTGCTGCTCCTCGTACGCCTGCGTGCTCCCCGCACCCTTCACGTACAGCTTGTCCGCCGCGAGACTCGCCTGTTCGGCCCGCTCGGCGTCCTGCTCCGCTTGCTTGACCTGCTCTTCCGTCACCAGGGTCGTCATTCTTCTACTCCGTTCCGTTACCAACTGTCGATCTCTGCAGGTAACCCGGCAGGCACACGCCCGCCCAGGTCGCATCCATCCCGCTCCTACCGCACCCGCACAGCCGGCGGGGAGCGCTCCGCGCGCACCTGACGCCGCTCCCGTTCACGCCGCGTCGTCCCGCCCCACACACCCCACAGCCCCGGCCGCGCCATCGCGTAGGCACGGCAGGCCTCGAGGTAGCCACAGCCCGAGCACAACTCCCGGGCCTGCGCCGGCCGCGTCCCCTTCGCGAAGTACTCGTCAGGGGCTATGCCACACGGCACCGGCAGATCCGCCTCAACCACGAACCCCGGCACGCCGAGCCGGACCAGCCCCGGACGCACGCCAGTCACACGGACACCTGGCCCTCACGCCACCGCTCCGCCGCAATGACAAGCGCCGCCTGACGCCGCGGATCCGACGGCTCCAGCCCATGCCACTCCGACGACCCGTACTCCGGCACATCCACCAGGTGCGCCAACTCCTCGCGAGCCCACGCCGCCGACTCATCCACCGCCGTCACCACACGCCCCCCTCACGAGCCCGCTGAACCGCTTCGCCGAGCCGCTGCCGCAACGCCTCGGAATCCGACATCCTCACCGGCCCCGGACCAGACGGAGGCCCAACCCGCTGCCCCGCCCTCACCAACGCCCACAGCAGCGTCACCACGACCGCCGTCACACAAACGACGACCACCGCCGCCAGGTCGTACCCGTTCACTGCAGGCCCCTCTCCACCGCACGAGCCACGCCCTGCGCCACCAACTTGCGGGCCCGCCGCGGCGACGCGCCAGCCGGGATCGACACCACCACGGGCCCACCATGACCCGGCGGTTCGAGACTGCGCGCCACCTCCTCGAACACCGCCAACGCAGCGTCCGCGTCGACCCTCGCGGACGCCACCGCCGCCTTCACCCGAGCCAACCCAGCGACGAACACCGGCTCCTTCGCCCAACGGCTGACCGTGCCCGCCGACACCTCCAACTCGGCAGCCACAGACCGAAAGCTGCAGCCCTGAGCCAGCAACACCAGCGCGTCCATACGCTTCCGCGGGTCCGTCCTGGTCATCCCTCGATTCCTCCCTGGTAAAGCGGGCCACTCGGCCCGTCCAACTCATCGATGTACGGGCGCCCGCGCGGACACGCCCGCGTCCCCCGCATCGGCGGCAGCCGCCCCGCCTTCCGCCCCCACCGCCCCGGCAACGTCCAGTCCATGAACCACCAGTAGCGTCGCCACGCAGTCGTAGGGCTCATGCCGAGCTGAGCAGCGGCCTGGCGAAAGGTGAAGTGCCGGCCGAGCACCAGCTCGAACACCGCCAGCCCCTCAGTGGCCTTGACGCTGGCGTCCAACCGGAGGTGCGGATACGGGCCGCCACGCCGAGCCGTCCAACCCAACGGAGAAGATGAAACAGCCGGGACCGAAATCCGGGTGTCAACAGGCTGCGACACGTCCTCATCAGGCACGTTCGCTCCCTGCTCCCGGCCATGCCCTGCGGGCGGTTGGTTCGGGAGATACCTCGAGTTGGGCGATCCGCTCGAGGTGCGTCGCCATGTGGCGGGCGTTGTCGACGTCGGCCTGAGTCGGGGCGACGTAGAGCACAAGGGGGACGTCAAGCTCGGCGATCGGGTGGCCGGCGCGGAGATGGGCGAGGGCGTTTGCGAGGTAGCCGACGGGGCCGAACGCCTCGTCTTCGGTGATGTCGTTGGTCGCCATGGCGTCCCCGTTCAGGGGCGGAAGGTGTCGGGGACGTGCCCGACGAGTGCGCGGACGACGTCCGGGGCCGACGAAAGCGCTCCTGTCAGGACGGGGCAGCTGTCGTCGTGGTGGACGACGGCGCGGACCGTGCTGTCGACGGTGCGGAGTTCGGTGGTGCTGTTGCAGTGGCCGCAGGCGTAGGCGGCGGCGACGGCGAGGGGGTCGATGTCACCGATGAGCCAGTCGGTTCGTGTGGGTTCCATGGGGGACTCCGTTCGTGGTGGGGGGACAGGGGGGACGCTGTTTGTCCCCCCTTGCCTCGCGCGGTACGCGAGTCGAATAGTTTTTGATCTTGATCTTCTATTTAGGCCGGTCAGAGGCTTAGTTGCGCTTGCAATAGTTTCGATTCGGAACTTCTTCTGTCTCTGTGAGGGGGAGGGAGGGGGGACAAACGCTGTCCCCCCGTCCCCATGTCCCCCCCTCGTGTCCCCCCTGTCTGTCCCCCCTCATGACGGCGGGACAGGACCGGGAACGAACTTGCCGTCCGCCTCGACGACCCACTCACGCAGCACCGCGTAGGCGAACGCATCGGGCAGGTACTTCTTGTCTCGGCCGGCCGTGCGCGCACGTACTTCCTTGCGGGTCTGTGGCCCGTTCTCCCGCGTCATCAAGGCGAGCCGTGTCGCGAGCCGCTCGACAGCCCGCTCCGCCCGCGCTACCTCGGCAGCCTGCTTCGCGCCTTCAACCCGCACCTCCTCCTCGATGCGGGCGAGAGTGCGCTTCTCCTGCTCGGCGCGCCGCTTCGCCTCGGTGTAGTCGATGACCGCATCCCGGGTGGCGCACGAGGCATCCCACAGCAGTTGAGCCAACCGCCAGTCCTCGACGGTCACGTGCCGCCGACCGGCCAGGATGGCCAGCAGCGCAGCGAGCTTCACCTTCATCACGGGGGCCTGCGAGTCGAACGGGTTCTGCAGGACCGGGCTCACGTGGCCGCGTGCCTTGGCCAGGTCGGCGACGCGCAGCTCGGTCCGGATGGTCTCGTCGAACGTGACCAGGACGAAGCCGCTCGCCTCGTCACCGGGCGCCACGATGGCGGCGTTCTGCCACACGCGCAGCTCGCCGGGCCACGGGGGTTGGACGTCAGGGATCGCAGGGTCGATGACCTGCACCCACACGAACCGTTGAGGTGTGCCCTCAGCGACTTCCTCGAACAACGGGGCCACGGTCTCCGGCTGGAACCCGACCAGCAGGCCCATGCTGTACGAGCCGCTCGGGATGTAACGGCTGGTGTCCTTGCTGGCGTTGGTCTGCCCGAGGGTCTGGCCGACGGCCGCGCTGCGGAGCGTCTCGCCGAGTGTGGACCCGGACCGCTCCCGCATCAGCCGGGTGATCGTGGCGCCCTCGTCGACGTAGAAGAACGCGTTGTGCCGTACCTGCTTCCGGACGCTCACGGTGACGGGCGTCTCGGTCGCGCCTCTCCTTCTGACCTCGCCGGTCTCCTCCTCGACGACGCCCATGAACACCTCGGCCAGGCCTTCGCCAGAGCCGATGGGCAGGCCGTCGCGGAAGTCCAGCCCTGCGGGTGCGGGCATGAGCCGTTCGGCGACCTCGACGCCGGACGACTTGCCGATGCCGGACGGCCCGATGATCCCGCCGAACAGGTTCAGCGAGGCGTACCCGGCGATGCCGGTGTCTGCGCGGATGCGGTGCGAGACCAGGGCTGACAGGCGGGTGAGCACCGCGAGTAGGGCGACGTCGCCGGAACGGGTACGGGAGTGGCCGGCCTGCCGGATGTGACGCAGTTCGGGCCGTGCAACCCAGAACGTTTCCGGGATGAGCCCGCGGACCTCTGGCAAGTCATCGGGGCCCTCTGGGGGTTCGTCTTGTGGCCCGTCCCATGGGTCGTCGGCGAGGAGGGCCCGGAGGCTCTCGGCCTCGTCACGGGCGCGTGAGCTGTCCTTCAGGCACCGGCGCCGCACTTCGGACAGGACAGCCGGCGCCAGGCGTGCGGCCGGGCCTCGGGTGGGCCTGCCTGCTGCTGCGCGCAGGATGTCGCGTGCGGCCTCGATGGTGCTTCCGGCGTAGTTGAGGTGCGCGTACAACGTGCCGATCGTGAGCTTCTGGCCCGGGGGCTGCGCCCCCACGGGGAGGTCTGAGCGTTCGGACCAGTTCACGGCCACGTGGTCGTCGCAGAGCAGGCTGTAGGCGCTGCTCGGTCCGTCGCCTCCGGCGGTGGGCCGTAGCCACTTCTCGCGGCCGCCGGTCTGCCCGACGTACGTCCAGCCCTCGGGTTCGAGCAGGTCACGGAAGGTGAGCATGTCGGCGAGGACGTCGAGGGGGCCGTCTCCGCTGTGCAGCCCGGTTGGCCGTTCCTTCCGTGGGGGCGGTACCGCCACGCCCTTGCGCTCGGCCTTGCGCTGCTGCTTCTCGCGGGACGCCTGAGCCAGCGCCTCTCGAGCGTCGGGCACCAGCGCTGAGACCGCCTCGGCGAGGTCGGCGAGGTCGAACACCTCACCTGTGCCCGGGGCGTGGGAAGTCGGCCGCTGCAGTCCTTCCTTCCGGTTGACCGTCCCCGGGATCTTCATCAGCCGGTCGAGGTTGCCGACCTCGCTGTCCCACGACCATCCGAGCCGATACGCCTGCGCGGCGAGAACGGCCTGCAGACCGGTCGTCAGTTCCTTGGCCCGGGACCGTTCTTCGTCGCTGGTGATGACGAGGTTCTCGGCGAGCAGCCACACGGGGTTGCAGCCGCCCCCGGAGTACGACCAGCCGGACGGCGCGGGCAGGCCAGACTCCGCAACCACCTTGGCCACAGCGTCCGCGTCCGGCGGTGCGGGCAGATCGTCGGGCCCGGGCTTGTGGCCGATCGTCCCGAAGTCTCCGTCTGCCCACAGATGCGTGAGCGCGTGCACCAAGTCCTCGCCGCCGCGGCCCTCGCGCGGGTTCTCGCGGAGCGTCGTGGTCTGGGCATAGATGCCCTTCGCTCGCCGCCGGTCCAACTTCACGGCGTACTCCACGGCGGCCGCGATACTGGCCTCGTCGGTGGAGAAGCGGCGGCCGGCCCAACCGTCGGCATCCGAGCACACGCTGAGGAGCCCGGGGCACCCGCCGTACAGGTGCGTCAGCCAGTCCCGCATGACCTGGGGGTCTGCGGTGAGCGGCTGCTGCTCGTCGTTCACTCGTCGCGCTCCGGGGGGTGTGCCTCCGCTCCCGCGCGGTGGCGGGAGCAGTGGAAGTCGGGGGTGTTCAGCACGCGGTGGCGCCTCTGCGGCGCGCCGCGCGTTCGATGGCCCACCGCAGAACGACGACGGCGCCGTCCGCGTTGTAGGCCGTGCCACGTTCGATGCGCGGCCGCTCGCCGTACGCCTCGGTGCTGACGATGTGGATCGCGGCGCACTTGGCGAGGTTCTCGGCGATCAGGTCCGCGTCGTAGTAGGTGAGGCAGGATCCTCGGCCGAGATCGACCTCGACGACCGCGCCGGTTCCGTAGATGTTCATGAGACCGGAGCGGCTGTCGATGGACCTGGGCTGAATGCAGCCGTACCGGTCGACCTTGAGCCGGAGACGGCACCGCACGTCGACTGCGGGCCCCCGCCCGGCCGCCGAAGCGACCAGGCGGGGACGGCCGTTGCCGGTGCGCGTGGTCACCTGCGGCCCTCGGTGATGGCGCGGATCCGCCGGCCCTCGGCCTCGCGGTCGAGGCGCTCAATCTCCGGGTCGCCGTTGAAGTCGCCGGCCGCGGTCTCCTCGGCCAGGTCGACCACGGCTGCGAAGCGCTCGACGAAGGTACGCATCGCTTCCAGCGCCTCGCGGGCCTTGGCCGGGGTGAGGGTTCCGGTAGTGCGGCCGTAGTGCAACCACACGTTGGTGTGCCGACCGTAGGCCTGCGGCCGGTACTCAGACACGACCATCTGCGCGGCGAGGAACGGCAGTTCCTCGTTCTCGCGGGGTGTGCACTGGTCGTCGATGTCCCGGAGTTCGGTCTCGACGGGGGCGGTGATTCCGGCGCCGAGCCCGTCATCCAGGACAGGTGTGGACTGTGCGGGGGTGAGGAGCGACTCGCTGTGCTCGCGGGCGCCGTCGGTGTCGCACAGGGCAGCGCGCTCGCGGCCCTGCTCGGAGCAGATGGCGGTGGCGGTCGGGCTGGTCGTAAGCTTCTGCATGGTGATGGATCCCCGATCTGTTCCGCGTAGCCCTGGGTCGCTGCCGAGCGATGAGCCCGGGGCTTCGCTGTAGGTGGGTCTGTTGCTGAGGTCCCTCTCTCGTCGGCACCCCAAATGCCGGCGCGAG
Organism: Streptomyces sp. NPDC001604; assembly: GCF_042893475.1. Lineage (NCBI taxonomy): Bacteria > Bacillati > Actinomycetota > Actinomycetes > Kitasatosporales > Streptomycetaceae > Streptomyces > Streptomyces sp. NPDC001604. The sequence continues at coordinate 750,284 of NZ_JBIAUY010000002.1, read as the reverse complement.
AGGGGCCGTTTCATGCCCCTCGGAGGGGCCGGATCACGGCCGATTCCCCAACCCTGCAACCGCATTCAGACTGCGATTCCATGGGTCCTGAAGTGGGGTTATGTGGCCCTGATGCACATTGCTGCTCGGTCTCGTCACGCGAGGAATCCGGGGCGTAGAGGAGGGTGATCAGGTCCCGAGTCGGGATCTTGATCTTCCGGCCGAGCGTGAGCACTCGGGTAGCGGTCCACTCGTTGCGACGGATCTGCGCGTACACGGTGTCCTTGTTGACGCCGAAGATCGACGCAACTGTGGGCACGTCCGTGGTCGGGCCGAGCGCCTCCACTGCCTCGCGCGTCCAGCTGGCCGTCATGCTGCGCCCCGCATGGTGCGGATGGCTGACACGTAACGGTCGAGCAGGACGCCCGTCGGAGTGCGGGTGCCGCCCTCCCAGTGACTGACGGCCTGCCGGGTGACTCCGATGGCCTCGGCGAGCTCCCCCTGCGAGAGACCCGCCGCCTTACGAATGGCTCGTCGCTCCGCAGGGTCCGGGAGGTCCTGGCGCAGGCGCAGACGAGCACGAACGCGAAGCGCTGTGGCTGTCATGTGGCCAGCATGGCAGGCCTGGCCACGGCAGGTCAACCATGTCAGCAGACATGGTGTGCCACGTCTGCCGGGCTGGTGTGTTGACCTACTGTTGCGCTTGCTGCGATGCTCGCCAGGTGACGACACCCATGCCCCCCACCACCGATGGACCCGACGAGGTCCAGATCAGCGCCTTCGCCGACCCCGATGTGGCCGGCAAGCAGACCGAAGGTGCGGTCGTGGCCACGTTCGAGTGCCGCCCCACCTCCGGCGAGTGGCTCGCCAAGGGCGACATTGCGCGCGGCTCGCAGGGACTGGTCATCTCCCGCGTCGAGTTGCAGGCCCACGACCCCGCAGGCAACGGGATCACCGGCAGCCTTCTGCGCCGTATCCAAGTCGGCGACATCCTGCACCTCGCGCGGGCTGTCACCGCCCGGGCCGCGCAGTCGGCAGAGACGCCGGCACCGGAGTACCCGCCTCGGGAGGCGAGGAGCAGCGGCCGCGGGGCGCTCAGTGACGAACTCCTTCGGAGCGTCGCCGTCGCCTACCTCGCTGAGACTGCGCCTAACCGTCCGTCCGGGGCCGTGAAGCGCATGGCGCAAGAGTTCAGCCGGCCGGAAGAGACGGTGCGGTCCTGGATCGCGCGCGCTCGCAAGGCGGGATGGCTCGGCCCGAGCGTGAAGGGCCGAGCTGGCGCGGAACCTGGCCCACTGCTGCGGGACATGACCCCGGAGGAGTTCGGCCGCATCTTCCCGGAGGGCTACGCCACACCTCCGGCCAACATGGCCGAGCTCGCCGCCGGCTTCGAATCCATGTCGCCGGAGCGACAGCAAGCAGCGTCGCGTGCATGGTTCACGCCCGACCGCATCGCGGAGAACAACCGCGCGGCACTCGACTACGACCGAGACAAGGAAGACCAGCCCGCGGAGGACGCGGGCGAGACTGACGAGGGGGACAAGGAGTGAAGCCGTACAAGGCCTGCTCGTGCCGAGATCCGGAGACGAAACGGCTGCTGGGCAAGAAGTGCCCGAGCCTCAGCAAGAAGGGACACGGTGGCTGGTACGCCCGGTACGAGGCGCCGAAGTCCGCGGACGGGAAGCGGCGCCAGCCGCGCATCGGTCCGTACGACACGGAGAAGGAGTGCAAGGCCGAGCTGGCAAACGCGCTCGGCACGGCCGCCAGCCCGAAGGCGCACGACGAGCGGAAGACCACGCTCGGCGAGTACCTCGAGCGCCGGTACACCTGGCGGAAGTCCGAGGCCGAGACCGGCGAGGGCCTGAAGCAGAGCACCCTCGACGCCGAGCGCGAGGCGATCGACCTGTACGGGAAGCCAGGGCTCGGACACATCAAGGTCGTCGATCTCACCGACGAGCACTTCCGCGAGCTGTACGCGGCCATGCGGAAGCTCAACCGGCCGGAGGAACAAGGCGACCGCTCCGAGATCCTGCGCCGGCTGAAGGACGTCCGGGCAACACGGCACGGCAGGCGGCTGCATACCCGCCCGATCTCCGAGAGCCGCATCCGGCGTGTACACGCCGTCTTGCACGGCGCGCTGACAGACGCGGTGAAGCTGTCGAAGATCCGGCCGGACAACCCGGCTGACGGGGTCTGGCGGTCGAAGGGTGGCAAGCGGAAGCAGGGCCGTGCGAAGCCTCTGCTGTGGACGGCCGAGCGCGTCGCGGCGTGGGAGAAGACCGGGGCCGTCCCTGCGAAGGTCATGGTGTGGACCTCCGAACAGTGCGGAGCGTTCCTCGACTTCTCCGAGGCCGAGGGTGAGCGCCTGTATCCGGCGTTCCATCTGGATGCGTACTACGGGCCGCGCCGCGGCGAGCTGGTCGGCGCCGAGGAGAAAGACCTCAGCCTGACCCGCAAGCGCCTGCACGTCCTGCAGTCCCAGTCGGACGACGACTTGGACGAAACGAAGACCGAGGCCGGCTACCGGCAGATTCCCCTCGACGATGAGACCGTGCGCGTCCTCAAGGCCTGGCACAAGCGGAAGCTGGAGGAACGGCTGCAGTGGGGGGAGGCGTACCAGGACGCCGGCCGAGTGTTCTGCTACGAGGACGGCACCGCGCTGAAGGCGGAGTATCTGTCGAGCCGCTTCCGGATCCTGCTGGAGCGGTACACGAACATCCGCGGGAAGGGCAAGGAGGGTTGGTCGGTCGAGCGAATCGCCCGGAAGTACCGGACGACGGAGGCGGCCGTCGAGGTAGCGCTGAGGCTGGCGCTCCCGCCCATCCGCTTCCATGATCTCCGGCATGGTGCGGCCACGATGTTGATCGCCGCCGGGGTCGATGACAAGTTCGTCTCGGAGGTGCTCGGCCACGCGTCGGTGTCCTTCACAAAGGACGTGTACGCGGTCGTCGCAGAGGAGTTGGCGGAGGACGCCACGCGCAAGATTGCGGCCTTCATTCCGCGCCAGAATCGCCTTTCAGCGGTTGGTGCCAACACCGTGCCATCTGGGGGCTGAAAAGCCCCCTGAACGCCACTCAGGGAGCCCAGCCTGTTTAGGCCGAACTCCCTGGTCAGATGGCGGAGGCGGAGGGATTTGAACCCTCGATGGGCTTTAAGGCCCAAACCGCATTAGCAGTGCGGCGCCATAGACCGGACTAGGCGACGCCTCCAGCACAGCCGCCCGCGCGAGCGCGAGTGGTGCGTGCAGATGATGACACAGTCGAGCGTGCTGTCACCAATCGACTCCCACGGTACTAGGCAGGCAGGCCGCAGAGCAAAGCCCTTCCGGCCCGTGCCGAGGTGTCCGCGCCGAGGTGTCCGTGCCGAGGTGTCCGTGCCGACCGGGACGGTGGCGCGTTAGTCAGGGCATGTTCGCTCGGATTCTCGTCGTCGCCGCCACCGCCGCCGCCTCCGTCGTGCCCGCCGTCGCCCACGCCGACGTCGGCCGCCCCGCCCTCGCACCGCCACCCGTGCAGGACGAGGACCGGGCCGGCGACCACCTCACCGTCACCGTGCGGCACGCGGGCGACGGTACGGACGGGACGTTCGACCTCTACTGCCATCCAGGCGGCGGCAACCATCCCGATGTCAGCGGCGCATGCGAAGCACTCGATCGTGTCGCCCGGTGGGGCAGGGACACCTTCGCGCCCGTGCCCGAGGACAGCGTCTGCACCATGCAGTACGGCGGGCCCGCCACCGCGCATGTCACCGGGAGGTGGGCCGGGCGGCCCGTCGACGCGTCGTACGACCGCAGCGACGGATGTCAGATCGGGCGCTGGGACCGGCTCGTGCCGTTGCTGCCCGATCTGCGGCCCCAGGGGCAACCGTAGGGACTCGACGCGCACAGGGTTGTCCCGGGGGAAACCCGGAACGCCGTAAGGGTCTGGCGAAGGTCTCGCGAAGCCTGCGCAGGCCAGAGGATGCGGGCACACGTTCTACTTCAACTCGTCGTGCGACCTCCCTCTCATCCGGCGTCGCGAGCGCAACCACTGCCCTTAGACTCCCTCGCGTGACACGTCGCGGGCCGGTTGGCAAGATGGCCCGAGCGGTCGGCAAGGTGCGGTAACAGGGAGGAAGCGTCTCGTGAGCAGCAGGCCATCCCGAGGCGCTGCTCGCCTCGCAGCCATACTCGACGCGCTTCCCGATGCGTTGGTGCTGGTCAACGCCAATGGGACCGTCGTCAACGCGAACACGATCGCGCTTGAGGCCTTTGAAGCGCCGGGTACGGCTCTCGTGGGGCGGGGGCTGCTCGATCTGCTGCCGCAGTTCGACTCCAAGCTGATCCCGGGGTCCATGCGGCGGCCCGATCACATGGACCCGGCCGGGCGGACCAAGCCCACCCGGATGATCGCGCGGCGGACCGACGGGGTGGAGTTCCCCGTCGAGGTCACCAGCGCCAACCTCGAGAACGGGCAGCAGGCCTACGACGGTTACGGCTACAGCAGCGACGAGCTGCTGATGCTCGTCGTGCGCGACCTGACCGGGACCGTGGACACCGAGGCCGAGCTGGCACGTTCGCAGCGGCAGACCGAGATGATCCTGCGGGCCGCGTCCGAGGGTGTGGTGGGGACCGACACGGCCGGGCGGATCGTGCTCGTCAATCCGGCCGCCGCTCAGATACTGGGTTATCGGGCCAGTGATCTCGGCGGCAAGGAGCTGCACTCCCTCGTGCTGCACTCGCGGGCCGACGGTTCCCCCTTCCCGTACGAGGAGTCTGCGCTCGCCGACACCCTGCGCTCCGGGCGCAAGCACCGGGTGCGGGGGCAGGTGCTGTTCTCCAAGGGCGGGGACAAGGTCTCCGTCGATCTGACCACCGCTCCGGTGCGCGACGGGGACCAGCTCGTCGGTGCCGTGATGACCTTCGCCGACCGGCGGCCGTACGACGCGCTCGCCGAGGAGAAGGCCGCTCTCGAGAAGCGGCACGCCGAGGAGCTGGAGCGGATCGAGGAGGAGCACGCCTCCGAGCTCACCGCACTGCGCCAGAAGCACGTCACCGAGATCGAGGAGCTGCAGGAGCAGCACGACGAGGAGCTCGCTGCGGGCGAGGAGCGGTATGCCGCGCTCGGTGAGCGGGAGAAGGACCGGTACGAGGCCCTCGCCGCACGGCACGAGCAGCTGCTGACCCTGCTGAGGCGGTCGCTGCGCGGACCGCTGGACGAGCTGCGGCGCGAGCTGGCCGCCCTCGCCGCCGACGACGCCGGGCAGCTGTGGCCGGAGGCCAACCAGGTGCTCCACCACCTGTCGGCCGGTTACTCGCGGATCACCACCCTCATCGACAACGTCCTCGGCTACCAGCTGCTCGACGCCGGGAGCGAGCAGATCACTCGTACGAAGGTCATGCTCGACGCGGTGGTCGCCGCCGGTGTCGACGGGGCCGTCGAGCTGATCGGGCCCGGCCGGGTGCAGTTCGCCGTGCACGCGCCGCCCATCGAGGCCGAGGTCGACCCGCAGCGCCTGGCGAGTGCGCTCGCCCATCTGGTCGCGGATGTCGCCGGGGTCGACGCGACCGGCAACGCGCCCGTGTCGGCGGGCGGTTACATGGACAACACGGTCGTCGTGGCCGCCGCGCAGCGCGGCGAGGTCGTACGGATCGAGGTGCGCGGGCCGTATGCCGGGGGAGACCCGGTGCACGAGCCGATCGTGCGCGGGATCGTGCGGGCTCATGGCGGTGTGCTGCAGACGCACGACGTGCCCGGGATGAGCGGCAGCGCGTATGTGCTGGAGGTGCCCATCGGCGGCGGGGCCGGGGCCGTTGCGGCCGACGGCCCGGTCGAGGTCTCGGGCGCCGGGTCCGACGAGGGTGTCGCTTCCGACCAGACCTCCGGTGGCGGGCGGCGGCGTGGCCGGCGGTCCTCCGTCGACGCGTTCCTGGAGAGCGAGGGGCCGGCGGAGGCCGGTGACCCGACCGACGCCGGTGACGCGGAGGGCGGTGTGCCCACCGGGCGGCGTCGCAGGCGTGCGGTCGAGGAGTCGGCGGCCGCCGCGGCCTCGGCAGCACTGGAGCTTTCCGGCGGTACCGGGCGGCGGCGTGGGCGGCCGGCCGACGCCGGTGACGGTGTCGCCGAGGGTGCCGTCGTCATGGCCGGCGAGCACGGCGCCGGGACCGCGGCCGTCGGTACGGGGCTGGGCGGGACGGTTCCGCCGCAGGGCGTGCCCGCGCCCGGCGGCCGGCGTGCGCGACGGGACGGCGGCGCGCAGCCCGCCCTGCCCGCGGCGCTGCCCGCGGGCCCCGCGTCGCCCGAGCAGCCGGTCCCGGCCGAGCAGGCCGCAGCCGCACTGAATGCCGAGAACGGCGAGCCGACCGGACGCCGCCGCCGCGCCCTGGCCGCCGCGAACGACCGCGCCGCCGCGCAGGAGGCGGCCCCGCGTTCGGTGTTCGCCCTGCCGCCGGCGGAGGCGGACCGGGTTCCCGCCGCGAGTGAGCAGGGGCAGGCGCCGGTGCCTGGGCAGGCAGCCGTACCTGCGCAGGGGCAGGCGCCGGTTCCGGTTCCTGTTCAGCCGCAGGTTCCTGTTCAGCCGCAGGTCCCCGGACAGCCTCAGGTTCCCGCACAGCATCAGGTCCCCGGACAGCCGCAGATCCCCGGGCAGGGCGGCCAGGATGCTTCCGGTGACGCTCTGGTCGACGACGGTCGTCACGATGCCGTTCCGCACGACCAGTCCGGCGACCACACTCCGCCGCAGCCGCACCCCACGAGCGCGCCGACGGGCCGCCGTCGCCGTGCCGTGGCGCAGCCCGGGGCGCAGGAGGCCGGCGGACAGACCCCGGGGCAGGGGGTGCCGGTGCAGCAGGCCGCGCCCGTTCCCGCTCAGGCGGCCGCCGCGCAGAACGGCACCGGCCAGACCGCACCGGCCGCCGCCGCTCAGCCGCATCCCGCGGCGCCCGTGGAGGCGGCCCCCGGTCAGTCCACTCCGGCCCCCGGCACTCCGCTGCCCCCGGAGGCGCCCGCGGCACCGGCACGCCCGGCCCAGCCGCTCCCCGCCGAAGCGGCCGCCGCGCCGGCCGCTCCCGTGGACCCGAACTCCACGCAGGGCCAGGCCATCAGCGTGCGGACGCTGGGCCAGGGGGTGCCGTTCACGCGGCAGGCGGCGCAGGTGCAGCAGCCGTCGGCCACGCCCGCGCCGCACAACCCGAGCGGTTCCGGCCGGCGTCGCAAGCTGGGCAACCGGACCGAGCCCGCCGCCGCGGCCCCGGATCAGGCGGCCCGTCCGCACCCGGCGGCCGAGCAGACGCCCGTACCGGCGCAGCCCCAGCCGTCCCTGGCCGGGCAGTCGCGGCTGGCGCAGATGACCGAGGGCACCGGGCGGTCGTACGCCATAGGGGCGCCGGACGAGAACGCGGCCGAGGGGCCGGAGCCGTTGGACGGTCCCGGTGGGGCCGTGGAGATCGCGGACACCCCGCGTCCGGTGCCGATGGACGACGAGCTGCCGCCGGAGCCGCTGGACAACCCGCGCCGGCTGCTGGTGTGGCCCGCGCCGGACGTGACGACCCAGCAGGCGCTGAGCGACCGCGGCTACCGGCCGGTGATCGTGCAGTCGCGCGAGGAGGTCGACGCGCAGATCGCGGCCTTCCCGGCGGCACTGTTCGTGGACCCGCTGACCGGGCCGATCACGCGGACCGCGCTGCAGTCGCTGCGGCAGGCGGCGGTGGCGTCCGAGGTGCCGATCATGGTGACCGCGGGGCTCGGGCAGGCGACGCGCGAGGCGGCGTACGGCGCCGACCCCGCCGTACTCCTGAAGGCGCTCGCGCCGCGGGACAGCGAGCAGCATCCGCCGCGGGTGCTGCTGATCGAGGAGCATGCGGAGATCGCGCTGGCGCTGACCGCGACGCTGGAGCGGCGCGGGATGCAGGTGGCGCGGGCCGCGAGCGATGCGGACGCGGTGATGTTGGCCGGGCAGCTGCGGCCCAACCTGGTGGTGATGGACCTGATGCAGGTGCACCGGCGCCAGGCCGGGATCATCGACTGGCTGCGGGCGAACGGGCAGCTCAACCGCACCCCGCTCGTCGTCTACACCGCCGCCGTCGACCAGGCAGACCTGCCGCGGCTGGCCTCCGGCGAGACCGTCCTGTTCCTCGCCGAGCGGTCCACCAGCAGCGAGGTGCAGAGCCGGATCGTCGATCTGCTGTCGCGGATCGGGACCAACTAGGCCTCGGTCAGGACTGCTTCGCTACTTCGCTGCTTCGCTACTTCGCTACTTCGCTACTTCGCGACGAGCCTGCGTGCCGCCTCCTTGATCGAGGTGCGCAGGCGGTCGCGGTCGGTGTCGTCGGTGCCCGCGAGGATGCGGCGCATCTGCGGAACGACGACGGCCCAGTTGGCCAGCGCGGTCAGCAGCAGGAGCAGGTCGCGGGGCGGGATGGCGTCGGTGATGACGCCGCGGGCCTGGCCGTCCTCCAGGGTCGCCACCTTGCGGCGGTAGTGCTCCTGCCGCTCGGCCTCGTCGGGCAGGTCGGTGGTGCCGTACTCCAGGCCCTCCCAGAAGAGCAGGCGCAGCACCTCGGGGTGGGTCTCGTGGTAGTCCATCAGGCGGTCGATCCAGCCCTCGATGTCGTCCGGGTCGACGGGGACGGCCGCGGCCAGGTCGAGCATGACCTTGCCCAGGACCTGGGTGAACAGCTCCGCCTTGTTGCCGAAGTAGGCGTAGATCAACTGCTTGTTGGCCTTGGCCGCGGCGGCGATGCGGTCGATGCGGGCGCCGGCGATGCCGCGGGCGGCGAACTCGGCCACCGCCGCCTCGAAGATCCGGGCCCTGGTGGCCTCGGGGTCTCTGACTGCCATGGGGGCAGGGTACCGCTCCGAGGCCGGTAACCAACTATTTGGTTGACAGGGAATCGTCGGAAGGTGCACGGTGTTCTTCCTTCCAACCAACCAGTTAGTTGTTGGAGCTGGCTCGAAGAACCAGAAGAACCAGAAGAAGAACCAGAAGAACTCGAAGGCACTCGAAGGAGTCCGTCCGCCATGCAGTCCACCACCGCAGCGCAACCGGTCCGGACCGCCGCTCCGGCGCCGGCGGGCACATCACGCCTGTTCCTGCCCCTCATCGCCCTGTGCACCGCCGTCACGGCCGCCAACATCTATCTCGCGGCGCCCCTGCTCCCCCTCATCGCCCACGACTTCGGCTCGACCCCCTCGGCGGTCGCCTGGATCGCCTCGGTCGCGCAGTTCGGCTACGCGGCCGGCCTGCTCTTCTTCGCCCCGCTCGGCGACAGCGTGAACCGGCGCCGCCTGGTCGCCGTCCTGTCCCTGGTCACCGCCGCGGCCCTGGTCACCGGCGCCACGGCCGCCGGGACGACCACGCTCGCGGCCGCCGTACTGGTCGCCTCCGCGGCCACGGTGGTCCCCCAGCTCCTGGTCCCGCTGGTCGCCGCACGTGCCCCCGCCGACCGCCGCGCCCGGCATGTCGCCGCCGTCATCTCCGGCCTGTTCGCCGGGATCGTGGCCGCTCGCGTGCTCGGCGGTCTGGTCGGGCAGGCCTTCGGCTGGCGGACGGCCTTCGTGGGCGCGGCGGCACTGACCGCCGTACTGGGGCTCGCGACCGCGCGTGTCCTCCCCGCGGCGACGCCCCGCCGCCAGGGCTCGCTCTTCTCGGGCCTCGCCGCCATGCCGTCCGTCGTGCGCCACTCGCCGGACCTGTGGCGGGCGTGCGTACGCCAGGCGGGGATGTACGGCGCCTGGAGCGCCCTGTGGACCTCGCTCGCCCTGCTGCTGACCGGCGAGTCCTACGGCCTGTCCACCGCGACCGCCGGTCTGTTCGGCCTCTTCGGGCTCACCGCGAGCGCGGTGGCGCCGCTGGCCGGCGGACTGGTCGACCGCTTCGGCGCCGCCAAGGTCGTACGGTCGGCGTATCTGCTCGCGGCCGTGTCCGTGCCGCTGTTCTGGTGGGGCGGGCAGGCGCTCGCGGCCCTGTTCGTCGCCGCGATCGCCGTCCACGCGGCCCTCGTCGCCTCCCACGTCGCCAATCAGACCCTCGCCCTCACCACCACCTCGGCCCCGGCCACCGCGAACAGCGCCTACGTCGTAGCAGGCTTCGCCGGCGGCGCCACCGCCTCCGCCCTGGCCGGCCTCGCCTTCGGCCACTGGGGCTGGGGCGGGGTGTGCGCGGTGGCGGGGCTGTGGCTGGTGCTGGGCTGGGGGGCTACTGCCGTGCGGCGGTGAGGGTCGTCATAGGGGGCGGGAGCCGTGTACGGCGGTGAGAGTCGCCGTACGGGAGGGACCCGCGACGCGCCGGGCCGTCACACGAGAACCCTGGCCGTCACACGACAGGCCGGGCCCGTGGCGCGACAAGCCACGCCGCCGCGCCACAAGCCCGGCCGTCGCTCAGAGCTTGGTCACGTCCAGTGCCCCCTCCGCGTACTGCCTGCGCAGCACCTTCTTGTCGAACTTGCCCACGCTCGTCTTTGGCACCGCCTCGATGATCGTCCAGCGCTCCGGGAGCTGCCACTTGGCGATGTGGCCCTCGTCGGCGAGGAAGGCGCGCAGGGTCTCGAAGTCGGCCGTGGCGCCCTCCTTCAACACGACCGTGGCCAGCGGGCGTTCGCCCCACTTCTCGTCGGGGACGGCGACCACGGCCGCCTCGGCGACGGCCGGGTGGGACATCAGGGCGTTCTCGAGGTCGACGGAGGAGATCCACTCGCCGCCGGACTTGATGACGTCCTTGGCGCGGTCGGTGAGGGTGAGGAAGCCCTCGGGGGAGATCGTCCCGACGTCCCCCGTCTTCAGCCAGCCGTCCTCGCTGAACTTGTCGGCCGGGCGCAGGGGTTCGGCGTCGGGGCCGTTGTAGTAGGCGCCCGCGATCCAGTTGCCGCGGACCTCCAGTTCGCCGGCGGACTCGCCGTCCCAGGGCAGGCGCTCACCGCCGGGGCCGCTGAGGCGGGCCTCGACACCGGCCGGGAAACGGCCCTGGGTCAGGCGGTACGCGAACTCCTCCTCGGTGCCGACCGCATGGGCCGGCGGACGGGCGATCGTGCCGAGCGGGGAGGTCTCGGTCATGCCCCAGGCGTGACAGACCCGCATGCCCAGCTTGTCGAAGGCCTCCATGAGGGAGGGCGGACAGGCCGAACCGCCGATGGTCACCTGGGTGAGGGAGGAGACGTCGCGCGGCTTGGCGGTCAGCTCGGCGAGCAGGCCCTGCCAGATGGTGGGAACGGCCGCCGCATGGGTCGGGCGCTCGGACTCGATCATCTCGGCGAGCGGCGCCGGCTGCAGGAAGCGGTCCGGCATCAGCAGGTTGACGCCGGTCATGAAGGTGGCGTGCGGCAGGCCCCAGGCGTTGACGTGGAACTGGGGGACCACCACGAGCGAGGTGTCCTGGTCGGTCAGGCCCATCGACTGGGCCATGTTGACCTGCATGGAGTGCAGATAGATCGAACGGTGGCTGTACACCACACCCTTGGGGTCGCCCGTGGTGCCGGAGGTGTAGCACATGGCGGCGGCCTGGCGCTCGTCCAGCTCGGGCCAGTCGTAGGCCGTCGGCCGGCCCGCGATCAGGTCCTCGTACTCGTGCACCCGGGGGCGGGCGCCCTCGAGGAGGGAGTGGTCACCGGGCCCGGTGACGACGATGTGCTCGATCGTGGGCAGCTTCGGCAGCAGCGGGGCGAGCAGCGGCAGCAGCGAGCCGTTGACGATGACGACCTTGTCGGCCGCGTGGTTGACGATCCACACCAGCTGCTCGGCCGGAAGGCGGAGGTTGAGCGTGTGCAGCACCGCGCCCATGGAGGGGATCGCGAAGTAGGCCTCGACATGCTCGGCGTTGTTCCAGGCGAGGGTCGCCACCCGGTCGGCGTCCGCGACCCCGAGCTCCTCGCGCAGAGCGTGCGCGAGCTGGGCCGCGCGGGCTCCGATCTCGGCGAAGGAGCGGCGGTGCGGCTCGCCCTCCCCGGTCCAGGTGGTCACCTGCGATGTCCCGTGGACCGTCGACCCGTGGGTCAGGATCCTCGAGATCAGCAGCGGTACGTCCTGCATCGTGCTCAGCACGGTGTCCTCCCGTGGCGACATTGCCTACGCGGCGGTAAGGGTTGCGCTGATTCTGCGCACATACCGCGCGGTATGTCACTAGGTGCCGATGATCGATCGCGTCACGTCGGCCCCCAATAGCCACCAGGTCACCCCTCGACGGGGCACCAGGTAGCCGCATTACCGCACAAGCCCCAGCTCAGGATCCTCGCGCAGCTTGCCCAGCGCACGCGACACCGCCGACTTCACCGTACCCACCGACACGCCCAGCACCTCGGCCGTCTGGACCTCGCTGAGGTCCTCGTAATACCTGAGGACGACCATCGCCCGCTGCCGGGCGGGCAGCTTCATGATCGCCCGCCACATCGCGTCGTGCAGCGCCTGCTGCTCGGCCGGGTCGTCCCCACCGGGCACCGGCTCCGGCTCGGGCAGCTCCTCGCACACGAACTCGTCGACCCTGCGCTTGCGCCACTGCGAGGTGCGCGTGTTCAGCAGCGCCCGGCGCACATAGCCGTCGAGCGCACGGTGGTCCTGGATCCGCTCCCAGGCGACGTACGTCTTGGTGAGCGCGGTCTGCAGCAGGTCCTCCGCGTCGCTGGGGTTCGCGGTCAGCGACCGGGCGGTACGCAGCAGCACCGGCTGCCGGGCCCTCACGTACGACGCGAACGACGGGTACGGGAGGGTCAGCGCCGCCGGTTCGGCAGCGGTCGACGCGCTGGTGCAGACGGGTGTGGTCATGGCTCCACGCTATGAGCGGGGTGCCTCCGGCTCATCGGCCGCAGGTCCCGAAGCCGAGTCCCCCTCAGGTTGTAGGGGTGGAGGTAACTGCACCTCCTGTAGGTGGACGAGCGGCCCCGGGGTACTGCGGGATGACCCCTGGGGGCCGCCCGCCGACCCGGGCCCCCGGGCCCGGCCGCTCAGCCGTCCGCGGTCAGGACCAGGCCGGATGTGGGCACCCCGGTGCCTGCGGTGACCAGGACCCGTCCCGCCCCCGGTATTCGGTTCACGGCCGTCCCGCGGAGCTGGCGCACCCCTTCCGCCACCCCGTTCATCCCATGGAGGTAGGCCTCCCCGAGCTGCCCCCCGTGTGTGTTGATCGGCAACGACTCCCCGGCGACGAAGTCCGCCGCCTCCCCTTTCCCGCAGAACCCGAACTCCTCCAGCTGCATCAGCACGAACGGCGTGAAGTGGTCGTACAGGATCGCCACGTCCATGTCGGCCGGCGTGAGCCCGGAGGTGCGCCAGAGCTGCCGGGCGACCACACCCATCTCCGGCAGGCCGGTCAGATCGTCCCGGTAGAAGCTCGTCATCTGCTCCTGTGCGCGGCCCGCGCCCTGGGCGGCCGCCGCTATGACGGCCGGTGGATGGGGCAGATCGCGGGCCCGCTCCACCGAGGTGACGACGATCGCCTGGCCCCCGTCGGTCTCCTGGCAGCAGTCCAGGAGTCTCAGCGGCTCGACGATCCAGCGCGAGGCCGCGTGATCGGCGAGGGTGATCGGGCGGCCGTGGAAGTACGCCGCCGGGTTCGTCGCCGCGTACTTGCGGTCGACCACCGCCACCTGCCCGAACGCCTCCGGGGTCAGCCCGTGGGTGTGCAGATACCGTTGTGCGGTCATCGCCACCCAGGACGCCGGGGTCAGCAGCCCGAACGGCAGTGACCAGCCGAGTGCCACGCCCTCCGCGGACGGTTCACGGTGCTGCACCCCGGAGCCGAAGCGGCGGCCCGACCTCTCGTTGAACGCGCGGTAGCAGACCACGACCTCCGCGATGCCCGTCGCCACCGCGAGCGCCGCCTGCTGTACGGTCGCGCAGGCCGCGCCGCCGCCGTAGTGGATACGGGAGAAGAAGGACAGCTCGCCCATCCCGCAGGCCTGGGCCACGGTGATCTCCGGGCTGGTGTCCATCGTGAACGTGACCAGCCCGTCCACGTCCCCCGGGGTCAGCCCGGCGTCGTCCAGCGCGGCCAGCACCGCCTCCACGGCCAGCCGCAGCTCGCTGCGCCCCGAGTCCTTGGAGAACTCCGTGGCGCCGATGCCGGCGATCGCGGCCCGGCCGCCCAGGCCGTCCCGGGTGCGGACGCTCATCCGGCACCCCCGGGGGCCTTTGCGGGGACGGTGACCGTCACCGTGCCCGTGACATGGCTGCCGATGCCGTTCGCCCCCACCACCCGGACCGTGGCCGTCTCGCCGCCCGCCTGCTCGACGACCTTCTCCACCGTGCCCGTCAACACCATCGTGTCCCCGGGGTAGTTGGGCGCCCCCAGCCGTATGGCCACTTTGCGCAGGATCGCCGTCGACCCGAAGTGGTCGGTGATGTAGCGGCCGACCAGGCCGTTCGTCGTCAGGATGTTCATGAAGATGTCCGGGGAGCCCTTCTTGTGGGCCAGCTCGGCGTCGTGGTGCACGTCCTGGTAGTCGCGGGAGGCAATGGCGCCGGCCACGATCAGGGTGCGGGTGACCGGGATCTCCAGCGGTGGCAGCTTCTCACCGGCCCTCATACGGTCTCCTCCTCCCGGGCGCGGAACACCGGCAGCACCAACTCCTCGTCGTACACCTGGAATTCGAGCCGCACCGGCATTCCGATGCGCACCTTGTCGTAGGGCACTCCGACCACGTCGCTGATCATCCGCACGCCCTCGGCGAGTTCGATGAGGGCGACCGCGTAGGGAGGGGAGAAGGCCGGGAAGGGCGGGTGGTGCATGACGACGTACGAGTACACCGTGCCCTCGCCGCTCGCCTCGACCGTGTCCCAGTCCGGGCCGCCGCACTTGTTGCAGCCCGGCAGCCAGGGGAAGCGCAGGGTCGCGCAGTCGGTGCAGCGCTGGATGAGCAGCCGGTGGCGCTCGACTCCCTCCCAGAAGCCGGCGTTGTCACGGTTGACGACGGGGCGCGGGCGCCGGGCGGGCTGCTCGGGCTTCCTGCGGCGTGCGGGGGCGTACTTGAGGATGCGGAAGCGGTGCGTGCCGACGAGAGCGTGGCCCACGCGGACGTCCGTTCGTGTCGTGACGAAGTACCCCGTGCCCAGCTTCGTCGTCTTCTGCTCGGACACCGACTCGATCACCGTGTCGAAGGTGATCTCGTCCCCGGGGCGCAGGGGTCGCAGGTACTCCTGCTCGCAGTCGGTGGCGACGACCGAGGTGCAGCCCGCCTCGTCGAGCAGGGCGAGCAGCTCGTCGTAGTCCCCCGTGCGTCCCTCGTGGCCGGAGAGGCCGCCCATGGTCCATGCCTGGAGCATGGTGGGAGGAGCTATGGCGTCGGGGCCCTCATAGGCCGGATTGGTGTCTCCCATCGCCTCGCACCAGTGCCGGATCATGGGTGCGTTGACGGGATCCCTGCCTCTGCCGGACACGGCGGCGGCCCGCCCCTCGTAGGCCTTCAGCCGTGCTCCCAGCTCGTCCTCGCTCAACGTCGCCCCCTCGCCGTCTCCTGCATCGCCCAACTCACTGACACTTCTGGTACACCGCGGCCGCCGAGCGGGTTCCGTCGTTCCCCGCCAGAGTTTCTGACTGTCCGTCAGATGCAGTGCACTGTCAAGGTCGTCGCCCCGGACGTGAAAACGCCTGCACGGCGGCACCGAAGTACCGCCGCGCAGACGCCCTTGCACCCCTGAGCACACCTGACCTTTCGAGTCAGGCGAGCCGGCTCACCACAGCTCGGTGAAGTTGATGGCCACGTTCCGGTTCCCCTGGTTGACGGCCGTGAACGCGGAGCCCTTGACCTGGGCGGTGTTGCTCTGGTTCGAGGCGCCGGAGCCGACCGCGTTCTGCTGTGTGGTCGAGGAGTTGCCGTTGTTGTCGAGTCCCACACCGCTGCCGACGGCGCTTGCGACACCCGCGTTCGATCCGTTGTCCGCGACGGCGCCGTTGTCCGCCGCCGCGACGCCGGCGAACAGTGCGGCTGCCAGCGGAAGGGCGGAGACGGCGGCGATGACGCGGGCGGTACGGATGCTTGCCATGTTGTTCCTCCAGAACACCAACGTGAAGTACGGCTGTTACCAAGGCAGTTGGCCGACCACCCCGGTGCTGTGCACGACGTCGCAAGATCAGGGTTGCCCACCGGATCCTTGGCGAACCACACCGGAACGCATGATTCCTCCTCAAGTGCTACGACATATCGATAAACCCCTATCGCCGCTTTCAACGCCCAGGTCAGGACAGTCCGGGCGTCTCCATCCCAAGCGCCGCAAGGGGTGCAGCGACCCGGCGTTTTTCCGGCCAACCTCCGCTCCCCGGCGCGTCGAGCCCGGCGCCTCTTCCTTTTTTCGAACGCGTGTACGAACATAGAGGCATGGCCACCACCGACCGGCAGGCCACGACGCTGGCCCTCGCACACGCCCTGTCAGCCGCCGAGCGCGGACTGGCCGTCATCCCCCTGTCCCGGACGAAACTCCCGGCCCTGCGCTCCCCCCACCGCGCCGACCCCGACCCCCAGCCCTGCCACGGCGAGTGCGGCCGCCTCGGACACGGGGTGTACGACGCCTCGACCGACCCGGCACGCATCCGCGAACTGTTCGCCGCGGCCCCCTGGGCGACCGGCTACGGCATCGCCTGCGGCCTTCCGCCCCACCATCTGATCGGCGTCGACCTCGACACGAAGTCCGGTACGGACTCCTCGGCGGCCCTGCGCGAACTGGCCCTGCGCCACCTCTTCACGATCCCCGAGACGGTCGTCGTCCTCACCCCCAGCGGCGGCCGCCACCTCTGGCTCAGCGGCCCGCCCGACGCCGCCGTCCCCAACTCCGCAGGCCGTCTCGCCCCCGGCATCGACATCCGCGGCGCCGGCGGCTACCTCGTCGGTCCCGGCTCCCGCACCGACCACGGCGTCTACACGGCGGCACCCGGCACGGCCCATCTCGCGCCCGCCGCCTGCCCGCCGGCCCTCCTGCGTCTCCTGCTGCCGCCGCCGCGCCCGGTCCACCCCTCGACGCACCCCTCGGCCGGCGACCACGGCCAGGGCCTCGTCCAGTTCGTCCTCGCCGCACACGAGGGACAGCGCAACACGCGCCTGTTCTGGGCCGCCTGCCGCGCATACGAGAACGGCATCGGGCCGGCCCTGGTCGCCCCCTTACTGGACGCGGCACTCAACACCGGACTGTCGGAACGCGAGGCACGGGCGACGATCGCGTCCGCTGCGCGGATGACGGGGCACCGGCCGTGAGACCGGACGAAACACGGAGCACATGAGCAGAGGACGTCCATGCACCACCGCACCAGAGCGCGGACCATGTCGCTGGCCCGCGTGGTCCTCTCCTCCGGCCGCCCCGTCGACCTCGCCGCGCTGCGGCTGTCGTCGACGTACGGAGGCATGCCCGAGGACTGGCCGGGCTACCCCTGCAAGCCGGTCAACGACCTGGTGATCGCCGGCCTGCTCAGCACCGCCGCACGCACGTCCCCCGCCACCCCGGTCCACCTCGTCCCGCCCCCACGCGCATACCCGGACCAGTACGCGGGCGCCTTCGGCCCCGTCGAGGTCCTGCCGTCCGTCGCCTGCGTCGGCTCCTTCCGGTCCTCGGCACTGGACCCGTCCCACGACCCGGTCCTGTACCACTCGGCCCTGACGGTCATCTGGTTCCAGCCGACCGCCCGGGTGCCGTGCGAATGCGATGCGGAGGGTTCTTTGCGTGGGGTGGACTGGGAGGGGCTGGCGCGGGACTGCGAGCTGTAGCCGGCCGGTCCGGCTCACACCCTTTCGATCCGCCAGGCAATCATCCCTGCGGCGCCTCGCCCTCCATTGACGTCGACGTGCTGCGCGTGCTTCGCGGTGAAGCGTTCCAGGACCGGCGTCCCGTCGCAGGAAAACTGCTTCCGCGCCGCCGCGCCCGCCGGTGCGAACTCGATGACGGCGGTTCCGGTGCCGGCACAGACCACGGTCAGGCGGTATGAAGTGCCCTCGGAAAGGCCCGGATCGGTGTGCAGTCCGTCCGACACACGTTCCAGCCCGGAAGCCACCATCGAGCCGGTCGCGGTGGCTTCGAGGGCCGACCGGGCTTCTGCACCGAGCTTCTTCTCCTGCTGTGCCGCGGTCGCGGTGGTTCGGCTCGGGGCCGCCGCGTTCGCGTGCACCGGTTCGGCGCCGGGCCCTGACGTGCACGCGGCGAGGAAGAACGTCGGTAGGAGGACCCAGGCCGAGATGCGGAAGCGTGTTGTCGTCACGTGAAGCAAGAGAGCCTTGGTGCCGGAAGCGTTCCGGCACCAAGGCTCAACAACCAGCGGTGGGTGTGGGATTTGAACCCACGGTGACTCGCGCCACGACGGTTTTCAAGACCGTTCCCTTAGGCCGCTCGGGCAACCCACCCCGCTGCCGCCCACCAGGGGCGGAGCGGGTACAGCGTACCGGCCCTGCGTGCGTCCTGCGGGCCATGGTCCGCACCGGGTCCGAAGCGCGAGGTCAGCTGTCGCCCTGCCGCGCGCCCAGGGTGAGCTGGACCGTGTGGGACTTGCCGTCGCGTTGGTAGGTGATCGTGACCTGGTCGCCGGGCTTGTGCGTCCAGATCTCGCCGATCAGGGTGGGGCCGGAGTCGATGACGCGGTCGTCGAGCTTGGTGATCACGTCACCGGGCTTGAGGCCCGCCTTGTCGGCGGGGCCGCCGGGCTCGACCGCCGCGGAGCCGCCGGCGCCCTGCTCGGTGATCTTCGCGCCGCTGGAGGAGTCCGCCAGGGAGACGGACGCGCCGATCTTCGCGTAGACCGGCTTGCCGGTCTTGATCAGCTGCTGCGCGACGTACTTGGCCTGGTTGATCGGGATGGCGAAGCCCAGGCCGATCGAGCCGGACTGGCTGGAGCCGCCGAGGCCGCCGCTGCCGGTGGACTGGATCGCGGAGTTGATGCCTATGACATTGCCCGCCGCATCCAGCAGGGGGCCGCCGGAGTTGCCCGGGTTTATCGAAGCGTCGGTCTGCAGGGCGCTCATGTACGACGCACTGCTGCTGCCGGAGCCGTCGCTGGAGGCCACCGGGCGGTTCTTCGCGCTGATGATGCCCGTCGTGACCGTGTTGGACAGACCGAAGGGGGCGCCGATGGCGATCGTCGAGTCGCCCACGGCCACCTTGTCGGAGTCGCCCAGGGTCAGGGGCTTGAGGTCCGAGGGGGCGTTCTTGAGCTTGATGACCGCCACGTCGTAGCCCTGCGCGTGGCCGACGACCTCGGCGTCGTACTTCTTGCCGTTCGGGAAGGTCGCCGTCAGCTTGCCGCCGTCGACCGCGTCCGCGACCACGTGGTTGTTGGTGACGATGTGGCCCTGGGTGTCGAAGACGAAACCGGTGCCGGTGCCGCCCTCGCCGCTGGTGGACTCGGCCTCGATGGTGACCGTGCTCGGCAGCGCCCGGGCGGCCACGCCCGCGACCGTGCCCGCGTCCCGCTTGACGGCGCCGCCGCTGGTGGAGGCGGAGACCGTGGTGGAGCCGGTGTTGTCGTCGTTGTTCTTGGCCAGCGTGTAACCGAGGCCGCCGCCCAGGCCGCCGGCGACGAGCGCGGCCACCAGGATCGCGGCCACGAGACCGCCGCGGCCGGACTTCGGTGCGGGCTGCTGCTGGTACGAGGAGCCCCAGCCGGAGCCCGCTCCGCCGGCGCCGCCGTCGGCGTACGAGGGCACGACCGGGGGCGGCCAGGAGGCGTCCGGGGCCGAGCCCGCGGGTGCCGGCTGCTGCTCCTGCGTGTGCTCCTGCGCGCCGGGGGCGCTCGGAGGTACGGGCGGAAGCGGGGCCGTGTGG
The DNA here is from genome assembly GCF_042893475.1 of Streptomyces sp. NPDC001604. NCBI lineage: Bacteria > Bacillati > Actinomycetota > Actinomycetes > Kitasatosporales > Streptomycetaceae > Streptomyces > Streptomyces sp. NPDC001604. The sequence goes on along the minus strand of NZ_JBIAUY010000002.1, from coordinate 730,608 downwards.
TCGTTCCCCTCGGGGGCGGCGGGTGCCGAAGCAGTGGGAGCGTCCACCGGCACGGGGGGTGCGGACGGGGCCGGGGGTACCGCGGTGCCCTCGTTCTCGGTGCTCACAGCTTCTCTCCTCGGTCCACGGCTGTTGTTCTCGGTCGCACTCGGTCACGCTCGTTCACGTTTCTCGACGGCCCGGCGCGATGCAGCTGTGCATGTTCTTTTGTATGCCGTCAGCTTTTCCCATGAGCCGTCAGGGCACCATAAGCGGTGCCTGTGGGTCCGGGGCCATTCTTTATATAGGCCATGACAGGCAAAAGGGGCGCAATCTATGCTCCTCCGATCGCACGACTACCCCTCTGCGGTGGCACCATGACGCGGTGACCCACGCACGCCGGCACCGGATTCAAGTCGTCGCCCACCGAGGAGCCTCCGAGGAGGCCCCCGAGCACACCCTGGCGGCATACAAGAAGGCGATCGAGGACGGTGCGGACGCCCTCGAGTGCGATGTACGCCTGACGGCGGACGGCCATCTCGTGTGCGTCCACGACCGCCGCGTCAACCGCACGTCCAACGGCCGGGGCGCGGTCTCCGCGCTGGAGCTCGCGGAGCTCGCCGCCCTGGACTTCGGCTCGCGCAAGACGCGGGAGCTGTGGCGCACGCGCGACGAGGAGCCCGACTGGGAGTTCCGGCCCGAGGACCGGGAGGACACCTCCGTACTGACCCTGGAGCGGCTGCTGGAGCTGGTCGCCGATGCGGGGCGGCGGGTGGAGCTGGCGATCGAGACCAAGCATCCGACGCGCTGGGCCGGACAGGTGGAGGAGCGGCTGCTGGTGCTGCTGAAGCGGTTCGGGCTGGACGCCCCGGCGTCGGCCGCCGATTCGCCCGTGCGCGTGATGAGCTTCTCGGCGCGCTCGCTGCATCGCGTGCGTGCCGCCTCGCCGACCCTGCCGACGGTCTATCTGCTGCAGTTCGTCTCGCCCCGGCTGCGCGACGGACGGCTGCCGGCGGGTGTCCGGATCGCGGGCCCCTCGATCCGGATCGTGCGCAATCACCCCACGTACATCGAGCGCCTGAAGGCGGCCGGCCACCAGGTGCACGTGTGGACGGTGAACGAGCCCGAGGACGTGGATCTCTGCGTCGACCTGGGCATCGACGCCATCATCACCAACCGCCCACGTGCGGTTCTGCGTCAGCTCGGCCGCTGAGCGGCGCTCCTCAGCTGCTTGCACCACGGTCCGTCACCACGCCGTCACCACGGTTCGTCACTGTTCGTCATCGTTCGTCACTGGTAAAGACCTGTGAAGAACCCTTGACCCACCAGGCACTCGGGCACCATCCTCCAGACTCGGCCACAGTCGAAATCCAGCCACACGGCTACAGGGAGTGCCCCGGCGCATTCGCTCCGTATTTGATCGTTGCGAATGCGTCACTGAACGTGGATTGGCCGGTTTCCGGTACAGGCCAATGGGGCATCCACACCGTGGCGTGGGGCAAAGGAGGTCTCGGGGGTGGCGTTGGTGGTGGCACAGGAGGTGCCCACGTCGTCGAGCATGGCCGTACCCCATGGCCCTGCGGGCGTGGGGGAGGCGCGACACCGTATGCGCGAGCAACTGCGCTCGGGCGGCGTGCCGGACACCGTGATCGACGATGCCGTACTCATTCTTTCCGAACTCTTGAGCAACGCGTGCAAGCACGGCCGGCCCCTGGGCGACGCCCTGGCCGGGGACGGCGACGTCCGCGCCGCATGGCGGGTGGACCGGAGCGGTCGGCTCACGGTGGAGGTGACGGACGGCGGCGGGCCCACCCGCCCGGCTCCCGCCACCCCCTCGGTCACCGCGCATGGCGGCCGCGGGCTGAACATCATCACGGCGCTGGCCGACGACTGGGGCGTACGGGACGACGCCCGCGGCGAGGTCACGGTGTGGGTCGTCGTGCACAAGGACGTCCACGACCCGGATGCCCGGCTGCGACGCGACGACTTCGCTACGCGCGTCACCGCACCGACGGTGTCGAGGATCCCGGCGATGCCGGGCCTGGACTTCGCGGACGCGTTCGACGACCTGGACTGAACACCTGGCTGTCCACAGGTCCCCGTGGCGCACGGCGTGAACGGCTAGGCTCCCGCCGTACCAGACGAGCCGTAACCGGGAGACACCCACGATGGCCAAGAAGCGACCCCAGACGAAGGCCAAGCGCCCGCAGATCACGGAGGGTGAGGTCCCGGTCGTCGGCGCCCGCGAACCCTGCCCGTGTGGCAGTGGCCGCCGCTACAAGGCCTGTCACGGACGGGCCGCCGCACACGCCGTGACCGAGCTGGTGCACCGTCCCTTCGAGGGGCTGCCGGGCGAGTGCGACTGGGTGGCGCTGCGTGAGCTGGTGCCGGCCGCGACCGTGGAGCTGCCCCTGAAGGGCGGCCTGCCCGAGGGCGTCCCGTCCCTCACGCTGGCGACGGTGCTGCCGATGGCCTGGCCGGCCCTGCGCCGCGACGACGGCTCGGTGCTGCTGGGCCTGCAGAACGACACGGCGTCCGGCGACATCAGCCGCGACCTCGCCGACACCCTCCAGCGCGCGCTGACCGCAGAGCCCGGCACGCCGATCGAGGGCCGGCGCGCTCCGGCCGACGGCCCGCGGCTGCAGGATCTGCTCGATCCCGAAGGCGCGTTCGAGCCAGTTGTGCACAGCGGCTTCGAGTTCTGGGTCCCGGACTCCGAGAACGCCACGCCGGAGGTGGCCGCCTCCCTGGAGCGGGCGAATGCCGCGGCCATCCCGACCGCGAAGCTCACCGGGGTGGACGCCGCGTACTGGTGCGAGACGCCGGAGAAGAACCACCTGCGCTGGGTCATGCCGTACCCGGAGGAGCAGCTTCTGGACGCCCTCGCGCGGCTGCACGCGGCGGGCCGGTCGAACCTGGGTGAAGGAACCCGCCTCGTGGGTTCCTTCCGCGCTCACGGGCTCACCGTCCCGGTCTGGGACCTGCCGAGCGGGGTCGGCGCGGACGACATCGAGAAGCCGGCGGCCGAGTTCGCCGAGCGGCTCGCGACGGCCCTCGCCTCGGACGCTCCGCTGACGGCCGATGAGCGCCGCGCGCGCGGCGGCCTCACCAACCGGCAGGTCACGCTGAGTTGACGAAGAGTGACGAGATGGGGTTCGACTGACCGGTCGGTCAGGCGAACCCGATCTTCCGGAACCGGTGACTCCGCTCAAAGTCCCGCTGGGAACAAGCAAATACGTGACTGGAAAGCCCGGATCGAATTTGCGAACCGCGGATCTCTTGTTACCGTTCCAGTAGCCCGGTTGCTGGTGCATCCCCCGTCGCCAGCAACCGGGTCTTTTCATGCGCGCGGTTCCTTTACGGAATGCTGCCGCCCGTCAACTCCCGCTGGGTTTCCCGGAGTTGCTCCCGGAGCGCAGCAGCAGCGGACCGTGCCCGGCCCGCCCCGCGAACTCCGCGACCGCCGTGTAGGCGTCCAGCGCGCCCCGGGTGTGCTGCCGGGGTGTCTCGCACATCCCCGGCTCGTTCTCGGCACCCACGGCGCAGCTCAGCTGCACGGTGCGGCCCCCGGGCCCCATCAGACTCAGTGCGGAGTCCAGGGCCTTGCCGGTCACATTGCGGTAGTAGGTGCGCGCCCAGGTGTCCTCGCCCTGCGTGAGCACACAGGTCTGCGCCTCGACGCCTTGCGGGGAGGTGAGTTCGGGGCCGCAGCGGACGGCTGTGTCCAGGCCGAGGTCGAGCAAGGGGGAAGGGGCGGGGGCGGCGGAGGGCGCCTTGGCGTCCTGGGGACGCGGGGAGGCACGTACGGATGCGTGCGCGGGGGCACGCACGACGGTGTGCCCCTCGTCGCCCGCCGGTCCCGCGGAGGCCACGGCCAGCGGGAGCACGACTGCGCACACCACTACGCCCGCCATGGCGAGCAGACGGATTCGGGGGTCTGGGGGGTGTCCCCCAGGATCATGCAGCATGTGCGGAAGATAACGAGCACGCGGGCGCGTGCCGTCCCGCGCGCGCCGGACACCCCTACAACTCGGGCGCGCTCACACCCGTACGAGTGAGGGCCTCGACGGCCGCGTCCACCACGGCCTCGACGTCGGGGACCCAGGGAGAGGCGGAGCCGGGCAGGGGCGCGCGCTCCCAGCGGATCTCGCCCTCGCCGGTCTCGGACGGGGGCAGGGCCACATAGCCGCCCTCGCCGTGGAAGCGGAGGGAGCCGGGGACGAAGTCCTTGGCGTAGAGGAGCTCGCCCAACTGCTCCAAGCTGTACGGCTTCACCAGGATCGCCCAGCGGCTCGGCGAGGCGACGACCGGGCCGAGGCGCATGCCCATGCGGTCGAGTGCGGTCAGGGCCTGCGAGGCGGCGAGGGCCGGCATGCTCACCGCGCAGGGCGCCTTGCCGCCGGTGGCCAGGATGACGGGTGCGGCCGGCCGGTTGCTCCACCACCAGCGCACCATGCGGGCGTCGGTCGTTGCCGCGAGCAGCCCGGGGTCGAAGGGATGCGCGCCGGGCACCGTGCACTCCGCGTCGGGGCAGCCGCAGCGGGAACGCGCCTGCGGGTCCGCTGCCACACCCGGGAGTACGGGCCACTGCCATTCCGTCGCGAAGGTCAGGGCCGCGCTGATCAACTCAGGCCTTCCGTCGCTGCGCTTGGACAGGAGCCTGCGTCGCCTTCCGAGGATCTCGCGCATGAGCGCTCGTTCCTTTCCGTTGCACCGCTGGCAACACCGTGGGGCCACATCACACCATGTGTCGATCACTTCACTGTGCGTACCTGTTGGCGCATCACACCCCTGCCCCGGGCAAGGGGAACCCCTATGGGCCGAACGTTGACTGCATCCGCGGCAGCCTCGTCCATGCTGCATCCATCAAAAGCATGGGCGTGGCGTGGGGGTGGCGAAGTCTGGCGTTTTGCCGTCCCGCGTATTTCTCTTCGCCTCCGCCACGGGAGGATGGGGCTCGGTCGTCGGTGGCTAAGACGCCCGGAGTCGGTCACCAGGTTCCGGGTGGCGGTCCACCACCCCTGGCCTTCTCCGAGTACGTACCCATCACGACCGCTGTGACGCTCCGTCGAGCAAGCCCAGTCGACCGCAATACCCCGTAACCCGAGTCAGTTTTAAGCCAAATTTGCTTTTAGACAAGGGGATCACTCGGTCCCCATGGACACCAGGAATCCCAGCAGGACAATGCTGGACATCCCCTTACGAGTGCGTGTACATGTGGAGACACTGCTAGCGGCGCAGAATGACATGGGGGTTTGCGATGCTTTTGAGCAATACGCACCAGTCCGGAAGCCGGACGCCATGAACGCCCCTCACCCTCCGAAAGTGGCCGGAATCGATTCAACGGTTCCGTCGCCCGCACACACTGTCGCGCCCGCGCCCGCAGCCCCGGGTACCTCACCGGTCCCTCCGCCCAACCCCCCGGGAGCACTGCTCACCGACCGGCTGGCCGGCTGGGTCTCGGACCTCACGACCCTCCATGAACTCACCGAACGCCTGAACCGCACGGACTCCCTCGCGGACGCCCTCACGGAGCTGCTGCGCGCCGGAGCCGCCCTCGTCGGCGCCCGGCGCGGTCTTGTCGTACTGGAACCGGTCGACCGCCTCGGACCGGACACCACCATCGGCCTCGGCCTCGCCCGCGCCGACCTCGGGCACATCGAGACGGTGCCGCGCAGTGCCATGTCCTACGGCCGCATCCTCGAGGGACTGCCGGGCGGGGACGGCGAGATCGCCCAGCCTGACCTCTTCGCCGAGGACGGGCTCGACCCCCGGCACCGCGAGGTCGCCGCCCGTCTCGGCTATGCCGCCTGCTACGCCCTCCCCCTGGCCGGCGAGCGCTCGGGCCGTCTCGGCGCCGCCGTGTGGCTCTACGACGAGCCCGCCGAACCACTGGAGCGGCAGCGCCACCTCGTCGGGCTCTACGCCCGCTACGCCGGCGAGCACCTGGCCCGGCTGGTGGAGGTGGAACGCACGCGCGCGTGCATGACGACGATGGCCGAGGAGCTGCTGCCGTCCCGGCTCCCCCGGGTGGCAGGCGTCCAGCTCGCGGCCCGCCACCGCACCAGTCCGCGCGGCGGCGGCGACTGGTTCGACGCACTGCCCCTGCCCGACGCCGCGCTGGGTCTCGCAGTCGGCTCGGTCACCGGTTCCGGGCCGAGCGCGGTCGCCGCGATGGGCCGGCTGCGGGCCTCCCTGCGGGCGTACGCCGTGATGGAGGGCGAGGACCCGGTGGCGGTCCTGTCCGATCTGGAGCTGCTGCTCCGCCTCACCGAGCCCGCCCGCTCCGCGACCGCCCTGTTCGCCTACTGCGAGCCCGCCCTGCGCAAGATCACGCTGGCCGGTGCGGGGCACTGCCCGCCGCTGCTGGTCGGCGAGCGGCGCACGGAGTTCGTGGAGACGTCCGTGTCCGCGCCGCTCGGCATGCTCGCCTGCTGGGAGGCACCGAGCATGGAGTTCCAGGCGGAGCGCGGCGAGACGGTGCTGCTCTACACCGACGGTCTGCTGCACCGCACCGGCGACCCCACCGACCGCGCCTTCACCCGGCTGCACGCGGCGGCGGCGGGCGTCCCCAGGGCGCTGCGGCACGACCCGGACGCGATCGCCGACCACGTACTGCGGACGGTGCTGCCGGACGGGCTGGACTCGGCGGAGAGCGATGAGGACGTGGTGCTGCTGGCGGCCCGCTTCGAGTAGCGGCCGGTAAGGGTCTTCAGGGCCTGGGCCCCCTTCCGTACGACCGTACGATGGAGGGGGTCCAGTGCCGTATCGAGGAGGATGACCGTGGCCGACGAGCTCACCCCGGAGACCCCGGAGACTGAGTCTGAAGAGCCGATCAAGCAGCGGAAGAACGGCCTGTACCCGGGCGTGTCCGACGAGCTGGCCGAGAGCATGAAGTCCGGCTGGGCCGACACGGAGCTGCACGACCTGGAGCCGATCGCCCAGGTCGCTGAGACCGCCGCACGGCGCGCCGCGCTGTCGGCGCGTTTCCCGGGCGAGCGTCTGGTGATCCCGGCGGGCAACCTGAAGACCCGTTCGAACGACACGGAGTACCCCTTCCGCGCGTCCGTCGAGTACGCGTATCTCACCGGCAACCAGACCGAGGACGGCGTCCTGGTCCTGGAGCCGACCGCGGACGGTCACCAGGAGACGATCTACCTCCTGCCGCGCTCCGACCGGGAGAACGGCGAGTTCTGGCTCTCCGGCCAGGGCGAGCTGTGGGTCGGCCGCCGGCACTCGCTGACCGAGGCGGAGAAGCTGTACGGCATCCCGGCCTCCGACGTGCGCGAACTGCCGGACGCGCTGCGTGAGGCCACCGGACCGGTGCGGGTCGTGCGCGGGTACGACGCCGCGATCGAGGCCGCGCTGACCGACAAGGTCACCGCCGAGCGCGACGAGGAGCTGCGGGTCTTCCTCTCCGAGGCGCGGCTGGTCAAGGACGAGTTCGAGATCGGCGAGCTGCAGAAGGCCGTCGACTCGACGGTCCGCGGCTTCGAGGACGTCGTACGCGTTCTGGACAAGGCGGAGGCGACCTCGGAGCGGTACATCGAGGGCACGTTCTTCCTCCGCGCGCGCGTGGAGGGCAACGACGTCGGCTACGGCACGATCGCCGCCGCCGGGCCGCACGCCTGCACGCTGCACTGGGTGCGCAACGACGGGCCGGTGCGCTCGGGCGACCTGCTGCTCCTGGACGCGGGCGTCGAGACGCACACGTACTACACGGCCGACGTCACGCGCACCCTCCCGATCAACGGGCGCTTCACCGAGATCCAGAAGAAGATCTACGACGCCGTGTACGACGCCCAGGAGGCCGGTATCGCGGCGGTGCAGCCGGGCGGCAAGTACCGCGACTTCCACGACGCCGCGCAGCGTGTGCTCGCCGAGCGGCTCGTCGAGTGGGGGCTCGTCGAGGGGCCCGTGGAGCGGGTGCTGGAGCTCGGGCTGCAGCGGCGGTGGACGCTGCACGGCACCGGGCACATGCTCGGCATGGACGTGCACGACTGCGCTGCCGCACGCGTGGAGTCGTACGTCGACGGGACGCTGGAGCCCGGGATGGTGCTCACGGTCGAGCCGGGGCTGTACTTCCAGGCCGACGACCTGACGGTGCCGGAGGAGTACCGGGGGATCGGCGTCCGGATCGAGGACGACATCCTGGTGACGGCCGACGGCAACCGGAACCTCTCGGACGGGCTGCCGCGCCGGTCCGACGAGGTCGAGGCGTGGATGGCCGCGCTCAAGAGCTGATACGAGACGGATGGCCGGGTACCAGTGGGGTGCCCGGCCATTGACGTGCCTGGAATCACCAACCTTGGGGGGAGCGTCGTCGTGGACGACTTCTGGTCCGGCGTCGGAGTCGACCTGCATCTCGAGCCCGACTCCGGTGACGGGCGGCGGGTCGGGCTCGAGCGGGCGCTCAGGGACGCCGTGCGGGACGGGCGGCTCGCGCCCGGGACGCGGCTGCCCGCCACCCGGCGGCTCGCCGCCGAGCTCGGTGTCTCGCGGGGGACCGCCAAGGCCGCCTACGACCAGCTGGTCGCCGAGGGGTATCTGACCGCCCGGCAGGGCTCCGGGACCCAGGTCGCCTCGCTGCCCTCCCTGGACGCCGACGCGCCGGAGGCGGCCGCACGCGCGCGTACCCCGCGTTTCGATCTGCGGCCCGGCAGTCCCGACGTCGGGGCGTTTCCGGCGGCGGCCTGGCTGCGGGCGCTGCGGCGGGCCATCGCGACGGCGCCGCTGCTGGCCTACGACTACGGGGATCCGCGCGGCCGGATCGAGCTGCGGACCGCACTGTCGGGTTATCTGGGGCGGGCCCGGGGCGTCATCGCGCCGCCCGAGCGGATCGTGATCACCTCCGGGTATGTGCAGGGGCTGGCGCTGCTCACACGTGTGCTGGACGGTGCCGACATCGCCATGGAGGACCCGGGGCTGCCGTTCCACCGGGAGGTGGTGCGGCGCAACGGGGGACGCGTGCTGCCGGTGCCGGTGGACGAACGTGGCCTGTGCGCAGAGGAGTTGGGGGACCTGAAGGCCGTCGTCGTCACACCGGCGCACCAGTACCCGACCGGTGTGACGCTGCACCCCGAGCGGCGGCGGGCGATCACGGACTGGGCACGCGCGCGTGGCGGGCTGATCGTCGAGGACGACTACGACGGGGAGTTCCGCTACGACCGGCAGCCCGTGGGCGCGCTCCAGGGGATGGCGCCGGGGCGGGTCGTCTACCTGGGCACCGCCTCGAAGACGCTCGGGCCCGCGCTGCGGCTCGGCTGGATGGTGCTGCCGCCGCACCTGGTCGACGCGGTCGCCGACGCCAAGCTGCACAGCGACCACCACACCGAGTCCATCGGCCAGTTGGCGCTCGCCGAACTCATCGACAGCCATGCCTACGACCGGCATGTGCGCGCATGCCGCCTCAGATACCGCAGACGCAGGGACCAGCTCCTGGACCGGCTCGGCGGAAAGCACGAGGTGCGCGGGATCGCCGCCGGGCTGCACGCGCTCGTGGAGGTCGCCGACGAGGAAGCGGCGCTGAAGCGGGCCGAGGCCGAGGGACTGGCCGTCGGTCACCTGGGAGACCACTGGCACACACCCGGCGAAGGACGACCGCAGGGGCTCGTGGTCGGCTACGGGACGCCTCGGGAGCGGACGTATCCGGAGGCGCTGGACGTCTTGGGCAAGGTGCTGGAGGGGGCCTGAGGGAGCCTCCGGGCCATCTGGACCGCGCACACATGCCGACCGGCGGCGCGACTCGGCGACGTTGGTCATCTGCGTCATGCGCGCGCTGTCGGGCGAAGTGGCCGAGGCGGTGATGCTCGCCTCGATGTCCGTGGTCGTGTCGGCGAACGCCGGGCCGCGACCGTGCCGCCGGTGACCGTGATCGCACGGCGCCGGGTCATCGAAGGCAGACGTAAGGACGGCGCCATTCAGGGAAGCAGGGCGCCGATGAGAACCGACTGTGGATGCTGAGGAAGCTGAGAGCCCCTCACACCGCCATCAGCGGTGAGTCGTCCCGCCACTTGAGGATCTTGTCGAAGCTCACCACCGTGCCCGTACGTCCCGGCTTGTGGCCGATGTGGACGTGGTCGGCCAGCTCCCTGATCAGCCCGAGGCCCCGGCCGTGCTCGGCCTCGGGGCGGGCGGGGCGGGGGGTCGCGGAGAACGCGAACCCCGGGCCGGAGTCGGTGACTTCGATGCGGCACTTCTCACCGTCGAGGTAGGCGGTGACCCGGTACGCCTCCGAGGAGGCGCCCTGCACCGCGCCCCCGCCGTGCTCGACGGCGTTCGCACAGGCCTCGGTGAGGGCGACGGAGAGGTCGTAGGAGACGTCCGGGTCGACGCCCGCCGTCTCCATCGTGCCGAGCAGGAGGCGTCGGGCGAGCGGAACGCTCGCAGCTTCACGCCGCAAGTGGAGTGACCACCAGATGCTCATGCTCCAGCCTCCCGGCCGCGGCTCGACATACCGTTTCTTATTGCCGCGCGGAGCCGTGCGTAAGCACGGAGTTGACGTGATGCCGCCCATATGGGCGATGCGTCCGAAACAGAATCGGTGTATGTGCGGGCCGGTCGTAGCAGAAAGTGATCTTCCGGTCGGTGGGGAACCTTGCGGACCTGCCGTGGGGCGGCCAGCGGCCCAGTGCGATGATGAGCCCGCCATGACTGCCCCCCACCAGCGCACGGTGCGCTCCGGAAACGATCTCCGGATACTGCGGGCCGCGGTGTTCGCCGCGGTCTGCGTCGTGCTGGCCGCGGGTGGTCACATCCTCGCCTCCTGCGCCACGGTTCCGCTGTGGACGCTGGGCGCGGGATTCCTGGGAGCCGTCCTGGTGGCGGCGCCGCTGGCCGGGCGGGTGCGCTCGCTGACCGGGATCGCGGCGCTGCTCGCGGCCGGACAGACCCTGCTGCACACGCTGTTCGGGCTGGCGCAGCAGACGGTCTCCTCGGGCGCGATGCCGATGTCCTCCATGACGTCGACGTCCGACGCCTCACTGGTGGAGCGGGCGGCGCGGCTCGTGTGCGGGACGACGGCTGCGGCGATCAGCCCCGCCCAGGCCCGCAGGCTCCTCGCCGAAGCCCGGATCTCCCCGGACACCGCCATGAGCATGGACATGAGCTCCATGCACCATCCGGCGGACGCCCTGTCCGCCACCGCCTCCACGGCCTCGCTGCTGCCGTCCCTGCCGATGCTGCTCGGTCACGTCCTCGCGGCGATCGCCGCCGGCTGGCTGCTGCGCCGCGGCGACCTGGCCCTGCTGCGGCTCATGGAACTCTCGGCCCACTCGATGGCCGAGGGCGCATTCGTACGGTCCCTGCGCGCGGCGCTCGCGCTGGTGCGCGCCCTGTGCGCCGGGCTCCCGGCCGCGCCAGAGGCGGACCCGCGACCGCCGCGCACCGCGCTGCTCGCGCCTCCGAAGCCCCGTACCACCGCACTCCAGCACACGGTGATCAGGCGCGGCCCGCCGGCCGCCGCCCTCGTCCTCGCCGCCTGACGCGACGCGACCGCCACTCCACAGCCGTGGGGTCGGGGCCGCCGTCGTGCGGCACACGCGCGTGCCCACACTTCCCTGCATCCGTGCGCACGCTTTCCTCCGACCACCGGAACTCACTCGAAACCCGAAGTGGAGTGCATCCGTTCATGAAGGCTTCCCGTCTCGCCGCCACCGGCGCCCTCGCCGCCTCTGCCGTCTTCGTCCTGTCCGCGCCCGCGTTCGCGCACGTCACCGTGCAGCCCGAGGGCACGGCCGCCAAGGGCGGTTACGCGGTCGTCGACTTCAAGGTCCCCAACGAGCGCGACGACGCCTCGACCACCAAGCTCGAGGTGAGCTTCCCGACCGACCACCCGCTGGCCTCCGCCCTGCCGGAGCCGATGGACGGCTGGAACATCAAGGTCACCAAGTCCAAGCTCGCCAAGCCGATCGAGGTGCACGGCAAGAAGATCAGCGAGGCTGTCTCCAAGATCACCTGGACCGCCGACGGCAAGGGCATCGGACCCGGCTACTTCGAGAAGTTCCCGGTCTCCGTCGGCGCGCTGCCCGAGGACGCCGACGAACTGACCTTCAAGGCCCTCCAGACGTACTCCGACAACGAGGTCGTGCGCTGGATCGAGGTGCAGAAGGACGGCGCACAGGAGCCCGAGAACCCGGCCCCCGTGCTCACCCTGTCCGCCGCCTCCGAGGACGGCCACTCGCACGGCTCCTCCGCCGAGGACGCCTCCGACGAGACCAAGACCACCGAGAACACCGCCGCCGACACCTCCGCCGCCTCCGACGGCAGCGACACCACGGCGCGTGTGCTCGCCGTCGTGGGCATCGTCGTCGGCGCGCTGGGCGTGGCGTACGGCGTGCTCGCCGGACGTCGTCGCAGCGACGCCTGAGGCCCGTTCCTCCGTGTGGTGCACCGGGGGCCGTACGACCCCCGGTGCACACCGGAGCTCTCACATCTGGGACATTTTTCTATGCGCAAGAAGACGTTCGCCGCGGCCGCGCTGCTCGCCGCCGCCACCCTGACCCTCTCCGCCTGCGGCAGCGGCGACGACAGCAACTCGCCCGTCGCCGTGGTCTCCGAGGAGACCTCGCAGAAGGCCGCGACCGTTCTCGACAAGCCGTTCGAGAAGCCGGACCTCGTCCTCACCGACACCACGGGCAAGAAGTACGACTTCCGCAAGGAGACCGCGGGCCGGCCGACGCTGATCTACTTCGGCTACACCCACTGCCCCGACATCTGCCCGCTGACGATGAGCAACATCGCCGTCGCCAAGAAGCAGCTGCCCAAGGCCGAACAGGACAAGCTGCGGGTCGTGTTCGTCACCACCGACCCCCAGCGCGACACCCCGGCCGAACTCGGCAAGTGGCTCAAGGGCATCGATCCCCAGTTCGTGGGTCTGACCGGCGACTTCGCCACCATCCAGGCCGGCGCCCGCACGCTGGGCATCTCCATCGAGCCGACCCACAAGGACAAGAAGACCGGCAAGACCGTCTCGGTGCACGGCACCCAGGTCATCGCGTTCTCGCCGAAGACCGACGGCGGCTATGTCCTCTACGGCGAGGACGCCCAGGTCGACGACTACACCAAGGACCTCCCCAAGATCATCAAGGGGGAGAACCCGTGAGGCACCTCGTCGCCCCGGCCGCGGCGCTGGCAGGAGCACTGGCCCTGGCGGGCTGCGGCGGCTCCGGCGACGCCAAGGCCGACCTGTCCGTCAGCTCCCCCTACATGCCCCAGCCCGTCTCCGACATGGCCGCGGGCTTCCTCACCATCGCCAACAAGGGCGGCACCAAGGACGAACTGACCTCCGTCACCAGCGACGCCGCGGGCAGCGTGACCGTCCACGAGACGGTCGGGCAGTCCATGGAGGAGGTCAAGTCCCTGGATGTCCCCGCTCACGGTCAACTCGTGTTCAAGAGCGGCGGCAACCACCTGATGTTCGAGAACCTGAAGCGCAAGCCGAAGCAGGGCGAGAAAGTCACCCTCGAACTGCACTTCGCCAAGTCCGGCCCGATCAAGGTTGAGATGCCGGTCAAGTCGGCCACGTACAACCCCGCGACCGGCCACTGAGGGAGGGACCACTGTGACCCGGACCATCACCCCCCGCCGCGTGCGGACTCTGGCGCTGCTGTTCCTGGCCGTCCTCGGCATGCTTTTCGCCGCTGCCGGGCCGGCCTCCGCGCACGCCGCGCTGACCGGCAGCGACCCCGCCCAGGGGGTGGTGGTCGACAAGGCACCCAGCCAGGTCACGCTCACCTTCTCCGAGAAGGTCGCCACCTCCGAGGACTCACTGCGCGTCCTCGACCCCAAGGGCAAGCGCGTCGACACCGGCAAACCGTCCAACGTGAGCGGCACTTCCTACGCCGTGCCGCTGCACAGCGGCCTGCCGGACGGCACCTACACGGTGTCCTGGCAGGTCGTGTCCGCGGACAGCCACCCCGTCGCCGGCGCCTTCACCTTCTCCATCGGCGCCCCCTCCACCACCACCGTCTCGGTCACCGACCGGACGGTGGGCGGCGGAATCGTCGGCCGGCTGTACGGCTTCGGCCGGTATGTGTCGTACGCCGGCTACATCGTCATGGTCGGCGGCGCCGCCTTCGTCCTCGTCTGCTGGCGGCGCGGCTCCGGCGTACGGGCACTGCAGCGGTTCGTGGTCTCCGGGTGGCTCGCGCTCACCTCCGCCACGCTCCTGCTGCTGCTCCTGCGCGGCTCCTACACCAGCTCCGGCAAAGTCAGTGCCATCTTCGACCTGAGCCTGCTCGGGCAGGTGCTGCAGACCAAAGCGGGCGCGGCACTGATCTCCCGGCTGCTGCTGCTCGCCGCCGCGGCCCTGTTCATCGCCGTGCTCTTCGGCGCCTACGCCCGCCCGTCTCCCACCACCACCCCGAACGACGACGCTTCGCGCCGACTGCCTGATTCAAGGGACGACGAGGAGAAGCGGGACCTGACGTTCGGACTCGCGATCGGCGGAACCGTGGTGGCCGCCGGGCTCGCGGCGAGCTGGGCGATGGCGGAGCACGCCTCCACCGGGCTCCAGCCGGGCGTCGCGATGCCCGTCGACGTCGTCCATCTGCTGGCCGTGGCCGCATGGCTCGGCGGCCTGTGCGCGCTCCTCGTGGCGCTGTACCGGTCGGACCCCCCGATCGAGGCCGCGGCGGTACGCCGCTTCTCCCGAGTCGCCTTCGGCAGCGTCCTCGCCCTCGTCGCGACCGGCATCTACCAGTCCTGGCGCCAGCTCGGCTCCTGGTCGGCGTTCACCGACACGGCGTACGGACAGCTGCTGCTCGTCAAGATCGGGCTCGTGGCGCTGCTCGTCGGCATCGCGGGCATCTCCCGGCGGTGGACGGCACGCCTTGCGGACACCGCCGTCGTGCAGCCACGCGAGGAGGCGGCGGAGCAGGACACGCCCTCGGAGGGCGACGACCTGAGTGTGAAGGAGCCGGCCGCCGCCCGGGCCGGAGCAGGCTCCGCGAAGACGGCGACGGCGCCCGCCGACGCCTCGGCCGGCACAGGACCGCGGGCCGCCCGCGGTTCCACGGCTGCCGGTGCCACCGCGTCCACGACCGGCTCCGAGGAGCCCGACGAGCCCGAGACGGCCGACGAGGCCCGGGCCTCCGATGACTCCGAAGCCCCCGCCGACTCCGAGCGCGCCGCCCAGCTCGCCCGCCAGAAGGCCGCCATGGCCACCGCACGGCAGAAGCGGCAGCGCGACGCCGACCCCGACCGGTTCGGCCTACGGCGCTCCGTACTCGCCGAGACAGGCGTCGCCGTCGTCCTGCTCGCCGTCACCACCGTGCTGACCCAGACCGAGCCCGGACGCACGGAACAGGAGGCCAAGGCCGCCACCTCGGCGTCCTCGTCCTCCTCGTCGACGGCGGACTCGTCGTCCGGCGCGCTGACCCTGACCATGCCGTTCGACACGGGCGGCACGGACGGCAAGGGCGTCGTGTCCGTGGACCTCGACCCCGCGCGCGTGGGCGGCAACGACATGCACGTCTACGTCCAGCGGCCCAACGGGCGCGCCTTCGACATCCCCGAGGTGAAGGTCGCCTTCACCCTGGAGACGAAGAAGATCGGGCCGCTGCCCGTCAGCCCCGACCACATCGCCACCGGACACTGGGCGACGAACGGGGTGCAGATCCCCATGGCCGGCGACTGGAAGGTCGCCGTGACCGTGCGCACCTCCGACATCGACCAGGTGACCGTCTCCAAGAACGCGCAGATCGGCTGAATCGCACCATGGCTGACAAGTCCATCCGGGAGGCCCGCACTCCCGACGCAGCTCCCGAAGCGGCTCCGAAGGAGGGCGTTTCCGAAAAGGCGCTCTCCGGAGACGGCATCTCGCGACGGAAGCTGCTCGGCACCGCCGGCGCCACCGGGCTCGCGCTCGGCGCTGCCGGCGGAGCCGTGGGGTATGCCGCCGCACCCTCCGAGGCCACCCCGCTCAGCTCAATCGGCTCCAATCGGGTGATGTTTCACGTGAAACACCAGCCCGGCATCACCGAGGGCCTCCAGGCCCGCGGACACCTCGTCGCCTTCGACCTGACGGCGGGCGCGGGCCGCAAGGAGGCTGCGGCACTGCTGCGCCGCTGGTCGGCGACGGCCGAGCGGCTGATGGCGGGCGAGGCGGCAGCGAGCGACGACACAGATGTCGCGCGGGACGCGGGCCCGTCGTCCCTGACCATCACCTTCGGCTTCGGCCACAGCTTCTTCTCCCGCACCGGCCTGGAGAAGCAGCGCCCGGTCTCCCTCGACCCCCTGCCCGACTTCTCCTCCGACCAGCTCGACAAGGCCCGCAGCAACGGCGACCTGTGGGTGCAGATCGGCGCCGACGACGCCCTGGTCGCCTTCCACGCCCTGCGGGCCATCCAGAAGGACGCGGGCAGCGCAGCCCGCATCCGCTGGCAGATGAACGGCTTCAACCGCACTCCCGGCGCCACCGCCCACCCGATGACGGCCCGCAACCTCATGGGCCAGCTGGACGGCACCCGCAATCCCAAGCCCACCGAGCCCGACTTCGACAAGCGGATCTTCGTACCGCCCTCGGGCTCCAACGACCCCGCCTGGATGGCGAACGGCTCCTACGCCGTCGTACGCCGCATCCGCATGCTCCTCGACGACTGGGAGAAGCTCTCCCTCAAGGACCAGGAGAACGTCATCGGGCGCCGCAAGTCCGACGGAGCCCCCCTGTCCGGGGGCACCGAAACGACCGCGATGGACCTGGAGAAGACGGACGCACAGGGCAACTACGTCGTCCCCGGCAACGCCCACGCCCGCATCTCCCGCCCCGACCAGAACGGCGGTGCCGCCATCCTGCGCCGCCCGTTCTCCTACCACGACGGGTTCGACGCGAACGGCGTCCCCGACGCCGGGCTCCTCTTCGTCTGCTGGCAGGCCGACCCGCTGCGCGGCTTCGTCACCATCCAGCGCAAGCTCGACCGCGGCGACGCCCTGTCGAAGTACATCCGCCATGAGGCGAGCGGCCTGTTCGCGGTACCGGGCGGAGCGGCACAGGGCGAGTACGTGGGGCAGCGGCTGCTGGAGGCGTGAGCCGCGTGTGCGTAAGGCCCATTAGGGTGAGGTCATGCCAGCGAGCTACGCGTATCTCGGCCCCGAGGGCACCTTCACCGAAGTCGCCCTGCGCACCCTTCCCGAAGCGGCCACCCGGGAACTGATCCCGTACGTGTCGGTGCAGTCCGCGCTGGACGCGGTCCGCGCAGGCGAGGCCGAGGCCGCCTTCGTGCCGATCGAGAACTCCGTCGAGGGCGGCATCACCACCACCCTCGACGAACTGGTCGCGGGCGCCCCGCTGATGATCTACCGCGAGGTGCTGCTGTCGATCACCTTCGCGCTGCTGGTCAGGCCGGGCACGAAGCTCTCCGACATCAAGACGGTCTCCGCCCACCCGGCCGCCCAGCCACAGGTGCGCAACTGGCTCAAGAACAACCTCCCGGACGCCCACTGGGAGTCCGCCGCCTCGAACGCGGACGCCGCCCGCCTGGTCCAGGAGGGCCAGTACGACGCCGCCTTCGCGGGCGAGTTCGCGGCCGCCCGGTACGGCCTGGAGGCCCTGGAGACCGGGATCCACGACGCCGAGAACGCGCAGACCCGGTTCGTGCTGGTCGGCCGGCCCGCCCGGCCCGCCGCACCCACCGGCGCCGACAAGACGTCCGTCGTGCTGTGGCAGCGCGACGACCACCCCGGCGGTCTGCGCGACCTGCTGGGCGAGTTCGCCACCCGCGGCATCAACCTGATGCTGCTGCAGTCCCGGCCCACGGGCGCCGGCATCGGCAACTACTGCTTCTGCATCGACGCCGAGGGCCACATCTCCGACCGCCGGGTCGCCGAGGCCCTGATGGGACTCAAGCGGATCTGCCTCGAGGTGCGCTTCCTGGGCTCGTACCCGCGCGCGGACATCGGCGTCGAGGACGTGCGCGCACCGCGCCAGGGGACGTCGGACGAGGAGTTCCTCGCAGCGTCGGACTGGGTCGCGCGCTGCCAGGACGGCCGCTTCTAGCCGGTCCGACCGGCCGGTCCTACCTGCAGATTTTCGTTGTCCACAGAAGTTATCCACAGGCAAGCTTCTCGACCTGGGGACAAGTCGACACGGAACCATGACTCTGTCGACAAATCTGCCTGTGGAGCCCCCTTGCATCCATCAGCTCGCATGTCACCGTTCGTCCACGTGTTTCCTTTAGGCAATCCTTTGGGGCGACCGCTTTCCACTCGAAAGTGGTGGTAAATCGGGGTCTGGGGCACGATTCCCAGGCGTGACGCTCCGGTTTCGGAGTGATCAATTCCGAAATCCACAGACCCCTCGCACAGCCTGTGGATAACTTTCTTCGGGGTGTGGATCGCTGTGGACAACCAAACCCCAAGTCCCGCTCCCCACAAGGGAATCGGGTCAACCGGGCGCCAACCGGCTGCCCCGTTCCAGGGAGTGGGACGCCTTTTGTTGACACTGTGGGCAATTCGCTCATAACTGAACGTAAGCCGCAATTGATGGCTGTTGGGAATGGTGAGTCGTGGGCCGTATCCCGGCACCGGTAGCCTTGACCGCGTGATTGACCTTCGCCTGCTCCGTGAGGACCCCGACCGTGTGCGCGCGTCCCAGCGCGCCCGTGGAGAGGACGTCGCGCTCGTCGACGCTCTCCTGTCTGCCGACGAGCGGCGCAGGTCGTCCGGCGTCCGCTTCGACGAGCTGCGCGCCGAGCAGAAGCAGCTCGGCAAGCTCATCCCCAAGGCCTCCGCGGACGAGAAGGCGGAGCTGCTGAAGAAGGCGAGCCAGCTCGCCGCCGACGTCAAGGCCGCCGACGCCGAGCGCGACGCCGCCGACACCGAGACGCAGGAGCTGCTCCTCCAGCTCGGCAACCTCGTCCACCCCGATGTGCCCGTCGGCGGCGAGGAGGACTTCGTCACCCTCGAGACGCACGGCACGATCCGCGACTTCGGCGCCGAGGGCTTCGAGCCCAAGGACCACCTGGAGCTCGGCACGCTCCTCGGCGCGATCGACGTGGAGCGCGGCGCGAAGGTCTCCGGCTCGCGCTTCTACTTCCTGACGGGTGTCGGCGCACTGCTCGAGCTCGCCCTGGTCAACGCGGCGATCGCGCAGGCCACCGCGGCCGGCTTCACGCCGATGCTGACGCCCGCCCTGGTCCGCCCCCAGTCGATGGCGGGCACGGGCTTCCTCGGCCAGGCGGCCCAGGACGTCTACCACCTCGACAAGGACGACCTCTACCTGGTCGGCACCTCCGAGGTCCCCCTCGCCGCGTACCACATGGACGAGATCATCGACGCCGACCGGCTGCCCCTTCGGTACGCGGGCTTCTCGCCCTGCTTCCGCCGTGAGGCCGGCTCGCACGGCAAGGACACCCGGGGCATCTTCCGCGTCCACCAGTTCGACAAGGTGGAGATGTTCTCATACGTCGCCCCGGAGGACTCGGAGGCCGAGCACCAGCGTCTGCTGCAGTGGGAGAAGGAGTGGCTGACCTCGCTGGAGCTGCCGTTCCGCGTGATCGACGTCGCCTCGGCCGACCTGGGCTCCTCGGCGGCCCGCAAGTTCGACTGCGAGGCGTGGATCCCCACGCAGGGCAAGTACCGCGAGCTGACCTCGACCTCGGACTGCACCGAGTTCCAGTCCCGCCGCCTGTCGATCCGCGTCCGTGACGGCAAGCAGGTCAAGCCGCTCGCGACGCTCAACGGCACGCTGTGCGCCGTACCGCGCACGATCGTGGCGATCCTGGAGAACCACCAGCAGGCCGACGGCTCGGTGTATGTGCCGCCGGTGCTGCGCCCGTTCCTGGGCGGCCGGGAGGTCCTGGAGCCGGTCGCCAAGTGAGCGACGCGTCCGCGACCCCGGGGTTCCCGTACAGACTCATCGCCACCGACCTCGACGGAACGCTCCTGCGCTCCGACGAGTCGGTCTCGCGGCGCACCCGTGACGCGCTCGCCTCGGCCACCGAGGCGGGCGCCGCGCACATCGTCGTCACCGGCCGCGCGGTCCCCTGGACCCGGCACATCCTCGACGACCTCGGCTACGAGGGCCTCGCGGTCTGCGGCCAGGGCGCGCAGGTGTACGACGCCGGGGCGCACCGTCTGCTGACCTCGGTGACCCTGGACCGGCAGCTGGCGGGCGTGGCCCTGGCGAAGATCGAGGCGGAGGTCGGCCCGCTGCACCTGGCGGCGAGCCGTGACGGCCTGGACGGCGACGTGCTGGTGGGGCCGGGGTACGCACTCACCGGAGAGCTTCCCGTGACGCCGTTCACGGAGGCGTCCGACCTCTGGTCGGCCCCGCTGAACAAGATCTACATACAGCACCCGGAGCTGTCCGACGACGAGCTCGCCGAGGCGGCACGAGAGGCCGCGGGCGGCTTCGTCACGGTCGCCATGGCGGGCGAGGGCATCGTGGAGCTGCTGCCGCTGGGTCTGTCCAAGGCGACGGGCCTGTCGCTGGCGGCCCGGCGCCTGGGCGTCAAGGCGGCGGACACGATCGCCTTCGGCGACATGCCCAACGACATCCCGATGTTCGCCTGGGCGGCACGGGGCGTGGCCATGGCCAACGCCCACGAGGAGCTGAGGGCGGTGGCGGACGAGGTGACGTCCTCCAACGAGGAGGACGGGATCGCGGTGGTGCTTGAGCGGTTGCTGGGCTAGTTCTTCGGTTTGTTGCGGAGGATGCACGGATCGAACGTGCGCGGGGGTGACCCCGACCATGGCTTAGCAAGCCAGTGCCTTACCACTCGGCCAATCCTCCGGGTGGGCGGCCCACGCGAGAGCGACATCGCGTGCTCGAAGCGGCCGCCCCGGGCAGCTCCCCGTGCGGAGCGGGTTCGACGGTGGGGTAACTACACCGGAACCCGCCGCGGGCTGCCCTGTCGGGAGCTGGACGTACTGTCGTGCATGGACATCGCCCGGCTCCTCTCCCAGAACGTGGCGCCGGAGCAGTATCCGAAAGTGCGGGCGTCCGGCGGTGTGGACACAACCACTGTGCCTGTCGGACGAGTTGGACGCCACTGAATAAAACGACCGGACAACGTCCGTAATGACCGGACAACGTCCGTAGAGGGATCAGCGCCGCCGCCACTTGCGGCGGCGCGCCTTGCTGAAGAACCAGCCCGCGGGTGGCTCGTCGGAGCGCCAGGGCTGCGGCTCGGGCTCCTCGTTGCGCCAGCGGGCGGCGAGCATGCGGGCGCGGGCAGACGGCTCGGAGGTCTCGGCGCCCCGTATGAAGTCCTCGTCCAGGACCAGCTCGTCCCAGTCGTCTGCCATTCCCGTTCCTCTCAGTCGTACGTCCCCAGGTGCGTCAGTCGTACATCCCCATTTGCGCAGTCTGCCCGGAGAGGGGTGAAGTCCCCGTCAAGGTCGGGACGTGTCACTCCTCACCGGCCAGTTTCAAGGTGCGCAGCTTCTGCCCGGCGTACCAGGTGGCGAGGACGGTCACCGCGACCAGGAACACCGTGGCCGTGGTCAGGCCGACGTCGGAGGTGACCAGGTCGCCGCCGGCGACCTTGTGGGCGACCGCCAGCGACCACTGCTGGACGCTCAGCGTGCGCGCGCCGGGCACCAGGGAGCCGAACAGGGCTTCCCAGACGAGTGCGTACACCAGCCCGAAGACCACCGCGTGCCGGGACACCGTGCCCAGCAGCAGGAACAGCGCCGCGTAGGCGATGGAGGAGACCAGCGCGGCGACCGTGTAGGCGACGGCGATCTGCTGCCCGTTGCCGTTGAGGATGAAGCCGGCGATGAGGGTGGGCAGTGCGGAGAACACCATCGTCACCGCGATCGCCACGATCAGCTTGGTGAAGATGATCGTCGGCCGCTTCAGCGGCTTGGACAGCAGGTACACCACCGAGCCGTCGTCGATCTCCGGTCCGATCGCGCCCGTGCCGGCGATGACGCCGATGATCGGCACCATCGTGGCGAGCGCGAGCTTGCCCAGCAGGTCGGAGGCCGTCTGGTCGTCGGCGCCGGTGAGGGCGCGTACGACGACGGAGATCGCGATCAGCAGCAGGGGCAGTGCGCCCAGGATGAGGGCCCGGCGACGGCCGAGCAGGGCCCGGTAGGTGAGCCGGGCGACTGTGGGGTCGTACATCTTTCGGCCTCCTACGCCGCGACCAGGTACGAGAAGACGGACTCGAGGGACTCGTCGGACGGCGAGACCGTGAGCAGCCGGATGCCGTGGTCGCGGGCGACCCTGGGCAGCAGTGTCGTGAAACGGCCGAAGTCGACGGCCTGGATGCGCAACGCGCCCTCGGCGAGGTCGACTTCGATGCCCGATGTCGACGGGTCGGCGATCAGTGCGGCCGCAAGCGCGCGGTCGTCGCTGGAACGCACCAGGTAGCGGTGCGGGCGGTCGGTCATCAGGCGGCGGATCTTGCGGAAGTCGCCGCTGGCCGCGTGGCGTCCGGCGACGACGACCTCGATGTGCCAGGCGAGTTGCTCGACCTCTTCGAGGATGTGCGACGAGAACAACACCGTGCGGCCCTCGTTGCCCATGCGTCGCAGCAGGTCCATGAGCTGCATGCGCTGGCGCGGGTCCATGCCGTTGAAGGGCTCGTCCAGCAGGAGCAGCGAGGGGTCGTGGACCAGGGCGCTCGCCATCTTCACGCGCTGGCGCATGCCCTTGGAGTACGTGGAGATCTTGCGGTCCTGCGCGTACTCCATCTCGACCGTGGCCAGCGCCTTCTGGGCGGCCTTGGCGCCCAGGCCGTGCAACTCGGCGTTGGCGACGACGAACTCGCGTCCGGTGAGGAAGTCGTACATCGCCTCGCGTTCGGGGACGATGCCGATGTGCCGGTAGATCGACTCGTTGCGCCACACCTGCTGCCCGTCGAGGGTGACGGTTCCGGTGGAGGGGGCCAGGAAGCCGGCCATCATGTTGATGAGGGTGGACTTTCCGGCGCCGTTCGGGCCGAGCAGGCCGGTGACGCCGGGGCCGATCGTCATGGTGATGTCGTTGACGGCGACCACGTTGCCGAACCAGCGGGAGACGTGGTCGATCTGGAGCGTGGTCACAGTCCCACCTTCTTGTAGCGGCGCATCAGGAGGCCGTAGCTGGCGGCGATCAGGCCCAGTGTGAGCAGGACGTACACCACGCCCTGACCGGTGGAGGGGCCGTGGCCTCCCGGGAGCGCCGGGGTCGCGCCGAGGAAGGCGGACTGCACGCCATCGATGAGCGTGACCGGCGAGAAGAGACCGATCCAGGGGATGGCGCTCGTGCTGCCCTGGGCGTCGGCGATCGCCTGGAGCGTGGAGACGGCGCCGTAGGAGACGATCAGGACGGCGATCACGGCCGCGATGCCGAAGCCGCGGCGCGGGGTGACCGACGCGATGACCAGGCCGATGCCGGCGAAGAGCAGTGAGAGCAGTGCCACGGACACGAGTCCCTCGGCGAATCCCTTGGTCTGGTCGGCGAAGTCGAGTTTGGCCAGCAGCGCGCCCACATAGAGCACGATCAGCGGGGCCGCGGTCAGGATGAACATCGCCGAGGCGAGCGCCGCGTACTTCGCGCGCACGTAGTCGGCGGTCTCGATCGGCCGCGAGAAGTACAGCGGCACGGTCTTGAAGCGCAGGTCGCGCGAGACGGACTGGGGTGCCTGGGAGGCGACGTACAGGCAGATGACGGACTGCATGATGATCGCGTAGCGGGTGTACTCGACCGGCAGTGCGTGCGCCTTGGTGGCGACGGCGACGGCCACCATGATGGCCGCCGGCACGCACATCACCGCGAACAGCAGCATCGGCAGCACCTTGGACTTGATCGAACGACCGAGGCCGTAGGCGCCGCGCAGGGACTGCGAGTACAGGGAGCGGGTGGCGTAGGAGCGGCCGAGGCGTGGGCCGTCGTAGCTGCGGTAGCCGATGTTGTGGATGCGGGTCTGGTCACCCGGTGCAGCCGCCGAAGGGTGCTCAACTGCCATGGCCGACCGCCTCCTTCCGCTGCTCTTCCTCGCTCTTGAAGACCTCCGAGATGTGGTGCCTGCGCTGCTCCATGCGCACCAGGCCGAGGCCGAGGTCCGCGACGACGTCACGTACGAGGTCGTACGTCTCCTCGCCCTGCGCCGTGAGCAGCAGGATGTGCCCGGCACCCGGCAGGCCGTCGCTGCCGTCGGCGACGGCCACCCCGCGCGCGTGCAGCGCTTCACGCACCGCGCGCGTGCCGTCCGGGTGTTCGTCGCTGTCGGTGACCTCGATCGCGAGGGTGGTCGTGGTCTGTGTGAAGTCCGTGGTGGAGCTGGAGCGCAGGAGCTTGCCGCCGTCGATGATCACCACGTGGTCACAGGTGCGCTCGAGCTCGCCCAGCAGATGCGAGGTGACCAGGACCGAGATGCCGAAGTCGGTGTGGATGCGGCGGATCAGGCCGAGCATCTCGTCGCGGCCGACCGGGTCGAGGCCGTTGGTCGGCTCGTCCAGGAAGACCAGCTGGGGGTCGTGGACCAGCGCCTGCGCGAGCTTGACGCGCTGCTTCATACCGGTCGAGTAGCCGCCGATGGGGCGGTAGCGCTCCTCGTAGAGACCGACATGGCGCAGCGTGTCCGCGGTGCGCTCGCGCGCTGCCGTGGGCGGCAGGCCGGACATGCGCGCCATGTGGACGACGAACTCGGTGGCCGAGACGTCCGGCGGCAGGCAGTCGTGCTCCGGCATGTAGCCGACCCGCTCGCGGATGTCGCCACCCTTGGTCGCGACGTCGAGCCCGAGCACTTCGGCGCGGCCCTCGGAGGCGGGGGACAGACCCAGGAGGATCTTGATCAGTGTGGACTTGCCGGCTCCGTTCGCTCCGACGAGTCCGGTCACACCGGGCCCGACGTCGACGGAGAGCCGGTCAAGCGCGGTCACCCGGGGGAACCGCTTGCTCAGGCTTTCGGTCGCGATCACAGTCACGGCTTCGACGATAGTGACGCGGACCACGCCGGTCGTCAGACCGCAGAGCTGTCCTGGCATCAGCCTCCAGGCGTACGGGTCCGTAGGGGATTCCCCTACCTGAGAGCTACGCAGAGTTATCCACAGCCTCGGCTCCTCCTATTGACGCAGCCTCTAACAACTGTCACATTCACCAGTGTCAAGTTACGGGCACGTACCGCAGTCGGCGTGGACGAGGTGGGCGGTGGCATGACGACGGCAGTGACGGATGAACTCTCCGCGCAGCTGCGGGGGTTCAGGCGGGTGCAACGCCTCGCCTACGAGTGCGCGGAGGCGGTCGCCGCACAGCTCCAGCCGGGAGTCACGGAGCGCGAGGCGGCCCGCATGCAGCGTGCCTGGCTGCGTGAGCGGGGCGTGCGGGACTGGTTCCATCTGCCCTTCGCCTGGTTCGGGGACCGCACGGCGTTCGTGAACTTCCGCATCCCGCTCCAGTTCTTCCCGACCGAGCGGCGGCTCGAGCCCGGGATGCCGTTCATCCTGGACATGGCCCCCGTGTACGACGGCTTCACGGCCGACATCGGCTACTCGGGCTCCCTCGGGATCAACCCCGTGCAGGACAGGCTCATGGCCGACCTTCGGGCGCACCGGGAGCTGATCCTGCGCGAGGTGCGCGAGCGGCGCCCGCTGCGGGCGATCTACGAGGACGTGGACCGCCTCATGGTCCGCCAGGGTTATGCCAACCGGCACCGCGCCTATCCCTTCGGAGTGATCGCGCACAAGGTCGACCGCGTGAAGCAGCGCCGCTGGTCACCGCATCTGTTCGGGTTCGGCACCCAGTCCCTGAAGGGGCTCGCCTCCGACGCGCTGCACGGCCATCGCGACGGCTGGTCCCCGCTGTGGTCGCCCTACCGCTTCTCCGACCACCCTCCGCGGCCGGGCCTGTGGGCGGTCGAACCCCATCTCGGCTTCCGGGGTACGGGCGCGAAGTTCGAGGAGATCCTGGTCGTCACCGACTCCAGGGACCCCGAGCAGAGTGCCTTCTGGCTGGACGACGATCTGCCGCACGTGCGGCGCTGGGCGGAGGACAAGTGACGGGCTTTTCCCAGTCGGTGCGGAAGGGCGCGCGAGAGCGCCGGGTGCACACCGGCGGCGTGGAGCTGTGCGTGGCGGAGCTCGGGGACTCCGGGCAGCCGACGGTGGTCCTCGTGCACGGATACCCCGACAGCAAGGAAGTGTGGTCCGAGGTCGCCCCGCGGCTCGCCGAGCGCTTCCATGTCGTCCTCTACGACGTCCGGGGACACGGCCGGTCGACGGCACCGCAGCCGCTGCGCGGCGGCTTCACCCTGGAGAAGCTCACGGACGACTTCCTCGCAGTGATCGACACCGTCAGCCCGGACCGACCGGTGCACGTGGTCGGGCACGACTGGGGTTCGGTGCAGTCCTGGGAGTTCGTCACCGTCCCGCGCACCGAGGGGCGCATCGCGTCCTTCACCTCGATGTCCGGCCCGTCCCTCGACCACTTCGGGCACTGGCTCGACAAGCGCATCAAGCGGCCCACCCCGCGCCGTGTCGGCCAGCTCCTCGGCCAGGGCGCCAAGTCCTGGTACGTGTACCTGCTGCACACGCCCGTACTGCCCGAACTCGCCTGGCGCGGCCCGCTCGGCAAGCGCTGGCCGCGCATCCTGGAACGCTTCGAGAAGGTGCCCGGCGGCGACTACCCGACCTCCTCACTCCCCACCGACGCGGCGCACGGCGCCTGGCTGTACCGGGACAACGTCCGCGCCAGACTGCGCAGGCCCCGCCCGGACGCCTATGCGCACGCGCCCGTGCAGCTCATCACCCCCCTGGGGGACGCGTTCCTGTCGGAGAAGCTCTACGACGAACTGGAGCGGTGGGTACCGCAGTTGACCCGCCGCACACTCCCGGCCAAGCACTGGATACCGCGCACCCGCCCCGACCAACTGGCCGCCTGGATCACCGAGTTCGTGACGGCCACCGAGGGCGGAAAGACCAAGGTGGCGGCGACCGGCAGATACGCCGAGCGCTTCGGCGGGCAGCTCGTCCTGGTCACCGGCGCGGGCAGCGGCATCGGGCGGGCCACGGCGTTCGCCTTCGCGGAGGCCGGCGCACGCGTGGTGGCCGTCGACCGGGACGCCGAGGCCGCCACCCGCACCGCCGAACTGTCCCGCCTGATCGGCGCCCCCGAAGCCTGGCCGGAGACGGCCGACGTCTCCGACGAACAGGCCATGGAGAAGCTCGCCGAGAAGGTCGCCACCGAGTACGGAGTGGTGGACGTCCTGGTGAACAACGCCGGGATCGGCCTGTCCGGGTCCTTCTTCGACACCAGCCCGGAGGACTGGAGGAAGGTCCTCGACGTCAACCTGTGGGGCGTGATCCACGGCTGCCGGCTCTTCGGCAGGCAGATGGCCGAGCGCGGACAGGGCGGCCACATCGTCAACACCGCGTCGGCGGCTGCGTACCAGCCGTCCAGGTCGCTGCCCGCCTACAGCACCTCCAAGGCGGCCGTACTGATGCTCAGCGAGTGCCTGCGCGCGGAACTCGCGGGCCGGGGAATCGGCGTGAGCGCGATCTGCCCGGGCTTCGTCAACACCAGCATCACCTCGACGGCACGCTTCGCCGGCGTGGACGCCGAGGAGGAGAAGCGGCGCCAGAAGAAGGCGGCACGGCTGTACGGCCTGCGCAACTACCCGCCGGAGAAGGTCGCCGAGGCGATCCTGCGGGCGGTCGTGCGCAACGAGGCGGTCGTGCCGGTCACTCCGGAGGCCCGGGGCGCGCACTTCATGTCCAGGTTCACCCCGCGCGCATTGCGGGCGATCGCACGCATGGAACCACCGCTGTGAGGGGGCAGTTGCTCGAAAACGCCGGCGGACGGAGGCACCCGGCATGCAATCGCCGTACCGGATAGAGGACTTGGCGCACCACAGCGGCGCCACCGTCCGCACCATCCGCGCCTACCAGGACCGCGGCCTCCTCCCCCGTCCCGAGCGCCGCGGCCGCGCCAATCTCTACTCGGACGCGCATCTCGCGCGCCTGCGCCAGATCGCCGACCTCCTGGACCGCGGCTACACCCTGGCCTCCATCAAGGAGCTCCTGGAGGCCTGGGACACGGGCCGCGGCCTGGGCGGAGTGCTCGGGCTGGTGGCCGAGGTCGACGGCCCGTGGACCGACGAGGAGGCGGTACGGATCTCGCGTGCCGAACTGGACGAGCGCTTCGGCGGCGCACCCGACGACGCGGCGGTCGCCGACGCCGTGGAGCTGGGAGTCCTGGAGCCGGTTCCCGGCGACGAGGACTCCTTCCTCGTACCGAGTCCCCAAGAGCTCGCGGTGGCCGTCGAGTTGCATGCCGCCGGTGTCCCGCTTGCCGCGATCTCCGGCCATCTGCGGGAGTTGAGGGGCCAGGTCGAGCACATCGCCGCCCGTTTCCTGGAGTTCACCACCGAGCATGTCTTCGCCCGCTACCTCGGCGGACCGCACCGCCCTACGGACGCGGACGCGGCAGAAGCCGCCTCGCTCGTACGGCGGCTGAGGCCCCTCGCACAGCAGACGGTGGATGCCGAACTGGCGCGGGCCATGCGTTCGTTGGCGGTACGGCAGCTGCGACAGCAACTCGGCGCCGGGGAACCCGCACCGGACCGCCCCGCGTCACGCTCCGTGTCGTTGCCCGCGGAGACAATGCAGGCGGTGGAAGGGCTGGTTGGAGCGGAGGGGGCGGCGGAGTTCGTGCGTCTGGCGGCTGAACGGGAGGTGCACGCAAGGGCGTTGGACGCGCTCACGTCAAGGGAGGTGCCCCCAGTCGATCTTGACGAACGGGACTGACGTGTATGCGTAGTTGTCCACAGAACAGCCAACTGGCCTGTGGATAACACTAGTTGGCTGTGGATCAAACCTACCCGCCAAAATATTCTGCGTGATCCCCGTCTCTCCCGTCATGCTGAACGGATGGACGAAAGACGCATGGACGAAAGACGCACCGTAAAGGTGTCGAAGTACCTCTCGAAACACCTGCGCCACCAGCCCGAACGGATCGGTCTGACGCTCGACGAGGCCGGCTGGGTCGAGATCGACGTACTGATCGCCGCGGCCGCCGCGCACGGGTTCCGCTTCACGCGCGAGGAGCTGGACCACGTCGTCGCCGTCAACGACAAGAAACGCTTCGCCGTCGAGGGCACCCGGATCCGCGCCAGCCAGGGCCACAGCATCGAGATCGACCTCGGGCTCGCCCCGGCCACCCCGCCGCCGTACCTCTACCACGGGACCGTGGCCGGCAACCTGGACTCGATCCGCGCCGAGGGGCTGCGGCCCATGAACCGGCACGACGTGCATCTCTCGCCGGACCGCGAGACCGCCACCCGTGTCGGCGCCCGCCGCGGCCGGCCCGTCGTGCTGTCCGTGGACGCGGCCGCGATGCACCGCGACGGGCACGTCTTCCACGTCAGCGAGAAC
This sequence comes from Streptomyces sp. NPDC001604, assembly GCF_042893475.1. NCBI lineage: Bacteria > Bacillati > Actinomycetota > Actinomycetes > Kitasatosporales > Streptomycetaceae > Streptomyces > Streptomyces sp. NPDC001604. The sequence continues at coordinate 701,328 of NZ_JBIAUY010000002.1, read as the reverse complement.
GGGGTGTGGCTCACCAAGGCCGTGCCGCCTCGGTACCTGCGCTTCCCCCAGCCGCACTGACATACAGCCCCCGCCCGCGTCGGCGCGTGGCCGCGCGACCGCGCACGGTGACCGTTTCGTCCGTTGTCAGTGCGGCCGCTTAGTCTCGGGGGCATGAGTCTGCGTCTGAGCACTGTGATCCTCCCGTACCGCCGCTGGCACGAGGGCGGCCGTTCGGCATGGCAGCGCGCGGAACAGCTCGGCTTCCACACCGCCTACACCTACGACCACCTGTCCTGGCGCAGCTTCCGGGACGGCCCGTGGTTCGGTGCCGTACCGACCCTGACCGCGGCGGCGGCCGTCACCGAGCGGATGCGGCTGGGCACCCTGGTGACCTCGCCGAACTTCCGCCACCCGGTGCCGTTCGCGAAGGAGCTGATCTCCCTCGACGACTTCTCCTCGGGCCGGCTCACCCTCGGCGTCGGCGCGGGTGGCAACGGCTTCGACGCCACGGCGCTGGGGCAGGAGCCCTGGACCCCGCGGGAGCGCGCGGACCGGTTCGCCGAGTTCGTCCAACTCCTGGACCGGCTGCTGACCGAGGACGGCAAGGAGGGGCTGTCGTACGAGGGCGACTTCTACTCGGCGCACGAGGCACGCAACATACCGGGCTGTGTGCAACGGCCCCGGCTGCCCTTCGCGGTGGCGGCGACCGGCCCCCGCGGGCTGAGGCTCGCCGCGGAGTACGGGCAGGCGTGGGTGACCACGGGCGACCCGAAGCTGTACGAGAACGGCACTTCCGAACAGTCGATTCAGGCCATTCGCGGCCAGGCCGAGAAGCTGGCCGACGCCTGCGCCGAGATCGGCCGGGACGTGACCGGACTCGACAAGATCCTGCTCACCGGCTTCACCCCGGACCGCGGGCGGCCGCTGGAGTCGCTCGATGCGTTCGTGGACTTCGCGGGACGGCACCGGGAACTGGGCTTCACCGAGATCGTGCTCCACTGGCCCATACCCGACTCCGACTTCGCCGCCGACGAGAAGGTCTTCGAGCAGATAGCCATGGAGGCCACGGCGCAGCTCGACTGAGCGGATGGGCTGTGACTGTGCTGATGAGGACGGTAACCACTCACCTGTGCGGGCTCCCGCACGGCCGTGCAGGCATATGCGGGAGAATGGGCGGGTGACCTCAGCGACTCGACAGCCCGAGACCCCGGCCGCCGCCGCAGCGCCGCGGCTCATAGCCACCGATCTCGACGGCACCCTCCTGCGGGACGACAAGTCGGTCTCCCCACGCACGGTCGCCGCACTCGCCGCCGCCGAAGACGCGGGCATCGAGGTCTTCTTCGTCACCGGCCGCCCGGCCCGCTGGATGGACGTCGTCAGCGACCATGTCCACGGCCACGGGCTGGCGATCTGCGGCAACGGCGCGGCCGTGGTCGACCTGCACGGCGGCCCGGGCGCCCACCGGTTCGTGAAGGTGCGGGAGCTGGCCCGGGACAACGCCCTGGACGCCGTACGGCTGCTGCGCGACGCGGCGCCGGGCACGGTGTACGCGGTGGAGCAGACGTACGGCTTCCATCAGGAGCCGGACTATCCGAAGCTGCACATGGAGATCCCGGACAACCTCATGCCGGCCGAGGACCTGCTGGCGGCGGACGGGCCCGGTGCCGCCGAGCCGGTGCTGAAGATCCTTGCCTATCACCCGTCCCTCGATCCGGACGGTTTCCTCACCACGGCCCGTCTCGCCATCGGCGACCGGGCGAGCGTCACCCGCTCAAGTCCCAGCGCCCTGCTGGAGATCAGCGGCCCCGGCGTTTCCAAAGCGAGCACGCTCGCGCTGTGCTGCGCGGAGCGCGGCATCTCGCACGAGGAGGTCGTCGCCTTCGGGGATATGCCGAACGATGTGGAGATGCTCACCTGGGCGGGCCAGTCCTATGCGATGGGCAACGCGCATCCGGACGTCATCGCCGCGGCCTCGGGCCGCACGGTCGCCAACAACGACGACGGGGTGGCGCTGGTCATCGAGCGGATGCTGGCAGAGCGGGGTTAGCCCTCGCCGTACCGGTCATGCGAGGCGGACGCCTCGTGCCGCGAGCCATGGCACCGGGTCCACCGCGGAGCCCATCTCCGGGGTGACGCGCACCTCGAAGTGCAGATGGGGGCCGGTGGAGTTGCCGGTGGTGCCCGACTGGCCGATCCACTGCCCGGTGTCCACCCGCTGGCCCTGGTCGACGGCGACGGCGGCGAGATGGGCGTACTGCGTGTAGTAGCCGCCCGGGTGCTGAAGGACGATCTCGATGCCGAAGGCTCCTCCGCACGACACGCTCACCACGCGTCCCGCGCCGACCGCCCGCACCGGCGTGCCGATCGGTACCGCGAAGTCCTGCCCGGTGTGCCGGTTCGCCCACCGGTCACCACCGCTGCCGAAGCCGGCGGACAGTACGTACGTCTCCACGGGCGCGACCCACGGCTTGGTGAACTTGGTCGTCGGCTGGTGAAGCCGGACGGAGCCGCGGCAGCTGCCGGCTGCGACGGAAGCCGCCGCCTGCCCCTGCAACTGCCCACGCGCCTCCTCGAGTTTCCGTTCGATAGTGTCCTTCACGGCGGCGAGCTCGATGTTCCGTTGCTCCAGCGCCTGCCATGCCGCCTTGGCCTTGGCCTCGTCGGCGGCGAAGCGTGCCTCGGCCCGGCGGCTCCTGGCGACCGAGCCGGCCAGGGCCAGATTTGCCTGCTCCAGGACGTGCTGACTGCGCATCAGCGCGTCGGGGCTGTCCGCGAGGATCAGCTGCGCGGCCACCGGGAGGCCGCCGCCGGTGCGGTACTGGGCGCGCGCCATCCGACCGAGGTCCGCGTGCAGGCGGGTGATCTCCTGCCGTTCGCCGTCCAGCAGCGTCTGGGCCTGCTCGGCCTGCGCCCGCCGCACGTCGGCCTCCTGACGACCCGCTTCGTACTGCTGCGTGGCCAGTGCCGCATCCTCGTAGAGCTGCTCGACCTGGGCGCTGATGCCGCTGCCGAGCTCGTCCCCGTCGCCCACGCCCATCGCCTCCGTGGGCCGGGCCACAAGCATCACGAGCGCACACAGCAGGGCCGGAAGGAGCAGCGGACGACGGCGGAATGAGCACATGTCAGCGATCGTGACCCGACCGGCAGGGACCGGTCATGTTCAAGTCCTACGCCTGGGGGAAGCAGCACCCCGGATGGCTCAGTGCGGACGCCCCGCGACACGGTCGTCGGCAGGGTGTCCGTTGCACCTTGAGCGCTGGGCTCTGCTACGACGTCGCTCCGGAGAGCAGTTCCGTCTCCGCCTCCCGCTGCAGCATCGCCTGCAACGGCCCCTCCACGGCAGCGAGTTCGGTGAACGTCCCGTGCTGCACCACTCGCCCCTCGTCCAGTACGACGACCTCGTCGACCGCCGCCAGGCCGGCCAGCCGGTGCGTGATGAGCAGTGTCGTGCGGCCCTCGGTGGCGGCCAGCAGGTCGGCGGTGAGGGCGTCGGCCGTCGGCAGGTCGAGGTGTTCGGCGGGTTCGTCGAGCACGAGAACCGGGAAGTCGGCGAGGAGCGCGCGGGCCAGCGCGAGGCGCTGCCGCTGTCCTCCCGACAGCCGGGCCCCGTGTTCTCCGACCAGTGTGTCGAGCCCCTCGGGCAGGCTGTCGGCCCAGTCCAGCAGCCGGGCCCGGGCCAGCGCGTCGCGCAGGTCGCCCTCGGTGGCGTCCTTCTTCGCCAGCAGCAGGTTCTCGCGTACCGAGCTGTCGAAGAGGTGAGCGTCCTGGGCACACAGCCCTACGAGCCGTCGTACGTCGTCGCCGTCGAGCGCCTGGGCGTCCACGCCGGCCAGCGTGTACGAGCCCGTGTCCGGGTCCAGGAAGCGCAGCAGCACCTGCGCGAGCGTCGTCTTGCCGGAGCCGGACGGCCCGACCACGGCGATCCGGCGTCCCTCGTGGAGGGTGAGGTCGAGTCCGTCGAGCGCATCCCGGTCCTGCCCTTCGTACCGGGCGGTCAGACCCTTCAGGACGACCGGGAAGGGAGAGGTGGGGGCCTGCCGGGGCTGCTCCGGCTCCCGTACCGGCTCGGACGCGTCCAGGACCTCGTACACGCGCTCCGCGCTTCTGCGCACCCGTTGCCGGTACTGCACGGCGAGCGGCAGCCCGAGGACCGCCTCGAACGCGGCCAGCGGCGTGAGGACGACGACGGCCATCGCCACGCCGCCCAGCCGCCCGTCGGCGACCGCCTGGGCGCCCACGAGGGCGGTGGCGGCGACCGTGAGCCCGGAGAGCAGCGCGGTGAGTCCGTCGCCGAGCGCGGTGGCGGTGGCGGCGCGCGAGGCGATCCGGGTGAGCGTGCCGTCGGCGCGGCGAGCCTCTGCGGTACGAGCCGGCAGGGCGCCGGCGACGGTCAGCTCCGCGGTGCCGGTGAGCAGATCGGTCACCCGGGTTGCGAGGACGCCTCGGGCGGGGGCCAGGCGGCGGTCGGCGCGGTGCGCCACGGCACCGGTGACCAGCGGGACCCCGACCCCGGCCGCCACCAGCCCGACGGCGAGTGCGAGGCCGGCCTCGGGCAGCAGCCAGGTGGTGAAGCCGACGGAGGCGGCGGACACGATCGCCGCGGATCCGGCGGGCAGCAACCAGCGCAGCCAGTAGTCCTGCAGGGCGTCCACGTCGGCGACGAGCCGCGAGAGCAGGTCGCCCCGGCGGGTGCGGCGCAGCCCGGCGGGCGCCAGTCGCTCCAGCCGCCGGTAGACGGCGACCCTCGTGTCGGCGAGCATCCGCAGCACCGCGTCGTGCGACACGAGCCGCTCGGCGTACCGGAAGACGGCCCGCCCGATGCCAAAGGCCCGCGTCGCGGTCACCGCCACCATCAGATACAGCACGGGCGGCTGCTGCGAGGCTCGCGAGATCAGCCACCCGGAGGTGGCCATGAGCCCGACGGCGCTGCCGAGCGCAAGGCTGCCGAGCAGCAGGGCGAGAGCGAGACGACCGCGCCGGGGGCCGGACATGGCCCGGACGCGGGCGAGGACGGCGGGCGTGCCTGTCGTGAGACCGCTCGTCCCGGTCTCCTCCGAAGCGGCGGCCGCGACGGGGCGACTCTCGGACGGCACCGCTGCGGACTGCACGGAAGCGGCGGGGGACACAGGCCGCTGCAGAGGATCTGCCGCGTCCGCCGCCCCCAGCCGTACCACCCGGTCCGCCACCCTCAGCAGCGCCGGCCGGTGCACGACCAGCAGCACCGTCCGCCCCACCGCCAGTCGCCGTACCGCCTCCACGACCTCGGCCTCGGTGGCGCCGTCGAGGGCCGCGGTCGGCTCGTCGAGCAGCAGTACGGGCCGGTCCGCGAGGAACGCGCGGGCCAGCGCGAGCCGCTGGCGCTGCCCGGCGGACAGCCCGGCCCCGTCCTCCCCGAGCACGGTCTCGGCGCCCCCGGGCAGCGCGTCCACGAACTCCAGTGCCCCGGCATCGCTCAACGCTTTGCGTACGGCGGTCTCGTCGGCGTCGGGCCGGGCCAGCCGTACGTTCTCGGCGATCGTCCCGGCGAACAGATGCGGCCGCTGCGGCACCCAGGCGATCCTCGACCGCCACTGCTCGAGAGCGACCTCGGTGAGATCGGCTCCCCCGACCCGCACCCGTCCCTCGGCCGGCCGCACGAACCCCAGCAGGGCGTTCAGCAGTGTCGACTTGCCGGCGCCGCTCGGCCCGACGAGCGCGACGGTCTCGCCGGGCTCGACGGCGAAGGACACATCCGACACGGCGTCCTCGGACCTCCCGGGATACCGGACCGTCACCCCCTCGAAGGCAATACCACCCGCCGGCACGGCCCCCGTACCCGCTGCCGGAACAGGCGTCTCCAGGACCGCAAAGATCTCCTCGGCCGCCGCAAGCCCCTCCGCCGCCGCGTGGTACTGCGCCCCGACCTGCCGCAGGGGCAGATAGGCTTCGGGCGCGAGGACGAGGATGACAAGGCCGATGTACAGGTCCATCTCGCCGTGCACGAGCCGCATGCCGATCGTCACGGCGACCAGCGCGACCGACAGCGTGGAAAGCAGTTCCAGCGCGAAGGACGAGATGAAGGCGATCCGAAGCGTCCGCATGGTCGCCTGCCGGTACTCGCCGGTGATGCGTTTGATCGACTCGGCCTGCGCCTTGGCCCGCCCGAACACCTTCAGCGTCGGCAGCCCCGCGACGACATCCAGGAAGTGTCCGGACAGCCGGGACAGCAGGCGCCACTGACGGTCCATCCGGGACTGGGTGGCCCAGCCGATCAGGACCATGAAGACCGGGATGAGCGGCAGGGTCCCCACGATGATCGCCGCCGAGACCCAGTCCTCGGTGACGATCCGGGCCAGCACCGCCACCGGCACGACCACCGCGAGCCCCAACTGCGGCAGATAACGCGAGAAATAGTCGTCGAGGGCGTCGACCCCACGGGTGGCAAGGGCAACGAGAGACCCGGTCCGCTGCCCGCTCAGCCACCCCGGCCCCAGCTCGGCGGCACGCTCCAGCAGCCGGCCCCGCAGCTCCGACTTCACCGCCGCGCTCGCCCGGTGCGCCGCGAGCTCGGTGAGCCACGAGACCAGCGCACGACCACCGGCGACGGCCGCCAACAGCAACAGGGGAGTGCCGAGTTCGTCCACCGACATCCCGTACTGGAAGGCGCCCACCACCACCTCGGCGATGAGCATCGCCTGAGCGATGACCAGCGCCGCACCGGCCACGCCCAGGCCGACGACCGCCACCATGAAGAGGCGGGTGGCACGGGCGTAGCGGAGCAGCCGCGGGTCGATCGGTTTCACGTGAAACACACCCTCTTCCTCAAAGGGCACGTTTCACGTGAAACATGCCCCACCTCGGACTCAGTGCACGGCGTCAGCGATGTGCTGCGTTCCGATCCGCTTGCGGAACACCCAGTAGGTCCATCCCTGATAGAGCAGGACGATCGGCGTGGCGATCGCCGCGCACCAGGTCATGATCTTCAGGGTGTAGGGGCTCGACGAGGCGTTGGTGACCGTGAGGCTCCAGTTCCCATTGAGCGACGACGGCATGACGTTCGGGAAGAGCGACAGAAAGAGCATCGCCACGGCGGCCACGATCGTGACCCCGGACAGCGCGAACGACCAGCCCTCGCGCCCGGCCTGGTTGGCCACCAGGGCGCCGACCAGCGCGGCCACGGCCACGACGAGCGCAACCAGGCTCTTGCCGTCACCGCTGTCGACCTGCGTCCACAGCAGGAAGATCAGCGCCACCACGGCGGTGACGAGACCGACCACCGTCGCCAGCTTCCGCGCCCGCTCCCGGATGTCGCCGACCGTCTTGAGTGCCGTGAACACGGCCCCGTGGAAGGTGAACAGCGTGAGGGTCGCGAGCCCGCCGAGCAGCGCATAAGGGTTGAGCAGGTCCCAGACGGTGCCGACGTACTCGAAGTTCTTGTCGATCTTCACGCCCTGCACGATGTTGCCGAAGGCGACGCCCCACAGGAAAGCCGGGATCAGCGAGGTCCAGAAGATCGCGGTCTCCCAGTTGCGCTGCCAGTTCTCCTCGGGCCGCTTCGCCCGGTACTCGAAGGCGACACCGCGCACGATCAGGCTGACCAGGATGATCAGCAGCGGCAGGTAGAAGCCGGAGAAGAGCGTGGCGTACCAGTCGGGGAAGGCGGCGAAGGTGGCACCGCCGGCCGAGAGGAGCCAGACCTCGTTGCCGTCCCACACGGGACCGATCGTGTTGATCAGCACCCGCTTCTCGGGCCGGTTCCGGGCCAGCAGCTTGGTGAGGATGCCGACCCCGAAGTCGAAGCCCTCCAGGAAGAAGTAGCCGGTCCACAGGACGGCGATCAGGACGAACCAGACGTCGTGAAGTTCCATGACTCGATCTCCCTCGGCCTAGTACGAGAAGGCCATCGGCTTGTCGGCGTCACGGGTGTCGCCGCCGATCTTCGTGGGCGGGTTGAGGTCGGCCTCGGTGAGCTCGGGCGGGCCGGCCTTGACGTACTTCACCAGCAGCTTGACCTCGACGACGGCGAGGATCGCGTAGAGCGTGGTGAAGACGATCATCGAGGTGAGTACCTCGGCCTGGGAGACGCCGGGGGAGACCGCGTGCCGGGTCTGCAGGACGCCGTAGACGACCCACGGCTGGCGGCCCATCTCGGTGAAGATCCAGCCCCAGGAGTTGGCGATCAGCGGGAAGCCCAGGGTCCAGATCGCCACCAACCAGTACAGCCTGCTGAGCTTGGGGCTCAGGGCCTTGTTCCTGAAGAGGACCAGATGCGGCACCTCGTCGTCGCCGACCCTCAGATGCTGCGGCAGCATGAACTTCTTACGGGTCAGCCAGAGTCCGGCCAGGCCGATGGCGAAGGACGCCATGCCGAAGCCGATCATCCAGCGGAACGCCCAGAAGGTGACCGGGATGATGGGCCGGTAGTCACCAGGACCGAACTTCTTCTGCTCGGCCTTGTTGGTGTCGTTGATGCCGGGGACGTACGAGTGGAAGTTGTCGTCGGCGAGGAACGACAGCAGGCCGGGGACCGACAGTTCGACGGTGTTGTGGCCCTTGCTGACGTCGCCGTACGCGAAGATCGAGAACGGCGCGGACTTCTGACCGTCCCACAGCGCCTCGGCGGCGGCCATTTTCATCGGCTGCTGCTTGAACATGACCTTGCCGAGGGTGTCACCGCTGATCGCGGTGAGCAGACCGGCGATGACGACGGTGACCAGACCCAGCCGCAGCGAGGTCTTCATCACCCGGACGTGCTTCTTGCGGAACAGGTGGAAGGCGGCGATACCGACCATGAACGCGCCACCGGTCAGGAAGGACGCGGAGAGCGTGTGGAATGCCTGGGCCAGCGCGGTGTTCTGGGTCAGTACGTGCCAGAAGTCGGTGAGTTCGGCACGTCCCTTCGCCTTGTTGATCCGGTAGCCGACAGGGTGCTGCATCCAGGAGTTGGCCGCGAGGATGAAGTACGCCGACAGGATCGTGCCGATCGAGACCATCCAGATGCAGGCCAGATGGATCCTCTTGGGCAGCTTGTCCCACCCGAAGATCCACAGGCCGATGAAGGTCGACTCGAAGAAGAACGCGATCAGGGCCTCGAAGGCCAGCGGGGCGCCGAAGACGTCACCGACGAAGCGCGAGTAGTCGGACCAGTTCATGCCGAACTGGAACTCCTGCACGATGCCGGTGACCACACCCATCGCGATGTTGATCAGGAAAAGCTTGCCCCAGAACTTGGTCGCCCTGAGGTACTTCTCCTTCTCCGTGCGCACCCAGGCGGTCTGCAGGCCGGCCGTGAGAGCGGCCAGCGAGATCGTCAAGGGGACGAACAGGAAGTGGTAGACGGTCGTGATGCCGAACTGCCATCGCGCCAGGGTCTCCGGCGCCAAAGCCAGGTCCACGTCGCCGCTCCTTACCGCTTGTGAAAGCGTTCACATTCACAAGCAATTATGACGCACCCGTTTTCGCCGATCAGCAGGGGGGTCCTGTCTTCTGCGTCACGTCAACCCTTGGCAGCAACTTCAACATATTGTTGAATTACCTGCCGTGCAGATACGGATCTCGTGGCCCGCCGGCCACCTCACCGCAACCCTCGACGACACCCCGACCGCGCAGGCCCTCACCAAGGCACTGCCGCTCGCCTCCACCGCCCGTACCTGGGGCGAGGAGGTCTACTTCGACACGGGCGTCTCGGTTCCACGTGAAACATCGGCCCAGCAGGTCGTGGACCCGGGCACGGTCGCCTTCTGGACCGACGGCGACGCGCTGGCACTCCCCTACGGGCCCACTCCGATCTCGCGAAGCGACGAGTGCCGCCTCGCGAGCCCGTGCAACGTCCTGGGCCGCCTCGACGGCGACCCCAGGCTCCTCGCCACGGTCCGCGACGGCGACCCGGTGCGCGTGGAACTCGTAGACGCGTAACGCCGACTCAGAGCTCCTTGCGGAACCCTTCCGCCACCTTCAGGAAGATGTCGTTCGCCTCGGTCTCCCCGACCGTCACCCGCACACCCTCGCCCGGGAACGGCCGGACCACCACGCCGTGCTGCTCGCACGCCGCCGCGAACGCGACCGCGCTCTCCCCCAGCCGCAGCCACACGAAGTTGGCCTGGGTCTCGGGCACGGTCCAGCCCTGGGCGCGCAACCCGTCGACCACGCGGTTGCGCTCACAGACCAGCGAGCCGACCCGGCCGAGCAGTTCGTCCTCGGCGCGGAGCGAGGCAATGGCCGCCTCCTGCGCAAGCTGGCTCACGCCGAACGGCACCGCCGTCTTGCGCAGCGCAGCCGCCACCGGCTCATGGGCGATGGCGAAGCCGACACGCAGGCCCGCGAGACCGTACGCCTTGGAGAACGTGCGCAGCACGCAGACGTTCGGTCGCTCGCGGTACAGCTCCACGCCGTCCGGCACCTCGGGGTCGCGGATGAACTCGCGATACGCCTCGTCCAGCACGACCAGTACATCGCCGGGCACCCGGTCGAGGAACCGCTCCAGCTCGGCGCGCCGTACCACCGTGCCGGTCGGGTTGTTGGGGTTGCAGACGAAGACGAGGCGCGTCCGGTCGGTGATCGCGTCCGCCATCGCGTCCAGGTCGTGCACGTCGCCCGGGGTCAGCGGCACCTGCACCGAGGTCGCGCCGCTGATCTGCGTGATGATCGGGTACGCCTCGAAAGACCGCCAGGCGTAGATGACCTCGTCACCGGGGCCGCTGGTCGCCTGGATCAGCTGCTGGGCGACACCGACCGAACCCGTGCCGGTGGCCAGGTGGGAGAGCGGGACGCCGAAGCGGTCCGACAGCTCGCTCATCAGGCCGGTACAGGCCATGTCGGGGTAGCGGTTGAAGGACGAGACCGCGGCCGTCACCGTCTCCATCACACCGGGCAGCGGCGGATACGGGTTCTCGTTGGAGGACAGCTTGTAGGCCACCGGACCGCCGGCCGCGGCAGGCTTGCCCGGCTTGTAGGTGGGGATACCCTCCAGCTCGGCGCGCAGCTTGGGGCTCGTCTCGCTCACCGCAGTCCTCCTCATGACCACCGGCTTCCAATACTGCTCACCTTATGAGGATTCGGCGCCGCTGCGTACAGCTGAGAACAGACCTCATCCGTCACATACACATCAGGGGCATCACCACCCGTAGGCAGACGAACCGGGGGGCGCGGCCACATATATCTATGCGCCGGTGGCTCGCGCCCTGGCGCGCATCGCCCATCAAGGTGAGTTGAGACCTCTTCGAAACATCGGGGACTTGGCAGGCCCATGCGCGCCGACAAGTCACGTAACTCCATTGGATCGTTCAACTGCCTTTGTTTCAAAGGCAATTGACGACATATGACCTTGCAGAAACGTCCCTGTCAACGCGTGCATATGCGTCCGCCCTACCCCACTCCATGAGCCCTACTATCGGCTCGCCATGACAGCAGCAGGGAAGCACCAGGTGAGCCGCGCGGAAACCTCACGCCGAGGCAGCCGGCCGGGCCGTGCGGGCATCAGAGACGTTGCCGCCGCCGCCGGAGTCTCCATCACGACCGTCTCCGACGCCCTCAACGGCAAGGGCCGGCTCCCGGACGCCACCCGGCGTCATGTCCGAGAGGTCGCCGACCGGCTGGGGTATCGCCCGTCGGCGGCGGCCCGAACCCTCCGTACCGGCAAGTCGGGACTCATCGGCCTGACCGTGACGACATACGGGGATGAACCTTTCACCTTCACCGAGTTCGCCTACTTCGCCGAGATGGCACGCGCCGCCACCTCGGCCGCGCTCGCCCGCGGTTACGCCCTGGTGATCCTGCCCGCGACCTCGCGCCACGACGTGTGGTCGAACGTCGCGCTGGACGGCACGGTCGTCATCGACCCCTCCGACCAGGACCCGGTGGTCAGCGAACTGGTCCGGCAGGGCCTGCCCGTCGTCTCCGACGGCCGTCCCGCCGGCTCGCTCCCGGTCACCGCCTGGGTCGACAACGACCACGAGGCAGCCGTACTCGGCATCCTCGACCACCTGGCCGACGCCGGCGCACGCCGCATCGGACTGCTGACGGGAACCTCGACCGACACGTACACCCACCTGTCGACCACGGCGTATCTGCGCTGGTGCGAACGCGTCGGACAGGACCCGGTGTACGAGGCCTACCCGGCGCACGACCCGTGCGCGGGCGCCGTCGCCGCCGACCGGCTGCTCGCCCGCCCCGACCGGCCCGACGCCGTCTACGGCCTGTTCGACCCGAACGGCACCGACCTGCTCGCCGCGGCCCGACGCTACGGCCTGCGGGTGCCGGACGACCTGCTTCTGGTCTGCTGCAGCGAATCCACCGTGTACGCCAACACCGAACCGCCCATCACCACGCTCTCCCTGAAGCCGCGCCGCATCGGCACGGCCGTGGTGCAGCTCCTCATCGACGCGATCGAGGGGGTCGAATCGGACCAACCGGTCGAGCAGGTGATACCGACGGAGCTGATCGTGCGTACCTCGTCCCAGCGACGCCCGCCGCGTACGACCGTCAGCGCGCCGCGGTCGCCCGAAGAGGAGTAGAACCAAGGCCGTCAGCAGACGGTCGAAGCCCTGCCCAATCGGGGCGAAAGCCGCGGTGAACTGGACTCTTCCTCCGATTCACCACCCCTGGGTCATCACATGGCGCGATCGGCATTCCTATGATGGGCCCACGACACCGCGGGCCGCTGCGACCAGGCAGTCCGAAGCGGTGCAGATGCGGCGCGATGGTGGAGGGGTCTGATGACTCAGGGGGCCGGTCAGGGACCCGAGACGGAGCGGACGGCGACGTTGCGCGACTTCCGGGTACCGGCGTATGTCCACGAGACCGGTCCGTACGGCCACAGCACATACCCCGGCGACGTCGCCAGACCCGTCGAGGAGCCGGCCGACCACCCGGAGGGGTACACCCCGACACAGCGCGACCTGCCGGTCATCAACCGCGGTGACACTCTTCAGGTGCCCGTCGACCCCGCGTCCCTCCCCATCCCCCAGCAGACCGACGGCGCCGGCCCGCTGTACGTCGTGGGTGATGTGCACGGCTATCTCGACGAATTGGTGGCCGCCCTCCAGGAGCAGGGCCTCGTCGACTCCGCGGGCAACTGGTGCGCGGGCACCTCCCGGCTGTGGTTCCTCGGCGACTTCACCGACCGTGGCCCGGACGGCATCGGCGTCATCGACCTCGTGATGCGGCTGTCCGCGGAGGCGGCCGCGGCCGGCGGCTACTGCAAGGCGCTCATGGGCAACCACGAGCTGCTGCTGCTGGGCGCCAAGCGGTTCGGCGACACCCCCGTCAACTCCGGTGCGGGCACCGCCACCTTCCAGGCGGCCTGGCTGCTCAACGGCGGCCAGAAGACCGACATGGACCGCCTCCAGGACCACCATCTGCAGTGGATGGCCCGCCTCGACGCCGTCGAGGAGGTCGACGGCTATCTGCTCGTCCACTCGGACACCACCGCCTACCTCGACTACGGCGACTCGATCGAGGCGGTCAACGACACCGTCCGCGAAACACTCACGCGTAACGACGCCGACGAGTGCTGGGATCTGTTCCGCAAGTTCACCAAGCGGTTCTCCTTCCGCGACGAGGGCGGCGCAGACGCCGTACGCTCCCTGCTGGATACGTACGGCGGCACGCGGATTGTTCACGGTCACAGCCCCATTCCGTATCTGCTGGGCGAGGTCGGCTCCGAGGAGGGCGAGGACAGCGCGGGGCCCGTGGTCGAAGGACCGCACGTCTACGCCGAGGGACTCGCCATCGCGATGGACGGCGGAGTGACCATGGCCGGAAAGCTGCTGGTCCAGCAACTGCCACTGGATATCTGAACGTTCACAGGGCAGGCGTTCCCCCATGGCGGAACCGCGATAAACGGCGCAGGCCAGGGCCCAATTTCTTCAAACCCCCTGTCACCGTGTGCCGTCGCCGCTCTACCATCGGCTTATCCGTAGCAGGCTCCCCTCCGTTTCTGCCCGACGGCTCGTTGGCATGCGAGCCCCAAGCCCTACGGAGCATCGGGGGATGCACATGAACAGCGTTCCGCAGCACCTGCTGAGCGAGGACCGCCAGGAGTACGAGCGGGTCCTCGATGAGGCGCTGCGCTCCGCCCCAAACCGCCCGGAGCTTGCCGCTGTCGGCGAGCGGCTCAACCCCGAACAGCTGCGCACGATGGCGCTCAACGCCACCGCACTCATCACGGTGGCAGCGGCAGCCGAGTACCAGCATTACGTGAAGGTTCGCGAGGAACTGCGCCAGCCGGCGCCGTCCACCCCGCCGTCCACCCGTGAATCCGGCTCAGCGGAGCCGGGCGCGGGGGCGGTGGGGCTCGCCACCACCCTCGGCGAGGCCGCCGAGCCGGCCGGCGCGGGCGCCGTAGCCGTCGCCGCCGTCCTCACCCCCGTCCTCGCCGGAACAGCTGCGGTGATCTTCCTGCTCGTCGGGTACATCATCAAGTCGCTGGAGCCCAAACAGGTGTTCGGCAAGACCATGATCACCGCGGGTTGGGTGTTCGGTGCCATGACCGCGGCCGCGATCCTCGTCGCCGCTGTCGGGCTGCTGCTCACCGCCCTGCGCAACCAGCCCTCGCTCGAGTCCGGACCGTACGGCGAGCTGAGCGAGGAAGTGGCCCTGGCCAGGGAAGCCTGGCGCCAGGCACTCCTGGAGCGCGGCATCATGCCGTTCCTCAGGGAGGCACTCGCCGACCCCGGCACCGCCGCGGCGCTGCACACCGCCACTCCGCCGACGTCGACCAGCCGCATGCCCCACCTCGGCTACGACCGGCCGGGCTTCAGCAGCCCGGACGACGGCTCGACCCCCGGCCCGCGCCCGAGCTTCACCAGCCCGGACTACACCAGCCCGGACTTCGGGGGCCCGGAACACCAGCCGGAGTAACCGTCGGCTTGCGCCCCCCGCATCAGAAAGGCCCGTCAGGGCCCGCAGGGGGAGCGCAAGCCGAACACCGATTCCACCGACGGCTCCGCCCTACGGCACCTCACTCCGAAGAGCGGGACCGTCCTCCATGTCGGAGGAGCGGAGCCACTCACACCGGCTTACGTCAGTCCGCGATCGGCAGGTACACCCTGTTGCCCGCGGCCGCGAACTCCTTCGACTTCTCGGCCATGCCCTGCTCGATCTCCGCTCGGCTCCCGCCGTGTTCGCGGCGGATGTCCTGGGAGATCTTCATCGAGCAGAACTTCGGCCCGCACATCGAGCAGAAGTGGGCGGTCTTGGCCGGCTCCGCCGGGAGGGTCTCGTCGTGGAACTCCCGTGCCGTGTCGGGGTCCAGGGCGAGGTTGAACTGGTCCTCCCACCGGAACTCGAAGCGGGCGTCGGACAGCGCGTCGTCCCATTCCTGCGCCCCGGGGTGCCCCTTGGCGAGGTCGGCCGCATGGGCGGCGATCTTGTAGGTGATGACACCGGTCTTGACGTCGTCACGGTTGGGCAGGCCCAGGTGTTCCTTGGGCGTGACGTAGCAGAGCATGGCCGTGCCCCACCAGGCGATCATCGCGGCACCTATGCCGGAGGTGATGTGGTCGTATGCCGGCGCGACGTCCGTGATCAGCGGACCGAGCGTATAGAACGGAGCTTCATCGCAGATCTCCTGCTGAAGGTCGATGTTCTCCTTGATCTTGTGCATCGGGACGTGTCCCGGGCCCTCGATCATGGTCTGTACGTTGAAACGCTTGGCGATCCGGTTGAGTTCCCCGAGCGTGCGCAACTCCGCGAACTGCGCCTCGTCGTTGGCGTCCGCGATCGACCCCGGCCTGAGGCCGTCGCCCAGTGAGTACGTGACGTCGTACGCGGCGAGGATCTCGCAGAGTTCCTCGAAGTTCTCGTACAGGAACGACTCCTTGTGGTGCGCGAGGCACCACGCGGCCATGATGGAGCCGCCGCGCGAGACGATGCCGGTCTTCCGGTTCGCGGTGAGCGGGACGTACGGCAGACGGACGCCCGCATGGACCGTCATGTAGTCCACGCCCTGCTCGGCCTGCTCGATGACGGTGTCCTTGTAGATCTCCCAGGTCAGCTCCTCGGCCCGGCCGTCCACCTTCTCCAGGGCCTGATAGAGCGGCACCGTACCGATGGGGACGGGGGAGTTGCGCAGCACCCACTCACGCGTGGTGTGGATGTTGCGGCCGGTGGACAGGTCCATGACCGTGTCGGCGCCCCAGCGGGTCGCCCAGGTCATCTTCTCGACCTCCTCCTCGATGGAGGACGTCACCGCGGAGTTGCCGATGTTGGCGTTGACCTTCACCAGGAACCGCTTGCCGATGATCATCGGCTCGATCTCCGGATGATTGACGTTGGCCGGCAGTACCGCGCGGCCCGCCTCGATCTCCTGGCGGACCACCTCGGGCGAGACGTTCTCCCGGATGGCCACGTACTCCATCTCCGGCGTGATCTCCCCACGGCGCGCGTACGCGAGCTGCGTGACCGCCTTGCCGTCGCGACTGCGGCGCGGCTGGCGCGGCCGGCCCGGGAAGACCGCGTCGAGGTTGCGCAGACCGCCTCGTGGAGAGGTGTGCTTGATCCCGTCGTCCTCGGGACGGGCGGGACGGCCCGCGTACTCCTCGGTGTCACCGCGCGCGATGATCCAGTTCTCGCGCAGCGGGGCGAGCCCCCTGCGCACATCGGTGTCGACGAGCGGATCGGTGTACGGGCCGGACGTGTCGTACAGCGTGACCGACTGCCCGTTGGTGAGATGCACCTGGCGGACCGGCACTCGCAGATCGGGGCGTGAGCCCTCGACATACGCCTTGTGCCAGCCGATGGACTTCCCGGCCTCCTGGGACTGTTCGCCCTGAATGGGCTGTTCGTCCTGGCTGGAGGCAGGCGTGCGTGCGTCCTTGTTGGTCATGAGACCTACTCCCTACGCCGGCATTACCCGGTAACAGGTTCGGCGGTCGACGCAGCGGTTTCCGTCTGTCGACGTTTCGTGGGGAACATCACTCGACTTCGGTGATGTTCCACGTGAAACATCGCTGGGACGGAGGTCAGCGCCCTCTCAGCCCGGTGCTCCGAGCTCCCGCGTGTGCAAAGGTGCCTCCACGCTAGCGTCAATTCGGGCGCGCTGAACAGAGGGCCCCTGTCGTTCTTGCGATGATCTGGCGGTGACCACGACACATCAGCCCCCGTTCCCGCCTCCGGAGCCGCCCCCCGGGCACGGCTCCGGAGGCGGCAGCAGCCATGGCTCCGGGGCCGGGCACCACCACGGGCCGGGAGCCGGCGCGGGGCACGGTCACCAGGCCGGTGGCGGGCACGGGCGGGGGCACGGCCATGGTTCCGCCGGCGGGCACGGTCACTCGCACAGTCACGGTCCTGCGGCCCCCGTCTCCATGCACCTGCGCAAGGTCATCGCCGCCATCCTCATCCCTTTCGCCGCGGCCGTGGGGGTCGGGCTCGTGGTCCTGTGGCCCGGCGGCGCCCCGCCGCACCAGCGCACCGGTGTGGGTTTCGACCGGCAGACCCAGCAGGCAACGGTCGCCAAGGTCGTGAGCGTGAGCTGCAAGTCGGTGAACGCCTCGGGCGAGACTCCGACGGGGGACACCTCCACCGCCGAGGGCTCATCCGCCCAGCAGCAGGCGAAAGGCACCTGCAAGAAGGCGACGATCCGCGTCGACACCGGCAAGGACAAGGGCCGTACGTTCACCGAGATCGTGCAGCCCGACCAGTCACGGCAACTGCATGAGGGCGAGAAGGTCGTCGCCGCATACGAGCCCTCCGCGCCGAAGGACCTGCAGTACTCGGTCGCCGATGTGAACCGCCGCTTCCCCATGGCGCTGCTGGCCGGCATCTTCGCGCTCGCCGTCGTGGTCGTGGGACGGATGCGCGGACTGATGGCCCTGATCGCGCTGGCCGTCAGCTTCATGGTGCTGACCTTCTTCATCCTGCCCGCGATCCTGCAGGGCTCGGATCCGCTGCTCGTGGCGGTGATCGGATCGAGCGCCATCATGCTGATCGCGCTCTACATGTGCCACGGTCTGTCGGCCCGTACCTCCGTGGCGGTGCTGGGCACTCTGCTCTCGCTCGTCCTGATCGGCCTGCTCGGCTCCGAGTTCATCGGCTGGGCCGCCCTGACCGGCAACACGGACGACAACACCGGCCTGATCCACGGCCTGTACCCGTCGATCGACATGAGCGGCCTGCTGCTGGCCGGCGTCATCATCGGTTCGCTCGGTGTCCTCGACGACGTGACGGTCACCCAGACCTCGGCGGTCTGGGAGCTGCACGAGGCGAATCCGTCGATGGGCTGGCGGGGGCTGTACCGGGCGGGCATCCGTATCGGACGCGACCACATCGCATCCGTCGTCAACACCCTCGTCCTCGCGTACGCGGGCGCCGCGCTGCCCCTGCTGCTGCTCTTCTCCATCGCGCAGAGCAGTGTGGGGACGGTCGCCAACAGTGAACTGGTGGCGGAGGAGATCGTACGCACCCTGGTGGGCTCGATCGGCCTGGTCGCCTCGGTGCCGGTGACGACGCTGCTCGCGGCACTGGTGGTCGCGGCCGACCGTCCCGGACCGGAGCAGGCGGCGGGCACGGCGGGCGCAGCACCTGTTGCGGTGCGCTCGGGGCGGGGCAGACGGCGCAAGCGGTGAGGCGAGGGCCACTCAGGCACGCCTGAACAGACGGTCGGGGCGGTACCTGACTCCAGCCGCCGGGCACATGGAGACGTCGAGACATGGAGAAGCGTTACTGCGTCCTCCGCATCCCACGCAGAAGCGTTCCGGTCGGCCCCCGCGGTCCCGTTTCAGCCCGCGCTCTGCTCCTCCGCCAGGATGCGGTCCAGGGCCTCGTCGAGGTGGGCGTCGAAGTCGGCGAGGGAGCCCTCCTGGCCGAGTGGCACCAGTTTGTCGGTGCGGTCGAGGAACGCGATGAGCGACGCCGTGGACGCACGGAACAGTGCCTGGTCGCGGCCGACCTGAAGCCTGATCAGGACCTCTGCCAGGGAGTCCGGTTCGGCGGGTGAGACGCGCACATCTCCTTCCCCGCACGGCCGGCACACCCCGTCGATGAGCAGCTCACGGCCGAAGGCCCAGGTCACCGGCGCATCACCGGGAAGGTGGAAGGTCAGCCTCACGGCATAGGGATCACAGCTCTCGTAGCGCAGCTCCACCGGGATGCGGAAGGAGAGCTCCTCGGACACGAGAAAGCTCATCATGACCTCTGCCTGTACGGACTCGCGCATCGCCTACCCCGTCATGTGAAGCCGCCGGCTGGGAGTGATCCCCTGACACTGGTGGAATCTTGCTGAACGTACACGACAGATCACAAGGAGTGAGTTTTCAGATACTGATAGAGAGGGCGAGTGACCCCATCAGCCTTCCGATCTCGTTCTGCAGTTGCCGAGCCGCGGACATCAGCCGGTCGGCCTGATGCGAGGGCAGAGAAATGGCCATCGTCGCGGCCGTCGTCCCCACCGTGATCGGAATCGCGGCGCAGACCGTCCCCAGCGCGTACTCCTGCCGCTCCGTCACCGGCTCCATCCGCCGTGTTCGCTCGAGCCGCCGCAGCAGGGTGTGGTTGTCACGCACGGTGTACGGGGTGATGGACTGCACGGGGTAGCGGTCGAGGTGGTCGCGGCGGGCCGCGTCGTCCAGCTGGGACAGCAGACACTGGCCGATCGCATGCGCGTGTGCGGTCTCGCGGAAGTCGGCCCACTCCTCGACGGCCGGATTGCCCGGGGTGTCCGAGACGCACATGACCTCGATCTCGCCCTCCCGGTACACGGCGTAGTACACGGGCACACCGATCGCGTCCCGCCAGCCGGCGAGTGCGTCGGCAATCGTGCTGCGACGTTTCTGCTGGGCTCCGCTGCTGCTCAGTCGCACCGCCGCGTCGCCGAGGAAGAACAGGCCTTTGTCCCGGCGCAGATAGCCCTCGTGGACGAGGGTCCGCAACAGGTGGTACGCCGTCGGGAGCGCCAAGCAGGTCTCGCGGGCGAGCTGTTTGGCGGGGGCTCCGTGCTCGTGCCCCGCGACGCATTCCAGCAGGCGCATCGCGCGCTGGACGGATCCGATGAGGGTTGCGGACTGCGGCTGCGCCGGGGCGGTTTCCAGGGACGGTTGCACCGGTGGTGCGGTCAGGCGCGAGGATACGGGTGGTGCCGTCACGCGCTCCTGCGTGGAGGGGCCCGGCTGTTCAGGGGGCCTGATGCGGCGTCCGGGGGCTGGGGTGGGGGGTACGTGGGGGTCTGTGGGTGCGGTGTCTACCGTGGCCAAGGGTCACTCCCGAAGCGCGAGGGGGCTGCCCGTGCCGTGGGGAACACGGGAGGGGGTGTACGCCGCTCGCGGGGTCGCCCCCGCGTCGAATTCCGGACTCTAATGGCGAGATGGCGCCTTGATGCGTCCTGTCCGGAAAACTTCCCTCGCGCGAGGGAACCGGTGATTCCTGTTACCGATCACCGGTGTCCCAGGGCCCTCACCAGTCGCTGCGCGACGAGGAACTCGACGTGAACTTCCGCACGACGTAGATCAGTCCACCGACCAGTGCCACGAAGACCAGCACCTTGAACAGCAGCCCGATGACGAAGCCGACGACGCTGGCTATCAGCCCGCCGAAGACGACGAGGGCGATGACCGGCACCGCAATCCACTTCACCCACCACGGCAGTCCGCCGAAGATCTCACCCATTGCGCTCGTCCTTACCTCTCCGCCCGGCTGCTGTGCAGGGGCCCATTGATGTCCTGCACTCGATGCTAGGGCCGGCAGGGGCCCCGGCGGGGGCCTCGCATCCCTTGTCCTCCCCTGACTGATCCCCTAGGGAACCCCGAGACGGCAGGTCAGCTTTCCGGCGGAGAGAACACCACGAGCACCCGCAGGTCCTCGCTGATGTGGTGGAACTTGTGGGCGACGCCGGCCGGCACGTACACCACGCTGCCACGGGCGACCTCGGTGGTCTCCAGACCGACGGTGATCGAGGCACGGCCGCTCACGACGAAGTAGACCTCGTCCTGGTTGTGCGGCTTCTGTGGATCATGTTCGCCGGCATTGAGCGCATACAGGCCGACGGACATGTGCCGCTCACGCAGAAACTGCAGGTAGGCACCCTCGTTGGCGGCTCGTTCCGCCTCCAGTTCGTCCAGCCGGAATGCCTTCATCGCCCTTGTCGCCCTCGTCCCAGTGCTCGTGACCGATCTCGTCTGCCACGATCAGACACATGAAGAATTTCGTAGTCAAGACGATCGCCAACGCGGGTGCCCTGGCGGTCGCCGTATGGCTGCTCGACAAGATCACCCTGACCGGTGACAGCACGGGCAAGAAGGCCGGCACCCTGATCATCGTCGCGCTGATCTTCGGCTTGGTGAACTTCCTGGTCAAGCCGATCCTGAAGGTCCTGACCTTCCCCCTGTTCATCCTGACGCTGGGTCTGATCACCCTCGTGGTCAACGCACTGATGCTGCTGCTCACCTCGTGGCTGGCCGACAAGCTCGACCTGAGTTTCCACGTCGAGGGCTTCTGGACGGCGGTCCTGGGTGGCCTGATCATCTCCATCGTGTCCTGGGCGCTGCACGTCGTCCTGCCCGACAACGACTGAGCACCCGATGAGCTATCGCGTCTGCTTCGTCTGCACCGGAAACATCTGCCGCTCCCCGATGGCGGAGTCCGTCTTCCGGGCCCGCATAGCGGAGGCGGGACTCGACGCCCTGGTCGAGGTCGACAGCGCCGGCACCGGCGGCTGGCACGAGGGCGACGGCGCCGACCCGCGCACCGTCTCCGTCCTGGAGGAGAACGGCTACGACAGCAGCCACACGGCACGCCAGTTCCAGCCGTCGTGGTTCTCCCGCCTGGACCTCGTCATCGCGCTGGACACCGGCCACCTCAAGGCCCTGCGCCGCCTCGCCCGCACTCCGGAGGACGCGGCGAAGGTGCGGCTGCTCCGCTCCTACGATCTGGCCGCCGGCGACGACGTCGACGTACCGGACCCGTACTACGGGGGCCTGGACGGCTTCGAGGAGTGCCTTGAGATGGTGGAGGCGGCGAGCGAGGGCCTGCTCGCCGAAGTACGCCGGCAAGTGGAGGTGGAGGCGGTATGAGCGACTCCGGTACGGGTCCGTCGACGGGCAGTGGTGACGGCACCCGCGCGGTGCGGGCCGGGCTGCCCGAGCCGGCCAAGAACCAGCCGCACCTGCCCGGACCGGCGTTTGCCGCCCACTACCACCTGCCGGGTGACGTCGACGGCCCGTACACCTACGGACGCGACCAGAACCCGACCTGGAGCCTGCTGGAGCGGGCCATCGGCGAGCTGGAGGCGCC
The DNA here is from genome assembly GCF_042893475.1 of Streptomyces sp. NPDC001604. Taxonomy (NCBI): domain Bacteria; kingdom Bacillati; phylum Actinomycetota; class Actinomycetes; order Kitasatosporales; family Streptomycetaceae; genus Streptomyces; species Streptomyces sp. NPDC001604. Next base: position 679,146 of record NZ_JBIAUY010000002.1, on the reverse strand, counting down.
GGGGCAGGAGGGCGTCGAGACGCTCACCTTCGCCTCCGGGATGGCCGCCATCTCAGCGGTGGTCTTCTCTCAACTGCGGGCGGGGGACACGGTCGTCCTGCCCAGCGACGGCTATCAGGTGCTGCCCATGGTGCGCGAGCAACTGGAGGCGTACGGCATCGAGGTGCGCACAGCGCCGACCGGCGACGACGCCCAGCTCGACGTCCTCGACGGCGCGAAGCTGCTGTGGATCGAGTCGCCCTCCAACCCCGGGCTCGACGTGTGCGACATCCGCCGGCTCGTCGAGGCGGCACATGCGCGTGGCGCCCTTGTCGCCGTCGACAACACCCTCGCCACGCCACTGGGACAGCGTCCGCTGGAGCTCGGTGCGGACTTCGCCGTTGCCAGTGGCACCAAACAGCTCACCGGGCACGGGGACGTCCTGCTCGGCTACGTCGTGGGCCGCGACGCCGAGGCCATGGCCGCCGTACGCCGCTGGCGCAAGATCATCGGCGCGATTCCGGGACCGATGGAGGCCTGGCTCGCGCACCGTTCGATCGCCACGCTCCAGTTGCGCGTCGACCGGCAGTGCGCGACGGCTCTCACCGTCGCCGAGGCGCTGCGGAAGCGGCCCGAAGTGACCGGCCTGCGCTACCCGGGCCTCCCCGACGACCCTTCGCACAAGATCGCCTCGCAGCAGATGCGCCGCTTCGGGTGCGTGGTCTCCTTCACGCTGCCCACGCGCGCGCGTGCCGACCGCTTTCTCGATGCCCTGCGGCTCGTGGACGACGCGACGAGCTTCGGCGGGGTGCGGTCGACGGCCGAACGGCGCGGGCGCTGGGGCGGGGACGCCGTGCCGGAGGGTTTCATTCGCTTCTCGGTCGGCGCCGAGGACCCCGAGGACCTGGTGGCGGATGTGCTCCGCGCGCTGGACGCGTCCGCGCAATGACGGGGCCGGCGACTGCCTTGCGGTCGCCGGGTCCATGCCCGGCTACGCACAACGGACGGTCCGAGCCTCCCCCCTCGTGGCTCGGACCGTCCTCGGTTCCGCGCGCGAAGAACCGCGCGAACAAGGCTAGTTGACTCTGTGTCAGTGTCCAATCACAGTAGCGACAGAGACCTATCGACTTATTTATAGTTGGGCCCTGCCTGAGGGCCGGGAGAAGGGCAGGGAACTGGGGAGGGCGAACCATGGATCTGGCCTTGCTGCGCACTTTTGTGACCGTGCACCGGGCCGGCTCCTTCACCCGCGCCGCCGCCCTGCTCGGCCTGTCGCAACCGGCCGTGACCTCGCAGATCCGCACGCTGGAGCGGCAGCTTGGCCGCCCCCTGTTCCTGCGGCAGGCGCGCGGAGTGACCCCGACGACCATCGGGGACGAACTCGCCCACAAGGCGGCTCCCCATCTCGACGCCCTGGTGGAGATCGCCGAGACCGGCCTCGATGACGAGTCCTCCTTACGGACCCTGCATCTCGCCGGCCCTCCGGAGTTCACGGCGGAACGGGCGCTGCCCGCCCTCACGGAGCTGACCGGTGAGGACGGCCAGGGCTTCGCGCTGCGTGCTTCCTTCGGGAACGCCGAGGAAGCCCTGGAGGGACTCGCCGCCGGACATCACGATCTGGCCATCTGTACGGCCCGTCCACGCGGTGCCCTGCTCACGGCGACTCCACTCTGCGACGAAGAGCACGTCCTTGTCGCCACCCCGGCGCGGGCCGAGCGGCTGGGCCCCGGGAAGCCGCGCCGCAAGGGAGCGCCCGCCCTGGAGGACGTCCCCGTCATCGAGGTGCACGAGTCGCTGCCCTTCGTCTCCCGCTACTGGGCCTCCGTCTTCGACTCCCGCCCTGCGGTACCCGGCACCGTCATCGTCCCGGATCTGCGTGCGGTCCTGGCCTGCGCCGTCGCGGGCGCGGGGCTCGCGGTACTGCCCCGCTATCTGTGCAGGGAAGCCCTGGAGCGCGGTGAGATCGTTGCCCTCCACGAACCCGCGGTGCCGCCGCTGCGCACGTACTTCCTGGTGGTCCGCACCGGCACCCTCGCGATGCCGCACATCGCGCGGGCTCACGAATGGCTGCTGCGAGCGGCCGCCGACTGGTCGTGACCAGCACTTTTCCGATAGTCACGGGGTGAGCTCGACCGGTGACATCCCGCGATGTTTCACGTGGAACCAACCGGGCCACATTTCTCCCATGACCGTCCGACCCGTGGTCAAGCGCACCGCACGTGCCGTTCTTCTGGACGGCGACAATCTGATCCTGATCAAGCGCACCAAGCCCGGTGTCGATCCCTACTGGGTCACTCCCGGTGGCGGCGTGGAGCCCGGCGACACGACCGTCGTCGACGCCCTGCACCGTGAGGTGTACGAGGAGCTCGGCGCCAAGATCACCGACGTGGTGCCCTGCTTCGTGGACACCGTGGAACACATCGGCGAGGACGGCGGCGCGACCGGTGTGAAGGTGCAGCACTTCTTCGTGTGCCGGCTGGAGTCGATGGACACCTCCCTGCGGCACGGCCCCGAGGTGGACGAGCCCGCCGGCGAGTACGAGATCGTGCGGGTGCCGTTCACCCGCGTCGGGATCGCCTCCGTGCATCTCGTACCGCTGTCCCTGCGGCACTACCTGGACGGGAACATCGAGGGCGTACGCGCCATGCACGCGCCGGACCTGGGCTGATCCCAGGCGCCGGATCAGTCTCCGATGGCGACGAGCTCCTCCACCGAGTCGTGCCGTATCCGCTCCGACGGGATACCGATGTTCCTCAGCGCGTCCACCCCGCTGCGGATCATCCCGGGCGGACCCGAGAGATAGGCGTCGAACTCGTTCCACGGCCCGTACTCGCGTATGGCGTCCGGAAGCTGGAGATGGGCCTGCTGGTCGATGACCGCACGGACCGAGAGCCAGGGGTGGGACTGCTGGAGCCTGAGCATCGTGTCGATGTCATAGAGGTCGTGGTCGGTGCGGGCGCCGTAGAACACCTCGACCGTCCGCCGTTCGCCGTGCTCGGCGACGTCCTCCACCAGTGCCTTGATGGGTGCTATGCCGGTGCCGCCGCCCAGGCACAGCAGTCCGCTGTCGGTGGTGTGGTCGACGGTCATCGAACCGGCCGGCGGGCCGAGGCGGATGATGTCGCCGGGACGGGCGCGGTGCACCAGCGCATTGGAGACCCAACCCGCGGGGACGGCCTTCACATGGAAGGTCAGCAGACCGTCGGAGCGGGGTGCCGAGGCGAAGGAGTAGTGCCGCCAGATTCGCGGCCACCACGGGGTCTCCAGGCTCGTGTACTGGCCTGCGAGGAACGGGTAGGGCTGGTCGGGGCGGACCGTGACGATCGCCACGTCCGGGGTCCTGAGGTCGTGCGCGACGATCTCGGCGTACCACCAGGCCGGGGCACGCAGTTCGTCCGCGGCCGCTGCGTCGATCATGACCTGCGAGATGGTCGTGTACGCCCGCACCCAGGCCGCCTCCGTCTCCGCGTCCCAGATGCCGGAGGCGTACCTGCTCAGCGCACCGATGAGGCACTCACCGACGGCCGGGTAGTGCTCGGGCCTGGTGCCGTACTTGCGGTGACCACGGCCGAGGTTCTGCAGATACGCGACGAGGACCTCGGTGTTGTCGATGTGCTCGGCCGCGGTGAGCAGCGCCTTGAGCAGCCGGTCGCGCTGGGTGTCCATCGCGGCCGGGAACAGCGACCGCAGATCGGGGTGTCGGACGAAGAGCAGCGCGTAGAAGTACGAGGTGACCTTGTCGGCGATCGGCGCCACCTCGGCCATGGTCCGACGGATGATGAGGGCATCCGGTGACGCGCCCTGGGCGCCGGATTGAACGGCGGGCTCCTGCGGCTGCGCTGTGGGCGCGGTGGAGCGCTGGGTGGGCACGTGCAGGTCGGCGGGGAGTGCCTCGGGGGAAGAGGGCTCTGCCGAGAGGGGCTGTGCGGCCGAGGGCTGTGCGGCAGCAGCCTCCGGAGCGGGTTCGGCGGGTGGTGCCGACTGCGGCGCGTCCTCCGCCGGCTGCTTGCGCGGCGTGAACCAGCCGCCGCTCCCGCCGCCGGATGTGCCGTTCTCGGCCGACGCGGTGGTCGGAGCGTCCATGGTGTGCCTCGCCTCGAACATCTTTCGGTCGGTCTGCGCACTTCCTCGGTCGGAAGGTGCCTTTTCCCCCGCAGACGGCTTGCTTTCCCCGTTTCATGCCGCGGCCAATGCGGCCACATTCAACCTGGATTCACGTGCTGTACGGACAAGTAAGGCGAGAGTGTGACATTGACCGCAGTGCTCTCACCGCAGCATCCCATCCCACATGGACACTCCGGCCGTATAACCGCAAATGCGGGTCTTCGATCTCTCCGTCCCGTTACGCTGCATCGCCTTGCCCTCGGTCCGCCCAGGATGTGTACGTCTTGCCCCGCAGCGAACCGGAGTCGACCATACCGGCCAACGCTCCGATCACAAGTCCCCCCTTCCTCCGCCACGAATGGGAGAGCGGGCGAACCAGCAATTCCTTCAATTACCGGGCGTGACGCACCAATTCATAGGCTTCCCACAGATCCCCTCCTATGTACGAGTGTGTCGCAAGACCGGACAGATGGCGGTCCGCATTGACCGCTACCGAGACCGGCACCGCAGCGAACAGCTCTGTGTCCGACAGCGAGTCGCCGTAGGCGATGCAGTCCTCCCGGGCCACGCCGAACTCGCCGCAGAGTCGGTCGGCGATCTCGACCTTGGCCACGGCAGTGAGAACTCCGGACGGGTCGACGGGCTCGGTGAACGGCACGGCGGGAAAACGGGACCCGAACGTCGCGTGCGCGCCCCACCCGATGAGCCGCTCCACGAAGAAGGAGGGCGAGAGCGATACGACGGCACAGTAATCGCCCACCTGCCGGATCTCCTCCCAGACCTCCCTGATGCGCTCCAGCCACGGGGCACCTTCGAAGGCGGCCGACACATGCATCTCGGTGAGTTCCGTCCAGAGCTCGTACACCTGCGCCGCATATTGCGGCGGGCCTATCAGTCCTGCCGAGATCGCCTGATCGAGCGCTACCGTCTCGGCTTCCAGCCCCAGCTGCCGCGAGATCTCCACGGGCGCCGAAGTGCCCTGCAGCAGCGTGCCGTCGAGATCGAAGAGATGAAGTCTTGCCATGGCACCCGAGGCTAACGGGGGGCTCGTGGAGGCTCCTCCAGTGAGACCACCTGATGCTCGGTGTTCGCCCGTGTTTCACGTGAAACACCCAACGGCTGTCGGCCCCCTGTGCACTTGCCCGCGACATGGCCAAAAGCTCCTGCTTCTTGCCGGAAAGAAGTGGACGCCGAGGGCAGAGGTCGGACAGCCTGACCTGCGTGCCGACTCCTTCTCTCCCCGCTCTTGCCGTCCGCCGTCTGACGCTTCGCGATCTCACCGCCTGCGCCGACCTGTCCGAAGACCGGGGGTGGCCTCGTGAGGAGCACAAGTGGGGCCTGCTCCTCACAGCCGGGAAGGGATACGGCATCGACGACCCCGACGGTGGCCTCGTCAGCGCCTGCGTCGTCACCGAGTACGGGCCGCAACATCGCCCCGCTCTCGCCGCCATCGGCATGGTGCTGGTCGCCGAACGGCATGCCCGCCGTGGAATCGGACGCCACCTGATGCGGCACATCGTCTCGGCCATGGGCACCACCCCGCTGACGCTGCACGCGACTCCGAACGGCCGTCCGCTCTACGAGGAACTCGGCTTCAAGGCCACCGGCCGGGCCGAGATGGTGCGTGGGCATTTCATGCCCGGCGGGCCTGAGCCCGAGGTGGTCACACGTGCGGCCACCGCCGAGGACCTCCCTGCGATCCTCCGGCTCGACGAGGAGGTGTTCGGCGCCGACCGCACACCCGTCATCACCCGACTGCCCGCCTTCGCCGACCGACTGCGCGTCGCCGAGGAGGACGGCCGGCTCATCGGCTACGCGGCCGCCTGGCCCAACATGGAGACCCATGTCGTGGGCCCGCTCATTGCCAGGGACACGGAGACGGCAAAGGCACTCGTCGCCTCTCTCGCCGCCCATACCGACCGCCCCCTGCGCACCGACATCGACGTACGGCACGAAGAGCTGCTGGCGTGGGTGAAGGCGCGGGGGCTGGCGCCCGTCGCCTTCAACGCGGTCATGACGTACGGGATCCCGGAACTGCCCGGCGACTGGAGCAGACGGTTTGCTCCGCTGACGGTGGCAGCGGGCTGAGCCCGCCTCCGGGGGTGCCGGTGCGTAAGGTGCGGGGCATGGGAGATCTTGAAATACGGCCCGCCACGGCGGACGACGTGCCCGCGATCGTCGCGATGCTCGCCGACGACCCTCTGGGAGCCCAGCGCGAGTCACCGGACGACCTGACCCCGTATCTGGCCGCGCTGGAACGGCTTGCGTCCGATCCGAACCAGCACCTGGTCGTCGCCGTTCGTGAGGGCCGTGTCGTCGGCACACTCCAGCTCACGGTCGTCCCCGGTCTGTCGCGACGCGGCGCCGTCAGATCGATCATCGAGGGAGTCCGCATCCACGCCGACGAGCGAGGCAGCGGCTTGGGCACACAGCTCATCGAGTGGGCGATCGACGAATCCCGGCGACAGGGCTGCCAGTTGGTCCAGCTGACCTCCGACAACACCCGCAGCGACGCCCATCGCTTCTACGAGCGCCTCGGCTTCACGGCCTCACACGTGGGCTTCAAGCTCCACCTGTGAGGCCGTGACTTGTGAAGGGTCGTGTTTCACGTGAAACAGCGTCGGCCGAGCCCTAGCGTCTAGCCGATCCCCCGCCAGCCGTCCGGATCCACCCCACCGGGCACGGAAGCCTCCTCGTCGTACGGCTGACGCGTGAACACGAACGACCCGAGGTCCAGATGACTCAGGGTCCCGTCCGGGCGCCGTACGGGCTTCAGGAGCTCTCCGGCGTAGTAGCCCTCCAGTCCGGTCCACGTACCGTCGCCGTTCGCCCTGAAACGCGAGCGGCGACCACTTCCCGACAGCGGCTCCAATGAGACACCTCCGGTCGCCAGCCGCAGGGCGAACGCATGCGTTCCCCAGTACCACGGCCCCGCCAACTCGAGCACCGATGCGTCGACTTCCGGCAGTGGCCGCCAGGGCTCAGGAATCCGGGGCTCGGCCTCAGCGACGATCCGCACAAGATCGGCTCCGAGGGTGGACAGCAGCGGGCCGGACGTACAGTTGGCCAGCACCACAGCAGCGACGTCGTCCTCAACACTGAAGGTGAGGTTCGCCAGAAACCCCGGCAGTGACCCGGAGTGCCCCACGAGCAGTCGGCCGTCCCGGTGCTGAATCTGCAGCCCCAGCCCGTAGGTGACTCCGTCCACGACATCCGCCGCTTCGGCCGGTGCAGCGGGCGTCCGCATCTCCCTCACGGTCTCGGCGCTCAGTACCCGGTCGTCGCCCCGTGCGAGGAAGGCAGCGAAGCGCGCCAAGTCACCCGTGGTTGACCAGAGTTGACCCGCCGGGGCCATCAGCCCGAGGTCCTCGGCTGGTTCGGGCAGCATGACATCGGCCCAGGGGTGCACGGCCCATCCACCCGCATGGGGAGCCTGAGGATGACCACTCGTACGGTCGAGGCCCAGAGGTTCGAGCACTTCACGCCGAAGTACCTCTTCCCAGGGTGCTGCACGCAGCTTCTCGACCAGCGCCCCCAGCACGGTGTAACCGGGGTTGGAGTAATGGAAGCGGCGGCCCACCGGATGCAGGAGAGGCTTCTCTCCCAGGACGTCGGAGAGTTCGGGGCGCAGGGATCCCGGAGTGCGCTCCCACCACGGGGCGGGCGACTCCGCCGCCAACCCGCCCGTATGGGCGAGGAGGTCGGCGATGGTGGCCTCCCCCGCACCGGTTCCCGGCAGATGCTTCTCCAGCGGGTCACCGAGATCGAGCAGGCCCTCATCGCGCAACCGGAGCACCAGAACCGCGGTGAAGGTCTTGGTGATCGAACCGATGCGGTACTGCACCGTCTCATCCGGACCATGCCCGTCCACCGAGGTACGCGCGCCGTGCCACACGGTCCGGCCGCCCCTCACGACTGCCGCAACCAGCGACGGGGCACGTCCTTCGGCCTGCGCCACTGCGATCCGGTGCAGCAGTGCCCGACGCGTACCGGGGAGCAGCTCTTCCTGAGGTGTTGTCATGACCCAAGTCCATCCCGCGGGACACCCGGCCGTCGAGTTCATTTGTCCGGGACGGGGATCCGCCGGATCAGGTCTGCGCCATGTCCACGAACCGCGAGTAGTGGCCCTGGAAGGCGACCGTGATCGTCGCCGTCGGACCGTTACGGTGCTTGGCCACGATCAGGTCGGCCTCGCCCGCACGCGGTGATTCCTTCTCGTAGGCGTCCTCGCGGTGCAGCAGGATGACCATGTCGGCATCCTGCTCGATGGAGCCGGACTCACGCAGGTCGGAGACCATCGGCTTCTTGTCCGTGCGCTGCTCCGGGCCACGGTTCAGCTGGGACAGCGCGATGACCGGGATCTCCAGCTCCTTGGCGAGGAGCTTGAGGTTACGGGACATGTCCGAGACCTCCTGCTGTCGGTTCTCGGCACGCTTGGAACCACCGGACTGCATCAGCTGGAGGTAGTCGATGACGACCAGTCTGATGTCATTGCGCTGCTTGAGACGGCGGCACTTGGCACGGATCTCCATCATCGACAGGTTCGGAGAGTCGTCGATGAACAGCGGCGCGGCCGAGACGTCCGGCATCCGGCGGGCCAGCCGCGTCCAGTCCTCGTCGGTCATCGTGCCGGAGCGCATGTGGTGCAGGGCCACACGGGCCTCGGCGGACAGCAGACGCATCGCGATCTCGTTGCGTCCCATTTCGAGGGAGAAGATGACGCTCGGAAGGTTGTGCTTGATCGACGCGGCCCGGGCGAAGTCCAGCGCGAGCGTGGACTTGCCCATCGCGGGACGGGCGGCGATGACGATCATCTGGCCGGGGTGCAGGCCGTTGGTCAGCGAGTCGAAGTCGGTGAAGCCCGTGGGCACACCGGTCATCTCGCCACTGCGGGAGCCGATCGCCTCGATCTCGTCGAGAGCGCCCTCCATGATGTCGCCGAGCGGGAGGTAGTCCTCGCTGGTGCGCTGCTCGGTGACCGCATAGATCTCGGCCTGGGCGCGGTTGACGATCTCGTCGACGTCGTCGTCGGCCGCGTATCCCATCTGGGTGATGCGGGTGCCTGCCTCCACCAGACGGCGCAGGACCGCCCGCTCGTGGACGATCTCCGCGTAGTACTCGGCATTGGCCGCAGTGGGCACAGTCTGCACAAGGGTGTGCAGATACGATGCGCCACCGACCTTGTTGATCTCGCCACGCTTGGTGAGTTCGGCGGCGATCGTGATGGGGTCGGCCGGCTCACCCTTGGCGTAGACGTCGAGGATCGCCTGGAAGATCGTCTCGTGCGCCGGCTTGTAGAAGTCGTGGCCCTTGAGGATCTCCACGACGTCGGCGATGGCGTCCTTGGAGAGGAGCATGCCACCGAGGACGGACTGCTCGGCATCGAGATCCTGGGGCGGCACTCGCTCGAAGGACGTACCTCCGCTGTCCCATTCGCCGCTGTCCCGGCCACGGTCGTGTTGCTCGTCACGGCCCCGGCCCCCGTCGCCGCGTCGACGGGAGGCAGGCAGGCGATCGCTTGGACCGCTGTCGGCCCAGGGATCGTCCAAGGGCTCGGAAATACTCACCGAGCCACCTCCTCCCGTCCGCCGCCGGGCGGACCTAGCCATGCCCTCTGTTCTACGGCACAGCACTGACAAATGAGAGGCCCAACTCCGGTTGGTGCACGTCGGTTTTGGGCTGGTTTCCCTGCCGACGAACGGAGCGGGCGCCGGACCACGGTAGGCCTGCGGGCACCGTCAGCCAATCTGGTTATCCACAGGCCATGTGGACGACGGCCCAGATGCTGTGGAGAACTCTGCAAAACCTGTGCACGACACGGTGGACAGCCCTGTGAACAAGCAACAGCCTCTTCCATTACGACCGCCTTGACCTGCACTTTTCCCATCCACCGGCTGTGCAGAAGAAAAACTTCCCCAGTCGGGCCAAGATCGCTTCGAACGGCGCACGAAAGACCATGCAGCCCGAAGAGAAGTAAGGGGCGCAAAAGCTTTGCATCTCTTACCTGTGGACGATTAGATTGATGCTCATGACACAGGCTCCTGCGACCCTCAGGGTCACCCGGCGCGAGCACGATCGAGAGATCGTCGCGCTGGCCGTCCCAGCCTTCGGTGCACTCGTCGCCGAGCCCCTCTTCGTCATGGCCGACAGCGCGATCGTCGGCCACCTCGGAACGGCACAGCTCGCCGGTCTGGGCGTCGCCTCGGCCCTCCTCACGACAGCAGTCAGCATCTTCGTCTTCCTCGCGTACGCGACCACCGCGGCCGTCGCCCGACGGGTCGGCGCCGACGACCTCCAGGCCGCCATCCGGCAAGGCATGGACGGCATCTGGCTGGCGCTTCTGCTCGGCGCCGCCGTCATCGCCGTCGTACTGCCCACGGCACCGGCCCTTGTGGAACTCTTCGGCGCCTCGGACAGTGCGGCCCCCTACGCCACGACCTATCTGCGCATCTCGTCTCTCGGTATCCCCGCCATGCTCGTCGTCCTCGCCGCAACCGGTGTGCTGCGCGGGCTGCAGGACACCAAGACACCGCTCCGCGTAGCCATCGCCGGCTTTGTCGCCAACGGCGCCCTCAACGCGGGCCTCGTCTACGGAGCCGGCCTCGGCATCGCCGGCTCCGCCTGGGGAACCGTCCTCGCACAGTGCGGCATGGCAGCCGTCTATCTCACCGTGGTCGTCCGGGGAGCGCGCAGGCACGGCGCCTCACTGCGTCCCGACGCCACAGGGATACGGGCCTCCGCACAAGCCGGCGTTCCCCTCCTGGTCCGGACGCTGTCACTGCGAGCGATCCTGATGATCGCCACAGCCGTCGCCGCCCGACTTGGCGACGCCGACATCGCTGCCCATCAGATCATCCTGTCGCTGTGGAGCCTGCTCGCCTTCGCCCTAGATGCCATCGCCATCGCCGGTCAGGCCATCATCGGACGCTATCTGGGCGCCGAGGACACCCGGGGTGCTCGCGATGCCTGCCGCCGCATGGTGCAGTGGGGAATCGCGGTGGGTGTCGTCCTCGGTGTCCTGGTAGTGGCCGCCCGGCCGGTGTTCCTGCCGCTGTTCACCAGCGACGCCGTGGTGAAGGACGCCGCGCTGCCCGCCCTGCTCGTAGTCGCTCTCTCCCAGCCGATCTGCGGCGCCGTCTTTGTCCTGGACGGCGTCCTGATGGGAGCCGGCGACGGCCCCTATCTGGCCTGGGCCATGGTGCTCACCCTTGCTGTCTTCGCCCCGTTGGCCTTGCTGGTCCCGGCACTCGGCGGCGGCCTCACCGCACTGTGGGCGGCGATGACGCTGATGATGACGGTACGCATGCTGACCCTTTGGCTGCGGACACGTTCGGGCCGCTGGATCGTCACAGGCGCCACCCGCTGACATGTTTCACGTGAAACCGGCGTTTCACGTGAAACATGGGCGGTCCCGCATTGAACCGGAGCACGAAGAAGGGGCCGCACCCTGCATGGGTGCCGCCCCTTCTCTCAGCTGTTCAGCCGAGCGCGGCGATCAGGCCGCGACAACCTCGATGTTGACCTTGGCGGCAACCTCGGGGTGCAGACGCACCGACGTCTCGTGAGCGCCCAGCGTCTTGATCGGCGCGGCCAGCTCGATGCGGCGCTTGTCGACCTCGGGGCCACCGGAGGCCTTGATCGCCGAGGCGATGTCGGCCGGGGTGACGGAACCGAAGAGACGACCGGCGTCGCCGGAGCGAACGGCCAGACGGACCTTGACGCCCTCGAGCTGGGCCTTCACCTGGTTGGCCTGCTCGATGGTCTGGATCTCGTGGATCTTGCGAGCACGACGGATCTGCTCGACGTCCTTCTCGCCACCCTTGGTCCAGCGGATGGCGAACTTCCGCGGGATCAGGTAGTTGCGAGCGTAACCGTCCTTGACGTCGACGACGTCGCCCGCGGCACCGAGGCCGGAGACCTCGTGGGTGAGGATGATCTTCATGTTTCGGTCACCCTTCCCTTATCGCGCGGTGGAGGTGTAGGGCAGCAGCGCCATCTCACGGCTGTTCTTGACGGCCGTGGCGACGTCACGCTGGTGCTGCGTGCAGTTGCCGGTCACGCGGCGGGCACGGATCTTGCCGCGGTCGGAAATGAACTTCCGCAGCATGTTCGTGTCCTTGTAGTCCACGTACGTGACCTTGTCCTTGCAGAAAGCGCAGACCTTCTTCTTAGGCTTGCGCACAGGCGGCTTCGCCATGGTGTTTCTCCTGTGTGATCAAGAAGTTTGGGTACGACCCGCCCTCCGGCCAGAGGCCTAGAAGGGGGGCTCGTCCGAGTAGCCGCCGCCACCGCCGCCAGAGTTTCCACCCCAGCCGCCACCGCCGCCGCCCTGGTTGCCACCGGCGGGAGCGCCGGTCGCCCATGGGTCGTCGGCGGGAGCACCGCCGCCCTGCTGGCCGCCACCGGAGTTTCCACCCCAGCCGCCGCCACCCTGGCCGCCACCGCCGCCGTAACCGCCCTGACCCTGACCACCGCGGCCGGCGGTCTTGGTGACCTTGGCCGTGGCGTTGCGCAGGCTGGCGCCGACTTCCTCGACGTCCAGTTCGTAGACCGTGCGCTTGACGCCCTCACGGTCCTCGTAGGACCGCTGCTTCAGCCGGCCCTGCACGATGACGCGCATGCCTCGCTGGAGCGACTCGGCGACGTTCTCCGCCGCCTGACGCCAGACAGAGCAGGTCAGGAAGAGGCTTTCGCCGTCCTTCCACTCGTTCGTCTGACGGTCGAAGGTGCGGGGGGTGGACGCGACACGGAACTTCGCGACCGCCGCACCGGAAGGGGTGAAGCGCAGCTCGGGGTCGTCGACAAGATTGCCGACGACCGTGATGACGGTCTCGCCTGCCATGGGGGAACCTCTCGGCGGGTTTGCTGCTGGCTGCTTTGTGGTGCTGCTACTCGGATCCCGAGATCAGCTGAGCGGGAGAGCTCAGTGGGTCTCGGGGCGGAGGACCTTGGTCCGGAGGACCGACTCGTTCAGGTTCATCTGGCGGTCGAGCTCCTTGACGACCGCAGGCTCGGCCTGCAGGTCGATGACCGAGTAGATGCCCTCGGGCTTCTTCTTGATCTCGTACGAGAGACGACGACGGCCCCAGGTGTCGACCTTCTCGACCTTGCCGTTGCCCTCACGGACGACGGTGAGGAAGTTCTCGATCAGGGGGGCGACAGCGCGCTCCTCCAGATCGGGGTCGAGGATGACCATCACCTCGTAGTGACGCATGTGGAACCCACCTCCTTTGGACTCAGCGGCCACGGTCGTTCCGTGGCAGGAGGGTCGTGATGCGTACGCAACGGTATCGGCCGCCACTGACAATCGGGGGTCGCGAGCGACATCCCCGGTCTGGCCTGGACGGTTCCCTGGCTCTGCCTGGGCAGACACCGGTGCAGACGCTACAGACTACCTGCACACCCGCTTCCGGTTGAAATCCGGCCGCGAGGACCGTCAATCTGTACACATCGGGTGTGCATGGCGCTACGATGCGCCGTCTTCCGCAGGAGGTGCCCCATGGCACAGGCATTGCGACCCAACACCGTCGGAGGCCTTTTCGCCACGGACGGAAAGCCCCACCCCATCCAGGACACGCTGCTCGCGGTGACCCTGGTTGTCGGCGTGACGGCGTTCGTGACCGGCTTCTTCCACAACCTGCACCTGCTCAGCTCCTGGGCCGGCCTGGTGGGGATCCTCACCGGTGCGTACGGCCAGTGGATCTCGGAGACGACCCGCGAACGCTTCGGACTCATCCTGGGTCTCGGGGCCTCGGCGGTCGGCTTCTTCCTCGGCATGGCGCACGGCGGCCTCTTCGGCGGGGTCATCGGCTGAAGCCAGGGACACCGGCTCTCCAACCCCAGACAAAGCACCACTGAACGCCCCGGCGGCCAACAAGCCAGGGCGCAGGTTCCGTACGCCCAGTCGGGGCGCTCGGAAGGCGCAGTAGGCTTCGGCGCGAGAGCCGGAGCCCCTGTACCCATGGGGACACACCAGCCCGAGGAGCGCCCCGAATGAGCCTGACCCTGAGGACGATCAGCCGCGAGCAGCATCTGGCGTACATCCAGAGCCTGCCCTCGGCGAGCCACATGCAGGTTCCGGCCTGGGCCGATGTCAAGGCGGAGTGGCGCTCCGAGAGCCTCGGCTGGTTCGACGAGCGCACCGGCGAGATGGTCGGTGCGGGCCTCGTCCTCTACCGCCAACTGCCCAAGATCAAGCGCTACTTGGCCTATCTGCCCGAAGGCCCGGTCATCAACTGGTTCGCGCCGAATCTGACCGAGTGGCTGGAACCGATGCTCGCGCACCTCAAGCAGCAGGGTGCCTTCTCCGTGAAGATGGGCCCGCCGGTGATCATCCGGCGCTGGGAGGCGGGCTCGATCAAGCAGGGCATCCAGAGCCCGGACGTGAAGCGGCTGCGTGACATCGAGGCCGACTTCATCGAGCCGCGCGCCTTCGAGGTCGCCGACAAACTGCGCCGTATGGGCTGGCAGCAGGGCGAGGACGGCGGAGCCGGCTTCGGCGACGTACAGCCCCGCTATGTCTTCCAGGTGCCGCTGGCCAACCGCTCCCTGGAAGAGGTCCACAAGAACTTCAACCAGCTGTGGCGCCGCAACATCAAGAAGGCCGAGAAGGCCGGCGTCGAGGTCGTCCAGGGCGGTTACCAGGACCTTGAGGAATGGCAGAGGCTGTACGAGATCACGGCCGTGCGTGACCATTTCCGGCCGCGCCCGCTGTCGTACTTCCAGCGCATGTGGACGGCTCTCAACACCGAGGACCCGAACCGCATGCGGCTGTACTTCGCCCGGCACAACGGCGTGAATCTGTCGGCGGCGACGATGCTGATCGTCGGCGGGCACGTCTGGTACTCCTACGGCGCCTCCGACAACATCGGCCGTGAGGTCCGGCCCTCGAACGCGATGCAGTGGCGGATGCTGCGCGACGCATACGCACTCGGCGCGACCGTCTACGACCTGCGCGGCATCTCCGACTCCCTGGACGAGACCGACCACCTCTTCGGCCTGATCCAGTTCAAGGTGGGCACGGGCGGCCAGGCTGCCGAGTACCTCGGCGAGTGGGACTTCCCGCTCAACAAGCTGCTCCACAAGGCGCTCGACATCTACATGTCGCGCCGCTGACCCCCGGCAGCCCCGGCCGTTTGCTTCGATACGTACGACTGCTTCGTTCGCTTCCACACCTCTGATACACCGCAGCCACGAGAAAGGTTCCAGGTCCGGCCATGGCGCTCACGCTCTACGTCGACACCGCGCGCTGGCGTGCGCACCACAAGCACGTGCAGGACCAGTTCCCGGGCCTTGTCCCGGTCTGCAAGGGCAACGGCTACGGCTTCGGGCACGAGCGGCTGGCGGAGGAGGCAACGCGGCTGGGCTCGGACGTCCTCGCCGTCGGCACGACGTACGAGGCCGCGCGCATCAAGGACTTCTTCGGTGGTGACCTGCTGGTGCTGACGCCGTACCGGCGCGGCGAGGAGCCCGTCCCGCTGCCCGACCGGGTCATCCGCTCGGTGTCGTCGGTGGACGGCGTGTACGGCCTCGTGGGAGCCCGTGTGGTCATCGAGGTGATGTCCTCGATGAAGCGGCACGGCATCAGCGCCCAGGACCTGCCGCAGCTGCACGCCGCCATTGAGAACGTCCGCCTCGAGGGCTTCGCCATTCACCTGCCGCTGGACCGCACGGACGGCTCCGACGCCGTCGAGGAGGTCATCGGCTGGATGGACCACCTGCGTGCCGCCCGCCTGCCCCTGCACACGATGTTCGTCAGCCACCTCAAGGCTGACGAACTCCACCGGCTGCAGCAGCAGTTCCCGCAGACGCGCTTCCGCGCCCGCATCGGCACCCGGCTGTGGCTGGGGGACCACGAGGCCACCGAGTACCGTGGCGCGGTTCTGGACGTCACGCGGGTCGCCAAGGGGGACCGTTTCGGCTATCGCCAGCAGAAGGCCGCCTCCGACGGCTTCCTGGTGGTCGTGGCGGGCGGCACGTCGCACGGAGTGGGTCTGGAGGCCCCGAAGGCGCTGCACGGCGTCATGCCGCGTGCCAAGGGCGTCGCCCGGGCCGGCCTCGCCACGGTGAACCGGAACCTTTCTCCGTTCGTCTGGGGCGGCAAGCAGCGCTGGTTCGCGGAGCCGCCGCACATGCAGGTCTCCATTCTGTTCGTGCCGGCGGACGCACCGGAACCGAAGGTCGGCGAGGAGCTGGTGGCCCATCTGCGGCACACCACCACGCAGTTCGACCGCATCGTCGATCGCTGAGCGAAGGCGTCAGCCAACCGAAAGGCCGTACACGCGAGCTCCGTGTACGGCCTTTTCGCGCATCAAGTGGAGCGGCCTCTACGGGGCATCCACCGTCACCGACGCCTGTTCGCTCAGAGCGAACCGTCCGTGGAAGGTGCCGCTCCACGGCTGCCCCACTCCACCTGCGGCCCGTCGAAGTGGGCCGCGTGCCGCGGCGGATGGGCCGCAGCACCCAGAGCGAAAACGTCCTCCGCGCCGTCGAGCACACCCCCTGACGGGTCGTCGTCCCCGGCCCGGCGCACCGGATCCCGCTCCGGCATGAGGATGTCGCGCACGATGACACCGCACAGGTAGAACGTCCCCAGCAGGTGCACGCCGATGGCCCAGTGGTAGCCGTCCTGCGGCAGCCCCTTGTGAGCGTCCCCGCTGGTCGTGTACGCGAGATACATCCAGATGCCCAGGAAGTACGCGACCTCGCACGCCTGCCAGATCAGGAAGTCCCGCCACTTCGGCCGGGCCAGGACGGCGAGCGGGACCAGCCACAGGACGTACTGCGGGGAGTAGACCTTGTTGGTGAGGATGAACGCCGCGACGATCAGGAAGGCGAGCTGGGCGAAGCGCGGGCGACGCGGAGCGGTCATGGTGAGCACGGCAAGACCCACGAAACACAGCGCCACCAGCGCCGTGGCCAGATTGTTGACGGTGTCGGTGCTGAGCGGGTCGGTCGAGTTCTGAGCCATGATCAGCCAGAACGACCCGAAGTCCACACCCCGGTCGTGGCTGAACTTGTAGAACTGCAACCAGCCGTCCCAGGCGAAGAGCATCACCGGCAGGTTCACGACGGACCAGGCGACGACTGTTCCTGCCACGGCCTTGCCGAAGTCCCGCCACTTTCCTGCCCGCCAGCACAACAGGAACAGCGGGCCCAGCAGGAACACGGGATAGAGCTTGGCCGCCGTGGCAAGCCCCAGGAGAACGCCGAACGCGAGTGGGCGGCTGCGGGACCACATCAACATCGCCGCGGCCGTCAGAGCGACCGCCAGCAGGTCCCAGTTGATGGTGGCGGTCAGCGCGAAGGCAGGCGCCAGGGCGACCAGCAGACCGTCCCAGGGGCGCCGGGCGTGCGTACGGGTCACGCAGACCGCGATCACGGCCGCGCACACCATCAGCATCCCGGCGTTGACCATCCAGTACCACTGCTCCTGGTCCTGGAGGCTGCCGCTGCCCGGTGTGAGCCAGGAGGCGACTTCCATGAACACGCCGGTCAGCACGGGGTACTCGAGGTACGGCATGTCGCCGGAGAGCTTGTCGAAGTACGGCACGAGCCCGTCGGCGAAACCGCGCCCCTGATAGAGATGCGGAATATCCGAGTAGCACGCCTTGGTGTACTGCGAGCTGGCACCGAAGAACCAGGCTCCGTTGTAGCAGGGCGCCTTCTGGATCAGTCCGAGGGCGAACATGCCGATCGCCACGAGCGCGACGACCCGCACCGGAGTCCACCAGGACGTCCCGAGCAGGGCGCGCCGCCCGAGGGGGCCGCCGATCAGCTCGCTGCCGGACGCGGCGACCTCGTCCTCCTTGGTCGGCCGCACCGGGTCCTGGTCGTGCACGCTCGCTTGCGTCGATTCTGCGCTGGCCATGCCGCACATCCTGCCGTACGTGTCTAGGAATACGCCGAGGGCCGCCGCAACCACTCAGGTGCGGCGGCCCCTGTTTCACGTGAAACATCGACATGTTTCACGTGAAACGCCCGTGTCAGCTGCTACGACTAGCCGGCCGGCCCTCCGAAGAGCCCTCCGTTGCCGTTGCCTCTGCTGTTTCCGGTCCCGGACGTGTCCGTGGCCGTCGGCGACGAGGTCACGCCTCCGTCGGTGCCCCCGGTGTCCGTACCGCCGGTGTTGCACTGCCAGCCGAACTTGCACGACTCGCTCGGCGAGGGTGACGGGCTGGTCAAGGTCTCACTGGGTGTCGGACTCGGTGATGGACTCGTGAGGGTCGCACTGGGCGTCGGAACGGCCGTCGGGCTCGGCACGTCGTTGACGATTTCACCGATGGGTTCCGGGGTCGGGAAATCCTTCGGCGGGTCGTTCTTCAACGCCTCCGCCATGTAGTCGTGCCAGATTTCGGCCGGGAACGACGCACCGTGGATCTTCTTCTGACCACCCGTTCCATACATCTCCAGGAAGGTGCGGTTCTTCTCCGACTCGTCGTCGTTGTACCGGAACATCGTGATCGACGTGGACAGCTGCGGGGTGTAGCCCACGAACCAGGCGGACTTGTTGCCGTCGGTGGTACCCGTCTTGCCGGCCACCTGACGGCCGGGCAGCTGGGCTGCGGTACCCGTACCCTTGTCGACCACGGTCTTCAGCACGTCGGTGACGTTGTCGGCGACCTTCGCGGTGAACGCCTCCACGGGCTTGTCCGTGTGGGTGAAGACCGTGCCGTCCTGGCTCGTGACCTTCGTGACGGAGAACGGGTCATGCCTTTCGCCGCTGGCCGCGAAGGTGGCGTACGCACCCGCCATACGGATCGCGCTCGGGTCGGAGATACCGATGGAGAAGGACGGATAGTTGGTACCGGCCAGGCTGTTCTCCTTGAGGCCGGCGTCCATGGCCGCCTCCTTGACCTTGTCCAGCCCGACGTCCATGCCGAGCTGCACGTAGGCGGAGTTCACCGACTCCCGCATCGCCTCACGCAAGTCGATCTGGTACTTGGGCGGGCTGCCGTACGACTCGTTGCCGTCGTTGGTCTGCAGCCACTCCTCACCCTTCTCGTTCTTCCAGACCGTCTTGTCGTAGTCCTCGATCTTGAGCTTGTTCTTGCCGCTGTACAGGCTCTTGGGAGAGACCTGCGTGCGTTCGTCCTGCGCCTGCTCCGGGCCGAGGCTCTTGTCCCGCACCCCCCACTTCATCGCCGCCGCCAGCACGAACGGCTTGAACGTCGAACCGACCTGGGCACCGGTGACGTCGGCGTTGTTGGTGAAGTGCTTGGTCGCGTCCTCGCCGCCGTAGATGGCCTTGATGGCGCCGGTCGTCGGATCCACGGAAGCGCCGCCGAACTGGACGTGTGTGTCCGTCTTGGGGCGTTCCTTGGGCTTGATGTTGGCCTTCTGGACGTTCTTGACCGAGGCCTCGAGCTCCTTGACCTTCTTCTTGTCGAAGGTCGTGTAGATCGAGTAGCCACCCCGCTGCAGATCGTTGGCAGTGATGTTGGTGTTGTTGATCAGATACGCCTTGGCCAGGTCCACGAGGTAGCCGATCTGGCCGGCGAGCTGGGTGTTCGACCGCGGGTTCTTCACGTTGGGGAGCGTGGTGTACTTCGCTCGGGTCGCCGCATCCAGGTGGTGGTACTGGACCATCTTGTCGAGGGTGTTCTGCATCTGGCGCAGCGCACGCTTGCTGTTGGCCTCCTGGGTGGCCGCCGGGTCGATGGAGGTGGCGCCCGCCGGGTCGTAGTACGTGGCGCCCTTGAGCATCGCCGCCAGGAACGCGCACTCGCCCGGGTTCAGCTGGACGGAGTCCTTGTTGAAGTACGCGCGGGCAGCCGCCTGGATGCCGTAGGCGTTGCGCCCGTAGTACGCGGAGTTCAGGTAGCCCTGCATGATCTCGTCCTTCGAGACCGTCGCACCCACCTTTATGGAGATGAAGATCTCCTTGAACTTCCGCGTGATCGTCTGTGACTGGTCGTCCAGCCGTGCGTTCTTGACGTACTGCTGGGTGATGGTGGAACCACCCTGCGTCTCGCCGCCCCGAGCCATGTTGAACACGGCGCGGGCGATGCCCTTCGGGTCGATGCCGCTGTCGGTGTAGAAGGTCTTGTTCTCCTGCGAGACGACGGCGTACTGCATCGCCTTGGGGATCTGCGAGAGGTTGACGATCTGGCGGTTCGTCTCACCACCCGTGGCGACCATCTCGCTCTTGTCGGACCAGTAGAAGACGTTGTTCTGCGCCTTCGCGGTGTCGGCGACGTTCGGGACGCTCACCATCGCGTAACCGATGCCCGCCACGGCCACCAGGCTTCCGATGAAGCCGATGAAGAGGCCCGTCACCAGTTTCCACGACGGCACCCAGCGCGCCACGCCGTACTTGCCCGCGCGCGGATAGTCGATCAGGCGCTTCCTGCCGGGATCGGGTGCTCGCCCTCTGCCCCTCCCCGGCCCGCTGGGGCCGCCTGGCCGACCTCCGCGGCCGGGCTCGGCCGCTCTGCGACGGCCGCCTCCACTTCTCTGTGCCGCGCGGCGGGCTTCGGCGCGGCCGCCGTACGACCGCTCCTCGTCAGTCGACCCCTGGCCCAGTCCGTAATCGGCCGGGGACCCGGTTGCGCCTCGCGGTGCCGCGCGGCGGCCGGAGGACGAGCCGGACTGGCCGCGTCGGGCCGCGGCACGTCCGCCTCCCTGCGGCTGCGGCGGTTTGCGACGGTGCTCGCTCATCGAACGACTACTCCTCGGGCAGGCGCACCTTTGCGCGCCTGGAAACGGCGGCTGGTTTCCGGTCCCCCCGAAGTACGGATGTGGTCGATCCCGCATTCACCCGTACCGCGCCGGGAGCCACGACGCCCCCTGGCGTCACTCGGCTCCCGGTGGTTTGCATGCCGCACAGACTACGCACCGCCAAAACCCACTGAGCCCCAGAGTTCACCCCAAATCAGGCAACTTGCCTCGGATGAATAAGTGATGTGATCCCGTTCACCGTCTCCCCACTTGTCGCATCCGGAAGGCCGTTCTATCGTCGTGATGTATCGAGTCGATACATCGGAGCGAGATAAGGCGAGGAGGCGAGCGGATGAGCCGGCGTTCCGGGATCCTTGAGTTCGCCGTACTCGGCCTGCTCCGCGAGTCCCCGATGCACGGCTATGAGCTGCGGAAACGACTCAATACGTCACTGGGCGTGTTCCGTGCGTTCAGCTACGGAACGCTCTATCCCTGCCTCAAGACGCTGGTCGCCAACGGCTGGTTGATCGAAGAGCCGGGGCACACCCCCGAGGACGCCCTCGCGGCGCCACTCGCAGGGCGTCGCGCCAAGATCGTCTACCGGTTGACGGCGGAAGGTAAGGAGCACTTCGAGGAGCTGCTCTCGCAGACGGGTCCCGACGCGTACGAGGACGAGCACTTCGCCGCCCGTTTCGCCTTCTTCGGGCAGACGTCGCGCGACGTACGCATGCGCGTACTGGAAGGCCGCCGCAGCCGGCTGGAGGAACGCCTGGAGAAGATGCGCGCCTCCCTAGCGCGCACCCGGGAGCGCCTCGACGACTACACGCTTGAGCTCCAGCGCCACGGGATGGAGTCCGTGGAGCGCGAAGTGCGCTGGCTGAACGAGCTCATCGAGAGCGAGCGGGCCGGACGGGACCTGAAGGGTCCCGCCTCCGGGGGGTCCGCTCAGCAGAACAACACATCTGGAGCGCCGGGCGTCCTGCCCCGTCCCGGGGACACCCCCGGGACGGATACGCCCGACGACACCGCCACGTGAGAGTCCAGTCAGGGCCTCACTCGTACACACAGGGAGCAACCGGAATGGGTTCGGTTCGCGTAGCCATCGTCGGTGTGGGCAACTGCGCCGCGTCGCTGGTTCAGGGAGTCGAGTACTACAAGGACGCCGACCCGGCGTCCAAGGTCCCCGGCCTGATGCACGTCCAGTTCGGCGACTACCACGTCCGTGACGTCGAGTTCGTCGCCGCCTTCGACGTCGACGCGAAGAAGGTCGGCCTCGACCTCGCGGACGCCATCGGGGCCTCCGAGAACAACACCATCAAGATCTGCGACGTGCCCACCTCCGGTGTCACCGTCCAGCGCGGCCACACCCTCGACGGTCTCGGCAAGTACTACCGCCAGACCATCGAGGAGTCCGACGCCGATCCCGTCGACGTCGTCCAGGTCCTCAAGGACAAGCAGGTCGACGTCCTCGTCTGCTACCTGCCCGTCGGCTCCGAGGACGCGGCGAAGTTCTACGCCCAGTGCGCCATCGACGCCAAGGTCGCCTTCGTCAACGCCCTTCCGGTCTTCATCGCCGGCACCAAGGAGTGGGCGGACAAGTTCACTGAGGCAGGCGTCCCGATCGTCGGTGACGACATCAAGTCGCAGGTCGGCGCCACCATCACGCACCGCGTCATGGCGAAGCTGTTCGAGGACCGGGGCGTCATCCTGGACCGCACGATGCAGCTGAACGTCGGCGGCAACATGGACTTCAAGAACATGCTCGAGCGCGAGCGCCTCGAGTCCAAGAAGATCTCCAAGACGCAGGCCGTCACCTCCCAGATCCCCGACCGGGACCTCGGCGAGAAGAACGTCCACATCGGCCCGTCCGACTACGTCGCCTGGCTGGACGACCGCAAGTGGGCCTACGTCCGCCTCGAGGGCCGCGCCTTCGGTGACGTCCCGCTGAACCTGGAGTACAAGCTCGAGGTCTGGGACTCCCCGAACTCCGCGGGTGTCATCATCGACGCCCTGCGCGCCGCGAAGATCGCCAAGGACCGCGGCATCGGCGGCCCGATCCTGTCGGCCTCCAGCTACTTCATGAAGTCCCCGCCGGTCCAGTACTTCGACGACGAGGCCCGCGAGAACGTCGAGAAGTTCATCAAGGGTGAGGTCGAGCGCTAAGCGCTGACACAACTGCTCCTGCCAGGGCGTAGAGGGTCCCCGGGTTGCCCGCCCGGGGACCCTCCCCGTATGTGAGGCTGTGCCCCATGGCCGTCGTCCGTGATCTGCGCACTCTTCTGCGCTTCGCGAACTTCCGGCGCCTGCTCGCCATACGCCTGCTCTCCCAGGGCGCCGACGGCGTCTACCAGGTCGCACTCGCCGCCTACGTCGTCTTCTCGCCGGAGAAACAGACCTCGGCCACCGCGATCGCCTCCGCCATGGCGGTCCTGCTGCTCCCGTACTCCCTGGTGGGCCCCTTCGCAGGCGTCCTCCTGGACCGCTGGCGCCGCCGCCAGGTCTTCCTCTACGGCAACCTGCTGCGCGCCCTGCTGGCGTCGGCGACAGCCGTCCTGATCCTCAGTCACGCCCCGGACTGGCTCTTCTACGCCTCCGCGCTCTGCGTGACCGCGGTCAACCGCTTCGTCCTCGCGGGACTGTCCGCCGCACTGCCGCGCGTCGTCGACGCCGAGCGGCTGGTGATGGCCAACTCCCTTTCCCCGACAGCAGGTACGCTCGCCGCGACCGCGGGCGGCGGTCTCGCCTTCCTCGTACGGCTGGTGGTGGCGGACTCCGACGCCGCCGTGGTCCTGCTGGGCGCCTTCCTGTATCTGTGCGCGGCGCTCGCGTCGCTGCGCCTGGCACCGGAACTGCTCGGGCCTGAGGCCGCGTTGGTGCAACCGAGACTGGCCACGGCACTCACCGGCACGGCCCGCGACCTGGCGACAGGTGTACGACACCTCGCCGCACCGCCGCGCCGGGAGGCCGCCTGGGCGCTCGTCACGATGACCCTGATGCGGTTCTGCTACGGCGCCCTGCTGGTCATGCTGTTGATGCTGTGCCGGTACACCTTCGCCTCGACCACGGGCGACGGACTGCGTCTGCTGGGGCTGGCGTTGGGGACTTCCGCCGCCGGCTTCTTCGCGGCGGCCGTGGTGACGCCCTGGGGTGCGGGACGCCTCGGGCCGGGCCGTTGGATCGTGGTGTGCGCCGCGGCGGCCGCCGTCCTGGAACCTGCCCTCGGTCTTCCGTTCGCCACCGCTCCCATGCTGGTCGCGACATTCGTCCTCGGCCTCACCACCCAGGGCGCGAAGATCGCGACGGACACGCTCGTGCAGTCCTCCGTGGACGACGGCTTCCGGGGCCGGATCTTCTCCGTCTACGACGTCCTGTTCAACGTCGCCTTCGTCGGCGCCGCAGCGGTGGCCGCCCTCATGCTGCCACCGGACGGCCGCTCCGTGCCGCTGGTCGTCACCGTCGCCGTTGTCTACGGGATGGTTGCTGCGGCTATGGCTCGCTTTGAGCGCCGGTGAGTGTCACATCAAGGCCACAGAGTCCCTACGGGTTACAGAAGTGTCAGTGGCAGCCGATAACTTACCGGGGTCTTACGCGGCTCTTATGCCCGCCGCTCACCAACTCTTCAGGGGGACCCGCAAGTGACCACTCCGCCTCAGGGCCAGAACCCGTTCGCACAGGGCCAGCAGCCCTACGGCCAGCCCCAGGGTCAGGCACCGTACCCGCCGCAGGGCTCAGCGCCGTATCCGCCCCAGGGCGGCTATCCGCAGCAGCCGGGTCAGCCCGGGTTCCCCCAGTACGCCACCGCGCCGTACGCGCCGATCCCTCCGCAGCGGCCGAAGCGCGGCATCAAGCAGTATCTGCGCATCGGGGTCGTCATTGTCGCCCTCATAGCCGCCGGAGTCGGCTACTTCGCGAGCCGCCACGACCCCGACACCGCCAAGGTGGGCGACTGCATGAGCATCAGCAATCCGGAGAGCACCACCGACCCGGGTCTGAAGGTCGTGGACTGCAGCAGCTCGAAGGCCAAGTACAAGGTCGCTCAGAAGAAGAGCGACGACTCCGGCTGCGACCGCAACAAGTACGCCGAGTACACGGAGACCGGCAGGAACGACTTGACCCTCTGCCTCACGCCCTACTCCGCCAAGTAGCAAGGGTTCACCACACGCCTGGGGCGGTGTTTCACGTGAAACACCGCCCCACCGCGCATCCCGGGGTGATGTTTCACGTGAAACATCACCCCGTTTCACGGCCTCAGCTCTGCTCAGCCCACCATTCCTTGAGCGCCGCCACCGCCGCATCGTGCTCCATCGGCCCGTTCTCCAGCCGTAGCTCCAGCAGGAACTTGTACGCCTGCCCGATGGCCGGCCCCGGGCCGATTCCCAGGATCTCCATGATCTGGTTACCGTCGAGGTCGGGACGGATCGCGTCCAGTTCCTCCTGCTCCTGGAGCTGGGCGATGCGCTCCTCCAGGCCGTCGTACGCGCGCGACAGCGCCGCCGCCTTGCGCTTGTTCCGCGTCGTGCAGTCCGAGCGGGTCAGCTTGTGGAGGCGGTCGAGGAGGGGGCCCGCGTCACGGACGTAGCGGCGGACCGCCGAGTCAGTCCACTCGCCGGTGCCGTACCCGTGGAAACGCAGGTGGAGTTCGACCAGCCGCGAGACGTCCTTCACCAGCTCGTTGGAGTACTTCAGCGCCGTCATGCGCTTCTTGGTCATCTTCGCGCCGACCACCTCGTGGTGGTGGAACGAGACCCGGCCGTCCTGCTCGAAGCGGCGGGTGCGCGGCTTGCCGATGTCGTGCAGCAGCGCGGCCAGGCGGAGAGTCAGGTCCGGGCCGTTCTCCTCCAGCGCGATCGCCTGCTCCAGGACGATCAGCGTGTGCTCGTAGACGTCCTTGTGCCGATGGTGCTCGTCACGTTCCAGCCGCAGGGCCGGCAGCTCGGGCAGCACATGGTCCGCGAGACCGGTCTCGACCAACAGCGTCAGACCCTTGCGCGGGTTCGCGGACAGGATCAGCTTGTTCAGCTCGTCCCGCACCCGCTCGGCCGAGACGATCTCGATACGGCCGGCCATCTCCTTCATGGCCGTCACGACCTCAGCAGCCACTTCGAAGTCGAGCTGCGCGGCGAAGCGTGCGGCCCGCATCATCCGCAGGGGATCGTCGGAGAAGGACGCCTCAGGAGTCCCCGGGGTACGCAGGACCCGTGCAGCGAGGTCGTCCCGTCCGCCGTGCGGGTCGATGAACTTCTTCTCCGGGAGCGCGAGGGCCATCGCGTTGACGGTGAAGTCGCGCCGGACGAGGTCATCCTCGATGGAGTCCCCGTACGACACCTCGGGCTTGCGCGAGGTGCGGTCGTAGGCCTCCGACCGGTAGGTCGTCACCTCGATCTGGAAGCCGTTCTTCTGAGCGCCGACCGTCCCGAAGGCGATGCCCACCTCCCACACGGCATCCGCCCACGGACGGACGATCTTGAGGACGTCCTCGGGACGGGCGTCGGTCGTGAAGTCGAGGTCATTGCCGAGCCGGCCCAGCAGCGCGTCCCGGACCGAGCCGCCGACCAGGGCGAGCGAGAACCCGGCCTCCTGGAAACGGCGGGCGAGATCGTCGGCGACAGGATCCACCCGCAGCGGTTCACTCGGCACGCGGTGCGGCTCCTGGCTCGGGGCACTGGGGTTGGCTTCGTTGACGTTCGGCACAACAGAAGAGGGTACGTGGCCCGTGCGACCGCAGGCGCCTCCATTAAGCGTCCACGGACACGGCAGTCGATACGTGCACAAGCAATGCTCTTGGGGCCTACACATCGCGCTTCTCTTTATACGCACAGATAAGGGACAGGTCGGCCCTGCTCCCCGATCTTGTGCGGCAGTCCGCGGCACTTCCCCTCAGCGCGCATCGTTACCATGCGTGGACGCACATTCCGACGACCACTGACGACGACGAGGGACGGACGAGCGCGTGGCCGAGGCGGCAGACTTTCAGGGGACGAATCCCTCACCTGCCCGCCGGTGGCTGCGGCGCACCGGAGCACTGCTCGCAGGAGCGCCTCTGCTGGCCGGTCTCCTCCAGCTGCCCTCCGCGGCTTCTGCGAACGCAGCTGATCAGTCCGCCGCGCAGGACGCCTCAGGTTCGGGCTCGGTGTCCGTCGCCATCGACTCGCTCAGCCCCGAGGTCCCCACGGACGGGGACACGCTGACCGTGTCCGGAACTGTGACCAACAACGGCAAGCAGACGGTCACCGGCGCCCATGTGGGACTGCGCGTGGGCCCTGAGCTGAACACGCGGTCCGCCGTCGCGGATGTCGCCCAGGACAGTGGCAGCCTCCAGGGCGCGAGGGGCTCGGAGATCGGCGGCAAGTACGTCGAGAAGTTCCGCCAGCTCACTCCGGGCGTCGCCGAGCCCTTCAGCATCACCGTGCCGGTCGACAAGCTGAACCTCGGTGATGACGGCGTCTACCAGTTCGCCGTCTCGCTGTCCGGCCAGACTGCCGCGCAGCCGTGGGACCAGGTCCTCGGAATTCAGCGGACCTTCCTGCCCTGGCAGCCCGACGAGGCCGGCACCAAGACGAAGACGACCTTTCTGTGGCCGCTGGTGTCCACCGTCCACATGACGGCGGAGACGGGATCGAACGAGCAGCAGACACCGGTCTTCCTCAATGACGATCTCGCCAAGGAGATCGCTCCGGGCGGCCGTCTGGACGAGATGCTGTCCCTGGGGGAGAGCCTCGACGTCACGTGGGTGATCGACCCGGATCTGCTGGCCTCGGTCGACGCGATGACCCGCAGCTATCGCATCCGGGCCGCCGGCAACACCACTACGGCCGGCACGCACCAGGCGGTCGCCAAGCAGTGGCTCGCCGAGCTGCAGAAGGCGGTGGCCGACAAGGAGGTCGTCGCGCTGCCCTTCGCCGACCCGGACCTCGCCTCCCTCGCCCACAACGGCACGAGCGTGACCGGTTCGCTGAGCCACCTCAAGGAAGCCACCGACGTCGTCGCCAACACGGTGGAGCCGATCCTCCACGTGAAACCGAGCACGGACTTCGCCTGGCCCGTGGACGGCGCCGTCGATCCCTCGATCGTGAAGGTCGCCACCTCCGCCGGCGCCGACCAGGTCATCGCCCGCAGCGACAGCCTCCAGGAGACCGGCGGCCTGTCCTACACCCCCTCCGCAGCACGCCCGATCGGCGGCGGCACCACGGCGGTGGTCGCGGACGCCCGTCTGTCGCAGGCGTTCGAGGGCGACCTCACGACGGCCTCCGACGGCACGCTCGCCGTGCAGCAGTTCTTGGCCCAGAGCCTGGCGCTCAACCTGCAGACGAACCAGCAGCGCAGCATCGTCGTCGCTCCGCAGCGCATGCCCACGACCCACCAGGCTCAGGCCATGGCCGACGCTCTGTCGGCCCTCGAGGGCGGCAACTGGTCCGAGATCCAGAAGCTCACATCGGCCGCCAAGGCCAAACCGGACCCGGGCGCCACGACAAAGGTGCCCTCGACGTCCGCGTATCCGTCCTCGCTGCGCAAGCAGGAGCTGCCGCGTTCGGCCTTCGAGGAGATCGCGACCACACAGGACGAACTCGACAACTTCAAGGTGATCCTCAGCGACGAGTCCCGCGTGGTGACCCCCTTCGGGCGCGCCATGAACCGCGGGATGTCCACGTCATGGCGGGGCAACGCGGCCGCCGCTGCCGGCTTCCGCGATGACGTCGACCACCACCTCACCGATCTGACCGGCCAGGTGAAGCTGATCGACAAGTCCGACACCAAGCTCTCCGGACGCAGCGCCACCATCCCCGTGACCGTCCAGAACAACCTGGTACAGGGTGTCCAGCACCTGACGCTGCGCCTCACCTCGACGAGCCCCACCCGCCTTCAGATCGGCGGTCACGCCTACCAGGAGCAACCCGTCACGGTCTCCGGCGGGCACAGCCAGACGGTGAAATTCACCACCACGGCCAAGGCCAACGGCCAGGCCACGGTCGTCGCCCAGCTCTACACGGAGGACGGCCAGGAATACGGCCACGCCGTCACCTTCGACGTCAAGGTCACCGAGTTCACGGCCACCGTGATGCTGGTCATCGGCGGCGGCTTCCTCCTGCTCGTCCTCGCCGGCTTCCGGATGTACACGCAGCGCAAGCGTGCAGCCGCCCGTGAGGCCGAGGAGGGCGGTCCCGACGACGCCGGCGAGCCCGCCGAGGACGCGAAGAACCCAGAAGGCACCGAAGACCGTCTCAAGGAGGAGTCCGGCACCGACGCCCGGGCAGACGACCCTGAGCAGCCGAGTGACCCGACACCGGACACCGCACCGGAAAGCACCGACCCGTCCGGCACGGGTGAGAGAGTGGACCGTTGAGGATGTCGTGGCCGGTGGGCCCGGGACGATGAGGTGGGGTAACCATGAACGCGCCGTACGACGGTGACCGCGGCCAGGCCGCGGGCAGCTCGGGCCCCCCCGAGGGCCCGCTGCCCGAGCACGGCCAGGTACCGCCGCAGCCCCCCGCGGACATGTACCTCCAGGACGCCTACGACCAGGACCCCTACCGGGCGCAGGACCTCTCCGCGCAGGACCCGGTCGCCGAGGCTCTCTACGACCGTGCCGCCCACCCCCCGCCGCCCCCGGGGACCTACCAGCCGCAGCAACCGCTGTACTCCCAGCCGCCTCAGTCCCCGTACGCCCCCGACTCCCGGGTCTGGGCCCAGACACCGGCGCCGGAGCCGGACGGCCCGAGCCAGTACCTGCCGTACGGCGACGACCCCCGCACCACCCAGTACGTGGGCGTCGACGACCTGGTCACCGGGGCGGGCGAGGAGCGCCACGAGCCGGACGCCTTCGCGCATCTCTTCCGGGACCAGCAGCAGAACGGCGGATACCCTCCGTCGGACCCCCCGTCCGTGCCCGGCCCGACGGTCGCGCCGGGCGCGTCCTCGGCGACCCCGCAGAACCAGGCTGCGGCGGCGCCCACGCCCGCGACCGACCAGACCATGAACCTCGGCACCACCCCGCCCGCAGCTCCGGTGCCCCCAGCAGCTCCGGTGGCCCCGGCGAAGAAGGGCGGGGGCCTGCTCAAGTCGAGCGCCGTGATGGCCGCGGGCACGATGGTCTCCCGCCTCACCGGCTTCATCCGCTCCGCACTGATCGTCTCGGCGCTGGGCGTCGGCCTGCTCGGCGACACCTTCCAGGTCGCCTACCAGCTGCCCACGATGATCTACATCCTGACCGTCGGCGGCGGCCTCAACTCGGTGTTCGTGCCACAGCTCGTGCGGGCCATGAAGGAGGACGAGGACGGCGGCGAGGCCTACGCCAACCGTCTGCTGACGCTGGTCATGGTGGCGCTGGGCGCCCTCACGGTCCTCGCGGTCTTCGGCGCGCCACTCCTGATCCGCCTGCTGTCGGACTCGGTGGCCAGCGACCCGGCGGCCAACGAGGTGGGCGTCACCTTCGTCCGCTACTTCCTGCCCTCGATCTTCTTCATGGGCGTCCATGTGGTGATGGGTCAGATTCTCAACGCCCGTGGGAAGTTCGGCGCCATGATGTGGACGCCGGTCCTGAACAACATCGTCATCATCGTGACGCTCGGCATGTTCATGTGGGTGTACGGCACAGCGGCCGACTCCGGCATGAAGGTCACCAACATCCCGCCGGAGGGCCAGCGGCTCCTCGGCATCGGTGTGCTGCTCGGCCTGGTCGTCCAGGCGCTGGCGATGATCCCGTACCTGCGCGAGACCGGGTTCCGGCTGCGGCTGCGGTTCGACTGGAGGGGCCACGGCCTCGGCAAGGCCGTGACGCTCGCCAAGTGGACCGTCCTGTTCGTCCTCGCCAACCAGGCCGGCGCGATCGTCGTCTCGCAGCTGTCCACCTCGGCCGGCAAGGCTTCACCCGTCGACGGCACCGGCTTCGCCGCCTATGCCAATGCCCAGCTGATCTGGGGCCTGCCGCAGGCCATCATCACCGTCTCCCTGATGGCCGCCCTGCTGCCGCGCATCTCGCGCTCGGCGGCGGAGGACGACAGCGGCGCCGTCCGCGACGACATCTCCCAGGGCCTGCGCACCACGGCCGTCGCCATCGTGCCGATCGCCTTCGGTTTCCTCGCCCTCGGCATCCCGATGTGCACGCTGATCTTCGGCTCCTCCGGCATCAGCGAGGCCACCAACATGGGCTTCATGCTGATGGCGTTC
Source organism: Streptomyces sp. NPDC001604 (assembly GCF_042893475.1). Lineage (NCBI taxonomy): Bacteria > Bacillati > Actinomycetota > Actinomycetes > Kitasatosporales > Streptomycetaceae > Streptomyces > Streptomyces sp. NPDC001604. The sequence goes on along the minus strand of NZ_JBIAUY010000002.1, from coordinate 648,240 downwards.
GCCCTCGGCCTGATCCCGTACTCCGTGCAGTACGTCGTCCTGCGCGCCTTCTACGCCTACGAGGACACCCGGACGCCCTTCTACAACACGGTCATCGTGGCCGCGGTCAACGCAGGAGCCTCGGCGCTGTGTTACGTCGCCCTGCCGCCCCGCTGGGCCGTGGCCGGCATGGCCGCCTCGTACGGCCTCGCCTACGCGATCGGCGTCGGCGTCGCCTGGAACCGGCTGCGCAAGCGGCTCGGCGGTGACCTGGACGGCGCCCGCGTCCTGCGGACGTACGCCAGGCTCTGCATCGCCTCGGTGCCCGCAGCGGCCCTCAGCGGCGCCGCCTGCTACGAGATCGGCCACACGCTCGGCCAGGGCGTCGTCGGATCCCTCGCGGCGCTGCTGGCCGGTGGCGCGGTGCTGCTCGGGATCTTCTTCCTGGCCGCCCGAAAGATGCGCATCGAGGAGCTGAACTCACTGGTCGGCATGGTCCGCGGGCGTCTGGGGCGCTGACACAGGGGTACGCGCACAACCATCGTCCGCCACCGTGTGTCGTGCATAGCGGCGGACTGTGGGCACAATTGGTTTCGGCGTCGGACAGCGCGCACGGGTGTTGGCCGGCGCGCATTGAATGGGGAGGCAGGAACGACGGTGGCGGAACGGAGCACGGCTGCCGTCGACGTGGCAGACAACAGCGGCGACCAACCGCTGACCGCGGAGGCGGACCAGTCCACGGCCGACGGGGTGGCCCAGAACCGGGAGCGGGACACGGAGATCGACGAGGCACAGGGGAGTGGCGGGACGGAAGGTCCCGGGAAGGCCTCACCACCCGAGCTGCACAGCGGCCACAAACTCGCCAGACGGTACCGGCTCGAGGAGTGCGTCACCCGTCTGGACGGATTCAGCAGTTGGCGTGCCGTGGACGAGAAGCTTCGCCGCGCCGTCGGAGTCCACATCCTGCCTGCGGACCATTCACGGGCACGTTCGGTGCTGGCCGCGGCCCGCTCCTCGGCACTGCTCGGTGATCCCCGCTTCGTCCAGGTGCTGGACGCGGTCGAGGAGAACGACCTCGTCTACGTCGTCCACGAGTGGCTGCCCGACGCCGCCGAGCTGACCACGCTGCTCGCCTCCGGTCCGCTGGAGCCGCACGACGCCTACCAGATGGTCAGTCAGATCGCCTCCGCAATGGCTGCAGCCCACCGCGAGGGCCTGGCCCATCTGCGGCTGAACCCCAACGCCGTGCTGCGTACCTCCAGCGGCCAGTGGCGCATCCGTGGCCTCGCCGTGAACGCCGCGCTGCGCGGCATCAGTTCGGACACCCCGCAGCGCACCGACACGGAGTCCGTCGGCGCGCTCCTGTACGCGGGGCTCACCCAGCGCTGGCCGTACGAGAACGACGCGTACGGTCTGGCGGGGCTGCCCAAGGACGTCGGTCTGATCGCACCCGACCAGGTGCGGGCCGGTGTCCACCGCGGTCTGTCCGAGCTGGCCATGCGCGCACTCGCCAACGACGGGGCGACCGCCTCCCGCCACGAATCCCCGTGCACCACGCCGGAGGAACTGGTGAAGGCGATCGGCGAGATGCCCCGCATCCGCCCGCCGGAGCCCGCGTTCACCGCGCCGCCGGAGTACCAGCGCACCACGTACCAGCAGGGCACGTACGGCCGCCCCGCACCGCACCCCGGCGCCGCCCAGCCGGTGCCGGTTCCCCCGGCCCCGCTCCAGAGCCGTACCGGCAAGGCCCTGAAATGGGCCGTCTCGGCCCTCCTCATCGCGGCCCTGGGCCTCGGCAGCTGGCAGCTCGCGGACGCGCTCATGGACGGCAACAAGTCCGACGACACGAACAAGACGCAGACGACGGACGGGGGCGGCAAGAACAGCGGCAACACCAAGCCGACCAAGCCGATCACGATCGAAAACGCGCAGGAGTATTCCCTGGAGGGCTCCCTCCAGGCACCTGCGGACGTCAAGAAGACCTACGACGGCAGTAGTTCGACCTACTGGCGCACCAAGCGCTACAACGCCGGGCCCAAGCTCGCGCCCTACAAGCCCGGCGTGGGCATCATCTACGAGCTGAGTTCGGCCCAGACGATCTCGGAAGCGACGATAGGGCTCCGGTACAGCGGCAACCACACGACGATCCACTTGTACGCCACCGACTCACTATCCCCGTCGACATCGGTCGATGGGATGGATGAGATCGGAACCGCCACCACCAGTGGCACCTCTCTCACGGTGAAGGCCTCGAAGAAGCTGAAGACCCAGTACGTCTTGCTGTGGATCACGGACGTGCCGAACGCCCCACAGGATGACTACAGCAGCGCCGGCTACAAGCAGGCCATCACCGACGTGAAGTTCACCGGCTGAAAGCGCACCGCATCCCAGGGGAGGGGGTCCGATGGCAGATGACACCGCATACGGCGACGCAAGCGATCAGGACCTCCTGGCCCGCCATGTAGAGGGCGACCCGGACGCCTTCGGCGAGCTTGTGCGGCGTCATCGTGACCGGCTGTGGGCGGTGGCCCTGCGGACGCTGGGGGACCGCGAGGAGGCCGCTGACGCCGTTCAGGACGCCCTGGTGTCCGCCTACCGGGCCGCCCACACCTTCCGGGGCCAGTCGGCCGTCACGACATGGCTGCACCGGATCACGGTGAACGCCTGCCTCGACCGCGCCCGCAAGGCCGCCTCGCGCAAGACCTCCCCGGTCGACGACACCGAGCGGCTGGAGCAACTGCTGGAGCCCCATGAGGAGGCATCGGCTCCCGCAGAGCGCAACGATCTGCACCGGCAGCTGCTGGAGGCTCTCGGCACCTTGCCGCCCGACCAGCGCGCCGCCCTCGTCCTGGTGGACATGCAGGGATACCCGGTCGCCGAAGCCGCCCGTGTGCTCGACGTCCCCACCGGCACCGTGAAGAGCCGCTGCGCCCGTGGCAGAGCAAGACTCCTGCCGCTCCTCACCCACCTCCGTCCGGAAAACGCCGGTGGCCCCAAGGAACAGGGCGAGGGACGGAACCGGACCGAGGGGACATCCGTCCCACCGGCAGCGGGACCGCCGACGGCCGGTCCACGCGACAGAGGGCCGGATACCGGGCCAAGCGATTCAGCTGCTGTGAAGGGCGGAGGTGGGCGAGCGTGACATCCACGACGGACATGGCCGGACACCCGGACGTCGCCGAAATCTCCGACCTCACCGAGGGGCTGCTTCCGCCGTCCCGGACTGCCGACGTACGACGGCACCTGGACGAGTGCGAGCTCTGCGCGGACGTCTACGCCTCGCTGGAGGAGATCCGAGAACTGCTCGGTTCGGTGCCGGGTGCGACCCGCATGCCCGCCGATGTCGCAGGCCGGATCGATGCCGCTCTCGCGGCCGAGGCACTGCTGAACGCGACGGCACCCGATGTCACGGACACCCCGGCAACACTCGTCGGTGCGTCCCGTGTCGCGGACGACGCCGGTGACAGCGCGCGTGTTTCACGTGAAACATCGGCCACGGTGGACCGTCCCGCGGGTCATTCCCGTGCCTCCACCACCGGGCCGGGTCGCAAGCAGCGCAAGCGGGGAGGCCGCCGCAGGATCGCCATCCTGGGCACCGTCTTCACCGTCGCCGCACTGGGCTTCGGTTCCGTCCTGCTGACATCGCTGAACGACGGGAAGCCGCCCGCTTCCGAAGCCCGGGGCGGCAAGTCCGCCGCCCCGGACACCTTCTCGGAGGCCACGCTGCAGGGCCAGGTCACCGGTCTCCTCAAGAGCCAGGGTTCGGGCAGCGGCTCCCATGCCCCGCACAGTCTTGGCGTGGAGGGCGGGAGCAACCAGCCCAAGATCTTCAAGGAGCCCACGGTCCCGGACTGTGTCCGCAATGGCATCGGGCGCACCGACGCGGCGCTCGCGGCGAAGGAGGGGAGGTACAAGGGCATGAACGTCCTGCTCGTGGTCATGTCCGACACCTCCGCCAGTAACAAGGTGACCGCATACCTCGTGGATGCGAGCTGTGTGAGCCATGCGTCCGCCGACAAGGCAAAGGTTCTCCTGACGCACTCCTACACCCGTCCCTGAACGCACAGGCTTCGTCTCCGTCATGCGTGGTATCCCGTACCGTGTCGCGCCTCCGTGTGCCCGGACACAGTGGGAATGCACGCCCCTTAGGATCCGTTGGGTGGGGTGAGAGTTCTGAGAGGGGCTCCCCCGGTCCGACGACGCAGTCCAGAGACGAGGAAACAAGCCGTGAGCGACGTCCGTAACGTGATCATCATCGGCTCCGGGCCCGCCGGCTACACGGCGGCGCTCTACACCGCGCGCGCGTCACTGAAGCCGCTCGTGTTCGAAGGCGCCGTCACCGCCGGTGGCGCGCTGATGAACACCACCGACGTGGAGAACTTCCCTGGCTTCCGGGACGGCATCATGGGCCCGGAGCTCATGGACAACATGCGCGCCCAGGCCGAGCGTTTCGGTGCCGAGCTCGTCCCGGACGACGTCGTCTCCGTCGACCTGACCGGTGAGATCAAGACCGTCACCGACACCGCCGGCACCGTTCACCGGGCAAAGGCCGTCATCGTCACCACCGGCTCCCAGCACCGCAAGCTGGGCCTGCCGAACGAGGACGCCCTCTCCGGCCGCGGTGTCTCCTGGTGTGCCACCTGTGACGGCTTCTTCTTCAAGGACCAGGACATCGCCGTGATCGGCGGCGGCGACACCGCGATGGAGGAGGCGACCTTCCTCTCCCGCTTCGCCAAGTCCGTGACGATCGTCCACCGCCGGGACACCCTGCGCGCCTCCAAGGCGATGCAGGAGCGCGCCTTCGCCGACCCGAAGGTCAAGTTCGTGTGGGACAGCGAAGTCGCCGAGATCCAGGGCGACCCCAAGCTCTCGGGCCTGAAGCTGCGCAACCTCAAGACCGGCGAGCTCTCGGACCTGGCGGTCACCGGCCTGTTCATCGCGATCGGCCACGACCCGCGCACCGAACTCTTCAAGGGCCAGCTCGACCTCGACGAGGAGGGCTACCTCAAGGTCGCCGCTCCTTCCACCCGCACCAACCTGACCGGTGTCTTCGCCGCCGGTGACGTGGTCGACCACACCTACCGTCAGGCGATCACCGCCGCCGGTACCGGCTGCTCCGCCGCGCTCGACGCCGAGCGCTTCCTCGCCGCCCTTGCGGACGAAGAGCAGGCCGAGCCCGAGAAGACCTCTGTCTGACCTCCATCCGCCCCACGCACCAACCAGTTAAGGAGCCCGCCGTGGCCGGCACCCTGAAGAATGTGACCGACGACTCCTTCGAGCAGGACGTCCTCAAGAGCGACAAGCCCGTACTGGTGGACTTCTGGGCCGCCTGGTGCGGCCCCTGCCGCCAGATCGCGCCGTCTCTCGAGGCGATTGCCGCCGAGTACGGCGACAAGATCGAGGTCGTCAAGCTCAACATCGATGAGAACCCGGGTACGGCCGCCAAGTACGGCGTCATGTCCATCCCGACGCTGAACGTCTACCAGGGTGGCGAGGTCGCCAAGACCATCGTCGGTGCGAAGCCGAAGGCCGCGATCGTCCGCGACCTCGAGGACTTCATCGCCGAGTAGTCGGCGAAGCCGTCGAGTCGGCGGTGCATGTTTCACGTGAAACACGAATGGGCCAACCCGGAAGGGTTGGCCCATTCGCTTGTCCGGACGCCCTTCACAGCGGTCTCAGCACCGGCTCCTTCTGCACGGCACCCAGCAGCCGGTCGAGCGCCATCTCCACGTCTTCCTTCCAGGACAGTGTCGTCCGCAGCTCCAGCCTCAGACGCGGGTAAGTCGGGTGAGGGCGGACCGTCTTGAAGCCCACGGCCAGAAGATGGTCGGCCGGCAGAACGCACGCGGGCTCCTTCCACCGTGCGTCCCCGAACGCCTCGATTGCCTTGAACCCCCGCCGCAGTAGATCCTTGGCGACCGTCTGGACCATGACCCGCCCGAGCCCCTGCCCCTGATAGCCCGGCATGATGAACGCGGTCATCAGCTGCACTGCGTCGGACGAAACGGGACTCGTGGGGAAGGCCGTGGAGCGCGGAACGTAGGCCGGAGGGGCGTACAGGACGAAGCCCACCGGTACATCGTCGACGTAGACGACCCGGCCGCAGGACCCCCAGTCCAGCAGGACCGCGGAAATCCACGCCTCCTTCTCCAGAGCGGACGTGCCCGCTTTTACCGCGGCCTCACCGCTGACTGGATCCAACTCCCAGAAGACACACGCGCGACAGCGGTTGGGAAGGTCCTGAAGGTTGTCCAGCGTGAGCGGTACGAGCCGACGCCCCATGAAGCCTGTTCCTCGCTTCCTTCGCCCGCAGCGTCGCGGGCGGCTGTCAGAGAGCTCCGTTCCCTCAGCAGGCTGCCGACGAAGCCGCCGACCGCGCCCAGTCCGAGACCTGCGCTCACCAGTCCGGTGCGGCTCATCGTTCGCATGGCCCCTGCCTCCCTCTCAGAGGTACTGCCAGGTGGATGCGCCATACCTGAACGCATCGTATCCACGAAGCGATTCCATCGATACTGCCTGAAAGCAAAGAGCGGGCCGTGTTCCGGTACACACCGGACACGGCCCACTCTTTCGGCCCAGCGAGCGAACCGCCCGTCGGCCAGAGGCTGTCTAGGCCTCGAGATCCTCGGAATCGTCCTCCAGGAGGCTCTTCTGCAGAACCGGCCCCTCGCCAGGAGCAAGGCTGCTGAGGATCCGCTCGAGGTCCTCCATGGAGGCGAACTCGACGGTGATCTTGCCCTTCTTCTGCCCCAGGTCGACCTTCACGCGTGTCTCGAAACGGTCCGAGAGACGGGTCGCGAGGTCGGTCAGCGCCGGAGAGACTCGCGCGCCGGCCCGAGGCCCCTTGGACCGCTGGGCCGTCTGCGGCCGCGACCCCATCAGGGTCACGATCTCCTCGACGGCTCGCACGGACAACCCCTCGGCCACGATCCGGTGAGCCAACCGGTCCTGCTCCTCCGAGTCCTCTACGGAGAGCAGCGCCCTCGCATGACCGGCGGACAGGACCCCGGCAGCCACCCGACGCTGGACCGCCGGCGAGAGCTTCAGCAGCCGCAGCGTGTTGGAGACCTGGGGTCGGGACCGACCGATCCGGTCCGCCAGCTGGTCGTGCGTGCAGTTGAAGTCCTTCAGAAGCTGATCGTAGGCGGCAGCCTCTTCCAGCGGGTTCAGCTGCGCCCGGTGCAGGTTCTCCAACAGGGCGTCCAGGAGAAGCTTCTCGTCCTCCGTGGCCCGCACGATCGCCGGGATCGCGTCCAGGCCGGCCTCACGGCAGGCCCGCCAGCGCCGCTCGCCCATGATGAGCTCGTAGCGGGCGGGGCCCAACTGCCGTACGACCACCGGCTGGAGGAGTCCCACCTCCTTGATGGAGGTGACGAGTTCCTGCAGCGCATCCTCGTCGAAGACCTCACGCGGCTGGCGCGGGTTCGGCGTGATCGCATCGAGAGGAAGCTCCGCGAAGTGGGCGCCCACAGGAGACGCGGGCGCCTCCGTGACGCCGTTCAGCGACGGCTCCTCGGTTTCATGTGAAACAGGCGGCAGCGTTGTCACCTTCGCCGCGGCCACTCCCCGGTCGGTGGTCAGCACCGGCACCGCCGACGGCGACGCAGAACCTGCGCCCCCCATCGCGGCCGGAGCCGGCGTCTTCTCCGTCGGGGCAGCAGGGATCAACGCGCCGAGACCACGGCCCAAACCCCTCCGTCGCTCGCTCACTGAATCCCCTCCACCATGCTTCGATCACTCTGGGCGCCGATATGGGCATGCGGCGCGTCGTAGGAGACACCCACACCCTTCAGCGCGATTTCTCGTGCCGCCTCAAGATAGGACAGGGCTCCGCTCGATCCTGGATCGTAGGTCAGCACCGTCTGCCCATAACTCGGCGCCTCGGAGATACGGACCGAGCGGGGAATGCTCGTCCGCAGCACCTCGTCACCGAAGTGGCTGCGCACCTCGTCCGCGACCTGGGACGCGAGCCGCGTCCGACCGTCGTACATGGTGAGCAGGATCGTCGATACATGCAGCGCGGGGTTGAGGTGCCCCCGCACCAGGTCGACGTTGCGCAGCAGCTGCCCCAGACCCTCCAGCGCGTAGTACTCGCACTGGATGGGGATGAGGACCTCTGCGCCGGCCACCAGCGCATTGACCGTCAACAGGCCGAGCGAAGGGGGACAGTCAATCAGGATGTAGTCCAGCGGCTGCTCGTAGGCCTGGATGGCTCGCTGCAGACGGCTCTCGCGTGCCACCAGGGACACCAGCTCGATCTCCGCACCGGCGAGATCGATCGTGGCGGGGGCACAGAAGAGACCCTCGACATCGGGGACCGGCTGGACGACCTCCGCAAGGGGCTTGCTCTCGACCAGGACGTCGTAGATGGACGGGACTTCGGCGTGATGGTCGATCCCCAGCGCAGTGGATGCGTTGCCCTGAGGGTCGAGGTCGATCACCAGGACGCGGCCGCCGTGCAGGGCCAGGGAGGCGGCAAGATTGACGGTGGTCGTCGTCTTGCCGACACCGCCCTTCTGGTTGGCGACCACCATGACGCGTGTCTGCTCGGGCCGTGGCAGGCCCTCGCCTGCGCGGCCCAGAGCCTCCACCGCCAGTTGGGCAGCACGACCGATCGGAGTGTCGTCCATCGGAGGCGGTGTTTCACGTGAAACATCCTCCCCCATCGACTCGGTACGGGGACCGGGGACCGGATCGGTCATCGGTCCCGCGATGTTGGCGTCGGACCGCAAGGATTCACTCTCCTCGACTTCAGGCTCGCAATGAACAGAGCCTCCCATGTCTTCGGGGTCGTGAACCAGTGAGGCCTGTTGTTCTGTGGAGAAATCCACCTCTGTGGACAACTCGGCCCCCCTCACGGGGGACCGAATCTCGTCGGATACGGGTGCCTCTCCAAGTGAACCGAGAGGCTTCCGGTCGCGGGGTTCGGCAGCGGCGCGGCCGCGGCTGATGATGCCGTGGAGCAGTGAGCGACGTTTCACGTGAAACACGATGCACAGCAGCGGTGGCCGAACTGTCGCGACACTCCGGCGTGCGTAGGTTTGGCAGCTTGTGTGGAGTACGTCTCGTCGTCAGGCCGGATCAGCGGCGCCGACGTGCCCGCCCCGCCCGTGCGGCCTTGGCCTTCTTCGCCGCGAAGCGGACACCGCCGGGGCTCTCCCCGACCTCGACCCGGACGACCGTGGACGGCGGATCCACCACCCCTTCACCCACATGCAGGATGGACGTCTCCACGGCACCCAGCTTGCTGAGTGCCGTGGCCGCACTCTTGAGCTCCTCCTCGGCGGTGTCGCCCTTGAGCGCCAGCATCTCCCCGTACGGTCGCAGCAGTGGAATGCCCCACGTGGCCAGCCGGTCCAGCGGAGCCACGGCCCGCGCCGTCACCACATGCACCGACGGCACCTTGCCCATGACCTCCTCGGCACGGCCGCGCACGACCGTCACATGGTCCAGCCCGAGCAACTCCACGACCTCGGTGAGAAAGTTCGTACGCCGCAGCAGCGGTTCCAGCAGCGTGATCTTCAGGTCCTCGCGGACCAGCGCCAGGGGAATGCCCGGCAGGCCGGCACCCGAGCCGACATCGCAGACCGTCACGCCCTCGGGCACGACCTCGGAAAGCACCGCGCAATTCAGCAGGTGCCGCTCCCACAGACGAGGCACCTCACGCGGGCCGATCAGACCGCGCTGCACACCCGCCTCAGCGAGCAGCTCCGCATAGCGGACCGCGTCCGCGAAGCGATCGCCGAACACCGCGCGCGCCTGCTCGGGCGCAGGGGGAAGCTCCGCTGCCTCCGTCACGGGGACCGTCCTTCCGTACCGCATCAGCGCACCGAGCGCCGAGACCACCAGAACTATCAGGCTGACAAAGCTCGGCCCCGCCTGCGCTACAGACGGGGCCGGAGGAACGTACGGACCGATCAGGCCGGAAGCACAACGACGAAGCGCTGCGGCTCCTCGCCCTCGGACTCGCTGCGCAGGCCCGCAGCCTTGACGGCGTCGTGCACGACCTTGCGCTCGAACGGCGTCATCGGCTTCATCTTCACGGGCTCGCCGGTGTTCCTGACCTCGGCGGCCGCCTTCGCGCCCAGCTCGGAAAGCTCGGCGCGCTTCTTCGCACGGTAGCCGCCGATGTCCAGCATCAGCCGGCTGCGGTCCCCGGTCTCCCGGTGCACGGCCAGGCGCGTGAGCTCCTGCAGCGCCTCAAGCACCTCACCGTCTCGGCCGACCAGCTTCTGCAGGTCTCGGCTGCCCGCGTCGCTGATGATCGAGACAGCGGCGCGGTCGGCCTCGACGTCCATGTCGATGTCGCCGTCGAGATCGGCGATGTCCAGCAGACCCTCGAGGTAGTCCGCCGCGATCTCGCCCTCCTGCTCCAGGCGGGTAAGGGTGTCTGCACCCTCGGCAGCGGCGGAGGTGGTGCCTTCCGTCACGGGATGGGCTCCTTCTTACTTCTTGGACGGGGACTTGGGGCGCTGCGGACCCTTGCGCTGCCCGGACTGGGCCTTGCTGCGGGTACCGCCGGCAGGCTTCGGCTCGGCCTTCTTCGCAGCGGCGGAGGGCTTGGCGTCCTCCGGCTCGTCGGACTTGCTCAGCGACGTCTTCGGCTCGGAGTCGCCGGGCACCTTCGCACCGCCGGACTGACGCTGGGCCTTGCTCTGCCGCTTGGGCTGCTGGCGCCTGGGAGCGGCGGCGCCACCAGTGGTCGCCGTACCGTCCTCGGACTGGGCGGCGGCAGCGCTCTCGCTCTTCGTCACGGTGCCGTCGGTCTGGGCAACCAGACCCGTCTTGTTCAGGGCGTTGATGAACTTGCGCTCGAACTCGTTGCGGTCACGGCCCTTGGCGACGATCGCCTTGACGATGGTCTTCTCGCTGCGCCGACGGATCTTTCCGTGCTGCGTGACGTGCTTGGTCAGGCGCTCCAGGTAGGCGGCCTGGGCCTTGGAACCCGGGGTCGGGTTGTTGTGGATGACGTACATCTGCTGGCCCATGGTCCACACGTTGGTGGTCAGCCAGTAGACGAGGACACCGACCGGGAAGTTGATGCCGAAGACGGCGAACATGACCGGGAAGACGTACATCAGCATCTTCTGCTGCTGCATGAACGGCGTCTTCACCGTGGTGTCGACGTTCTTCGTCATCAGCTGGCGCTGCGTGTAGAACTGCGACGCCGACATCAGGACGATCATGATCGCGGTGACGACCCGGACGTTGGTGAGGGAAGCCCCCAGCGCGTCGACCTTCGCGGCGCTGTCCGTGAACTTCGCGGCGAGCGGAGCGCCGAAGATGTGGGCCTTCTGGGCACTGGCCAGCAGGGACTTATTGATCACGCCGATGGTCTGGTTCGACGCGATGCCGTTGAGCACGTGATACAGGGCAAAGAAGAACGGGGACTGCGCCAGGATGGGAAGGCACGAGGAGAGCGGGTTGGTACCCGTCTCCTTGTACAGCTTCATCATCTCTTCGGACTGGCGCTGCTTGTCGCTCTTGTAGCGCTCCTGGATCTTCTTCATCTCGGGCTGCAGCGTCTGCATCGCCCGGGTCGCCTTGATCTGCTTCACGAAGAGCGGGATCAGGCAGATACGGATCAGGATCACCAGGGACACGATGGACAGGCCCCAGGCCCAGCCGGTGTCAGGACCGAAGATCTTCCCGTACACCGAGTGGAACTGGACGATGACCCATGAAACGGGTGTCGTGATGAAGCTGAAGAGGCTGGCAATCGTGTCCACTAATCATGCTCCTTGGGCATGGGACGAGGTCTCTGCGGCCGGGCTCGAAGGAGGATTCTCCTCGGTGGCCGGTTCGCCGGCGGAGGGCCCGCCCTTGCGTGCACGCCAGGCGCCACGCAGCATTTCGTGCCATCGCGGGCGCTTGCGCGGCGGCACATGATCCACACCGCCCAGCGACCACGGATTGCACCGCAGGATGCGCCACGCGGTGAGCGCAGTGCCCTTGATCGCACCATGCCGGTCGATGGCCGTGTAGCCGTAGTGGGAACACGACGGGTAGTACTTGCACACCGGCCCGAGCAGCGGACTGATCGTCCACTGGTACAGCTTGATCAGAGCCAGCAGCGGGTACTTCATCGCGCGCCCCCTCCCAGCAGCCGCTCGATGGCGGCATCCAGGTCTCGGGCCAGTTGTGCATGGTCGGCGTCGCCCGCACCGGGCAGCGCTCGTACGACTACCAGGCTACCGGGGGGCAACAGGGTGACTCGGTCACGCATCAGGTGGCGCAGTCTGCGCTTGACCTTGTTGCGTACCACCGCACCACCCACTGCTTTGCTCACGACGAAACCCGCACGCGTCGGGGGAGCGCTCTCCCCAGGCGCGTGCGGGTCCGTGGCACCGCTACGAAGATGGACGACGAGGGACGGGCGTCCGGCCCGGCGCCCTCGTCGTACCGCGGTCGCGAAGTCCTCGCGCCGCCTCAGCCGGTTCTCGGTGGGCAGCACGACGGCATGACCTGACCGGGATCAGGCGGACAGGCGGGCGCGACCCTTGCTACGGCGGGACGCGAGAATCGCGCGGCCGGCACGGGTGCGCATACGCAGCCGGAAGCCGTGGGTCTTGGCGCGACGACGGTTGTTCGGCTGGAAGGTGCGCTTGCTCACTCGGGGGCTCCAGAAATCAATCGGTAGTGGCGGGGTGCCGTCCTGGCTGTCACCGTGCGCCCACGAGTAGCTCGCAGTAACGCCCGAGTGCACCGCTTCCCGATCACCCAAATGATCTGTGCCCATCGGAGGCAGGCGGCAGCAGCCATCGACAACTCGACCTGGTTACGGTACGCGGGGCTACGCCATCCGGTCAAACCAGCGGTCACTGGGAGACACTATCCACAGCCTGGGGACAACAACTTGAACCGCACCCGTCGCCCTGACTACCGTGGCTGAACTCCGATTCGTTCCCTTGTACCTGCCCCACCCCATTTGAATCCCGACCCGTCCCACCATCACACGTTCGTGGGACCCGTGAGAGAGCGTGCCCTGTGGCTGACGTACCTGCCGATCTTGCCGCAGTGTGGCCACGAGTCTTGGAACAACTTCTCGGCGACGCTCGAGGGCAGGGCGTAGAGACAAAGGACGAGCACTGGATCCGGCGCTGCCAGCCACTCGCGCTGGTCGCCGACACCGCCCTGCTCGCCGTACCCAACGAGTTCGCGAAGGGCGTGCTCGAAGGCCGCCTCGCCCCCATCGTCAGCGAAAGCCTGAGCCGCGAGTGCGGCCGCCCGATCCGCATCGCGATCACCGTCGACGACTCCGCGGGCGACCCCCCCGCCCCGCCGGCGCCCCCCGCCCGCCCCCAGCCGCGCTACGAGGAGCCCGAACTCCCCTCCGGGCAGTACGACGGCTACGGCCGCCACCGCGCCGACGACCACCGGGCGGGCCGCCCCGAGCAACTCCCCGGCGACCCGGGCGACCAGCTCCCCACCGCCCGCCCGGCCTACCCCTCGGAGTACCAGCGCCCCGAGCCCGGCGCCTGGCCGCGCCCGTCGCAGGACGAGTACAGCTGGCAGCAGCAGCGCCTCGGCTTCCCCGAGCGGGACCCCTACGCATCGCCGCCCCAGGACGGCTACGGCTCACCTGCCCAGGACTCCTACGCCCCGCCCTCCCAGGACTACCGCCCGCAGTCGATGGAGCGCCCGCCGTACGACGCGCAGCGGCCTGACTACGACCAGCCGCGCTCCGACTACGACCAGCCCCGCCCGGACTACGACCAGCGCGACGCCCGCCGAGAGCTGCCCGACCAGCCGTCCGGCTCCGGGCGCGTCCACCGCGGCGGCCCGGTCGGCTCCTCTCTGCCCGCCTCCAGCGGCGCCCCCGGCCCCCTGGCCGCGAAGCCCGCGCCGGCCACCGGCCCCGGCGAGCCCACCGCCCGCCTGAACCCGAAGTACCTCTTCGACACGTTCGTCATCGGCGCCTCGAACCGCTTCGCGCACGCCGCCGCGGTCGCCGTCGCCGAGGCACCGGCAAAGGCGTACAACCCCCTTTTCATCTATGGGGAGTCGGGGCTCGGCAAGACGCACCTGCTGCACGCCATCGGGCACTACGCGCGCAGCCTCTACCCCGGCACGCGCGTGCGATATGTGAGCTCGGAGGAGTTCACCAACGAGTTCATCAACTCCATCCGGGACGGCAAGGGCGACAGCTTCCGCAAGCGCTACCGCGAGATGGACATCCTGCTCGTCGACGACATCCAGTTCCTCGCGGACAAGGAGTCGACGCAGGAGGAGTTCTTCCACACCTTCAACACGCTCCACAACGCCAACAAGCAGATCGTGCTCTCCAGCGACCGGCCGCCCAAGCAGTTGGTGACGCTGGAGGACCGGCTGCGGAACCGTTTCGAGTGGGGTCTGATCACCGACGTCCAGCCTCCCGAGCTGGAGACCCGCATCGCGATCCTGCGCAAGAAGGCGGTCCAGGAACAGCTCAACGCCCCGCCGGAGGTACTGGAGTTCATCGCCTCCCGCATCTCGCGCAACATCCGCGAGCTGGAGGGCGCGCTGATCCGCGTGACGGCGTTCGCGTCGCTCAACCGGCAGCCGGTCGATCTGGGGCTGACCGAGATCGTGCTGAAGGATCTGATCCCCGGGGGTCAGGACTCCACGCCGGAGATCAGCGCGACGGCGATCATGGCGGCGACCGCGGACTACTTCGGGCTCACCGTCGAGGACCTGTGCGGGAGCTCGCGCGGGCGACAGCTGGTCACGGCACGCCAGATCGCCATGTACCTGTGCCGGGAGCTGACAGATCTGTCGCTGCCGAAGATCGGGGCGCAGTTCGGCAACCGGGACCACACGACCGTGATGCACGCCGACCGGAAGATCCGGGCGTTGATGGCGGAGCGGCGGTCGATCTACAACCAGGTGACGGAGCTGACGAACCGCATCAAGAACGGGTAACGGTCCGGACGACGATTCTGGGCGTTCAGGGCGTCCTGGGGAGAGATCCCCGGGACGCCTTTCGACATCCCGGGGTGGCCTCGGTCGATTCCGCCGTGGGGCGGAGGGAACTGGTCGCGGCCATGCGGCGGAGCCCCGTATCGACATAGCCGACCCGCACTCCGGGGCTCCCCCTGTCTGCGATGACGGCACCACCCACGCGCGGGCCTCACGGACTGGTCGACGCGCTCGATCACCTCGCCACAGACTCGGCCGCCCACCGGCCCCGCCCCAGCCCCCACACAGCCGCACCACACGTCGCAAACCACACGTGACGTTACCGACAAGGCTTCGTCGAAGCCCCCATATCGGACTTGTCACGGGCGCCTTCGGGTGTCCGGGAGGGTTCCGGAAGTGGGCCGCTGCGGACTCGGTGGGACTCGTCGCGCCCACGCTGCGGCTCCTGATGTTCGAATACCGGCCGGGTTACGGCCGTCCTCCACAGATTTGCCTACTTTCTCGCGTCCACACCCTGGGGACTTGGAAGTTGTCCCAAACCTCGTCCACAGGCCGGGGGTTGAAACGGGATCAGGGCAGCTCAGGTGCCTGTGGAACAGTGGACGAAGGCTCTCCACAGACTGTGGACGACGAGATGATCCACAAGCTGTGCATGAAGTTGTCCACCGGCAACCCACAGGTTGGGCTCGACTGTCCCCAGCAAACACCACCTTCTCCACAGCGCTGTCCACTGTTCGGCAACGTGACGCGCCTGATCACCGCGTCGAGTGAAAGGCGTCACACAAAGGTGCCGGGTTGGGCTGTGGGCAACGTGGGTAAAGCTGGGGACGGCGCTGGGGAGAACTCGCCTCAGGCTGTGCACGGGGTGTGCAGAACTTTCCGTTCTCCACAGATCTGCAGAGTTGTCCACCGTCTCCGCCCACAGGGCCCGTGGACAAAATCTTGCCTCTGAGCTGGGCAAACGGGGTTATCCACGGTTTCCACAGGCCCTACTACTACTCCCGACTAGAGAGAGCGAGAAGTTCGTTTCGAAGGGGGTCCTGTGCACAACTCGCCGTCCGGCTCCCGGCTGCCCCTCGTCACGACTTGACCCCGAGAGGCACCTACTGTCAGTGCCGTGCGTCAGACTGTTCCCGGTGTCCTTCCCACCGCAGGGACCGACGACACCGAGACAGACGACGAAGCCAGGCAGGGCGAGAACGCCGGCAACAGCAGGAGGCGGCAACAGTGAAGATCCGGGTGGAACGCGACGTACTCGCGGAGGCAGTTGCCTGGGCGGCGCGCAGCCTCCCGGCCCGTCCGCCGGCGCCTGTCCTCGCCGGCCTCCTGCTGAAGGCCGAGGACGGCGCTCTGAGCCTGTCCAGCTTCGACTACGAGGTCTCCGCGCGGGTGTCCGTGGAGGCGGAGGTCGAGGAGGAGGGCACCGTCCTCGTCTCCGGCCGGCTGCTCGCCGACATCTCCCGCGCCCTCCCCAACCGGCCCGTGGAGATTTCCACAGACGGTGTACGGGCGACCGTGGTCTGTGGATCCTCCCGATTCACGCTCCACACCCTGCCTGTGGAGGAATACCCGGCGCTGCCGCAGATGCCGAACGCCACGGGCACCGTCCCCGGTGAGGTCTTCGCCTCCGCCGCCGCCCAGGTGGCCATCGCGGCCGGCCGTGACGACACGCTGCCCGTCCTCACCGGTGTGCGCATCGAGATCGAGGGCGACACCGTCACCCTGGCCTCCACCGACCGCTACCGCTTCGCGGTCCGCGAGTTCCTGTGGAAGCCGGAGAACCCCGAGGCCTCCGCGGTCGCCCTGGTGCCCGCCAAGACGCTCCTGGACACCGCCAAGGCCCTCACGAGCGGCGACAGCGTGATCCTGGCGCTGTCCGGCTCGGGCGCGGGCGAGGGGCTGATCGGTTTCGAGGGCGCCGGGCGGCGCACCACCACCCGCCTCCTCGAGGGCGACCTGCCGAAGTACCGCACGCTGTTCCCGACGGAGTTCAACACCGTCGCCGTCATCGAGACCGCCCCCTTCGTGGAGGCCGTCAAGCGTGTCGCCCTGGTCGCCGAGCGCAACACCCCGGTGCGGCTGAGCTTCGAGCAGGGCGTGCTGATCCTGGAGGCCGGCTCCAGTGACGATGCACAGGCTGTGGAGCGTGTGGACGCGCAGCTGGAGGGCGACGACATCTCGATCGCCTTCAACCCGACGTTCCTCCTGGACGGCCTGAGCGCCATCGACTCGCCGGTGGCGCAGCTGTCGTTCACGACGTCCACCAAGCCCGCGCTGCTCAGCGGCAAGCCGGCGCTGGACGCCGAGGCGGACGAGGCCTACAAGTACCTGATCATGCCTGTGCGGCTCAGCGGCTGATCGCTCTCCACAGAGAATCCGCAGGTCGGGGCGTACTTATGAGCGGGTATGCCCACAGGTGTGCGCGAGCGTCCGGGTTTAGGCTCGGACGCAGGTACGAACGTGCCCCACACGCCACACAGCAACCTAAGGAACAACTGATGGAGCTCGGTCTCGTCGGCCTCGGCAAGATGGGCGGCAACATGCGCGAGCGGATACGCCGCGCAGGCCACACCGTGATCGGATTCGACCGCAACCCGGCCCTCGCCGATGTCCACAGCCTGGAAGAACTTGTGGGCAAGCTCAGCGGGCCCCGCGTGGTCTGGGTGATGGTCCCGGCCGGAGCGCCCACGCAGTCGACGATCGACGAGCTGGCCGAGCTCCTGGAGCCGGGAGACGTCGTCGTGGACGGCGGCAACTCCCGCTGGACCGACGACGAGCGGCACGCCGAGGAGCTGGCGGCCAAGGGCATCGGCTTCGTCGACTGCGGTGTCTCCGGCGGCGTCTGGGGCCTGGAGAACGGCTATGCGCTGATGTACGGCGGTGACGCGGAGAACGTCGCCAAGGTGCAGCCGGTCTTCGACGCGCTGAAGCCCGAGGGGAAGTTCGGCTCGGTGCACGCCGGCAAGGTCGGTGCGGGGCACTTTGCGAAGATGGTCCACAACGGCATCGAGTACGCGATGATGCAGGCCTACGCCGAGGGCTGGGAGCTGCTGGAGAAGGTCGACTCGGTCACGGATGTGCGCGAGGTCTTCCGGTCCTGGCAGGAGGGCACGGTCATCCGGTCCTGGCTGCTGGACCTCGCGGTGAACGCCCTCGACGAGGACGAGCACCTGGACAGGCTGAAAGGTTTTGCACAGGACTCCGGCGAGGGACGCTGGACTGTGGAAGCCGCCATCGACAACGCCGTGCCGCTGCCCGCGATCACGGCCTCCCTCTTCGCGCGGTTCGCGTCGCGTCAGGAGGACTCTCCGCAGATGAAGATGATCGCGGCGCTGCGGAACCAGTTCGGCGGCCACGCGGTCGAGAAAAAGTAATCCACAGGGCTGTTGAAAAGTCAGCCCGCAACCTGGGGGAGGTCGGCGACCGACCATGCACGTCACGCACCTGTCGCTGGCCGACTTCCGCTCGTACGCCCGGGTCGAGGTCCCGCTCGACCCGGGCGTCACCGCCTTCGTCGGCCCGAACGGGCAGGGCAAGACGAACCTCGTCGAGGCCGTCGGATATCTCGCCACCCTCGGCAGTCACCGGGTGGCCTCCGATGCCCCGCTGGTGCGCATGGGCGCGGATCGCGCGGTCATCCGGGCGCAGATCAGGCAGGGTGAGCGGCAGCAGCTGGTGGAGCTGGAGCTGAACCCCGGCAAGGCCAACCGCGCCCGCATCAACAGGTCCTCGCAGGTCAGGCCGCGTGATGTGCTGGGCATCGTACGGACCGTGCTGTTCGCGCCCGAGGATCTTTCCCTGGTGAAGGGGGATCCCGGGGAGCGGCGTCGTTTCCTCGACGAGCTGATCACCGCTCGTGCCCCGCGCATGGCCGGCGTGCGCTCCGACTACGAGCGGGTCCTGAAGCAGCGCAACACGCTCCTGAAGTCGGCCGCGCTGGCGCGCCGGCACGGCGGCCGTTCCATGGACCTGTCCACGCTCGACGTCTGGGACCAGCATCTTGCGCGCGCGGGCGCCGAGTTGCTCGCCCAGCGGCTGGACCTGGTCGCGGCGATCCAGCCGCTGGCCGACAAGGCGTACGAGCAGCTGGCGCCGGGGGGCGGCCCGGTCGGCCTGGAGTACAAGCCGTCCGCGCCCGGTGAGGCACATACCCGCGAGGATCTCTACGAGCAGCTGATGGGGGCGCTCGCCGAGGCGCGCAAGCAGGAGATCGAGCGGGGCGTCACCCTCGTAGGACCCCATCGGGACGATCTGCTTCTCAAACTCGGTCAGCTGCCCGCGAAGGGGTACGCCTCCCACGGGGAGTCCTGGTCGTATGCGCTGGCGCTGCGCCTCGCCTCGTACGACCTGCTGCGGGCCGAGGGCAACGAGCCGGTGCTGGTCCTCGACGATGTCTTCGCGGAACTCGACACCCGGCGCCGGGAGCGCCTGGCGGAGCTGGTCGCGCCCGGTGAGCAGGTGCTGGTGACCGCGGCGGTCGACGACGACGTGCCGCACGTACTGACCGGGACGCGGTACTCCGTGTCGGACGGGACGGTGGAGCGCGCATGACGGACGAACAGCCCGCGCCCAAGAAGGCCCCCGAGCCGTCCGGCGTCGACCTCGCGCGGGTGGCGCTGAGGGCGGCGAAGGAGCAGGCACGCGCGCGTGGGGACGCGGCGCAGCAGAAGAAACAGGCGCGGCGCGGTGGTCTGCGCTCCGGCGCTCGTGCTGACGGACGCGACCCCATGGCGCTCGGTGCTGCGATCAACCGGCTGATCACCGAGCGCGGTTGGGAGACGCCGGCGGCGGTGGGCGGGGTGATGGGCCGCTGGCCGCAGATCGTCGGCGAGGACGTGGCCAAGCACTGCGAGCCGGAGAAGTACGACGAGGACGAGCGGGTCCTGGTGGTGCGCTGCGATTCGACGGCCTGGGCGACGAATCTGCGCCTGCTCGCCCCCACGCTGGTGGCCCGGCTCAACGAGGACCTCGGCCACGGCGCGGTGAAGATGATCAAGGTGAACGGCCCCGGTGGTCCCGCCCGTCGCTACGGTCCCCTGCGTGCCCCTGGCAGCACGGGCCCCGGCGATACGTATGGGTGACAGACCTCACATCTGCAGGCCGTCGGCGGTCCCGTCGTGGTGTCGGCGGCCTCTGTGGCGTGCCACCGCACACGGTTGCGAATTGCGACCTGACTCCCAAGTAGCCAAGGGTTGACAGTCGGAAGCGCTGAGTGCCTCTGTGAGCCTCTTGGAGCCCTGCTCCGTATATGGGGACCCGGCAGACGCCGGTTCAGGGCGCCACATGAGGACTCAGGTACCGGCAAACCCCCATCACTGTCGGCGCTACCGGTAGACTGGAAGCCAATCCCGCCCCAGTCGTGGGGACGTCCGGGAAAAGCTGAGCAACGCTGAACAAGGCTTACCAACGCAACATGCCGCAGCCGCTCCGGCAACCCGCCGACGAGCCCGGCTCGTGCTGTGCCAGAAAGGGCGCTTCGTGGCCGATTCCGGCAACCCCAACGAGAACATCCCGTCCACCGACGTCGGCGAGAACGGCGCGGTGACCTCGTCGAACGGCGAGGTCACCGCCTCGTACGACGCCAGCGCCATCACCGTCCTCGAGGGCCTGGACGCGGTCCGCAAGCGCCCCGGTATGTACATCGGCTCGACCGGTGAGCGAGGGCTGCACCACCTCGTGTACGAGGTCGTCGACAACTCCGTCGACGAGGCACTGGCCGGCCACGCGGACACCATCGACGTGACGATCCTCGCCGACGGCGGCGTCCGCGTGGTCGACAACGGCCGTGGCATCCCGGTGGGCATCGTGCCCTCCGAGGGCAAGCCGGCACTCGAGGTCGTGCTGACCGTTCTGCACGCGGGCGGCAAGTTCGGCGGGGGCGGCTACGCGGTCTCCGGTGGTCTGCACGGCGTCGGCGTCTCCGTGGTGAACGCGCTGTCCTCGAAGGTCGCGGTCGAGGTCAGGACCGACGGCCACCGCTGGACGCAGGACTACAAGATGGGCGTCCCCACGGCGCCGCTCGCCAAGCACGAGGCCACTGAGGAGACCGGCACGTCGGTCACCTTCTGGGCCGACGCCGACATCTTCGAGACCACCGACTACTCCTTCGAGACGCTCTCGCGGCGCTTCCAGGAGATGGCGTTCCTCAACAAGGGTTTGACGATCAAACTCACTGATGAGCGCGAGTCGGCGAAGGCCACCTCCGGGGCGGACGAGGCGGGTGCCGACGAGACCGCCGAGGTCAAGCACGTCACGTACCACTACGAGGGCGGCATCGTCGACTTCGTGAAGTACCTCAACTCCCGCAAGGGCGACGTGGTGCACCCGACGGTGATCGACCTCGAGGCGGAGGACAAGGAGAAGAGCCTCTCCCTCGAAGTCGCGATGCAGTGGAACAGCGGTTACAGCGAGGGCGTGTACTCCTTCGCCAACATCATCCACACGCACGAGGGCGGTACGCACGAAGAGGGCTTCCGCGCGGCGCTCACCAACCTGATCAACAAGTACGCGCGCGACAAGAAGCTGCTGCGCGAGAAGGACGACAACCTCACGGGTGACGACATCCGCGAGGGTCTGACGGCGATCATCTCGGTGAAGCTGAGCGAGCCGCAGTTCGAGGGCCAGACCAAGACCAAGCTGGGCAACACGGAGGCGAAGACCTTCGTCCAGAAGGCGGTCTACGAGCACCTCAACGACTGGCTGGACCGCAACCCGAACGAGGCGGCGGACATCATCCGCAAGGGCATCCAGGCGGCCACCGCGCGCGTGGCGGCCCGCAAGGCCCGTGACCTGACGCGTCGTAAGGGCCTGCTGGAGTCGGCGTCCCTGCCGGGCAAGCTCTCCGACTGCCAGTCGAACGACCCGACCAAGTGCGAGATCTTCATCGTCGAGGGTGACTCCGCCGGCGGCTCGGCCAAGTCCGGCCGCAACCCGCAGTACCAGGCGATCCTCCCGATCCGAGGAAAGATCCTCAACGTCGAGAAGGCCAGGATCGACAAGATCCTGCAGAACCAGGAGATCCAGGCGCTCATCTCCGCCTTCGGCACGGGCGTGCACGAGGACTTCGACATCGAGAAGCTCCGCTACCACAAGATCATCCTGATGGCGGACGCCGACGTCGACGGCCAGCACATCAACACCCTGCTGCTGACCTTCCTGTTCCGCTTCATGCGGCCGCTGGTCGAGGCCGGGCACGTGTTCCTGTCGCGTCCCCCGCTCTACAAGATCAAGTGGGGTCGGGACGACACCGAGTACGCGTACTCGGACCGAGAGCGCGACGCGCTGCTCGAGCTGGGCCGCCAGCGCGGCAAGCGGGTGCGTGAGGACTCCATCCAGCGCTTCAAGGGCCTCGGCGAGATGAACGCCGAGGAGCTGCGCATCACGACGATGGACCAGGAGCACCGCGTGCTCGGCCAGGTCACCCTGGACGACGCCGCGCAGGCCGACGACCTGTTCTCGGTCCTGATGGGCGAGGACGTCGAGGCGCGCCGCCAGTTCATCCAGCGCAACGCCAAGGACGTCCGCTTCCTCGACATCTGAGTCGGTCTCAGCTGACCGCACCAGGAAGGATCTTCACCAGCAATGGCCGACGAGAACACCCCCCTCACGCCTGAAGAGGGCGGCGACATCGCCCAGCGTGTCGAGCCCGTCGGGCTCGAGACGGAGATGCAGCGCTCGTACCTCGACTACGCGATGTCCGTCATCGTCTCGCGTGCGCTGCCCGACGTCCGGGACGGCCTCAAGCCCGTCCACCGCCGCGTCCTGTACGCCATGTACGACGGCGGCTACCGCCCCGAGCGTGGCTTCTACAAGTGTGCCCGTGTCGTCGGCGACGTCATGGGCAACTACCACCCGCACGGCGACTCCTCGATCTACGACGCGCTGGTCCGTCTCGCGCAGCCGTGGTCGATGCGGATGCCGCTGGTGGACTCCAACGGCAACTTCGGCTCTCCGGGCAACGACCCGGCGGCGGCCATGCGCTACACCGAGTGCAAGATGGCGCCGCTGTCGATGGAGATGGTCCGTGACATCGACGAGGAGACCGTCGACTTCACGGACAACTACGACGGCCGCTCCCAGGAGCCGACCGTCCTGCCGGCCCGCTTCCCGAACCTGCTGATCAACGGCTCCGCCGGTATCGCGGTCGGCATGGCGACGAACATCCCGCCGCACAACCTGCGCGAGGTCGCGGCCGGCGCCCAGTGGTACCTGGAGAACCCGGACGCCTCGCACGAGGAACTCCTGGACGCGCTCATCGAGCGCATCAAGGGCCCGGACTTCCCGACCGGGGCGCTCGTCGTCGGCCGCAAGGGCATCGAGGAGGCCTACCGCACGGGCCGTGGCTCCATCACGATGCGCGCGGTCGTCGAGGTCGAGGAGATCCAGAACCGCCAGTGCCTGGTGGTCACGGAGCTGCCGTACCAGGTCAACCCCGACAACCTCGCGCAGAAGATCGCCGACCTGGTGAAGGACGGCAAGATCGGCGGCATCGCGGACGTCCGCGACGAGACCAGCTCCCGCACCGGTCAGCGGCTGGTCATCGTGCTCAAGCGGGACGCGGTCGCCAAGGTCGTCCTGAACAACCTGTACAAGCACACGGACCTGCAGACCAACTTCGGCGCCAACATGCTGGCGCTGGTCGACGGCGTCCCGCGCACGCTCTCCCTGGACGCGTTCATCCGCCACTGGGTGACGCACCAGATCGAGGTCATCGTCCGCCGCACGCGCTTCCGCCTGCGCAAGGCCGAGGAGCGGGCGCACATCCTGCGCGGCCTGCTGAAGGCCCTGGACGCCATCGACGAGGTCATCGCGCTGATCCGGCGCAGCGACACCGTCGAGATCGCGCGCGCGGGCCTGATGGAGCTCCTGGAGATCGACGAGATCCAGGCGAACGCCATCCTCGAGATGCAGCTGCGCCGACTGGCCGCCCTGGAGCGCCGGAAGATCATCCAGGAGCACGACGAGCTCCAAGCGAAGATCACCGAGTACAACGAGATCCTCGCCTCCCCGGTCCGCCAGCGCGGCATCGTCAGCGAGGAACTCGCCGCGATCGTCGAGAAGTACGGCGACGACCGCAAGACGATGCTGGTGCCCTTCGACGGTGACATGTCCATCGAGGACCTGATCGCCGAAGAGGACATCGTCGTCACCATCACGCGCGGCGGCTACATCAAGCGCACCAAGACGGAGGACTACCGCTCGCAGAAGCGGGGCGGCAAGGGCGTGCGCGGCACGAAGCTGAAGCAGGACGACATCGTCGACCACTTCTTCGTGTCGACCACGCACCACTGGCTGCTGTTCTTCACCAACAAGGGCCGCGTCTACCGTGCGAAGGCGTACGAGCTCCCGGACGCCGGCCGTGAGGCGCGCGGCCAGCACGTCGCGAACCTGCTCGCCTTCCAGCCGGACGAGGCGATCGCCGAGATCCTCGCGATCCGCGACTACGAGGCGGCGCCGTACCTGGTCCTCGCCACCAAGGGCGGCCTGGTCAAGAAGACGCCGCTGAAGGATTACGATTCACCCCGCTCCGGCGGTGTGATCGCGATCAACCTCCGGGAGACGGAGGACGGTTCGGACGACGAACTGATCGGCGCCGAACTCGTTTCGCCCGATGACGATCTGCTTCTGATCAGCAAGAAGGCACAGTCGATCAGGTTCACTGCCACGGATGACAGCCTGCGGCCCATGGGCCGTGCCACCTCCGGTGTCAAGGGCATGAGTTTCCGTGAGGGCGATGAACTTCTGTCGATGAATGTTGTTCGACCCGGTACGTTCGTGTTCACTGCTACGGACGGTGGGTACGCGAAGCGGACCGCCGTCGACGAGTACCGCGTCCAGGGTCGCGGCGGCCTCGGTATCAAGGCTGCCAAGATCGTGGAGGACCGCGGTTCGCTGGTCGGCGCGCTGGTGGTCGAGGAGACCGACGAGATCCTCGCCATCACGCTGTCGGGCGGTGTGATTCGTACGCGAGTCAACGAGGTCAGGGAGACAGGCCGTGACACCATGGGCGTCCAACTGATCAACCTGGGCAAGCGCGATGCCGTCGTCGGTATCGCTCGTAACGCCGAGGCGGGACGCGAGGCGGAGGAGGTCGACGGCGATGTGGCCGTCGACGAGACCGCCGAAGGTGCCGCGACCACCGGCACGGACGAGGGTGAGGCGCCCTCGGCCGAGTAGCACGAGGAGTGAGTCATCGTGAGCGGAGCCACGGGCGCCGGATCGGCCGCTACCCCCACGGGTACGGAATCGGACGGAGGCGGCCGTGGCTCCGCCGCGCGTGCGACGGATCCGCACACGACCCAACTGCGCAAGATCGACGCAGCCGAGACCGACTCGCCCTCGTCGAAGACTCATGGATCCCAGGGGGGAACTGTGACGGAAGCCCGAGGCCCGCAGACGCAGCAGCAGAAGGCCGGGGCGGCTCCCGCCGCCCAGCCGCAGCCGCAGCAGCCTCCGGCCCAGCCCGCACCGCCCCAGGCGGCCTCTCCGCTCCCCGGTGAGCGGCAGGCGCAGCAGCCCGCCGGGCCCTACCACCCGCCGCAGGCCTACCAGAACCAGGCCCAGGCGCCCGCCCAGACACCGGCCGGCGCCGTACGGCGGCCGCGCACCGGCGCGCGCACCACGCCCCGTATCCGCAAGGCACGTCTGCGCGTGGCGAAGGCCGATCCGTGGTCGGTCATGAAGGTGAGCTTCCTGCTCTCCATCGCGCTGGGCATCTGCACGGTCGTCGCGTCCGCGGTCCTGTGGATGGTCATGGACGCGATGGGCGTCTTCTCGACGGTCGGCGGCACGATCTCGGAAGCCACCGGCTCCAACGAGTCGAACGGCTTCGACCTGCAGTCGTTCCTGTCGCTCCCGCATGTCCTGATGTTCACGTCGATCATCGCGGTCATCGACGTCGTCCTCGCGACGGCTCTCGCGACCCTAGGCGCGTTCATCTACAACCTCTCCGCGGGCTTCGTCGGCGGCATCGAGCTGACGCTCGCCGAGGACGAGTGACACCGACCGGGAACGTCGCTCGAACCCCTGCCGCCGTCCCTGCCCCCGTCCCTGAGACAACCGATTTTGGGACTGCCCACGTCGTGCGCTAATCTTCAGGGGTCAGCGCGCGGGACACACACCGCAGAGCGCGGCGGGGCTATAGCTCAGTTGGTTAGAGCGCATCCCTGATAAGGATGAGGCCACAGGTTCAAATCCTGTTAGCCCCACCAGCGAAAAGACCCCCGGTCCACACGGACTGGGGGTCTTTTGACACCACCGGTTGACACCAACGGCAGCGATCAGCCGATGAGCGGATCTTCCAAGAGCTCGGCGAGCAGCGCGACGGCTTCGCGCTCGCTGTCACCGACCACGTGCGTGTAGACGTCCATGGTCATGCTGATCTGGCTGTGCCGAAGGATCGCCTGAGCGACCTTGGGGTGCACCTTCAAGAAGGCGAGCAGGGTGCCGCAGGTGTGCCGGGCGAGCCGGACCGTGATTCGACGCACACCGGCTCGCTTCACGAGGCGATCGAAGGTCCGTGAGAACCCCACCGGGTCGATCATGCCGCCATGCTCCGACGAGAAGATCAGATCCTGGTCCGGCTCCTGCGACCAGTGCGTACCGGCGATCTTCCGCTCCAGCTCTTGAAGCTCCCGGCGCTCCTCCAGGGCCCGGGCGCAGAACTCCGGCAGCGGGAGCACCGCCTGTGACGACTCGGTCTTGAGGTCCTTGAGGACCAGGCCGACGCCCTTGACCCGCTGCACCTGCTTGACCGGCGTGAAGTGCCGCGCCTCGAAGTCGACGTCTTGCCAGCGCAGGCCCAGGAGCTCACTGCGGCGCAGGCCGAGCACGAGGACCAGGACGCATGCCGCGTACAGGCGGTGGGCACGAGCCGCGCGCAGGAACGTGACGGCCTCGCGGGCGTTCCAGGCCTTGCCCTTGTCCTTGGTGACCTTGGGCATGTCGACCAGGAGCGCGACGTTGCGCGTCAGCAGCTCCTCGCGGATGGCCCGATTGAGGGCGTTGCGGAGCACGCGCAGCACCTCGAACCGCGTGGAGGCGCCTACCTTCTCGCGCTTCAACGTGGCCATGAAGGTGCGGACTTGGGCAGGCGTGAGCTTGACTAGCGGCTTCTTGGCGAGGTGCGGCAGCAGGTACAGCCGGACCTTGGACTCGTACTTGACGTACGTGTTGTGCTCACGCTCCGGCTCGACGATGTGCTCCAGCCAGTAGGCCAGCCACTCGCCGAGCGTCCAGGAGCGGGACGGCACCGGGATGCCATTGCGCTCCTGGCCTTGGAGATTGCCGAGCTTTTCGTTCGCCTCGTCCCACGTGGCGCCGTAGACGGTCTTGCGGACGCGGTTGCCGTCCGTGTCGGTGACGTAGGCACGCCCCATGTAACGGCCGTCCGACCGCCTTGAGATCGTGCCGCCGCCGTTAGGCCGACGCTTGGCCATCAGGCAGCCTCCCCGATATGCCGGCGGATGAGGTCCTGCACCGCATCAGCCGGGATCCGGCGGCAGCCATCGACCTTGATTGAGACCAGGCGGTGTGTGCGGATCAGGTCGTAGACCTTGGTACGGCCTACCTTGAGCTGCCTCATGACGTCCGGCACGGTCAGCAGCTCCGGGGTGGCAGTGGTCATGCGGCGGCTCCTTCCAGGTCGAGCAAGGCGGGTAGTTCGTCGCGGGCGGTTTCGCGGCTGAGCTGGATGTCGCGGCGGATGTTGGCGGCGAACCAGGATTCGCCGGGCGTGTGGCCGTGTCCGGCGTAGGTCCAGTGGGCGAGGGTGAGCGTGGTTGCCTCCGGGTTCTCCTCGGGGTCGGGCAGGCCGAGGGCTTCGCGTTGCTGGGTGGCGCGGTAGTCGGCGCGGACCTGGCGCAGGGCGCCGAGGGTGGTGGAGTAGCGGCGGGACTTGGTGGAGAAGTGGCCGCGGAAGCCGAGCATGTGAGCCCAGTCCCGCAGCTTGCGGTCTGGGTAGAGCACGTGGAGGTCGAGGCAGGCCGCGATCAATCGGGCGGGGTGGTCGGGTACGTCGAGCAGGACCAGGGCCTCTTTGTTGCCGATCCGGCGGTCGACGGTGCCGGTGGTCTCGGCTGCCTTGGTTGCGTACTTGGCGACGTAGGAGGCGACGGCTTGTTCGGTGATCTCTTCGCCGTGGCCGAAGGCGCCGATCGGCTGGACGTCGAGCTGGGTGCCCCAGCGCAGCGTGCGAGCAGGCTCGGTGCGCGGCGGCTGATCGGGATGCGGCTGGTAGCGGGCCAGGGGGACGTCGACCGCGACGCGGGCAGCAGCGGCGCGGATTGCGTCGGTGAGCAGATCGAGGGTGGCCCAGGCCGGGGGCGGATCGTCTGGCCCGTCGGGGCCGTCGAAGCGGATCACGGCATGGAAGTGCACGGCCCCGCGCTTCTGGTACTCGGCGACCTTGCCGAAGGAGACGCGGGACTGTTCGCGGGCGGCTTTCTGGGTGAGTCCGGCCCGGCGGGCGATCTCGCGGCGGAGGTAGATCGTGAAGTAGCGCCACAGGTCGGATGCGTGGTTGTTCCACAGCACTGCGCCCGCGTAGTCGTACGTGCCAGGGTCGAGCGGGGTGCCGAGTTCGGGTGCATCCTCGGGGTGCCGGGCGCCGCAGCGGCAGGGCCGGTTGCCGGGGCGGTTGTGGACCGGGCCGAACGAGGGCGCGGTGAGGGTGGCGAAGACCCGGGGGTGATCCCGGATGGTGTGCGGGGTGCCCTTGTCCGGGTCGCCGACGAGTCCGGCGCGGATGAGGTGGTAGGTGTCTCCGGCGTAGGTCCAGGCGCAAGCCGGGCACCGGGAGGCACGGCGGTTGCCGCAGGCGATGCGGAGCATGCCTCCCGGCTCGGTGTCCGTGGAGTAGGCGTGCAGCACGGTCTTGGTGGCCGGGTCGATCGTCTTGGTGCCGCCGATGAGGCGGATCGGGTCGGAGCAGCCGCTGGTGCGCTTGATCTGTTCTTGCCAGCGGTCGAAGTCGGCCGAGTTGGCCACCCTCAGCACGTCGCCGAGGGTGGCCGCATCGAGGCCCGCCAGGGTGGCGGTGTCAGTCACCTGGTCACCTACCAGCCCGGACGAGACGAACGGCGCGGGCCGTGTGGCCGGTGCCCTGGCAGGTCAAGCAGTGCACGCGGAGGGTGACGCGGGTGCCGTCGTCGTGGCGGTCGCCGGTGGTGATGGCGAC
This sequence comes from Streptomyces sp. NPDC001604, assembly GCF_042893475.1. Lineage (NCBI taxonomy): Bacteria > Bacillati > Actinomycetota > Actinomycetes > Kitasatosporales > Streptomycetaceae > Streptomyces > Streptomyces sp. NPDC001604. The sequence goes on along the minus strand of NZ_JBIAUY010000002.1, from coordinate 619,187 downwards.
GACGGGGAAGCCGTCGCAGTCGCGGCAGACGGGTGTGTTCGAGACGTGCTGGGGCATGATGAGGCTTCCCTTTCGGGTCCGTTGGATCTGGAAGAGGTGCAGGCGTCCGGGGCGGCGGTTCTTTGGCGAGAGAGCCGCCCCGGGGGCCGTTCAGCGGCGGCGGTTGCGGCGGGGCTTGGAGTAGGCGGGCGGGATGTCCTGGTACTGCTGCCGTCCCTGCTCGAAGGAGTCCCGCTCGGTGTCGCTGCGGTCGGTGGAGCCGAGTTCCTGCCGGATGCGGCTCATGGCCCTGCGGTCGCCGTGGCGTTCTGCGATCGCGTAGTCGCGTCCGAGTTCGGCCATGGCCGGGTTGGCGGGGGTGTTGTCGCTGCTCTTGCGGCTGAAGAGACCCATGTCAGTGCTTCCTTTCCTGGTTGAGGAGTGAGCGGAGTACGACGGCGGTCACGGCCACGGACATGCCGGTGATGGCGACCGCGAGGAGCATGGAGACCAGGACCGCGCCGATGACGAGGACCACGGCGGTGCCGCCGCCGACGAGGACGAGTGCGGTGCCGGGGGTGAGCTGGATGCTCGGCCGGTTGGACACGGGAACCGCCGGTGCAGGAGCGCTGGGGGCCGGGTCGGTGGCGGGTTGTGGGATGACGGCCGGTGCCGGTGCCGGTGCCGGTGCCGGTGCCGGTGCCGGTGAGGTGTCGGGGGTGGGGTACTTCGGGGTGAACACGGGGCGCTCTCCTTTCGGGTCAGGGGTTGCAGCGGTGGGTGCGGGCGGCGAGTTCGGCGGCCGAGCGGTCGCCGTGCTCGGTGGAGAAACCGCAGTTCGGGGAGGTGCAGGCGGCGGTGTGCTTGGTCTGGCCGCGTCCGTTGTTGAAGGTGCCGACCTGGACGGGGCCGATGCGGATCACGTCGTAGAAGCGGTTCGGGCGCATGGGTGGAACCTCCTTGTGGGTCAGGCGAGTTGGGCGGCGATCGCTCCAGCCAGGTCTTCCGGGATACCGAGGCGGGCGCGCAGGGTGGCGGTGTCGATGTCCGTGCCGGTGCGGGTGCGGTGTTCGGTGGCGACCTTGCGGGCGTGGTCGACCAGGGCCGGAGGCACCGACGGGTGGGTCGTTTGGGGCAGCGCGGGAACGGGCTCCGCAGCAGCGATCGGTTCGCGATCGGGTTCCGGCTCGGGTGCGGCGGCCGGGGCTGCGGGTGCCGGCGGATCTGGCACCCGGTCTCCGGTGGGAGTCGGTGAGTGGGTGAGCAGGGTGCCGCCGAGGAAGGCCAGGGCGGGCCATCCGGCGACGAGGATGCGCAGCCAGGCCGGGACGTGGTCCAGGTCGAGCATTCCGGCGGTGGCGATGTTGGCGCAGAGCGAGGCGACCAGGGCGATCACGAACCAGAACCAGGCCAGCCCGGATCGGTCGGTGCGCAGGCGCCGCCACACGGCGACCAGGAGCAGGTCGACCGAGACGGGGTAGGCCCAGGCTTTCCAGCCGGTCTGACCAGCCGCAGCGGCGAGGTCGTGCAAGTGGGCGAAGGACAGGGCACCGGCGATCACGGCCTGAACGAGTACGGCGTCGAAGCGGACCGAGCGGGGCATGGTCTTCACCTCCCTTCGCGGGGAACGAACGCGGATTTCATCGCATTGACGGAGAACCACTGGACTTGCGGGCCATGGACGACCTCCGTTCCGGGTTTCGGCATGGCGGGGGTAGGGACTTGGCGCGAGGCGGTCGCGCCGACCGGCAAAGCGGGGGGTTACTCCGTGACCGGCTGCGGCTGTACCAGCGGCGGCGCGGTGGGCATCGGCGGCACGATCTGGCCGACCGGCTGGAACGGAGCGAGGAACGAAAGGGCCGGGGTCAGGTGCGCGAACTGGCGGCACACGGCGGCTGCCTCGTCCGGGGTGGTCTCCGGGGTACGGATGCGGGACCAGCCGCCGGAGGTGTCACCGGCCACGGCGATCCCGGGGCGGTCCGGGGCGATCGTGGTCACGGCCATGACGGCATCCGGGGCGATGTCGCCGAGCCCCATGTCTGCGGTCTGCTTGTCGTTCACGCGGTGCACCACGCGGCCGGTGAGCTGAGCCCGCAGGGCAGTTGCACCCTTGCCCAGGTCGGAGCCGAAGCGCTGCCCGCACACCTCCAGGTAGATCCCGATCGCACGGGCCATCTGGCCGAGGCGGACCAGCTGCATGACGGTGTGGTCGCGGGCCGCCTCGTCCTTCTTCGAGACCACGAGGAACAGCTCTGCCACCTCGTCGATCAGCACGACCAGCGGCACCGGCCGCACCTTGTCCGGCAGTTCCCACAGGTCCGAGACGCCGTACAGGGCGAGGAGATCGAAGCGCTCTTCCATCTCGGCAACCAGCGCGTCTATCAGACGCCCGGCGGCTTCCGGGTCGGTGGCCAGCGCGGACAGGCGCGGCGCGTACCGGCCGTGCTCAACACCGCGCTTGCAGTCGATCCCGATCAGACCCACCGGCAGCTCGGCCAGCCCCTTGATCAGATTGCGCTGATACACGGACTTGCCTGACAGCGTCGCGCCCAGGGTCAGAGCCATCGGCACCTTGCGGTAGTCCCGCTCGAACACCGTGCCGTCCTCGCGCAGCGCGACCGGAACGACCAGGTCACGGGGCTGAGCCTTACGCGGCATCTTGACCTTGCCGAGCACGTCGTAGCCGGTCATCCGCAGTTCCACGTAGCCGGGCTTCGTCTCCGCCACGGCCACCGAGCGGACTCCCCAGGCGTGGCGGAGGCGTTCGGAGGAAGCGGCGATGTCGGCGGGCTCCAGACCGGCGGGAAGCCGGAGCGTGACCCGCAGCCCGGTCGACGTCGGGCGGACCCGGCGGACCCTCGGCGGCACCGGCCGCACCTCGCTGCGGGCCAGGTTGCGCTTGACGAAGGCACGAAGGCCGGACGGCTTCACCGTCAGCCCGCACACCTCCATCGTGTCCCGGTAGGTCCAGGTGAACCGGCCCCAGGTGACCGGCAGGCCGACCAGCGACCAGTACACGCGCGGAGCCTGGTACTTCGCGTAGCCGAGCCCACCGGCACCGGCCGCGACCCCGCCCAGTTCGAACCAGGTGGCCACGTCGGTCATGGTCAGGCCCCCGCCGTGATGGCGACCGCACGGAACGAGATCCCGTGCCGCTTCTGCCCGTTGAACTCGTTCTCCCAGTCACGGGCCTTGAGTCCGACCACCCGCACCGGCATGCCCGGCGTGAGGCCATCGGGGAGGCCGGTCTCCGGCACGGTTACCTGGTAGAGGTTCCCCTCCCCCTCGTCCGAGACCAGCAGACCCACGGTCGACAGCCCCGCGTTGGTCTCGCGGTCCACGGCCCGCTCACCGGTCTTCTTGTTGACCATCTTCGGCTCGGGCGCGGTCGCCACGAACACCACAGCGGTCGAAAGGTCGATCTTGAACGACGGCATGAGTCCATCCCTCAGTTCTTGGAGGCTGCCCGTTTCGCAACCTCTCTAGACATCTCCAGTAAGGCATACATCTCTAGAGACGTCAAGGGAATCTGTCTAGAGATGTTGAGAAGGTGGGATCGCGGCTACACGAGAGGGCAAGGTCCGTATGTATGGCCTAGGCTGTCTAGAGAAGAAGGGAGGGCTCCCGAATGACCACCACCGACGACGACCGTCGGCCGAAGTACCAGCGGATTGCGGACTCTCTACGCGAGGCGATCCGGTCGGGCGAGTACGGTCCCGGTGATCGGCTTCCGGGAGAGAACGACCTGATGGCCGCGCATGGCGTGGCCCGCATGACAGCCCGTCAAGCCTTGAGTGTGCTCAAGGACGAAGGCATTGCCGAGTCCCGCAAGGGTGCCGGCGTGTTCGTCCGTTCATTCCGCCCGTTGAGGCGTCGGGGGATCCAACGGCTCGCACAGGAGCAGTGGGGCAGCGGCCGGTCCATCTGGTCTGCCGACATCGAGAACCGCGCACTCGTGGTGGATCAAGTGACGGTGACGGAGGAAGCCGCACCGGAACCGATCGGGCAGGTGTTGGACCTGGGTGAAGAGGACACCGTCTGCGTGCGACGTCGGCGGTTCGTCTTGGACGGGAAGCCCGTTCTGCTCGCGACGAGTTATCTCCCCACATCGGTGGTCGCAGGGTCGGCGATCACTCAGGAGGACACCGGGCCAGGTGGAACGTACGCGCGGCTTGCGGAACTTGGGCACAAGCCAGTGCACTTCCGCGAAGAGATCCGCTCGCGCATGCCCACGAAGCACGAGGCGACGCAGTTGAGCATCTCCGCGGGTACACCGGTCCTACTCATCTGCCGAACCGCGTTCGCGGATGAAGGACGCCCCGTCGAGATCAACGAGATGACGCTCGATGCCGCCTCGTACATCCTGGAATACGACTTCGACGCGTAGGCCGAGCCTCGGCTGGCGAAGTGAGGGCGAGAAGGGGTAGGAATGATCTCCACCCAGGCATGGGCCGACGCCCGACGCTTGTGGGACTACCACCAGATGGGCCACACCCCACGGCCGTGCTCAGTCGCGATCGGTCTGGGCAGTCACGACCTGGGTGTGGCCGATACGGCAGTGGACCTGTACAAGCGAGGCATGGCTCCCCTGCTTGTGTTCACAGGAGCCACCAGCCCGACGACGCGGGAACGCATGCCCCGCGGGGAAGCCGTCCACTACCTCGAACGAGCCCTCGAACTCGGTGTGCCCAGCTCAGCTGTGCTCGTAGAGCCCAACGCCCGCAACACCGGCGAGAACATCCGCTTCTCCAGGGCCGTGCTCGAGGAGGCCGGAGTGGATGTCTCCTCCGTGCTCCTCATCAGCAAGCCGTACGAGGAGAGGCGCGCGTACGCCACGGCCCGCAAGCTATGGCCCGAAGTCGAGATCGTCAGCGCGTCCACTCCGATGACGCTTGAGGAGTACGCGGACTCCATCCAGGACGCTCGGTTGGTCATTGACATGCTGGTGGGGGCACTTCAGCGCCTGTTGATCTACCCGGAGCAGGGATACATGATCAGCCAGCCCGTGCCGGATGACGTGCTTGAGGCGTACGAGCGGCTGTGCCACGAGGGTTTCAGCAGCCGACTTCTCGCCACGGACCAGCACTCTGCCTGAATGCCGCAGTTGCATGGCTCAGACCGGGATGACGGAGCAGCGGCGATGAGCGCGGTCCACGCAATGCCCATCACGGACGCTCTGCGCGACGAGGCGCCGCACATTCAGACGTATGACGGCTGCGAGCTGTCACCGCTCCTCAGTAAATGATCTTCGACCGGGACCCGGGGATCTGTTACAGGTTTCTCTACCTCATCAAGCCCCGGCTGCGCTCCGCTCCGCCGGGCGCGCTTCCCGGCTATGGCCGCGCCCGCGCTCCTGCCTTCGGCCCGCTCGGCGCGGCCGACGCCGACGCGCGCCCACATGTGGATAGGGCCGATGGCCGTGAGTCGATCACCGCATAGCACGGCCCGATCAAGAACATGCCTCCGGCGGGGGATCGGCCGACACCGGGATGGAGGGGGCGCCGTTCCCGACCGCGGATCCGTAGGGGCGTGCGTGGTGGGCTCCCATCCCGTCCACCGTCGACCCAGGCGAAGCCGAGCAGACGCGGCCCATGGCGTCCAGGTCGTTCGTACAGTGGCGCGCTCCACCTGGACGCCATGAACCACGCCCGCTCCACGGTGTGTGGGTCGACGGCGGACGGGATGGGAGCTGGGCTGAGTGGGGGAAGGCCGGTAGGAGTCCAGCTGCCCCGAGTGGAGCGCGCTACTGCCAAATCAGGTGAGCTTGTAGAACCCAATCCCCCAAGTGGGCCTATTGATCTTCCCGCCGGGTCCAGTCGACTGGTAGTGACCGGTGCACCCTGCCTTCTCATACACTGTCAGCTTGTACGCGCTGCGGTTCCATGCAGAATGAGCCGTAAAGGCGTCAACATGGAGGCAGTTGTTAGGCAGGCTGCTGGCGCCCTCCTTGTCGCCCGTCAGATTCTGGCCCGAGTAGAAGCAGGTGTTGTATCGGCCGGGCGTGCACTGGGGCGCGGCATCAGCAGTTGTAGAGGTCAGGGCCATGACAGGGATCGTCAGGGCGCTGGATAGGAACAAGGCTGCACTTCGCCGAAAACGCATACATTCCTCCCGTTTCGATTTCGAGTTCAGTCACTCGAACGAGCGTGACTCTGCCACCATCGCATGCTGCTGATCAACTCTTGCCGTATCGCTGCGCTGTTCAGCCTCTGTTTCTAGCCATCACCGAGCTGCGGATCAGAGGGTGCCCACTCCCCTCCACCGTCTGCCGCGTCGAGGAATGCAGGAGGAGGCTGCGCGCCACCCTCTACGTGTCCGGTCGAGCCGCAGCGAATGGGGACGAATGGCGAACGCCAGCTAAAGACCGGGAACGCCGAAGTCGGCAATCGGCGGGTCGGCCAAGCTCCGGTTATGCGATCTTCCAAGCTGATGCCCGAGGACGGATGGGACGCCCTTTTCAAGACCGCGTGCGGCGGCTGACACCAGCGCCTGACACCAACAGCCCCGAACGGCAGCGGTCGAGGCCGGACCACAGTGGACGATTGGCCGAGGTGCAGGGGCGGTTGGTCAGCGTTGCCAGACCCCATGATCGACCTGATAAGGATGAGGCCACAGGTTCAAATCCTGTTAGCCCCACCAGCACGAAGACCCCCAGTCCACAGGACTGGGGGTCTTTTGCGCTCTCAGCGCGTCACGGCCACCAGGCCGAGGATCACCAACGCGACGCCCATGAAGCCGAACTGCAGTCTCATGCGTTCAAGGCTCTTCCAGGGCGACCCCCACCGGGTCCTGTAACGCGCCGAAAAGGTCACGTCTGCCCAGTCCCACACCCGGACGTCCACGCCGCGACAGCCACAGGCCACCCCCTATCAACGCGCCGCCCGCGATCAGTGCGAGGGCCCCGCGGAGAAGCACGCCGTTTCCCTCGCCTCATGACTGGCCTGACCGTCGCGGCATTGTCGCAGGGGCGCAGAAAAATGAAGAAGACCCCCAACCGGATCGGTTGGGGGTCTTCTTCATGGGCGGTTCGGGTACGCAAGTTCGCCGTTACGCCGGGTTGCAGCGGCGGTGTCTCACAGCTGGAGGGGAGTGGCCGGCTCGGAGAGATTCGTGGCCGCCTCCGTCTCCGTGAGGGGGCTGTGGCGGCAGCTGGGGGACTTTCCGTGGGCCTCGGCGCGGATGCGCTGCTTCATCGTGGGGGGCAGGGCCCTGGCGTAGGTCCAGGACCAGTGGGATGCCGTCGGGAGCATCACCGGCGCACTGCAGTTGCCGGGCGCCTCGGTCTGCGGTACCGCCGCGGCGGCGGTCGTCGTGATCAGTCCGAGCGTCGTGCACAGCGCCAGGAAGGCGGTGACGAGGACGTTCCACAGCTTCATGACCTGGTTCTGGGCCATGGCCCCTCACTTTCGGGTCGGGCGATTTGCGTACTTTCCTCATGATGTGTATCGGGGCCGCGAAGTGGTGGACCGACGCCCGTGGCGCGGCGATGTTCAGATGAACAACACCCGGATGGGCGCAAACCGCTCGTAAATAGGAGAATGAAGAACAAAGTCACCGTCCGTGGGGATGTGATCACCCTCAGATCGGAGCGGTGACCTCCGGTTCTACTGCGGTTTGCCGGAGGGGAGTTGAGGGCCCACGCAGGTCACCGATCGGTATCGGTCGGTGTGTATAGTCGGGCGCCAGAAGTCCCCTACGTCAAGGAAAGACGAGGTCGCGCGGTGAAGAAGCTTCTCCTGGTCGCACTGGCCGCCATCGGCGGGCTCCTCGTGTACCGCCAGATCCAGGCGGATCGCGCCGAGCAGGATCTGTGGACGGAGGCGACCGACTCCGTGCCCACGGGTTCGTGAGTATCGACAACCGAATCTGAACAGACCCCGGCCGTCCTTGCGGTCGGGGTTTTGTGTTGCCCGGATGAGGCCCCGCCTCGCAGGGCAGGATGGCCACGGTCCAGCGGTCCGGACGACGACGAGGGGTGGCGCGTGATGGGGCGGCGTACGGCGTGGTGGCGCGCGAGAGCATGGCGCGGGCGTCCCTCGGCACGCGCGCGCGTGGCGGCCGCGGCAGCGGTGCTGTGCACGGCAGCGGCGGCGCCCTGGCCGGCCGCCGCCGCGGCGGCAGCCGAAACCCCGGGCCCCGGCGTCCTTACCGCCTCCTCCTACGCCTTTGCGGAGGACGCACAGCCTGTGGACGGAGCGAAAGGAACCACGGGCGCCGAGCTGCTCGAAGCCGGCAGGACCTACCGCAGCTCCCTCCCCAGGGACGCGGAGCTCTACTACCGCCTTCACCTCGACGCCGCGTCCAACGCGTACGTCTCCGTCACCGCCATCCCCCGCGCGGACGCCACGCTCTCCATCACCGACGGCATCAGGGTCTCGGTGCAGGACGCCGACAACCACTCCTGCTCCAACGAACGCGCCCGCTTCGGCGCCGCCAAGAGCCCGCACCCCATCACGGCATGGGGCGCACGAACGACCTCCCCGGCCGCCCCCCTCTGCCAGGGCGCCGGCACCTACTACGTCGTCGTCGAACGCACCGGTACGGCAGACTCCTCGCCCGGCGCCTGGGACCTGGAGATCACCACCACCACCGAACCGCGCCTGAAGCAGGCCGGGGCGACGAGCCCGCCCACGGTGTGGAACTCCGCCTCACCCACCCCTGTCTCGGGCGCGGTCGAGCACAGCCAGGGCGGCGCTGGCTTCTCCCGGGCGGCCTCCGTGGGACAGGGCGTCTGGAGCGCCGACATCACGCCCGGGCAGACGCTCTTCTACAAGATCCCGGTCGGCTGGGGCCAGCAGCCCTCCGCCACGGCCGAACTCGGCAGCGTCAACGGCGACGGCCACGGCTACGCCATCGACGCCCTGGCCCTCACGCTCTACAACCCCGTCCGCGCCGCTGTGGAGGACGCGGACGTCGGCTACGACGGCAAGCAGAAGTCGGCCTCCCTCGCCGCGGTGCCTCCCGTCGACTACAGCAACCGCTACGCCATCCCCGACCGCGTGAACGGAATGCGGTTCGCCGGCTCGTACTACCTGGTGGTGCACCTCGCCGCGGGAGTGGCCCAGAAGTTCGGCGACGGGCCCTTCAGACTGACGCTGCGCATCGGGATCGACGGCGCGGCGCAGGACGGCCCCGGCTACGAAGGCAAGTCCGTCCCGGGGAACGTCTTCGAGGTCACCGCGCAGGACCGGCAGGCAGCCGCCGAAGGCGCGACCCCAGACACCCACGCCACGATGAAGGCAGTCGCCGCGGGCGGGATCGGAGCGGGCACTGCCGTGCTCGCAGTACTCGCGGTGTGGACGGTCGCAGCACGGCGGAAAGCACGGACCTGGTGAGGCTCGCCGCCCGGCGCGGGGCAGAGACCCTGTGAGGTCCTGCGGCCTCGGATCGGGAGCCGGCGGACAGTCCTTCAGATACGGGCCAGCGCCCAGAACCCCACGGCATAGCAGACCAGGGCGAGCAGCAGGAGCGGGATCGCCACCTTGGCGGGCGGGCCGGGACGCCGTGTGGGACGGGCGCGATGGCTACGGCGCGTCGACTCCTGGGGGATTGCCTGCACAGGAGGCGGAACCTGAGGGGCCTGAGCGGTGTACGAAACAGTAGAGACATCAGCGCGCTGGTACGGCGTCGGGGCCTGGGCCGGGGCCGGATACAGCGGTGCGTACGACTGGGGGGAGGGCAGTACATGCGTGGGGTCATGGGGGGAGGCGTAGGCGGACTGGTGCCGGCTGCCCTGGTCGGGGTGCGCCTGTGCGTCGGGCGTCGGCGGCTGTGGAGCGGGAGTCCGGGCGGAGGAGGCGGTGGCCTGCGGGGGCGGCAGATGGAAGCTGCCGGTGTCCGACATGCTGGGCGGCTGCGTGGGGACGGACGGCTCCGGCTGCTGTCCGGGCCCCTGACGCGGATCGGGCAGCGGTGTCACGCCCGCGGACCCCACGGCTTCAGCGCCCGACGCGGACGACACGGAGGATGCCTCTGCCTCAACAGACCGATCAACAGACCGATCAACAGACCGCTCAACGGGCCGCGGAAAGGCCCCACTTACACCAGTTCCGTCAGTGTCAGCCTCCTTCCTCGCCTCCACCCCCGGTGCGGCCTTGAGCGGTCCCGAGGGGGCGAACCCCGGTGGAAGCGGACCGAGTTGGTCGAAGATCTCGATCAACTCGTCGTCGGGGCCGGGTTCCGGCAACAACTCCCTGGCAGAGGCCAGCGCCTTGCGCGCCCCTGTGGCGGTACGGAACCGGGCCTGCGGGTCGGGCTGCAGCAGCGTCGCCACAACCTGCCACAGCGGCTCGGGAATGCCCTTGGGCGCGCTCGGCGTCCCGTGCGCCGCGAAGTACTGGATGAGCGCCTTGGCGTCCGGCTTGGCACCCTCCAGCAGATACAACGCGACCAGGCCCACCGCGAACAGATCGGCGGGGAAGTCCGGTTCCGACCCCATCATCTGCTCAGGCGCCAGATAACCCGGCGTCCCCACCACGAGATTGGTCTCCGTCAGACGCGGTTCACCCAGCCGCATCGCGATGCCGAAATCGGACAACCGCAGCCGCGGCCGACCCGTGCCCGTGGCCTCCAGCAGGACATTGGCCGGCTTGATGTCGCGGTGCACCACACCCTCCGCATGCACCGCGGCCAGCCCCGAAAGCAGCTGGTCCAGCAAGGTGCACACGAAGGCCGGCGGCAACGGACCGTAGTCACCGACCAGATGAACCAGCGAACCGCCGGCAACGAGATCCATCGTGAACAGGACCTTGTCGTCGTCGGCGGCCCAGCTGGCCGGCGCCAGCACATGGGGGTGATCGATACGCAGAGCCTGCTCGCGGACGAAACGCAGCAGAGAGTGCGCGTCGCGCTGCTGCAGCACCTTGGCGGCCACATAGCGACGGCGGCGGTGGTCCCAGGCGCGCCAGACAGCGCCGACCCCGCCGCGCCCGATCGGGTCGACCAGTTCGTACCGGCCGGCGAAGACCTCACCCATGGCTGTGCGTCGCTCCTCCCCCTTCGGCTACCCCCCTTGCTTGCCCCTCGACGGGTGGTACGACTCCCCCCAGCGCCGTTCCTCGACGAGTGTGACGAGTGATACGAGCCCCGCGCCCCTCCTCGACCGTCGGCCCGGCTGCCGAACCCCCTTCGGCGACCGGGCCACGGACTCAGCTCTGGTGCGACTGGTAATGCGTGACCGCGTCGGAAGTGCGGCCCGCGCCGTACACCCGGAGGAACTCTGCCAGCTCCGGATGACTGGGGGCGAGAGTGTCCGCGGCGTCGATGATGTCCCCCGCAGCCGCCACTGAGCGCAGCAGCGACTGGATCTCGCGGACCACCCGCTTGACCGTGGGCGCCCCCGAACTGCTCGTCGTGGTCGTGGTGTTGCTGAGCACCGAGCCCCCCTGCGACTTCTTGATCTCTTCCATGCGCTCCGTGGCCTCGGCCGCGCTCACGCTGCCGTCCGCGACCTGCCCCGCCAGGTCCTGCAGCAGCTGCACCCGCTGCACGACAGCCGGGTTGCCGATCTTCGCCCGCTGCCCGCTCATCAACTGCGACAGCATCGGAGCGGACAGCCCCAGCACCCCCGCGAGACGGGCCTGGTTGAGTCCGAGATCTTCTATGAGCTTACGGAAGAGCGCCCCCAACGGCTCCCCGTACCAGTTCCGCTGCAGTTCCCGCGCTCTTGCGGTCGCTTCCTGCTGTGCGGCGTCCATTGCGTCTCCCCATCGCTTCCCCAAGAACTGTGGTTCGCTGTAGCGAACCACGCCGAGCATCTTACGGAGAGTGGTCGTCCACGGGGACCCCCAATCTTTTTGCGAGATACCGGGGGTGACCCGGTACTCTGGTCTGCGGCGCCCACCGGTACGCGGTTCTTCCGGGGGATGTCCCCTTTCCGGGGCCTTAGCTCAGTTGGTAGAGCGCTGTCTTTGCATGGCAGATGTCAGGGGTTCGACTCCCCTAGGCTCCACTCCGGATCCCCTCCGACCTGCGGAAACGCGGTGCGGAGGGGATTTTTAAGCACCGCGACCACCTGGCCGGGACCCTGCTGCCGGGCACAGAGGTGTACGGCCGCGCGCCCTGGTCAGCAGGTGACGGCCCCCACCTCGATGTCAGCCTCGGCCCGGACACCACGGACGCCATCCGCGAGGGGACTCCGCCGCCGGACGTGTTTCACGTGAAACACAGCAGTGGGGCGGAAGACCCTCAAGTCTCCCGCCCCACGCCATAGTTCAGCCCACAGCACGTCACCGGCCGTCGTCGCGCTGAGCAGCCTCCTCCTCGGCCTCCTTGGCCTGCACCTCAGGGTCGAGCAACGACTGACCACTGCCGTCCACCGACGACAACCGGCCCGACTCCGGAACCTCCGTCGCAGCAGGCGGCTCGACCAGCCAGTCAGGGTTGGCCTGCTTGTCCCACCACTTCCAGGCAGCAAAAGCACCGCCCGCGAGAGCACCGAGCACCAGCAAAACCTTCGCCGCACGCCCGGCCCTCGCCCGACGCTCATGCCGACGAACCAGCTTCTGAATCTCCTTCGACGAGACCTGACCGCGCAGCGCAGCCAATGCGGCAGCACCGCGCGCGGCGGCCTCGTCCCTCACAGGCCCGGCCACGGCCACCGCCTGCTCCAGCCTCGGCCGGGAATAATCGGCGGCCTGCCGGGCCGCCTGCCGGGTACGGACGGCAGCCTCATGGGCGGCCTGGTCGACCTTCGGCGGCACATGCGTACGGGCCTGCTCCAGACGCGGCGCGACATGCGCCTCGTACTGCACGCGGGCCTGATCCGCGGCTTGGGACACCTTCGGCGCGAGCCGTACGCGTGCCTCGTGTGCGTAGTGTGCGGCCCTGTCCTTGGCCGTGTCGGCGTAGGGCGCCACCACTTCCGCGGCGTGCAGCACGCTGTCCTTCGCCGAACCGGTCGCGGCGCGCACGCTGTCGATGCGGGTCACGGGTTCCTCCTCCTCGGTGGCGTACGGTATTTCGACTTTCCACCCTTTTACGGATCATGCCTGTCAACAGACACCGGGGCATGTGAGGGCAGGCATCCGGGTCATGCACATCGACTCAGGACCATCTCGAGCAAGAGCCGATCAAGAGCCGATCAAGTCCAATAGAGGATGAATACGGGGCAACAGGCGCTTGTCGTCGACAATGCCACGGATCGCCGCCGAGCGCCCCCGGCCCGGACACACTCGACCGGTTTTCTGCAAGCAACACCCCCCGCCAAGCCCCCACAGACGGGCGCCGGGCGACGCACGACGCAGACCGTGCGAGGATCAGGGAGTCACAGGAAGACAACGGAAGGCAGATCGTGGCCGAGCAGCTTTACGCCACCCTGAAGACCAACAACGGCGACATCGAGGTCCGGCTGCTGCCGAACCACGCGCCCAAGACGGTCCGGAACTTCGTCGAGCTCGCCACCGGCGAGCGTGAGTGGACCAACCCCGCCACCGGCCAGAAGTCCACGGACAAGCTCTACGACGGCACGGTCTTCCACCGGGTGATCAGCGGATTCATGATCCAGGGCGGAGACCCGCTGGGCAACGGCACCGGTGGTCCCGGCTACCAGTTCGAGGACGAATTCCACCCCGACCTCTCCTTCAACAAGCCCTACCTGCTCGCCATGGCCAACGCCGGCCCGGGCACCAACGGCTCCCAGTTCTTCATCACCGTCGCCCCCACGACGTGGCTGAACCGCAAGCACACCATCTTCGGCGAGGTCACCGACCCCGCCAGCCAGAAGGTGATCGACACCATCGCCACCACCCAGACCAACCCCCGCACCGACCGCCCGGTCAACGACGTCGTCATCGAGTCCGTCGTCGTCGAAACCCGCGAGGGCTGAGACCCACGAGGACCCCACCCGCAACGTCGGGTCCCCGCACAGCAGGAACCAAACGCCCCGCCCATCCGTAAAGATGGGCGGGGCGGTGCATTTGTGCACACCACCCGAACGACGACCTAGGGGATCTCATGGACCAGGCGCCAGGCAGCCCACAAGGCCCGGACGACCAGGGACCCCAGCACGCCCAGAGCCTGCCCGGCTGCTACCGCCACCCCGACCGCGAGACCGGCATCCGCTGCACCCGCTGCGAACGCCCCATCTGCCCCGAATGCATGGTCAACGCCTCCGTCGGCTTCCAATGCCCCGAATGCGCCCGCGGCGACTCCGGCACCGGACACCCCCCGGCCGCCACCCGCCCCCGCACCATCGCCGGCGGCACCGTCACGGCCGACCCCCGGCTCCTCACCAAAATCCTCATCGGGATCAACGTGGCGGTGTTCATCGCCGTCCACGTACACACCTCGCTCCTGGACCACCTCGTCCTCATCGGCGAATGGCCCCCCGCACCCTTCAAAGCCACCCAGGGCGTCGCCGACGGCGAGTGGTACCGCCTGGTGACCGCGATGTTCACCCACCAGGAACCCTGGCACATCGGCTTCAACATGCTCAGCCTCTGGTGGCTCGGCGGCCCCCTTGAAGCCGCCCTCGGACGCGCCCGCTACCTCTCCCTCTACTTCGTCTCGGGCCTCGCCGGCAGCGCCCTCACCTACCTGCTGGCCTCACCGACCGAAGCCTCCCTCGGTGCCTCCGGCGCCATCTTCGGCCTCTTCGGCGCCACCGCCGTCCTCATGCGCCGCCTCAACTACGACATGCGGCCGATCATCGCCCTGCTGGTGATCAACCTGATCTTCACCTTCGGCTGGAGCAACATCGCCTGGCAGGCCCACATCGGCGGCCTCGTCGCCGGCGTCATCACCGGCTACGCCATGGTCCACGCCCCACGCGAACACCGCGCCCTCGTCCAGTACGGCACCTGCGCCGTCGTCCTGGTCGTCGTAGTGGTCCTGACCCTGCTCAGGACGGCTCAGCTCACCTGACGTGCCCACTTGTCCACAGCGGGTTGCCACTCTTGTGCATAGCGTGCGGGAACAGCTGTGCCCCCTGTCACCGACCAGTGTTTCCGCAGGTCAGGCAGGGGGCGAACAGGCTTGCGAAGCTGGGTGGGATGGTCGTATCGGCGTCAATGGCCGACTGGTTATCCACAGATGGTCGTTCTTTTCCCCAGGAGCTGTGGATTTTTCTGCGGGCTGTGGATAACTCAGCGGATAGCCCTGGGCAGGGCTATGTTCACCGAGAGGTGGCCGTTACTTCCACTGCGTGGAGACGCCGAATCCGGCGGCGATGAAGCCGAAGCCCACCACGATGTTCCAGTTGTCCAGCGCATCGATGGGCAGCGAACCGTCGGTCACGTAGAAGACGACGATCCAGGCCAGGCCGATGAGGAACATGGCCAGCATGACGGGCGCGACCCACGCGTGGCTGTTCAGCTTGATGCTGGTCGCCTGCTTCGCCGGCGGCGGCGTGTAGTCGGCCTTCTTGCGGATACGTGACTTCGGCACGAGGGTCTCTCCTGTCGATGCGCTGCGTGGCCGCGCAGGGAACTGGGCTGGCTCCGGAGCAGCGTACAAGGGGACTCTTAGCGCTCCCCCGGGCGTCCGTTAGCGTAGTGCTTCCGCGGCGCCGAAGGAGATAAGGGTACGTTGAGCAATTCTGCCGACTCCCACCAGGACGGATCCAGTCCTGCCCGCGCACGCCGTTTCCGGCCGGTGCGGGTGCTCACGGTGGCCGTCTTCGCCCTCGCGGGGCTCATTTTCTTCACCAGCTTCAATACGGCCAAGGGCACCAATATCCGTACGGACACGTCCTTGCTGAAGCTTTCCGACCTCATCCAGGAGCGCAGCCGCAAGAACGGCGAACTGGACGAGTCCAACGGCTCTTTGCGCCGGGAGGTCGAGTCCTTCGCCGAGCGTGACGACGGCAGCACCAAGGCGCAGGACGAGAAGCTCGCAGGTCTGGAGAAGGGTGCGGGTACGCAGAAGCTGAAGGGTGAGGCGATCACCGTCACGCTCAACGACGCCCCGCCGGACGCCACCGCGAAGCTCCCCGGCTATCCCGAGCCGCAGCCGGACTACCTGGTGATCCACCAGCAGGATCTGCAGGCGGTGGTGAATGCGCTGTGGCAGGGCGGCGCCAAGGGCATCAAGGTGATGGACCAGCGGCTGATCTCCACCAGTGCCGTGCGCTGCGTGGGCAACACCCTGATCCTTCAGGGGCGCGTCTACTCGCCGCCGTACAAGATCACGGCGATCGGGGATCCCGACAAGCTGAACAAGGCGCTGTCGGATTCCACGGCGATCCAGAACTACATGGTCTACGTGAATGTGTATGGCCTCGGCTGGAAAGTGACCCACGACGGGACGGTGACTCTGCCCGGCTACTCGGGCACAGTGGATCTGCACTACGCCCAGCCCGTGGAGTGAACTGAGCCGTTTCGGGAGCTGCCGGTGCGCGTCGTCGTCAGGACCGTCAGTGAGCTCTGTATCACCGTGGGCAGCCTGATCGTGCTTTTCGTCATCTATGTGCTGTTCTGGACGGGTGTGCGGGCGGATGGTGCGATGAACCACCAGATCGATGTGCTGCACGATCAGTGGGCGAAGCAGACGGCGCATCCGACGGCCCCTGTCGCTTCCGGGGCCTCGGCCGGTCCGCGGAAGCCGGCGCCGTATGTCGCGGGCAGGCCCTTCGCGATCATGTACATCCCGCGGCTTGGTTTCACGTGGAACAAGCCGGTGCTCGAGGACACTGCGGTGAGCACGTTGAAGAAGGGGCTGGGGCACTACGCCAACACCGCGCAGTTGGGGCAGGAGGGCAACTTCGCGGTGGCGGGGCACCGGCGGACGTACGGAGATCCGTTCGTGGACTTCCCCGAGCTGAGGCCGGGTGACGCGGTGGTGCTGACGGACGGGACCACCTGGTTCACGTATCGGATCGACAAAGGGCCCTACAAAACTGTTCCGACGGACGTTGAGGTGATCGATCCTGTGCCACGTAAGTCGGGGTATACGCGTGAGGGCCGCTATCTGACGCTCACCACGTGCGATCCGGAGTGGGGGCACAGTCATCGGCTGATCGTGTGGGGGCACCTGGATTCCACACAGCCTGTGGAGGCCGGGAAACCAGAGGCGCTGCGCCGTTAGTCTGGTGCGGGTACGGCGTGAGTCTGATGCCGTGGTGGAACGGAAGGGACGGCATGTACGGCTGGATCTGGCGGCATCTGCCGGGCAACGCGTGGGTGAAGGCGTTGATCTCACTCCTGCTGGTCCTGGCAGTGGTCTATGTCCTGTTCCAGTACGTCTTCCCGTGGGCCGAGCCGCTGCTGCCCTTCAACGATGTGACGGTGGACAACCAGTGAGTGCGCGGATTCTCGTCGTCGACAACTACGACAGCTTCGTCTTCAACCTGGTGCAGTACCTGTACCAGCTGGGTGCCGAGTGCGAGGTGCTGCGCAACGACGAGGTGTCGACGGCGCATGCCCAGGACGGTTTCGACGGTGTGCTGCTGTCGCCGGGTCCGGGGACGCCGGAGGAGGCGGGCGTCTGCATCGAGATGGTGCGGCACTGTGCGGCGACCGGTGTCCCGGTGTTCGGTGTCTGCCTGGGCATGCAGTCGATGCAGGTGGCGTACGGGGGTGTGGTGGACCGTGCGCCCGAGTTGCTGCACGGCAAGACCTCGCTGGTCGAGCACGAGGGCAGGGGCGTGTTCGCCGGGCTGCCCTCGCCGTTCACGGCGACGCGCTACCACTCGCTGGCCGCGGAGCCGGAGACGGTGCCGGCCGAGCTGGAGGTGACCGCGCGGACGCACGACGGGATCATCATGGGGCTCAGGCACCGTGAACTCCCGGTCGAGGGTGTGCAGTTCCACCCGGAGTCGGTGCTGACGGAGCACGGTCACCGGATGCTGGCCAACTGGCTGGTGGAGTGCGGCGACCAGGGTGCCGTGGCGAGGTCGGCGGGGCTCGCCCCGGTGGTGGGCAGGGCCACGGCGTGACCGCGCTGCGCCCCGAGCGTGAGTCCGCCGCCTCGTACGGGCAGGAGCCGTACGAGGGGTACGGCTCGTTTGGGGGGTACGAGGCGCCCGGTTCGTTCGAGGCGTCCGGTGGATTCGAGACCTCCGGTGCGTTCGATGAGTGGAACGGCGAGCCGGCGGGGCAGCAGGGGCGGCACCGCGCCGCGCCCCCGGTGGCGGAGCCCGAGCCGTATCTTCCGCCCGTGGACGAGGAGACGGTGGCTCTGCGGATACCGGAGCCGCCGTCGGACGGTTCCATATCGCCCTCTGAGGCCTCAGCAGCCACACCTGCCACTGGAACCACTCCGGGCGGCCGAGCGGCCCGCAGGAAGGCTGCCAAGCGCCGTCATGGGCGTCATGGGGGCGCTCGTACGACTTCGGAGGCCACGGAAGACGCCGAGGAGACGTCAGCCGACGCTTCCAAGGCTCCGCTTTCGCGGGTTGAGGCACGTCGGCAGGCCCGTGCGCGCAAGCCGAGTCCGGGCGTCGTCGCGAGCCGGGCGATCGGTGAGGTGTTCATCACCACCGGTGTGCTGATGCTGCTGTTCGTCACGTACCAGCTGTGGTGGACGAACGTCCGGGCGCATGAGGCGGCGGACAAGGAGACCAGCACCCTGCAGAACGACTGGGCGAGCGGCAAGCGCGCGCCGGGCGAGTTCGAACCGGGCCAGGGTTTCGCGATCCTCCACATTCCCGAGCTGGACGTGGTCGTGCCGATCGCCCAGGGCGTCAGCAACAAGCAGGTGCTGGACAAGGGCATGGTGGGTCACTACAGCGAGGGCAGGCTGAAGACGGCGATGCCCGACGCGAAGACCGGCAATTTCGCGCTTGCGGGCCACCGGAACACGCACGGCGAGCCCTTCCGGTACATCAACAAGCTGAAGAAGGGCGACGAGGTCGTCGTCGAGACGCAGGACGAGTACTTCGTCTACAAGGTGACGTCGACGCTGCCGGTGACGTCACCGAGCAATACGAGCGTGATCAGCCCCGTGCCGCCCCAGTCGGGTTTCACCAAGCCTGGCCGGTACATCACGCTGACGACCTGTACTCCGGAGTTCACCAGCAAGTACCGGTTGATCGTCTGGGGCAAGATGGTCGAGGAACGGCCGCGCAGCAAGGGCAAGCCGGATGCGCTCGTCGAGTAGGGACAGATGAACGTGGCAGCGACCACCGACGACACTCAAGAGGACACGGACGCGCCCGCGGCGCCACCGGCCCGCCGCCGCGGCACGGGCCGTATCGCGGCGGTGGTGAGCGTCTTCGGTGAACTCCTCATCACGGCGGGCCTGGTGCTGGGCCTGTTCGTCGTGTACTCGCTCTGGTGGACGAACGTCATAGCCGACCGGGCGGCGGACAAGCAGGGCGAGAAGGTCCGCGACACATGGGCCCACGAGGGCCGGTCCACGGGCCCCGGTGCGCTGGACACCAAGAACGGCATCGGCTTCCTGCATGTCCCCGCCATGAAGAACGGCGAGGTCCTGGTCGAGAAGGGCACGTCGACGGAGGTCCTCAACGACGGCGTGGCCGGCTACTACACGGACCCGGTCAAGGCGACGCTGCCCACCACGGGCAAGAAGGGCAACTTCACGCTGGCCGCGCACCGGGACGGGCACGGCGCGAAGTTCCACAACATCGACAAGCTGAAGGTCGGCGACCCGATCGTCTTCGAGACGAAGGACAAGTGGTACATCTACAAGGTCTACGACGTCCTCGACGAGACCTCGAAGTACAACGTGAAGGTCATCTCGCAGATCCCGAAGGAGTCGGGGAAGAAGAAGGCGGGCCACTACATCACGCTGACGACGTGCACGCCGGTGTACACGAGCCGGTATCGGTATGTGGTGTGGGGGGAGCTGGTGCGGGTGGAGAAGGTGGACAGCAAGAGGACGCCGCCGGAGGAACTGCGTTAGCGTGACGGGCAGTCACGCGTAATGAGCCGGGCCCGAAGCCGCAACTACCCTTTGCGGCTTCGGGCCCTTTTGGCGCTCGGCGTCGTTACTCCAGGACCTTCAGGGGTTCCCCGGCGCTCCACTCCGCCACCATCCTGCGGTGTACGGCGGTCACGCCGCCCGCGGTGGCGACTTTCAGAGCTTCACGGGTGAAGGGGCATGTCGCCACGAAGAGGGCCACTTCCGAGACGTGCAGAACCTTGGCTGCCCCGACGAACTTCTGGACGTCAGAGCTGGTGATGGAGAGGCCCGGCGCGAATCTCTTGCACTGGACGGCGACGCGGCGCCCGTCGGCTGTACGGCCGATGATGTCGACGCCCCGGTCCCCGCAGCCGCCTCGTACGACGACGTCAGTGCAGCCGTCCAGGCGCAGCAACTCTGCGACGTATTGCTCGAACTCGCGGCCGGACATGGCGTCGACGGAGGCCATGACCTCAGTGTTGGACCAGTCACAACGCGGCCCTTCCAGCCTCTGCAGGCGAATGCTGTGCCTGCGAAGACTCCGCTCGATGCGCTGGACGCCCGTCCGCAGAGCGATCAGTTCCCTGCGGTGCTCGCCCGAGGTCTCGATCAGGGCGTTGAACATCGGCACGACCGTCTTGCCGAGGATGAGGGTGATGCGTTGGTCGATGCGGTCGTCGAGGGAGACGGCGTCGCTGTGGACGGAGTTGTCCACAGGCTGGGTGCGCGCCAGGTACTCCATGTCCAGGAGGTACACACGCACCTGACGTGCGACTTCGCTGTCCCGGAGGAGCATGGCGACGTTGAGGACGGCTCGGCGGGAGAAGAGGGCAAGGGACCTTGTGCGTGACTGGATTCCACTGAGTTCCTTGAAGGAAGTCAGTTCTGAACCTGTCAATACGCGATAGCCGCTGGCTTTGAGCTCTTCCCGGTGATCATGGATCAGAGATGTGATGGCGGTGAGCCCTACCTCGAAGTACGCCGCCACCATCGCCGTAGTCACATGCATCCCGTCCGGCAGCAGCGACAGCGCCTTCACTCTGTCGAGCACGTCCGTGCGCTCCAGGACGCTGTCCCGCAGGGACTTGGACTCCAGTAGCGCCGATTCGTTGATCACGTTCTGCCCTTCGCTTGTGGTGAGGCCGTGCGGCCAGGGCAGAGCTCCGACACCCCACCCCATCCGATCAACGAGTCGGCACATATGAAGACACGATCGACGCAGGAACAGACGTTGTACGAGGCTTCCCTCTCGTCCCCTGCTCGGGCAGAGAAATGGGCCCCTGCCGGGAAGTCCCGGAGGGGCCCATCGATGGGGGTGGGGTCGGTCAGCCGGTCGTACCGCCGAAGAGGTTGGTGCCGCCGTTGTTCCCGCCGTTGTTGCCGCCTCCGCCGAAGGTCTGCAGGTTGACCGGCGTGCCCTGGTCGACCGTGCTTCCCGGGGACGGGTCCGAGCCGATGACGATGGCGTTGTCGTCCTGGGAGCCGTTGATGTTGCCGACCTGGAGCCCCGCCTGCTGAAGGGCGTTCTTGACGTCCTTCAGCTTCTGGCCCTGGATGTTCGGCACCTGGACCTGGTTGTTCTGCTTCTGGCCGATGTTGATCTGCACCGCGGTGTTCTTCTTGACCTGGGTGCCGATCCCCGGGGTGGTCGAGATGACCTTGTTGACCTGGTTGTCGTCGGTGGTGGGGGCGTTGACGCAGTTGCCGTTCAGGCCGACGGCCTGCAGCGCGGACTTGGCGTCGTCACAGCTCTGACCGGCGACGTTGGGCACGGGGACCGTCTCCGCAGCCTTGGCCACGGTGAGGGTGATCTTGGTGCCCTTCTCCCTCTCCACGCCGCCCTTCGGGTCTTGGGAGAGGACGAGGCCCGCGGGCTGGTCGGACTCCTGGGTCTTCTGGTCGACCTCGAAGCCCTTGTTCTCGAGCTGGGTCTTCGCCTGGTCGTACTGCAGACGTGTGACGTCCGGGACGAGCACCTTCGGAGCGCCCGTAGAGACGACGAGGTTGACCGCCTCTCCCTTCTTGAGGGTGGCGCCCTTGCCCGGGTCCTGCGAGCAGACATTGCCCTTGCTCTGGTCTTCGCAGGGCTGTTTCTTGATCGTGCCAACCTTGAGGCCGATGTTGCTCAGCTGGTTCTTGGCGTCGCTCTCGCTCAGGCTGACCAGGTTGGGTACGTCCACCTTGTCGTTCCCGACGCCCCCGTTCCCGCTGAACGCGTACTTCCCGATCAGGATCGCGCCGACCAGGACGAGGATGCCCGCCACGACCAAGAGGATCGTCGACGTGTTGGACTTCTTCTGGCGGCGGCGGGAGCGGTCGTCGTAGCCGTAGCCGCCGTCGTCCGGGTTCATCGGGGGGAGCATCGACGTGGCGCCGGCGTCCGTGGCGCGCAGGGCCGTGGTCGGCTGGTCGTCGGGGTAGCCGCCGTAGCCGACGGATCCCATGGCCGCGGTGGCCGCGACGGGCTGGCCGTCGAGGCAGGCCTCGATGTCGGCGCGCATCTCGTCGGCGGACTGGTAGCGGTAGTTCGGGTCCTTGACCAGGGCCCTGAGGACGATGGCGTCCATTTCGGGCGTGATCTCGGGGTCGAAGACGGAGGGCGGCTGGGCTTCCTCGCGTACGTGCTGGTACGCGACGGCGACCGGGGAGTCGCCGACGAAGGGCGGGCGTACCGTCAGGAGCTCGTAGAGGAGGCAGCCGGTCGAGTACAGGTCGGAGCGGGCGTCTACCTGCTCGCCCTTCGCCTGCTCCGGTGACAGGTACTGCGCGGTGCCGATGACCGCGGCCGTCTGCGTCATGGTCATGCCGGAGTCGCCCATGGCGCGGGCGATGCCGAAGTCCATGACCTTGACCTGGCCGTTGCGCGTCAGCATGACGTTGGCCGGCTTGATGTCGCGGTGGACGATGCCGCTGCGGTGGGCGTACTCCAGGCCCTGGAGGATGCCGATGGTCATTTCCATCGCGCGCTCGGGCAGGAGTTTGCGGCCGGAGTGGAGGAGTTCGCGGAGCGTGGAGCCGTCCACGTACTCCATCACGATGTACGGGATCGAGACCCCGTCGATGTAGTCCTCGCCCGTGTCGTAGACCGCGACGATCGCGGGATGGTTGAGCGAGGCGGCCGACTGGGCCTCCCGGCGGAACCGGGCCTGGAAGGAAGGGTCGCGTGCGAGGTCCGCGCGCAGTGTCTTCACCGCCACCTGGCGCCCGAGGCGGGTGTCATGCGCGAGGTAGACCTCCGCCATGCCACCACGACCGAGCACCTGGCCCAGTTCGTACCGGCCGCCGAGGCGACGCGGCTCTTCCATAGCTCCTACCAGCCCTCTCCGTCGGTCCCGACTCACACGTGTGTGCGGTCGGAGGCTGCCGTCCGGGCCTACCGTACCCGGCTAGCTTTGTGTGACCTGGCTAAGTGCGTCACCCGATACAGGACCGGTATCGCAACGTGCACCGATGTGAAGGGGACGTGAGCGGGGTCACTTCTTGGCGTTGATGACCGCCTCCATCACGCTCTTCGCGATCGGGGCGGCGAGGCCGCCGCCGGAGATGTCGTCACGGTTGGCGTTCTCGTCCTCGATGACGACGGCCACGGCGACCGGCGAGCTGCCGTCGGGCAGCTTGGCGTAGGAGATGAACCAGGCGTAGGGGTTCGCGCTGTTGGCGACGCCGTGCTGGGCGGTGCCGGTCTTGCCGCCGACGGTGACGCCGCCTCCGATCTGGGCCTTCTGGCCGGTGCCGTCCTTGACGACCGTCTCCATCATCGACTGCAGGATCTGCGCGTTCTTCGCCGACAGGGGCTGGCTGAGCTCCTGCGGGTCGGTCTGCGCGATGGTGTCGAGGTTGGACGACTGCAGCTTGTCGACCATGTACGGCTTCATCAGCTTGCCGTTGTTGGCGACCGCGGAGGCGACCATGGCCATCTGCAGGGGGGTCGCGGCGGTGTTGAACTGGCCGATCGAGGACAGCGCGGTCTGCGAGGAGTTCATGTGGTCGGAGAACACCGAGGCGCTGGAGCGGACCGGGGTGAACTGCTCGGCGTCGAAGCCGAACTTCTTCGCCTCTGCGAGCATCTTGTCGTTGCCGAGGTCGGAGCCGATCTTGCCGAACACGGTGTTGCAGGACACCCTCAGGGCGACCCGCATCGTGGCGTTCTTGCAGGGGATGTTGCCCTCGTTCTTCAGCTCGGTCGTCGTGCCCTTCATGATGTACGGCAGCGGCGAGTCGGTGGCCTGGTCGGCCGAGTTGTACAGGCCGTTCTCCAGGGCGGCCGCGGCCGTGACCACCTTGAAGGTGGAGCCCGGCGGGTAGGTCTCGCGCAGCGCCCGGTTGAGCATCGGGTCGGCCTTGTTGTTCGACTTCTGGAGCGCGAGCCAGTTCTTGGAGTCCGTCGACGTGGAGTTCCCGGCGAACGACGAGGGGTCGTACGACGGGTAGGACGCCAGTGCCAGGATCTTGCCGGTGGACGGGTCGAGCGCGACGACGGCGCCCTTGCCGCCCTGGGACTTCAGTCCGTTGTAGGCGGCCTTCTGCGCGGCGGCGTTGAGGGTGGTGACGACGTTGCCGCCCGCCTTCTCCTTGCCCGTGATCATGTCGAGGGTGTTGCGGAAGAAGAGCCGGTCGTCGGTGCCGGTGAGGATGCCGTCGTCGATGCTCTCCAACTGGGTGGCGCCGAAGGCCTGCGAGGCGAACCCGGTGACCGGCGCCCACATGGGCCCGTCCTTGTAGGTGCGCTTGTACTTGAGGTCGTTGAGGCCGCTGGTGCTGGTCGTGGTGGACCCGGTGATGGGGTCGCCGTCGACGATGATGTCGCCGCGCGGGGTGGAGTAGCGGGCGATGGTGACTCGGCGGTTCAGCTTGTCGTTCTTCAGGCTGTCGGCCTTGACGTACTGGAGCCAGTTGTCGCGGACGAGCAGGGCGAGGACGAGCAGGCCGCAGAAGATCGCGATCCGGCGCAGGGGTTTGTTCATGACGGGCGGACCACCTGGGTCATCTCGGCGTCGGGGTTGCCGGCGGGCGCGGGCGCCGGGCGGCGGGCGGTGTCGCTGATTCTGATGAGGATGCCGATGAGGGCCCAGTTGGCGATGACGGAGGACCCTCCGTATGCCAGGAACGGCATCGTCATACCGGTCAGCGGGATGAGGCCCATGACGCCGCCTGCGACGACGAAGACCTGGAGGGCGAAGGCGCCGGAGAGACCGACGGCGAGCAGTTTGCCGAAGGGGTCGCGGGCGGCGAGGGCGGTGCGGATGCCCCGCTCCACGATCAGGCCGTAGATCAGCAGGATCGCCATGAGGCCGGCCAGGCCGAGCTCCTCGCCGAAGGTGGCGAGGATGAAGTCGGAGTTGGCGGCGAAGCGGATCAGCTCGGAGTGGCCCTGGCCCCAGCCGGTGCCGAGGGTGCCGCCGGAGCCGAAGGCCCACAGGGCCTGCTGCAACTGGTCGGAGTGGACTCCCGTGACGCCCGGGGTACGGCTGAGCTTGTACTCGTGCATCGGGTTGAGCCAGGCCTGGACTCGGGTCTGGACGTGCGGCTCGAAGCTCGCCACGCCCACGGCGCCGGCCGCCGACATCAGCAGACCGAAGACGATCCAGCTGGTCCGCTCGGTGGCGACGTACAGCATGATGACGAACATTCCGAAGAACAGCAGCGACGTACCGAGGTCGGTCTCGAACACCAGGATGAGGATCGAGATCATCCAGACGACCATGATCGGGCCGAGGTCGCGGCCGCGCGGCAGGTACAGGCCCATGAAGCGGCGGCTGGCGAGGGCGAGCGCGTCCCGTTTCACCATCAGGTAGCCGGCGAAGAAGATGGCCAGCACGATCTTGGCGAACTCACCGGGCTGGATGGTGAAGCTGCCGACCTTGATCCAGATCTTGGCGCCGTAGGTGAGGTCGGCGCCGAGGCCCGGGACCAGCGGGAGCAGCAGCAGGACCAGCGCGCCCGCCATGGAGATGTACGTGTACCGCTGCAGGACGCGGTGGTCCTTGAGGAAGATCAGCGCGACGACGAACAGGGCGATGCCCAGTGCGGTGTAGATCAGCTGGTTGGTCGCCTTGCCGCCGGCGACGCCGAT
Source organism: Streptomyces sp. NPDC001604 (assembly GCF_042893475.1). Taxonomy (NCBI): domain Bacteria; kingdom Bacillati; phylum Actinomycetota; class Actinomycetes; order Kitasatosporales; family Streptomycetaceae; genus Streptomyces; species Streptomyces sp. NPDC001604. The sequence continues at coordinate 593,335 of NZ_JBIAUY010000002.1, read as the reverse complement.
GGACTGCAGCAGCTTGGACTGGTCGAGGCGCCAGATCGCGACGAGGCCGAGTCCGTTGAGCAGCGTGGCCAGGGGCAGCAGCAGCGGGTCCGCGTACGGGGCGAACTTCCGTACGGCGAGGTGGCCGACGCCGGCCAGCAGACCGAGGCCCAGGCCGTAGCCGAGCAGACCGGCGGGCACCTTGTCGTTGATGGCCAGGCCCACGTTGGCGTAGGCGAAGACCGGGATGACGACGGCGAACAGCAGGAGCGCGAGCTCGGTGTTGCGCCGGCTCGGTGCGCCGATCGCGCCGATCGTGGACGTATGGTGCGTCGGTGTGTTGGTAGTACTGCTCATCGTGTGACAGGGCCTCTCACGGCTTGCCTACTGCTTACCGCACAGCGAGACGACCTTCTGCTCATCCTCCGAGAGAGTGGGGCCGGGGCTGGGGGTGGGTGCGGTCGCTGATGTGGACGGGGTCGGTGAGGTCGAGGGGCTCGGTGATGCCTTGGACGTGAGGGAGGTCTTGCTGGTTCCCGTGGTGCCGCCCGCCTGGCCCGTGCCGGTCTTCGAGTTGTTCTTGCTCTCGGCCGCCTGACGCTCGGACTCCTTCTTGCATGCGGAGGCCTGCACGGAAAGCTCGTTGATCTTCGACTGGGCGCCGGTCAGGCTGCCTTCGGCGATCGTGGACCTGACCTGCTTCTGCTGGTACGGAGGCAGGTACTTGAGTTCGATCTCGGGGTGGTCCTTCTCCACCTTGGAGAGGGAGACCCACGCCAGGTCCTGGCTGATGCCCCGGTACAGCGCGACGTGCTCGTCCTTGGTGCCGACGTAGTACTGGGTCTGGGTCCAGCGCCAGCCGCCGTAGAGGCCACCGCCGACGACGGCGAGGGCGAGCACGGTGTAGAAGGATCTCTTCGCCCACTTGCGGCCCTTGCGGGGTTTGACGAAGTCGTCGTCGGTGTAGTCGCCGAAGCTGCCCGCGGGGATGTAGCCGGTGGTGTCGCCCGAGCCGGGCGGGCCGAACTCGCCGCCCCCGCCGTGTCCGTGGCCCTGGCGGCCGAGGCCGGAGGCGCGGCCGGCCGGGGTCTCCATGAAGCCGGGGTCGTGCAGGTGGTTCTGGTTCTCGGCGACCGCGCCGACCACGACCGGGGTGTCGGAGAGCTGCCCGGCGAGGGTGTCCCCGGTGTCCAGGTCCAGTACGTCGGCGACGATGACGGTGATGTTGTCGGGGCCGCCGCCGCGCAGGGCGAGCTGGATCAGCTCCTGCACGGTCTCCTGCGGGCCCTGGTAGCTGGCGAGGGTGTCCTCGAGCGTCTGGTGGGAGACGACGCCGGACAGGCCGTCGGAGCAGATCAGGTAGCGGTCGCCGGCGCGGACCTCACGGATGGAGAGATCGGGCTCGACGTGCTCGCCGCTGCCCAACGCCCGCATCAGCAGGGAGCGTTGGGGGTGGGTGGTGGCCTCTTCCTCGGTGATGCGGCCCTCGTCGACGAGGCGCTGCACCCAGGTGTGGTCCTGTGTGATCTGGGTGAGGACGCCGTCGCGCAGCAGATAGGCGCGGGAGTCGCCGACGTGGACGAGGCCGAGGCGCTGGCCGGTCCACAGCAGGGCGGTGAGCGTGGTGCCCATGCCCTCGAGTTGGGGGTCCTCCTCGACCATGGAGCGCAGCTGGTCGTTGGCGCGCTGTACGGCGGTGCCGAGGGAGGTGAGGATGTCGGAGCCCGGCACGTCGTCGTCGAGGGCGACGATGGTGGAGATGGCCTCGGAGGAGGCGACCTCGCCGGCGGCGGCGCCGCCCATGCCGTCGGCGATCGCGAGCAGGCGCGGACCGGCGTATCCGGAGTCCTCGTTGCCCTCGCGGATCATGCCTTTGTGCGATCCGGCGGCAAAGCGCAGTGACAGACTCATGCGCACCTCGCCCGTCGGCTCCGGGTACATCCGCACGGTGCCCACCCTCCGGTCGGGAGCGCGCCGGTGCCCGTGGTGGGGGCCGCCGCTGCGTGCTCGCTCCGCTCGCTCATTGTCGTACTACTTCCGCAGCTCGATGACTGTCTTGCCGATGCGGATCGGCGCGCCCAGCGGAATCGGCGTGGGGGTCGTCAGCCGGCTCCGGTCGAGGTACGTGCCGTTGGTGGAGCCCAGGTCCTCGACGATCCACTGGCCGTCGCGGTCCGGGTAGATCCTGGCATGGCGGCTGGAGGCGTAGTCGTCGTCCAGCACGATCGTGCTGTCGTGCGCCCGGCCCAGGGTGATGGTCTGGCCCTGGAGCGCGACGGTCGTGCCGGTGAGGGTGCCCTCGGACACGACGAGTTTGGTGGGGGCGTTGCGGCGCTGGCGGCCGCCGCCTGCCTGCTGACGCTGCTGCGGGGGCGCGGCCTGCTGGCGGGCGGCCTGCTGGGGCCGTGCGGACTCGCGCCTGGACCCGCGCTGGGTGACGCGCGTACCGAACAGGTCGCTGCGGATGACCTGCACGGCCACGATCACGAACAGCCACAGTACGGCCAGGAAACCCAGCCGCATGACCGTGAGGGTCAGCTCTGACATTGCCCCCGCTTCACCCTTCGGCTTGCCGGTAAATGATGGTGGTGCTGCCCACGACGATCCGCGAGCCGTCGCGGAGCGTAGCGCGGGTGGTGTGCTGCCCGTCCACCACGATGCCGTTGGTGGACCCGAGATCCTGGATCGTCGAGGGCGTTCCGGTCCGGATCTCGCAGTGCCGGCGGGAGACGCCGGGGTCGTCGATCCGCACGTCGGCTTCGGTGCTGCGGCCCAGCACCAGCGTCGGGCGGGAGATCTGATGGCGGGTGCCGTTGATCTCGATCCAGTGGCGGGTGCGGGAGCCGGGCTGCGGTGCGCCGACCGGGCCGCCCGCGCCGGGACGCTGGCCGTAGGGTGCGGCGCCGGGCGGCGGCGCGACAGGCATCGGCGGGGCGCCCGCGGGTGCGGCGGCGGGCGGGTAGCCGTACCCGCCGCCGGGGCGGCCCGCGGACCCGGCCGGCGGAGCGGCGGGCCCGGGAGCCTGCTGGCTGCTGGAGGAGGCGAGCGTACGGCTGCGTACCCGGTACAGGCCGGTGTCGAGGTCGTCGGCCTTCTCCAGGTGGACCTTGATGGGGCCCATGAAGGTGTAGCGCTGCTGCTTGGCGTAGTCGCGCACCATGCCGGCGAGCTCGTCGCCGAGCTGGCCGGAGTAGGGGCTGAGCCGCTCGAAGTCCGGCGTGCTCAGCTCCACGATGAAGTCGTTGGGGACGACCGTGCGGTCGCGGTTCCAGATGGTGGCGTTGTTGTCGCACTCACGCTGGAGCGCTCCGGCGATCTCCACGGGCTGGACCTCGGACTTGAACACCTTGGCAAAGGTGCCGTTGACCAGACCTTCGAGACGCTGCTCGAACTTCTTCAGGACTCCCATGAGGCACCTCCTCCGATGTCGCTTCCGTCCAGTGTCCCGGCTGGCGGGCGCTGCCTTGCCTGATACTGCTTACTGATCGTATCCACGCGCGGGTGAATCAGCTGGTTCCCCCTGTCGGCCCGGTCGACGGGTGTCGACGCTGGACGAAGTTCCCTCCGGAGGTTCCCTCCGGAGCTGCCCTTCGAACTCCTCCCACGCACTCCTTCTGCCCAGGATCGTAGAGGCGGCCGCAGACAAGTGTCCCGCACCTGGCTGTGGACCCTGCCCGGCTCCAGGGGAGACGGGCAGGACCGGTACGAGGTTGATACGTGACCCGGTACGTGTTGATACGGAGCGGAGGGCTTCGGGGGCGGGTCGTGCGCGTGCCGGTGGTCCGCAGGTCATGCCGCGGGAGGAGGAGCGTGGGGTGGCCGGTCGACGGCCGGACGGCACGTCCGTGCTGGTGGGCGGCTGCGTAGGGACAAGGGATGTGAACCCACCCCGGCCAGCGTGCTAATGTTCTGGGTGTCGGAAGGCGCCAGCCCAAAGGGCCGGAGCCGGAAGACACACCCAATGCGCGGGTGGCGGAATAGGCAGACGCGCTGGATTCAGGTTCCAGTGCCCGCAAGGGCGTGGGGGTTCAACTCCCCCCTCGCGCACCAGGAGATACCGACGAAACGGGTCTCTGCAGGTGACGGAAGTCACCGCAGGGGCCCGTTTCTCGTTCCATGATCACTGTGAGGCATCACACAGCCTGGTCAGGTCACACAGCAGGCCCCGACGCGTGAGCTATCTCACGGGGTGGGGGCCTGTCTTCGTGGTGCTGGGGTGCCTGTGGGACCGATCTATGCGGCGGGCGCCAGGTGACCGGTCGGGGTCCAGCTCCGCGGCTCCTTTTTCGGGCGGCGGTGGTGGGTGCGTCGGCGGGGGCGCTCGCCGCCGAGCGACAGTGTGTCCAGCCACTTCTTGATCTTGCGGCGGTTGGCGTGCGCCAGCTGGAAGGCGAGCAGGATCGTTTGTGCCGCGATGCCGCGGATACGGCGGGAGCCTGCGGATTCGATGCCCTCGGCGAGGGGGTTCTTGGCGTAGCCGTTGTAACCCTCGACGCTGTTGCGGAGCCGGAAGTAGACCTTCTGCCATTCCAGGCTGCCGTAGTCCAGGGCTTGCCACTGCTTGGCGCCCGCTTCGGGGCTGACGGTGATCGTGCGCTGGCGGCAGACCTTGAGGGGACCGGTGGGGCTGGGTTCCGGGTCGATGAGGGGCAGGTGGATGCCGCGACCCATGCTGTAGGGCTTGATGGGGCACTGGGCCTTGCCTGCCGCGGCGGGGCACATCATCCGCTGGTAGCCGTCGGCGTCGGCGTTCTCCTTCGGCATGACGCGGTAGCCGCGGCGAGCGGCGATCAGCTTGATCCACGTCTCCCGGTCGATGCGGTCGGCGTGCAGATCGATGGTGGCGTTGATGAGGGGATCCGGCATCGAGGGGCAGTACCAGCGGCCCTCGACGAGGATCGCACCGTGTGTTCCGGCCTGCTTGCCGAGCTGGTCCGCGCGGTAGTCGTAGACGGGTTTGTAGCCCATGGCCCGGACGGGGAGCTGCCACTCGTCGGGCTCGGAGTTGTTGTAGGCGCGGTCACCGGCGAGGTAGCCGGGTTTGTATCCACGCTCCCGGAGTCGGTTGAGGATCTTCAGGCCGTTGTACGCGGGGCGGTGACCGGGCTTGTCGAGGGAGACGCCGAGGACGAGGGCCGGGAGGACTTCGGGGTTGGGGGTGCCGTCGTCGAGGAGTACGGCGTCGTGTTCGGCGTCGCGGGTCACGATGAGGTGGGCGTCGTAGCCGAAGAGGTACTTCTTCTTGAGGGAGGTCTTCTTCTTGTCCTGGGCGGTCTTGGGCTTGCCCTTCTTGGCGGGAGGGGGAGACGGGCGCATGGACTCGGCTACCGGCGCGTCCGGGTCCCTGTGGTCGCCTTCCCGTACGTACCAGCCGGCATCCGGGTCGGTGGCGAGCTCCGGCCCGTTCGTACGGCGGCCGCGTGAGAATGTTCGGATGGGGGTGCCGTCCACACCCAGGGAGACTTCTGCCAGCTCCGTCAGCAGGCTGTGGAGGGGGCGTACGGAGGCGTCCAGGACGAACTCGGTGAACAGGGCCAGACGCCGCTCGCGCTCCGCCAGGTCGTCGGCGGCGGCCGCTGCGGTCAGTTCGTGGGCCTCGCTGCGTGAGAGGTGCCCGTTGGGCGGCAGTGGGGACGGGTTCATGGCGTCCTTCATGGCGTGGAAGAGTCGGCGGACGACCGCGTAGGCCCCTTCGAACCCCCGGTCGTCGTCGGGCTTGTCGGGGATGTCCAGCAGCTCGCGCAGCCGTGGGGCGAGGCGGAAGTACAGGATGTCGGTGACCCGTTCCAGGACGACCTTTCCGCCGGTGTCCTGAGTGCAGAGGTAGAGGCCGATGAGGAGGCTTCTGAGGTGCAGGGTGCGGCGTCGGCCGCGAGGGAGGTGGACGAACTCCTCAAGCAGGGGGACGAGTTGGCTGTTGTCCACCTCCTCGATGGCCGCCTCGACGTCGGCGTCGTCGAGGCGTCTGCGCTTCGTGCGCATCGCCATCAGGCGCTCGTGACGGTCGCTGGGGCGGCCGCGGGAGATCGTCATTGGCTGCCTCGCAGCAAGCGGGCCGCTTCCTCGGCGGAGACGCCGCGCAGGAACGGAAGGATGCGCGTGAGGCCGTGGAGCGTATCCACGCCAGCAGCCGCCACGATGACGGTGATGGGCAGCCGTTCTTCGAAGAGTTCGACCAACCAGGTGGACCTGAGGCGACCCATCACCAGGCGAGGCACGGTCGGGCTCGGTTGAGTACGCGCCAGGAAGTTCGTGACCGTGTTGGTGCCGCGGCTGCCGCAGTTGGGGCGGAACAGGTACCGGGCGGTGCCCGTCGTGTCGATGCGGTCGGCAGCGGACGCCAGGACGCCTTCCCACGGGCGCCGGCAGAGGATCTCCCGTTTCCGGTTTCCGCGCGTGGCCACGACAACCGGGCCTTCGCCGTTGGAAGTTCTGCGGACGTCATGGACGCGCAACGGGATGACCTCAGGTGAATCGAGACCGACGCCGAGCCCGAGTGCCATGAGGGTCTTGCAACCCCAGCGAAGCTCCTCGGTGGGCTGCCCACCGGCCCAGCCCCACAGATCCGCAAGTTCGGTCCGGCTGTAAGGGCTGTTGGCAACGGAGCCCGACAGCTGGGCGGGTTTCCCGGTCCGGCACTCGCCGCCCAGGACAACTTCACGCAGACGAAGCAGCCTGGTGCGGTAGTTGCCCCGCGTGCTCTCGCCCACCTGGGGACAGCCGACCGCGATGAACCGCTCGATCACCTCGCGGGCAAGCCACACCTCAGCTTTTGCGGGCAACCCCTCTCCGTCGCAGAAGACCGCCAACTGCGTGAGGGAACCGAGTAGTTCACGAGCCTTGTAGGGCAGGAGCGGGTCGGCGATACGGACGACGCGGCGCACTTCATCGCCGACGCGGCTCCACCCCGCGGGGGAGCCGGCCGGACGATAGGAATCAATGCGCTGACTCATCACATGCCGCCACACCAACACCCCGGCAGGAGGGGTGTTATTCGAATAACATCTATCGGTGGCAGCAGTCCCGCGCGACCGGGGAGGACCGGATGGGTCAGACTTCACTTCATGCCCCAAGGAGATGCCCGCCGACTGCCGCCGCGCGCGTACTGCGCCGGCGGTACGTGGCCTGAGGCCGTCATGGAGGAGCATCACGGGGCGCGTGTCGCCCAGGCGCTGGCCGCCAGGCTCCACGCGGCGATCGACAAGAAGGAGTGGTCGGTGGCCGAGCTGTCCCGGCGCAGCGGGGTCGCCCGCTACACCATTTCCAAGGCTCTGGCGGGTGAGGCCTGGCCCGATCTGCTCACCATCGCCAGTCTGGAAAAGGCTCTGGAAGCGGACCTGTGGCCCGGGCGGGAAGTGTGACGGGAGCGGCTGTGGAAGCTGAAAGAAGGACTGTTCGAGGCTGAACACGCAGCGGTCATCCCTTCGAGCGAAGGGCAGGACCATATTTCGCAACGCGCTACCGGTGGCGCAAGGCCGTCCGTAAAATACAGCGTGGCACGAACTGATCCGGCACTGTGGAAGGTTCTCGGGAGGTTCGTCGCTGTTGGCCGCCACCACGGAAGAAATTCCAGGTGGCGGCCGTCTTTTGTTTGGTAGAGGGATAGCTGCTCGAATTGTGTTCTAGGGGGTGGACCGGATGCCGGTCGCGTGCTGGTAATTCGAACCCGGGTGCTTCACGAGTTCGCCGGCCCGCATGAGCTCATCCATGGTCACGCGGACGCTCTTGGTCTTCGCGGGTTCGCCCAAGGCTTCTGCCATAGAGCCCGCTTTCCAGAGCCGCATCGGATCCTGACGCATGATCTCCCGGATGCGGTCCTTGCGGGTCTGGCCTTGGGCATTCACTGCCGTCGAGTCGTTGTCTTCGTCGTCGTCCGCTACCGACTGTCGCTGATCCGGGATGCCGTTGCGCCTCCACTCGTCTGCGGTGTCCTTGTACCTCTTCAGTTGACGTGTCAGACGCAGTTCCTGACGCACCTTGTAAAGATCCTTCTGTAGGTCCTCCTCCCTCTTCTCGAGCTTCGTGATGTACGTGTCTGGGTCACCGGCGAATTCTTCCCAGGGAAGGTCCTCAATCATTGGTGAACCGTACCTATGACAGGGCATCGGCAACCCTCTCCGCAAGGGGTATTTCACTCGAACTGGCGACGGTACTCAATTACCCTTGTCTGCCGAGTTCGAGAGTGCTCGAAAAGGCTGCAATTCTCCCCTGTGGTGTTTCCTGTCGCAGAGGAACGTTTCTCCTGGTTGTGTTTTTCGATGGTTTCCCGCGCCGTTTCTGCTGGCCGATTACCCCGGTTCATGTTTCCGCCTCTGATTCGATTAGCCCCCAGAATCGAGTTCCTTGGGTAACCGGCCGCAGATGTCACCTGTCCTTGTCTGCGTCTGGGCCTACCTTGGGGGATGCTCCTTGCCCGAGCAGTGCGGAATCTTGCTTCCTCGGGGATGCCTAGCCCAGTCCTGTCCGTAGGGGATGGGTAAGGCGGACAGGTAAGCGGCGCTGTCCTGCGCCGGGAAGTCACGGCCCTGTGAGTCTCCTCGATTACTCAGGCGTTTCCTGGGGACTCAAGTGCCCTACGGGATGGCAGCTCAGGCATAGGGCGTGAAGCCGCAGGCGCACATGCGCATGTCCCTTTGCGATAACGACGGCAGTTCGTACAAGCTCGCTGCGAGAGCCGACAACCCGGCGGGCGGGCATGAGGGCCGATCCATCCGACGGGAACCTGTGCACAGGGCATAAGGGAAGTGGCAGGTAGCCCAGCGGGAAAAGGAGCCCTGGAAACAGGGGACGCTGCTGCGGCATGTGTTGTGCCGCAACGACACCGCTACCTGTCCGGGCCGAGCCGCCGAGGCCGGCGCGGACAGGATCATCCTGTCTGGTGTACTCGAGCTCCCTTTCCTTCAGCGACTTGTCGCGTCGCTCCGGCCCGGCAGCCGCGGGCGGGTTCGCGGTCTTTGCCGTCCTCGGAGCCGTGGCCGTCCTCGTGGGCGGCAGCATGCGACCACAGAATGTCTCACCCGCCCGATCCTGAAGGAAGCGACGCCGACGACGCTGCCGCGAGCAGGACGCATCACCCGGACCCCTCGAGCACGCACAAGGCTTGAGCGGATCCAACCCAAGAAGGGTGCACTAGCGGTGAGTTGGCGCGTGTTCTGGGTACCGTCGGACGCGGTGCGGGGTGGAGTTCGGGGCAGTGTCGTCGAGGGATGGGAGGATCTGCCGTCTCGAATCGCTACGCCCAGACTCGACCTCACGCCCCGTGCCCTGTTCCCCACCGGACCGGTGTGACCGGCCCTGGTCGAGGCCGGACGGAACCGTCCGGGCCGCCAGGCCACCGCGGCCATGGACATGTTGTGCCGCGGGACCTGCCGCTACTGGTCGACGCCCGGGGATGATCATCGTCGCGCCGTGGTAGGTGACGCAGAGCGTGCCCATGACCCATGCCGAAGCAGTGGTGGAAAGGCATCGGCACGCAGACGCGATCGTCCTTTGTGTACCGAAGGCCGTCACCGAAGAAGCGGCCGTTGTCGACGATCCCGCGGTGGCTCAGGGTGACACCTTTCGGTGAGCCCACCGTGCCGGATGTGAACTGGATGTGGATGGCGTCGTCCGGCTGTAGCGTCGACGCGATCCCGGCCACAGTACTAAGGCATCCGGATGCTCGTCGGCTTTGGCGAACGTTCGCCGTCTTCCAGCCCGTTCGAGGATGTTCCGATCGTGAGGCGCTCGGTGATGATCGCCCGTGCGGCTTCACCCTTTCGGGTGGGCAGCAGCGGGTAGACGTGAATGAGGCCCTCGGCCTCGTGGAACTCCATGTCGACCCCCGCCGCTTTCGCGCGGTCGCGTAGCAGGTGCGCGTCCGGGTTGAGGACGTCGTGGGTGCCGCTGAAGACGGTGAGCGGGCCAAGCCCTGCCAGGTCGCCGGCCAGCGGGCTCACGCGGGGGTCGTCGGTGGGCAGCTCGCCGCGCCAGAGCTCTGAGAACACGCGGCCGCCGGGCTCACCCAGCCAGGGATCGGTGGGCTGGACCTGCGGGATCCGCGGGTTGGACCAGGACAGATCCAGTGCCGGGGAAATGAGCACGGTCCTGGGCAGCGTGACGTTGTGCCGGTCACGCAGGTCCATCGCGGCGGACAGGGCGATCTGGCCCCCGGCGGAGTCCCCGGCCAGTCGTACCTCTCCGTGCCGCTCGCGCGCCTCCAGGACGAGGTCGACGACGGCGCTCACCACGGCGTCCGCCGTGCCGAACGGGACCAATGGGTAGATCGGCACGACCACGGTGGTCTGAGCCTTGGCGGCGATCTGGGCCACCAGTTGCCAGTGCGCGGCGGCGATCTCGTACACCCAGCCTCCGCCGTGGGCGTACACGACGGCTCCCCGGGTTGGGCCAGCTGTGGGGTGTACGCGGTACACCGGCCAGCCGTCGCGACGTGATACATCGATGGTCACCGGAAACTTGAGTTGCTGCGGCGGTCCGTACGAGCTGGGCCGCAGCGCCAGGTCGTCGACGAGGGCGCGTGCCCGTTCGGCCGAGCGGAACGGGCGATTGCGGCGGGCGGCACGCAGGTACAGGGGGAATGCCCATTCGGGAAGTCGCATCAGAGTCGGCTCCAGACGAGGAAACGCGCGCTTGCGCTGCTTTGGGGCGGAACATCAATGAACGGCGCCGAGTTGCTCGGCGAGTGCGGGCGGGCGCGGCTCGGGCGAGCAGGTCGAGTGCGTGAGTCCGACTGACGCACTCGACCTGCTGTTCAACGGTGTGCGAGGTGCCCGGACCTATTGCCTGCCGGTCACTTGCTGGTCCATTCCGGTCGGCTCGATCCGCGGGGAACCAGCGGCGGGTGCGGCCACGCGGGCGGAGTGTGACTGAAGGAGACCGGCGGCGCCAGCATGTGGATGTCGCCCAGTGGCGATTCCGCATCGAACGCGCGCGGCTCGCGCAAGCTGTGCTCGTCGTCGATGCCGGCCTGGTCGGGGTCGACGAGTCCGAGGGTCTGGTACCACATGGCGGTGCGGGTGAGGTTTACGGTGACGTGCCACGAACCGCCTTCGCGGGCCTGTTTGACCAGCGCGGCTGCCGCGCCGGCGGCCCCCATGTAGCCGGTGATGAAGTCGTTGATCATGCCGGTCGGTGGCAGCTTCGGGTCCTCCGGCGTGCCTTCCAGCGTCATCAGCCCGGACGCGGCCGAGCCGTTCATGTCGAAGCCGCCGCGCTCGGCCCACGGGCCGGTCGAGCCGTAACAGGTGACCGAGACCATGACGATGCCCGGGTAGCGCTGCGCCAGTTGTTCGGGAGCGAGGCCGAGGCGTTCGAGTTTGCTGCCGCGGTGGTTGTTCACCACCACGTGCGTGTCGGAGAGCAGGTGGTCGGCGCGCTCTTGGCCGCGGTCGGTGGTCAGGTCGACGTAGGCGCTGCGCGAACCGACATTGGCTTCGGCGTAGATGAACTCGTGCTCGTAGTCGTTGGGCCGGGTCGCGCACAACACTTCGGCGCCCTGTTCGGCAAGTGTGCGGCCGACGGTCGGACCGGCGATGGCGTGCGTGAACGACAACACGCGCACGCCGTCGAACGGCCGCTGCGCCGCAGACCATGCGCGCCGCGGCGCGTCGCCGATGCGGCGCAGGCTGATCACCGGCTGGGTGGCCAGCAACGCCCCCTGCGGATGAGCGAGCCATTCCTCGGGAGTCCGGGCCACGCATAGCGGCAGACCCTCGGCGTTGGCCTTCTCCTCCAAGTCGAAGGCGTCCCATGTGGCGAACGCGGCGGCGGTCCTGGCGGGGTCGGGCGGGATGTCGAGGAAACGCTGCCAGTGTGCGGCGAGGTGCGGGTAGACGCCCGACGCCATCACGGTGCGGCCGTCGCGGGTGCGGTAGGGGGTGAGCAGGAACGGATTTTCGATGACCAGAGGGTGCGGGGCCGGTTCACCGGCCAGCGTCGGGTTCCAGTACGCGTTGGGCGTGATGTGGTGGACGGCTTCGCGCAGGTCGAGCGCGAGGTCCTGGGCGGGAAGGCCGCGCAGCCTGCCGAAGGTGACCGCGCCGACGGCGCAGGCCGCCATCGGGATGGCGATGCACGCGCCGAGTCGGTGCCGGGCGGGCACGATCGGGTCTTCCCCGGTGAAGGTGATTGTGCCGCCGGTGTCGGCCGAGGTCAGGCCGAGCGGGTCCAGTAGACCGTCCAGGGCGTGCAACGGGTCCATCGAAACCTCCGAAGCTCAATATACCGATCAGCATCGGATACCGACCAGTATCGAATACGGAACGGTATCTGATAAAGTGGGGGAGTGCCACGGGGAACCACGAAGAGACGACCGATCACCGTCGCTGCGCTGCTGGACGCCGCGTTCGAACTGTTCGCCGAGCAGGGCTACGGCGCCACGTCGATCGCGGACATCGCCGCGCGGGCCGGGCTGACCAAAGGCGCGTTCTACTCCAACTTCGACAGCAAGGACGCGTTGTTCCTGGCCCTGTTCGATCAGCAGTGGCGTGAGCGCGCCACCCGGCTGCGCCAGACCCTGCTGCGCGCACTGGAGGACGGGACGCCTTTGCACTCCGCCGATCCCGAAGCGGACCGCCGCTGGCTGCTGATCTCGACCGAGTTCAGCCTGCACGCCATCCGCAACCCCGAGGTCGCCCGGTTGCTGGTCGAGCACGAGAAACGCGGCCGGGCGGCGCTGGCCGAGCTGATCGAGCAGGCGTTGCGCTCGATCGACCGGGAGCCGGCGATCTCGCTGGGCGAGTTGACCCGCATGGTCGTCGCGGTCGCGGAAGGCGCCCAGATTCAGGCCCTGACCGAACAAGCGGCGCACGGCACGACGGAACCGCGCGCCGACAGCGCCATGATCGTCACCCTGCTCGACCACCTGACCGCGCCTACCCGATGACGCCCGCACGCAGCGAGGTCGCGAAGCAGCGCGGCTCGATCGACCGGCAGCCGGACGAGCACGAGGCGTTCAAACGATGGTTGGCCGGGGTCACGTCCTCCTCATCGCACGTCCAGCCGCCGCCAACGACCGGGAGCGGAGGCTGACAGCCCAACGGGTAATCCACGTCTGCCGCCGACACCGGCACCGTGGAGAACCGGTTCGGCTGCGGATCGGCCGGACGAGTGATGCGTCACTGCCGGCCGGTGCTGTCCTGTCCGCTGATGAGGTGCGGCATGAGTGACGATTCCCTCGCCCAGGGCCGTCGGCGGGACGACGTATCGAACAGATTGAGACCGTGCCGGTGACCGCCGAGCAGTACGACCCGTAGGTCAGCGCGTTCGGCACCTTGATCTGCCCGGCCACGGAAGCTGCCGAGCGGCCCGTACGGCGGCCGCTTCCGCAGGGTCCTAGCGCGCAAGCGGCAGCTGGGCCGCGATCTTCTGGGCCGCCTCTCGCACCAAGTGGCCGTAGGGTTCGAACAGTTCCGCTCCGACCCGCGCCTTCGGCGCCGAGATCGACAGGGTCGCAACGGGCGTCCGCCCGGGGTGACGGATCACGGCGGCGATGGCGACCGCCCCCTCGGCCAGCTCCTCGTCGGCCGTGGCGTAGCCGTTGTCCCGGATGCGTTCCAGCTCCTCCCGCAGCCGTTCAGGGTCGGTCAGGGTGCGTGGGGTGGCCGCCGCGAGCGGGCGGCCGAGGTACTGGTCGAGGTCGTCGTCGGAGAAGGTCGCCAGGTAGGACTTTCCGTTGGCCCCGCAGTGGAGCGCGGTGCGGCCGCCCAGCGGGTGGACGGTGCGCAACTGGTGCGCGCTGTCGATGCGTTCGACGAGGACCATCTCGTACCCGTCCGGGATCATGAGATGGACGGTCTCCCCCGTCGCCGCCTGGAGTTCGTTGAGCACGGGCACGGCCAGGTCGCGCAGGTGGGCACTGTTGGCGACCTTGGCGCCCACGCTGAAGGCGCGGCTGGTCACCTCCCACTGCCCCGCGGAGTCGACCCGGGCCCACCCCGCCTCCTCGAGGGTGAGCAGGCAGCGCTGCACCGTGCTTTTGGGCATGCCGAGGCCGCGCGCGAGGCCGCTGAGGCCTGCGGGCTGACGGTCAGCCACCTCCTCCAAGACCCGCAACGCGTTGAGCACACTCTGCATGGCGTCTCCTCCCCTGTTCCGGCCCCTCATCGCGGGCCGGGCGTCATCGCAACCGGCGGGGCCGCACGGGGCACTTTCGCGCAAACCCTTGACGGCCCTGTCGGGGCTGCCTACGGTCCTCGCTACCGCTGGTCCACATCACAGAACATCGGTCCACAATGTGGACCAAAAGGGGATCTGATGTCAACAGCAGGCCAGAAAGCTCCCGCTCCCTCGGCACCGGACGCCACCACCCGACTGGACAAACGCGGCCGCCGTGCCTTCACCGGCGCCGTGGGCGGCTGGGCGATGGACGGCTTCGACGTGTCGATCTTCGCGCTGATCGCCGCGCCCGCCTTCAAAGAACTCCTGCCTGCCGCGGGGCAGTCCCCGTCCGAGATCAACGTGGGCTTCTACACCCAGTTGAGTGCGGCCTTCTTCCTCACCGGCTGGGGGCTGTCCTTCATCTGGGGCCCCGTCGCCGACCGCTTCGGACGCCGGCCCGCGATGATCGGCAGCATCCTGACCTTCTCGGTCTTCACCGCATTGGCCGGCGCGGCCAACAGCCCCTGGTGGCTCATGGCCTGCCGCTTCTTCGCCGCGCTCGGTGTCGGCGGCGAATGGGCGATAGCCGGCACGGTCGTGGCCGAGGCCGTGCCCGAGAGGCTCCGCAGCCGCATGGGCGGCTACATGCACTCGGCCACCTACGTGGGATCCCTCCTCGTCAGCCTCGTCTACCTCGCCGTCGGCAACAGTCTGGGATGGCGCGGCCTGCTCTTCCTCGGCCTGCTGCCCGCGCTGCTCGTGCTGTTTCTGCGGCTCGGCATGCAGGAGCCGGAACGCTTCGAGGCCGCACAGCAGAGCACAGCCACCGCTCCCGGCGCCAAGAGCGGGTTCCTCGCACCGCTCAGGACGGTCCTGCAACCGCCCTACCGGGCCCGCAGCTGGGGCAACCTGGTGCTGCTGGTCGTGAGCGTGATGGGCCTGTGGGCCGGCTCCACCTTCGGGCCAACAGCCATGGTGCACATGGCCGAAGCCGCCGGGCGGGACGACGAGGCCCGACTCGCCTCGCTGGTCAGCCTCGTGTCGACTGCCTGCACCATCATCGGCTGCTGGGCCGTCCCGCACCTGACCGACCGGTTCGGGCGCCGCCGCACCCTCGCGGCACTGTACGGCCTGATGGCCGTCGGCATCCTCGGCGCCTACGGTCTCGCCTACCCGCGCGAGGACATCCCTCTCTTCTTCGTGTTCGCCGTGGTACTCGGGTTCGGCGGTGCCAACTTCGCCGTCTTCACCGTGTGGTTGCCCGAGCAGTACCCGACCCAGATCCGCGCGACTGCCTTCGCCTTCGCCACCACACTCTCCCGGCTGGCCGCCGCCGTGGGCACGCTCCTCATCGCCTGGGGCATCTCGGCCACCGGATCCCTGTCCCTGCCGCTGGCACTGACCGCCGTCCCCTTCATCGCCGGCATCTTCCTCGTCCGACTCGTCCCCGAAACCCAAGGTCAGTCCCTGCCGGAGTGACCCGGCAGGCAGACCAGCAGACCCGACGCCCAACTCCGCACCGCCAAGGAACCACGAGCCCTGGCCGGCCCCATGTCGCACCGCACTGCTGTGCGACATGGGCGCCGACGTCATCAAAGTCGAAGGCGCTCCCGCACGGCGACGGGCCCCGCGCCTGGCCGCCCTACGACGGGGCCCGCAGCCTGCACTTCACCAGTCCCGACCGCAGCAAGCGCTCCATCGCACTCGATCTGAGGACCATCGCCGGACGCTATCTCCTGCGGCGTCTGGTGACCGACGCCGACGTCGCCACTGCCTCGCAGGTCCAGCGCATGACTCGTGGTCAGCCCGATGCCCCATGAGACATGCCGAGCGCGAAGAATAGTTCCACGCCGACCACGTGGCCGGGCTTCCCGTGTGCTGCGCGGACCTTCGGTGAGCGCCATCGAGACGAGCGGCGTGCGGCCCGGTCGGCGGCCGTCGCCGACGAGGACCTGGCGCAGGAAGTAGCGGTACATCTGCCAGGCGGCAATCAGCGCGATATCCATCATGCAGACCACGCCACACGGCCCTGACCTGCAAGAAAAGACCGATCAGTGTTCCGTCCCGCCAGGCGGGAGCGGCAGGCAGAACTCGATGCCGCCCGGCCGCGAACCGCGACCTCACTCGAGCCATGAACCAGCGTGGCCGATACACCTGGGCCGACGTAGGGCTGTCCGGCCTGATCGCCGCGCCGGGCTGTCCGTACGGCCGTGCAACACGGTTGCCTGGCCGCCCCTGCTGGAAGGCAGTGGTTATGAGGCAGTTCCGGTGTCTCCGGTTCGTGTGTGGGTCGTCAGGCCGGTGAGGACCAGGGTGAGCCAGCGGGCGCGGGCGGCGGAGGGCTGGTCGGTGGGGGCCGTGCTGAAGAGCAGGTAGATGTCGTCGACGGTGACGTCCTGGTGGATGTCTCCGTCGGCCTGGCCCGCCTGGATCAGCGCGGCCAGTGCAGCGCCTGCGCGGGCTTCGGCATCCCGGTCGACGGGGTCGGCGCCGAGGGCCCGGGCGGCGGTCTTGACGGCGTGGTTGACGGCGATCGCCTCCGTGACGACGGCCAGGAAGTCGGTGATCTCGTCCACAGCGCGGGCGCCGGTCGCGAGGCGTTCACGGGCGGCCTCGGCTGCTTCGGCGACATACGTGCTGTATTCGGCGACCACTGCGGCGACCAGGTCGGTCTTGGTGGGGAAGTGGCGGTACAGGGTGCCCACGGCCACGCCCGCTGCGGCGGCGATTTCGTCCATGCCGGCGTCGGGGCCGTGCAGGGTGATCTGTTCGCGGGCAGCGTCGAGGATCTTCTTGCGATTGCGGACCGCGTCGGCGCGCGGTGCTCGGGTCTGGGCCATGGGCTCTCCTGCGGTGGGCGTCTCGGCTTGCATTAACGTGAACCATGGTTCATGATGAATCGTGAACCGAAGTTCATCTTACTTCGACAGGAAGCCCCCATGAACGCCAAGACCGCTCTCGTCACCGGTGCCTCCTCCGGCATCGGCGAGGCCACCGCCCTCAAGCTCCAGTCCCTGGGGTACACCGTCTACGGCGCCGCCCGCCGCGCCGACCGCCTGCAGAAGCTGGCCGACCGCGGCGTGCGGCCGCTGGCCATGGACGTTACCGACGACGGCTCCATGGCCGCCGGCATCGACCGCATCGTCGCCGAGACCGGCCGCATCGACGTGCTGGTCAACAACGCCGGCTACGGCTCCTACGGCGCCATCGAGGACGTCACCATGGACGAGGCCCGCCGCCAGTTCGAGGTCAACGTCTTCGGCGCCATGCGCCTGGCCCAGCTGGCCCTGCCGCACATGCGCGCCCAGCACTCCGGCAAGATCATCAACATCACGTCCGTGGGCGGCAAGATCTACGTCCCGCTCGGCGGCTGGTACCACGGCACCAAGTTCGCTCTCGAAGCCCTCAGCGACTGCCTGCGCCTGGAGGCCAAGCCCTTCGGCATCGAGGTCGTCATCATCGAGCCCGGCGCCATCGCCACCGAGTGGAGCGGCATCGCCGCCGACCAGCTGGAGAAGTCCTCCGCCACCGGCGCTTACGCCAAGCAGGCCGACGCCGTGGCCTCCTTGATGCGCTCCGAAGCCCACGCCAAGCGCAACTCCCCGCCCCAGGTGATCGCCGACGCGATCGGCAAGGCCGTCACCGCCCGCCGTCCCAAGACCCGCTATGCCACCGGCTTCGGCGCCCGCCCGCTCATCGCCCTGCGGCGCCTCGTGTCCGACCGCGCCTTCGACGCCGTCATCTCCCGCGCCTCCGGCCTGCCTTCCTGACCCTCACCGGGCCCGTCTTCGTCAACAGCCCTGCGCCGCGGTCTCCATGGCGCGGGACGAACCGGACCTCATGTCTTCACCGCAGGCCGTACCGTGCCTACACCGGTTTCCCCGGCTGCACCCGTCGTCCTGCCGCAGCGCCTCCCGCCCTCATCTGCACCGCAGCCCGCCTGTCCCCGGCCGCGTGCTGAATCGCTGGTCCCCTGGCCCTGCCTGCGACGCAGGACAGCTCGCGTCCCGCAGATACAGAACTGGTCGAGGCAGCCGTCCGGGCCCCGCAGGCGCCTCCTACCCCTAGCAGCCCGCCCCCTTCCTGCTACGCACACCACCTCAGACCGGGGCCGCTCATGAGCGGGACGGCCCCGCCGCGCCGGATCCGTGGGGACGGGACCGGCGCGCCGCCCGGGCCCGGCGGCAGGATCCTCCCCCCGGTCCGCCGCCAGGCCCGGGCCCCTCCTCTTTCCTTCTCTCTCCGTCACGAAGTCCCGAAGTGGGTACCACCATGTCCGAAACAGCTCGCAAAGCCTCTACCGCCCCGAGCGGTGAAGCCAACCGCTGGAGGGCGCTCGTCTTCATCGCGCTCGCCCAGCTCATGGTGGTGCTCGACGCAACCATCGTGAACATCGCCCTGCCCTCCGCCCAGGCAGACCTGGGCATCTCCGACGGCAACCGGCAGTGGGTCGTCACCGCCTACGCCCTGGCCTTCGGCGGTCTGCTCCTGTTCGGCGGCCGGATCGCCGACCTGTGGGGCCGGAGGCGCGCCTTCCTCATCGGCCTCATCGGCTTCGGCGCCGCCTCCGCACTCGGGGGCGTGGCCACCACCGGTGCGACAATGTTCGGAGCCCGCGCCCTGCAGGGCCTGTTCGGTGCGGTCCTCGCCCCTGCCGCGCTGTCCCTGATAGCCGTCATGTTCACGGACGCCAGGGAACGCGCCCGGGCGTTCGGCATCTACGGAGCGATCTCCGGAGGCGGCGGCGCCGTCGGCCTCATTCTCGGCGGCTTCCTCACCGAATACCTCGACTGGCGCTGGACGTTCTTCGTGAACATCCCTTTTGCCCTCGTCGCCATGGCCGGTACCTGGCTCGTCATCCGCGAGCCTGAAGGCGGCCGCAACCGCTCCCCGCTCGACATCCCCGGCGTACTCCTGTCCGCCCTCGGACTGGTCTCCTTGGTCTACGGCTTCACCCGTGCCGAGTCCGACGGCTGGAGCGACGCCGTGACCATCGGCCTGTTCATCGCCTCCGCAGTCCTGCTGCTCGCCTTTGTCGTCACCGAGTCCCGCGTCAAGGCCCCCTTGCTGCCCCTACGCGTGATCACCGAACGCAACCGCGGCGGCGTCTACCTCTCCCTGGGCCTTGCCATCATCGCGATGTTCGGCATGTTCCTCTTCCTCACCTACTACCTGCAGGTCGTCAAGGGATACACCCCGGTCACAACCGGCTTCGCATTCCTGCCGCTGATCGCAGGCACGATCGCAGGCTCCACCCAGATCGGCGCCCGGCTCATGACCCGAGTCGCCCCACGCCTGCTGATGGGCCCCGGTTTCCTCACCGCGGCGGCCGGCATGCTCATGCTCACCCAGCTGGAGACCAGCTCCTCCTACATAGGACTGCTCCTGCCCGCGCAGCTGCTCCTCGGCCTGGGCATCGGAACGGCGTTCATGCCGGCCATGTCGCTGGCCACCTACGGCGTCCAGGCCCGCGATGCCGGCGTCGCCTCTGCCATGGTCAACACCTCCCAGCAGGTCGGCGGTGCGATCGGCACCGCCTTGCTCAACACCATCGCCGCCTCTGCGACCACTGCCTACGTCAAGGACCACATCCAGGCCGCCACCACCAAGCCCCAGCAACAGCTGGTCCAGCTGGAGGCCTTGGTGCACGGCTACGCCAGCGCCATCTGGTTCGCCGTAGGCATCCTGATCGCCGCCGCCATACTCGCCCTGACCCTCGTCAACGTGGGCCGATCGGCAACCGACTCGGCCACAGAGGACGCCGAGACGCGCACGCCAGTGATCACACACTGACAGGCCCCCTCACCCCGTACGGCCAGCCCCAGGTCGCCCCCAGCCGCCCGTCGGCCCCTCGCCTCACCCATGTCCTGATCGAACCGGAGCAGCCACTCGCCCGTGCTCCGCGCCCGCGCTGCGCCACCAGCCTTGCGCGACGCGGAGCCGCTCCAGTCTGTCGCCGTGAAGTCGTTCGCCAGCCAACCCGGTTCGCTCGGTCCGGCGATGGCACCACACCTGTCGCATCCCGGCCCCGGGCGCCTGCACCACACTGGCCGCGGTCGGCGGCCGTACCGCCCGGACCGCGGACATCGTCGTCCTCATGCTCCCCAGCAGCACGGTCGTCGAGGCGGTCCTCGGCGACCCCGCCGTCCTGGCAGCACGGTCGTGGACATGAGCTCCTCCGACCCGATGTCCACCCAGCGCCTCCCGGCGAGCCTCGAAGCCCGCGGTGTAACACTCCTCGACGCACGCGTCTCCGACGGGGGCAAGGGCGCGGAGAACGGCAGGCTCACGATCATGGTGGGCGGCGCCGAGGATGACGTGAAGCGGCTCCCGCCCCTGCTCGCCACCATGGGCACCGCCCGGCGCGCCTGCGAGGTAGGCGCGGGACGCGCCCTCAAGGCCATCAACAATCTGCTGTCCGCCACCCTCTGCTCGCCACGGCCGAGGGCGTACTCGCCGGTGAGCGCTTCGGGCTCTACCCGGCGGTCACGACAACGAGTTCCCGAACTTCGTGCTGCCCGGCCCCTATGACTCAGGCTTTGGCATGAGACTCATGGTCAAGGACATGTGGATCGATGTCGACCTGGCCCATGAATTCGGTGTCGCCAGTCCCCTTGCCGAGCGCGCCGTGGCCCTCTGGGAAGGGGCGCTCGCCACCCTCCCCCACACCGCGGACCACACCGAGATCCCCCGCCGGGCCTTCAGGGAGTCAGTCGGTGACGTCAGGACTGCGGGGCCGGTCGGCGGCTGGCCCAAGCGCGGGCGATGTGCTGGCGCATTGCGGCGGCCGCTCCTGCGGCGTCGCGGTTACGGAGCAGTTCGAGGATAGTCAGGTGCTCGTCGAGTGACTCGGCCAGGCCGTCGTGGGTCTCGTGTCCGTGGTAGAGGCGTGACAGGCGGGCCTTGCCGTGGATGCTGCGAATGATCGCCTGGCCCAGGAGGTTTCCGGAAGCTCCCATGATGATCTCGTGGAAGGCGGCGTCCTCCTCGGCGTAGCGCACCGGGTCGTCCAGTGCCTCCCGCATCGCGGTGGCCTGCTCCTCGAGTCGGGCGAGTTCGAGGTCGGTGATGCGGCCAGCCGCGTCGGCGGCCATCTCGGCCTCCAGGGCGATACGCACACTGACCAGCTGGTCGAGGATCGACAGCGTCCGGTCGTGGCGGACCTGGGCCTCCAGGACGACGGGGTCCAGCAGATTCCACTCCTGCGGCTCACGCACCCGTGTGCCGCGCCCGGGCGCAGCCCTGACCAGTCCCTTCTCTTCGAGTAGTTTCACCGACTCGCGCACGACGGTCCGGCTGACGCCGAACTCCTCGCACAGCACCGCCTCGATGGGCAGCGCGGAGTCCGGCGGATAGGCCCCGCCCACGATGCGGTCGACGAGATAGGTCACCACGGTGTCGCCGAGCCGGCCAGTCTGCCGCCGGGGGACGGCTCCCAGCGACCCCTCCGAGGGTGCAGGCGCCAGTCGTTGGCGGTTGGCCGGGGGACGGGGCACGTGCGGCTCCTTGTGATCGGTAAATACCACAGCGTACACCTTGTGGATTATGTCATTCATATGATGAAGTTCGTCCGCCCCGGCGAAACGCCGGTGAAACATGGCCGAAGTCCGCCGGATCGCGACCGGGATGGGACGAGGCACGGTGTCGCATCACCGAAGGAGCCCTCGTGCTTTCACTCCGAAGAACAATCCCTTCACACCGTCCCGGGCTGCGGATACGTGCCGCGGCCGCGGCGACGGCGCTCGTCGGCGCCCTGCTCTCCATGGTTGCCTCCGCCGGATCGGCGCAAGCCGCGACCATGACGACGCTCTACGCGTCCCCGTCGGGCACCGGCACCGCCTGCTCCGTGAGCCAGCCGTGTTCGATCACCCAGGCCAAAGCAAATGTGCGTGCGGTCAACTCTGGCATGACCGGCGACATCGTCGTGCAGTTGGCGGACGGTACCTACCGTCTGTCCGCCCCGCTCTCCTTCACCGCCGCCGACTCCGGCACCGGCGGCCACACGGTGATCTGGAAGGCCTCGCTGGGCGCGCATCCCGTCATCACCGGCGCGCAGCGGGCCACGGGCTGGACCGTGCAGGACTCGGCGAAGAACATCTGGAAGGCCAACGTCGGCACCGGGTTCGACACCCGGCAGTTGTACGTCGATGGTGTCCTGGCGCAGCGGGCCCGCTCCACGGTCACCCGCTCGGACCTGACCGTCACCACGAGCGGCTACATGTTCACCAGCAGCTCGCTGAGCTACCTCAACAGCCTTGCGAACCCCGGCCGGACCGAGATCCACGGCATAGGGTCCTGGACCGACCGCTACGCCCCGGTGTCCGGCATCAGCAACGGCACCATCACCATGACCGAGCCCTCATGGACCAACAACACGTTCGGCTGGGACACCCTGCCCCAGCCGCTCCGGGTCGGCCCGCTCTACATCGAGAACGCCTACGAGTTCCTCGACACCGCCGGTGAGTGGTATCTCGACACCACCACCGGCACCCTGTACTACAAGCCGCTGCCGGGGCAGAGCATGAGCACCGCGGACGTCGAGGTGCCGAAGCTCGACTCGCTCGTCGACGTCGGGGGAAGCTATGCCTCTCCCGCCACCCACATCACGTTCTCCGGGCTTCAGTTCTCGGGCACCAGCTGGCTGGGTCCGAGCGGCAGCAACGGGTACGCCGCCCAGCAGACCGGGACCTACCTGGCCGGCACCTGGTCCACCCCGTCGGACTGGCTGACCTCCTGCAATGGTCACGGCTGCAAGTTGTTCGAGGCGACGCGCCCGCACTGGAACCAGATGCCGGCCGCCGTCCAGGTCTCGGCCGCCGACCACATCGCCTTCACCGGCAACCGGTTCACCAACCTCGGGCAGCTCGCCCTGGGCATCGGCCAGGACGCCAACGCACACGCCACCGGCGTCGGACTCGGTGCCGACACCATTACCGCCACCGGGAACGTCTTCGCCCAGGACGCGGGCGGCGGGATCGTCGTCGGCGGGCTCCAGGCGGACGCGCATCACCCCAGTGACAGCCGGATGACCAACAAGAACATCACCGTCAACGACAACGTCATCCACGACGTGGCGATCGACTACCGCGACATGACGGGCCTCCTGGTCACCTACGTCAACGGCGCGAGCGTCTCGCACAACGAGGTGTACAACCTGCCGTACTCCGGCCTCGCCATCGGCTATGGCTGGGGCGTCAACGACCCGGGCGGCAGCCCGGACTACGCGAACCGCGGCCTGTACGACTACCAGCCCATCTACTCGACGCCCACCACGGCCCAGAACAACACCATCACGGGCAACCACATCCACGACATCATGCAGCAGATGGCCGACGGCGGCTGCGTGTACACCCTGTCGGCCTCGCCCGGCAGCACTATCACGGGGAACTACTGCCACAACACCAACAACTACTACGGCCTCTACCACGACGAGGGCTCCCGGAACTTCACCGACACCAACAACGTCGTGCGCTACACCAACCAGTGGCTCTTCGCCCACGTCAGCTCAACCCACAACACCGGCGCCCTGACCGCCACCGACAACTGGACAGACAAAGACAACGCCAACATCAACAGCACCGACGGCCACGGCGATAACGTCAGCGGCACCGTCGTCGTCACCGACGGCAACTGGCCGTCCGGCGCGCAGACGGTCATGAACAACGCAGGCATCGAGCCGCAGTACCGGTCGCTGACCACCGGCACCGTCACCGCCCCCTACAGCGCCTACTCCTCCACCCCCGCCGCCACCGGACAGACCGGCGGCTTCTTCACCGTCACCGACGCGGGCACGGACATCTGGGGCGCCGGCGGCCAGCACGACGACACCTACGGCACCGTCTACCAGGCAGGCGCCGCCGTCAACGGCACCTCGGTGACCACCCGGGTCGACAACATCGACAACACCAACGCCTGGGCCAAGGCCGGAGTCGTGCTGCGCAACAACCTCACCGGCAGCGGCTCCTCACCCGGCTACGCGACCGTGGTGGCGACCCCGGCCAACGGCGTCAGCTTCCAGTGGGACTCCAACGGCGACGGCTACCTCGACCAGCTGACCTCCACGGCCACCTCGGTCAAGGCACCCGTCTGGGTGCGGCTCACCCGCACCGCCACCCAGGTGTCCGCCTACTACTCCACCGACGGATCCACCTTCACCCAGATCGGCTCGGCGGTGACCCTGCCGTCCATGGCCGCCACCCAGGACGCCGGAGTCATCCACACCGCCCACAGCACCACAGCCGGCAGCGCGACCTTCAGCAAACTCCAGATCGTCACCTCGCCCTGGCGTGCCTACAGCTCCATCCCCGCCGCGGTGAGCCAGAGCCAGGGAGTGACCTCCCTGACCAGCGCCGGCATCGACACCTGGGAAACAACCACGATGCACGACGACGAGTACTCCGCCGCCTACCAGCCGGCCGCCGCGGGAACCTCCTCCACCGTCACCGTTCACGTCGACAGCCAGGACAACACCAACGCCTGGGGCAAAGCCGGCCTGATGCTGCGCAACAACATCGCCGCAGCCGGCTCGTCCACCGGATACGCCTCCCTCGCCGTCACCCCCAGCAACGGCGTCAGCCTGCAGTGGGACTCCGACAGCGACGGCTACGTCGACAAGATCACCACCAAGACCGGCCGCTCCGCCCCCGTCTGGCTCCGGCTGGTCCGGAACGGCACCTCGCTCACCGGCTCCTACTCCACCGACGGCACCACCTGGACCAACGTCGGCACCGCCACACTGACCGGAGCCAACAGCAGCCTCGACGCGGGGACGTTCTTCACGGCCCACAGCCCCACACCCGGCACCGCGAGCTTCAGCCGGTTCTCCATCAGCTGACGAATCGTAAGGGGCACCCGAGGCTGCGGCAGGACCGCCAGGCTCAGCGCCGCCCGGCGGTCCTACGCCACGCCGAGGATGTGACGCAGACGTCTCCAGCCCCTGGGGACCGCCGTACCTGTCGTACTCCGCGGCGCGCACCTCCGGGCGGGCGGCCTGCCCGGAGGTGGTCAGGAGGGGTCTCACCGATCGGCGAACGCCGTTTCGATCGTCTTCTTCATGAGTCCCACGGTGGTCCGCATGGTGCTGGTGGCGTAGTCGACGACCGACGCGGGTGCGAACTCGGTCGTCCAGACGAGATGGACTCCCTCCTCGTCCTCCCGCACGCTCTGTGACCCCAGGTGGTGTGTCAGCGGCCCGCCCTCGGTCGCTTGGTAGGTGAGCTTCCGGGCGTCATCGTCGACTTCGACGATGCGCTCGGTGATCTTCATGTCATCGGCGAACGTCACCGTCCTGCTGTCCGGTCCCTTTTCCACGTGGAGCGCGAATCCCGGGATGAGCCGGGTGTCCACCGCATAGACATCGCGCACGGCATCCCAGGCGAACTCCGCGCTGGCCTCCACGACGACATCGACCGTCACCGAGCTCACGCCGGCTTCTTCGTAGCGAACTTCCATGAGCAAGGTCATGATATTTCTCCTTCTCTCTTCTGATCGTCTGCTGCAATGCGGGCCATCACCGGCCCGGGCTGGTGCGGCGGCTGGTGCTCGCTGGGAACGTCAGGGCACCATCACGACCCGGCCGATCCGGCCGCGCTGCTCGGCGTAGTGGTGCGCGGCCGCGGCGTCGGCCAGGGGGAAGACGCGGTCGATCACGGCTTCCAGTTCGCCGTCCGCGATGCGGCGGATGAGGTCCGCCATGTACGCGTGGACCCGGGGCTCATGGAGCAGGGAGGCGAGCCCTACGCCGTGGAGCGTCGTGTTGCTGCGGATCAGGCTCACGACGTCGACCGTGCTCTCTTCGCGGGAAGCCGTGCCCAGCGGGACGATGTGCCCGCCGTGACGGGTGGCCTCGATCAGCTGCTGGAGCAGCGGGCCGCCCACGCAGTCGACTGCCAGATCGACACCACGCCCGCCGGTCAGGGCCAGGACACGGTCACGGACGTTCTCGCCTCGGTAGTCGATTCCCTCGTCGAGGCCGTAACGACGCAGTTCCTCGAACCGCGCCGGGTTCGACGCGCTCCCGATCACACGGGCACCCGCCTTCTTGGCGAGCTGCATCGCCGCCAGCCCGACCCCGCTGGCCGCCCCTTGCACCAGCACGGTGTCGCCGCTCGTGAGACGGCCGCGCTCGAACAGCGCTTCGTAGGCGGTCGAGAAGGTGACCGGCACCAAGGCCGCCGCCTTCGGATCGAAACCGTCCGGCAGCGCCCAGCAGTGCTCCGGGCGTACGACGCGCAGTTCGGCATGGGAGCCGGCCGGCAGTCCATGGGCCTGCCCGAAGGCGCAGACCTTCTGGCCGACCTCCAGGCCCGTGACCGCGGAGCCCACCGCCACGACCTCACCGGCACTGCTGTAACCGATGACGACCCCGTCCGCCGGAGGGGGTATAAGGAGACGGCACATCAGGTCGCCGCCCTCGATGCTGATGGCCTCCGTCCTGATCAGAACCTCGTCGGTGGCGGGGACGGGGTCCGGCACATCCTCGTAACTCAGCACTTCGGGGCCGCCGTTGCGGCGGTAGACAGCTGCCTTCACTCTTCAGGGCCTTTCTTGGGGGGTGGGACGGCAGGGGGCAACGCCCTG
This sequence comes from Streptomyces sp. NPDC001604, assembly GCF_042893475.1. Classification (NCBI taxonomy): domain Bacteria; kingdom Bacillati; phylum Actinomycetota; class Actinomycetes; order Kitasatosporales; family Streptomycetaceae; genus Streptomyces; species Streptomyces sp. NPDC001604. Next base: position 566,680 of record NZ_JBIAUY010000002.1, on the reverse strand, counting down.
CGGCGAATGCCGGCTCGATCAACTACGGGTGGCCGTGGGCGCGCTCGGAGACGGCGGCCCATGCGTCCCAGGTGGACAGGCGCGCGTCGTAGTGGCTGCGGACCTTGGGCAGGGCCGACTTGCCCAGAATCAGCCGGAGCGGCGGCTCGGCGGCGTCGACCGCCGCCAGCACGGCCGGCGGCGTGGCGGCGGGGTCGCCGACGGCCGCGGGGTCGAAGTCCGCGTACAGGGCCTGGCGGGCCTCGTCGTAGGCGGGGTTCTCGGGTGACGCCTTGAGGGAGGCGGGGGACGCGAACTCGGTGGCGTAGGGCCCGGGTTCGATGATGGTGACCTTGATGCCGAGGTGGGCGACCTCCTTCGACAGGGCCTCCATCATCCCTTCCAGCGCCCACTTGGAGGCGTTGTACAGACCGAGGGTCGCCTCACCCATCAGTCCGCCCTGGCTGGACACCGCCAGGACGTGGCCGCCTCCCTGCGCGCGAAGGAAGGGAAGCGCCGCCTGCGTCACCCAGAGCGCCCCGAGCAGGTTGGTGTCGAGCAGCTCCCGGACATCGGCCTCCTGGACCTCCTCGACGGCACCGCGCAGGCCGTGACCGGCGTTGTTGACGATCACGTCGAGCCGCCCGAAGTGGTCGTGGGCGGCGGCCACGGCGTCGAACACGGCGCCGCGCCGGGTGACGTCCAGCGGCAGGACCAGCAAGGAGTCGGGGTACGCCGCGGCCAGCGACTTGAGCCGGCTCTCGTCGCGCGCGGTCGCGGCGACCTTGTCGCCCCGCTGCAGCGCGGCCTCCGCCCACAGCCGGCCGAAGCCGCGTGAGCAACCGGTCATGAACCAGACCTTCTCGGTCATGTGTGTCTCCTGTTCTTGTTTCAGGATCCCGTCGGCGCCGGTCGCGTCGAAGCCTTCCGGACCGGTGGTGCCGCTCATGCCGCCCCTCCTACGGGGACGGACGGGGGGTTCGAGAGAGCGTCGCGCCACGGGGTGCGGGCAGCTATGGCCTGCTGCCAGCCACGGATGCGCCTGGGTGGCATGCCGACGGCCAGGACACCGGTGAGCCGGTCGCCGGAGCGGTAGACCGCGGTGAACTTGCGTTCCGCCAGGCTGCCTTCGACTATCCGTACCTCGTCGTGACCGCGCAGGTAGCCGTAGGCACGGATCTTCATGTCGTACTGGTCGGACCAGAAATAAGGGACGGGTGCGAAGGGCCGCCTGGCGCCCAGGAGGTTACGGGCGGCGGCCATGCCCTGTTCGGTGGCGTTGGTGCGGTGCTCGACGCGCATCGAGGTGTCGAAGAGCGGGTTGTGCCAGCGGGCCACGTCGCCCGCGCCGTACACGCCGGGTGCGGCGGCACAAAACTCGTCGCAGACCAGTCCGTCGTCGAGGGCGAGGCCGCTGCCGGTCAGCCACTCGGTGTTGGGCCGGGAGCCGACGGCCACCAGCACCGTCTCGGCCTCGACCGTTCTGCCGTCGGCCAGCCGTACGCCGCCGGAGACGACCTCGGTGACCCCTGTCCCGGTGCGCAGGTCCACGCCGTGCTCGAGGTGGGCCTGGGCGAGGATGCGGCCGATGTCCTCGCCGACCGCGTGAGCCAGTGGGACGGGCGCGGGTTCGATGAGGGTCACACGGGTGCCCGAAGCGGCCGCCACCGCCGCGGCCTCGGCGCCCAGGAACCCGGCGCCGACCACGGCCAGGCTGCGGCCCGGGCCGAGGCGGTCCTTGAGGGCGAGGGCGTCGTCCAGGGTGCGCAGAGTGTGGGCCGGGGTGCCGGGCATCAGCCGGGGGCGGACTCCGGTGGCCACGACCAGTCCGTCGTACGCCACCTCGCTGCCGTCGGACAGCAGCACCGTCCGGGCGGCGAGGTCCACTGCGATGGCCTCGCGGCCGTAACGGGTGTCCAGGCCGAGGGCGTTGAGTTCGGCCTCGGTACGCAAGGGCAGCCGGTCCGGTGTCCAGGCGCCGCGGAGGATTTCCTTCGACAGCGGCGGCCGGTCATAGGGAGCGGTGGCCTCGTCGCCGATGAGCGTGATGGTGCCGGTGTGACCCGACCGGCGCAGGGTTTCGCCGGCGGCGAGACCCGCTGCGGAGGCGCCGACGATGACGACGCGGCCCGGTGCGCCGGCCGGCTCACCGGCCGTGCCCGTCGTCATGACTCTCCCAGGCGGATGGCGGCCGCGGGGCACACGGTGGCCGATTCACGGACGGCGTCGTGGAGTTCGGCGGGCGGGGCGGCGTCGAGGAGGACGACCATGCCGTCCTCGTCCCGCTGGTCGAAGACGTCGGGGGCGAGCATGACGCACTGGCCCGAGGCGACGCACTTGGGAACGTCGACTTCTACACGCATGACGGTTCTTCCCTGTGGGGGGCGGTGGGGGGTAAACGGGTGCGGGTCACCAGGTGACGGGCAGTTCGTGGACGCCGTAGACGATGGAATCCCGCTTGAAAGCGATGTCCTGCATCGGCACGGCGACCTTCAGGCCGGGGAGCCGGCGGAAGAGTTCCGGCAGGACTATCTGGAGTTCGGCGCGGGCCAGCGGCTGGCCGAGGCACTGGTGGATGCCGTAGCCGAAGGCCAGGTGCTGGCGGGCGTCGGCACGTTGCAGGTCGAGGTCGTCGGGGGCGGCGAAGATCTCCGGGTCGCGGTTGACGACTCCGACCGGGACGATCACACCCTCGCCGGCGCGGATGGTGACGCCGCCGATGGTGACGTCCTCCACGGCCGTACGGCGCAGCCCGCCGTGCACGATCGAGATGTGACGCAGCAACTCCTCGACCGCACCTGCCACCTGGTCCTGATCGCCGAGCACGTACGGGATCTGCTCGGGATGGTGCAGCAGGGTGATGGTGCTCAGCGCGATCATGTTCGCCGTCGTCTCGTGCCCGGCGAACAGCAGGAAGGAGCTCAGGTCGGCCGCGTCCTGCTCGGTGATGACACCGGCGCCGACCTGCTCGGCGAGCCGAGTGACCAGATCGTCGCCAGGCGTCGTGTGCTTGGTCCGCACGAGTTCCAGCAGATACGTGGCCAGGGCCTGCTGCGCACGGGTGGTCTCCTCCGCCGTGGCGGTCAGGTCGACGATGACCTTCGAGTGCCGCTGGAAAAAGGGGTGGTCCTCGTACGGGACGCCCAGCAGTTCGCAGATCACCAGGGAGGGCAACGGCAGCGCGAAGCGCTCCACGAAATCGGCCGGGCCCGGCCGCCCCGTGAGGTCACCGAGGAGCTCGTCGGTCAGACGGGCGATGGCCGGACGCAGCGCGTCGATACGTTTGACCATGAACTCCCGGGTCAGGGTGCGTCGCATCAGGGCGTGCACGGGGTCGTCATGGCCCTGGAAGAAGCCGCGCGGGGGCTGCGGGGCGCCTGGCTTGAAGTTGGGCGCACCGGGCCGGGACGGGTCGGAGCTGAACGCCGGGCTACCGAGCACCGCCCGGGCGTCCTCCCAGCGGGTCACGAGCCACGGGCTGAGTTGCCCCTCCCACAGGGAGACCCGGGTGACCGGGCGCTCCGTCCGCAGTTCGGCATACAGGGGCGGAGGATCAAGAGGCGCGTCCTTCGGACGGGCGAGTTCGAACGCGGGGACGGACGCAGACGAGGGCATAGCTGTTCCTCTCCACCATCAACTAACAGCGTTAGGTGTTCTGTTCGGTAGACTAACACCGTTAGTCGAAAGATGTGGAGCCCCATCCTCTGTTTCCGCCTCTGCGGCGCCGCCCGTACGGGTAGGGGGCCCGGGCGGGCAGATAGGGTGCACACAGCGAGGAGGTGGCCATGAAGCAGCAGGTCAGACGGGTGCCCAATGTGCGGGGCGAGGGGGAACGGCTACGGCAGGAGATCCTCGACGCGGCGACCCGCATCCTGGAGGAGACGGGACGCGAGGACGCGCTCTCCCTGCGAGGAGTGGCCCGCGAGGTCGGCATCTCCGCGCCCAGCGTCTATCTGCACTTCAAGGACAAGACCGAACTGGTCGCCACAGTGCTCGACGCCGCCTACCGGGCGCTGGCCGCAGCGATGGGCGAGGCCGGCGAAACGGCCGCCGCAGCCGGCGCCGCCCCGTGGGAGCGGATAGGGGCCACCACCGCCGCCTACCGCAGATTCGCCATCGACAAGCCCCGCCGGTACCGGCTGATGTTCAGCCTGGAATACGAACCCGAGCGTCAGCCCTCCGCCGACACCCCCCTCGGCACCGTGCTCCAGGCATGGACCCACGCCGTGGACACCTATCTGGCGGCGATCGCGCCCGCCCGCCGACCGGAAGCGGAGACCGTCGGCATCCACCTGTGGACCGCCCTGCACGGCCAACTGGTCCTCTGGCACACCCTGCCCGGTCACCACACCAGCAGCGAAGACATCCTGATCGAACTGGAACAGTCATTGCTGCACCGGCTGCTGCCCATACCGGCCCCTCAGCCATCAACCCCGACGCTCGACGCCGCACACAGCAAGCGAGGCAGTTGAGAACGTCGCACCGGACGCCGCTGAAGCGGGGCTACCGCTCGAATCGGCCGGAGCTACACCACGAGCAGGGGGTTCGTTCACCGATCCGGCACCCACACCGGCCGCTGCCCCAACCTCAACGGACAGCCCGCGTACGGCACCGGCTCCAAGGTCGTCCTGACCACCGCGCACCTCGACCACACGCCGGAGAACTGCGACCCCGCCAATCTCCGTGCCATGTGCCAGGGCTTCCACCTCCACTACGACCAGGACCACCACACGCCCGCACCCGGGCCGAAGCCCGCCGCGCATCACTCGAAGCCTCCGGACCGCTCTGGCGGCCTCCAGCCACAACTACCGGTTCTCGGCGAATGCGCAGGTCGTGGTGGATGCCGTCGTTAGAGCCAGCGGCCAACAGTGATCAGCCCGCGGTGCACCAGCGGCTCAACGTAGGGATTGGGCCGGAGTGAAGGCCCGTACGCCAGCTCCGTGACATCCATGTGCCATGGCCTGCGGCGGTGGTCGAGGAGGCGGAGGTCGGCGATCCATTCAGCGACCTCGCTGGCGGAGTAGCCGTGGTTCAGAAAATCGTTAGCGGTGTACACCGCTGCCGCCACTCGAAGTGAGTCGGTCCACGGCCTTCTGCCTTTCCTCTGGCGTTGGGTCGTGCCCCTGGGCGAGCGCACCGCATATCGCAGGAGGGGATCACCGCGGCGCACCATCGTCGGAGACAAGAGCGGGATCAGCACGGCCGCGAGTGCCACGAGATGCCTGTCCTCATGCGTGGGCGTTCCATCGAGCCACGTGTTGACCCGCGCCTGCAAGGCCAGAACAGAGTCGTCACTGACCGGCACGGGCTGGCACATCCTGAGCGGGAAACCACAAGGCTCCCCGAGATCGTGAGTCCATTCGCCCTCGTCGGTCCAGTTCTCGCAGGTTCGCCCAGGTGGGGCGTCATGCTGGAAGCGGACGGTGGCCCAGCAGGCCTGGCATTCAGTCACCATGTACACACCGTGATCAACGCATGCGAACGACCAGGGAAGCAGCTTCCAGCGCAGGAGCCAGCGCGAACCTTCATTGGCCCGTAGGCACTTTGTGCACCAGCGTGCCTCCGAGTGATGGATCCACGCCCCCTTGTGCCACTGCTGAACCGCCAGACCGTCAGATGAGAGCAGCGGTAGATGCGGTAGCGCATTGCCGGCATAGCGCGCGAGAGTCATCGCGTGCAGGCCCTCAGCGCCAATCCCTGTCAGCTTCTCCATCCGCCGAACCACAGGATCGGACAACCGCATTTCGCCTGCAGAGAGCCCGCCGAGCCTGTCGAGATAAAGTTCCCGAAGCAGCGGCTTCATCTCGAAATCCTGTTGATGGGCGAGTTCACCGATCCAGCTGGACAGTGACTCGCCGGGAATCGGCTGAGGCCCTGGGGCAGTCAGGGTGCGGTGCGGTGGGCGACGCTTCTGCGCCGTCTTCTTCGCAGTACTCACGACGCGAATCCTGTGACAGGGGCGCTCTATCGAACCGTGGCTTGAGGGCGGACCACTGATGTGGGTGACCAGGGGACAGCCTCGTTTACGCGCTTCTCGTCTTGCGCGTCACCCATTGAGACGCTTGAGGGTGTTATTCGAATAACAAGACGGAAGTGATGGGACATGAACGACATCCATTCGGATGGCCACGACGTAGTACGTCCCGTCGTCATCGACTCCCCGAAACGCATGCTCCTCCTGATCCCGTCTGCCCCTGACGGTGAAATCTGCTGGACCCTGCCGACGATCCCTATGCGCCCTGGCGAGACCAGCTCTCGCGCGGCAACCCGTCATCTGCGGCGGGTCGTTCATCTGCCCGCGCTTCGTATCTCGCCGCTCATCGGCCGGCTCTCCCGCGAAGACTCGTCAAAAGGCGTGCAGTACGTCGTCGTGGTGCGTCCCGCAGCGGAAAGCTGGCCGTCGGCCGTCCGATTCGCGTTCGCCCCCGAAGCCTGCTGGTGGACGACGGCCGAGCTGCGGTCGACTCGTGCCCTCGTCGAGCCCGCTGAACTGCTCGACTTCATGGACGGCTACTGGGACGGATGGCTGCCGGACGGAGAGATCTCGCTCGAGTAGGGGCCTGACTCGGACCTTGGCCCGGACATCGTGACGGCCAGTGCCCGGCACCTCGTACGACCGAACCCACAGCAGGAGAACAAGCAGTGACTGTCCACGCCATCGAAATCACGCTGACCCGCACCATTGAAGCGGCCGAACTCAAGGTCGCACAGCAGGAAGGCGGCCTGTTGATGGCTGCTGCGGGCGATCGGAAACGGCTCGTAGTACTGGTGACCGCCAAGAACGAGCGCCGGGCCGTGAGAAAGATCTGGAAACGGTTGGAGGACGCGCTCCCCATCGACGTGCTCTGCAGCCTCTTTCCGGGGCCCGACGGTAAGTACCTCATGAGCATCCCCATGAGCAAGGAGGTCCAGGAGCTGCTCCAGAGGTTGGCGGCAGTCGAGCAACAAACTCCAGAGGCCTACTTGGAGCAGGCGATTGCGCAGGCTCTGGCACGTGATCGTTCCACGCGACGAGCACAACTGGAGTGCCGACTCAACGAACTGCTGCGCGCCTACAGCGCCGAGGAGGTCACCGGTGCGGCTGCGCAGCGGATCGAAGGATGATCCCGGATGTCGATCCCGCGGCATGTGTGAGCTTCCACCCTGGCTCCACGGCTCAGCACCTCAAAATCCCACTCAGTCGAGATCATCCAGGCTTATCTGTCCTTTGACGTGCCTCGACTCGCTAGGTCGCTGAGTGGTGAATTGCTCCAGCGGGCCTACAGTGCGTACCAGATTCGCATTGTACAGCCAGTGCAGATTTCCCTCTCTTTCTAGGTTTCCGCTCACCTGAACAGCGAGGTTCTCGTCATAGGCTCGAATGGCCTCATGATACTCGTCGTCATCAGCAAGTCGAACTCGCACCTTTTTGGGTTGATTGCCTTGTAGGTTTTCGACTCCAAATACGCCCGGACTGTCGGCTTCCTTCCGGGCGAGAAGGTGTACGCGTCCAATTATTGATGTGAAGGTCGAATGCTCTGCAGCGGCCAGCCTGTGTGCTGCTTTCTCCAGGATGGGGGTGTCTCCGCCGGAAAATTCGTAGCGTGAGACTTGATCTTCCACTTCTCCTGGTACTGAAGTGTCCCACTCAATTGTGATGTCGGAGCCGTCGGAGTTTTCTGTGATGCCGAGAATGGCGGTCGCCATCTCGTAGGAGACACCGTGTCGAACGCCTTCGTCGAAGCCAGCAAGAGATCCGCTTGTTCGGTAGTGGTGGATTGCTTCTACTGTGGCTTCCAGTGCTCGCACGACTGATTGGCTGATATCCCGTGAGAACACTCCTGCTGCAGCACCAACGTCGATTACTGGTTCAGACGTCTTACGCATCGGCACTGTTGAGGCCGAGGGTGCAAATGCCTTGACGATGTAGCTCCCGGGTTCCGTCTGGCCCATCAACACTGAATCAAGATATCGATTGGCGAACTGGCCATGCTTGTTTCCGAAGTGGCGGTCAGGGGCCATGTAGGACTTCGCCCCCGCGACGAGGGTCTTCCGCGCCGAGGAGATAAGACGCTCACCTTCGCGCCATGCGATCAGACCGCTGGGTGCGGCTGATTCCTTACGGAAGCTGAACTCGTCAGTTGGATCAGTGAAAAGTCTTGGGGCAATACTCCTCGCCCACAGGCTTCGGTAAGTAGGTGCGCTCGCCTGACGAAGGACATGCTGCATAAGTTCGACGAATTCTGGCGCTTCGCGGTCCAGAGGGATGACGAACGATCCCAGGCGGCCCTCGCTCTCGCCAGGTGGAGCCAGACGGTTGTAGATGCCTGATCGCCGACCGACGATTTGCCACCCTGCTTCGACGAGGAGGGAGGTGAGTCGATCAGGGTCGAGGCGCCAAAGATCGAGTTCAGTCGATGAAAGGTCAGTCATGGAACGGCTCACCCCTCTCGATTTTCCCCATGATGGTGGTCAGTGCCTGTGCGTCAAACAGATTGGCCGTGGGGACCTTCACTGAAGGCTTCTGGACCTCGGGGACTTCATACCCCTCCAGGCAGATCCAGTAGCAGGCCTGCTTGACGGCGAGATGGGAATGCTGGGCATCCGTCCAGTCAGCCTGCCCAGGAGGCACCGCCATGACGATCAGGATTGCCTTCACGGTTCGTCGCGGCGCGGCGAGCCGGGTCATGTACTCCCGCTTGTTGAAGCGGTAGCTGAAGTCCTCTGCGTCTGCGCTGGGCGCCACCATAGTGGTGCTCTTGAGCTGGACGTAGAAGCTGGTTTCTTCCCCTGAAGGATCGGCGGATGGACGCACCAGCATGGCGTCCATGCCGAACATGTCTCGCTCCTGCCTGATGAACAGGCAGCCTGCGGTGGCGGCGACGCTTTGCACGTAGCCCTCCTGGAGCTGCTCCATGCAGGACGTGAAGGTGGGCGCAGACACTGGCTGCGTTCGTCCCTGCTTCACGGTCTCTGCCACAGGCGACCTCCCCCCGTCGTGTTCGCCGGAGCGCAGGATACGGCCTTGCCTGTGCCGGCGGCCATGGAGGCCACATATCAGAAGGTAGCGGCCGGTACTGACAACGGCTCGGCCCAACGAATGGAGCTGCTGGCGTCCGGCGTTCCGCGATCGGCTCAGACGAGGATGTCCCTCGCAGGTCACAGTGCCGCAGCCTGGGGCATCGCTGTCGCCCAAACGGCGTAGCTTGTTCGCCATGCCAAGCGAGCTGACGGATCCGGCCCCATTTCTGTCCACGATCACGACCGCCAGTTCAGCCCTTGTCGCCATCGTGGGCGGTCTTCTCGTCGCCAGGTTCGTGACTCTGAGCTCCGAGCAGGAGGGAGCCCAACGCGTGCTGACCGATGCTGAGGCGCGACTCGAGGTCGTGAAGACACGGGCTGCGGAAGCACACCGGAAACGGCTGCACTTTGATCTTGACAGCTTCTTCAGCAGAAAGGTGATCGTGGCTGTCAGTAACGGCGTGGTCGACGCCGCTGGACTGCGCGAGGTGGGATGGCCCTCGGCTCTTTCGGACACGGAAATCGAACGCTACGCCGCTGTGGTTGCCGAGGAGTTGGCGCGGGCCGAGGAGAGCTGCAGGGCGTTGCTGTCCTCCGACGAAGTGTCTGACCGCTCCGATTGGGAGGACTTCCGGCGGAGCCACCCCGAGCTTCAGATCAAGATCGAGGAGGCATGGGAGATCAAGTTCGCGCTACTCACTATGCCTCCGGTGAGGAGCCGGAACTTGCCCGGACTTGGCCTTAGCCATCTTCCACCCATGCTGCCCAGGGCGAGTCTGTCTGACACGCTGATGTTGCAGCGCGGCATGCGACGAGATGCGCTGAAAGCCCAGGAGGGGCGGGCGCAGCAGCAGCTGGAAGATCTCGAGGGTGAGGTCACGCGGCTGAGGCAGGCCCGGGAGGCCGTGGTCAGACCGAAGGGGCTCGTCCTCGGTCTCCTCACTCTGAGTTTCTTTACGGTGGTCGGTGTGGTGATCCCGCTGTACATCATGAGTACGGTGCCGAAAGACCTGACCAGCACGATGGCGGGTACTGTCTTTGGTCTGTTCATGGCTGGCCTCGTGGCACTGCTCGGCTACATGACAGTGCTGGCTCTGCGCCTACAGGCGAGCGGATCGAGCAGCAGTGACGGCACTGGGTCGCAATCGTGAGACCTCGTCGAAGGCCCCTGGTCAGGTCTGTGGGAAATGATCAGCGACATCGCGGGAAACGATCTTCACGGGTCCGTACATCGTGCCTGACCAGCGCATTCCGTCGGTTCCCCACCAGGGGACACCGATGAAAGTGTCCTGGTAGCACCGACGAAACGGGCTGACCGTGAAAACGATCAGCCCGTTTCTGCATGCCCGGGCAAGTGGGCGACGGTGTGATGGTTCTTACATGCAGAACTGCCCGGCGGCTGATGGGCCGCCGGGCAGTCCTTTGTGGCGTTGTGGATCTTCAGCTGGGTTTCAGTGTGTGTCATACCTCACTGGTCTGGTTCATTCTCGGTTCTTTTGTCCGTTTTGGTGACGTAGCCCTTCGGAGTCCAGTCGCCCAGGGGCCTCGTCTTGCGGCGTCGGGTGGGGCGGCGTCGGGGACGGTCGCCATTGAGGGCGATGGCGTCGGCCCAGGCGGTGAGTTTCCGGCGGTTGGCGTGGCCGAGTTGGAAGGCGAGCAGGAGGGTCTGGGCGGCGATGCCACGGATGCGGCGGGTGCCGCCGGACTCGAAGTGTTCGTAGAGCGGGTCCTTGCCGAAGCCGTTGACGCCTTCGACTGAGTTGCGAAGGCGGAAGTAGATGCGCTGCCAGTGTTCGCGTCCGTGCTGCAGGGGCTGCCAGAGCTGGGCGCCGGCTTCGGGCGGGAATGTCACGCTGCCGCTCTTGCATACGGCGTGCGGCTCGACCGGGCTGGGCAGGACGTCGACGAGGGTGAGGTGGACGCCTTTGCCCAGGGTGTGGGGTTTGAGGGGGCACTGGACACGGCCTGCCTGGGCGGGGCACATCATGCGGCGGTGGCCTTCGGCATCGGCGGCCTGCTTGGGCAAGAACAGGTACTGGGTGCGCTGACGGGTGCGCTCGATCCACATCTGTTTGTCGATGCGCTCGGCGATGAGGTCGGCGGTGGCGTTGACGAGGTGCTCGGGCATGGAGGGGCAGTACCAGTTGCCCTCGACGAGTTGGGCACCCTCGTACTCGTCCTTGGAGCCGAGCTGGTCCTTGGCGTAGTCGTACACCGGCTTGAAGCCCATGGCCCGGATAGGGAGCTGGAAGTTCTCGGCCTGCTGGTCGTTGTAGAGACGGTCGCCGGCGAGTGCTTGAACGACTCGGCTGGGCCCCTTCCGTGAACGGCGACAAGCCTGGCGCCGGACATGCATCCGTGGGTCTGGACGTAGGCGACCGGGACATGCAGATCGCGTCCGCCCTGGCGGGCATCGGCGTTGACGTCGTGGAGAGCGAGCCACCGTTGCTCGAAAGCGGCGGCGATCTCGCAGACGCATTCGGTCTTGCCCTGGTAGCCGCCGCCGGAGAGCATCACCCCGGCCCGGGTGGTGGGCTTGATCTTCAGCGCGTTGGTCTCGATGCGGCCGGTCAGAGGTTGCTCATCGGGGTGCCGCCTGCGCAGCGCCACCAAGAGTCTCCTGGCTCGCCGTAACTACCCGCCGGATCAGACCCCCAAGGCCATCAACCTGGCCTTGAAGCAGATGGAGCACTTCGCCAACGAGTGGTCCACGAAGGGTGCCCCGGAGAGCTGACGCTGACTCCGAACACTTCATGGCCACGGCTTCGCCACGCCGGGAGACCGGGCCCGCTGGGCTGGGCTCCGGGTCGACGAGGGGAAGGTGGATGCCGCGGCCCGGGGGGACACGGATGAAAGTGTCTTGGTAGCGCCGACGAGACAGATCAGCGCGGCGAATCGGCCTCTCAGGGTGACGGGGAGGCCAGCGGGGCCACGGTCAGGCCGAGTTCTCGCAGTGCCGATCTCGCGGCATTGTGGCCGCACATGCCGTGCACGCCCGCGCCCGGTGGCGTCGCCGCCGAGCACAGGTAGACGCCAGGGATGCCCGTTGCGTACGGGTCGAGGGCAGGGCGTGGGCGGAATGCGAGCGAGGCGAGTGAGTTGGCGCCGGTGAGGATGTCTCCGCCGACGTAGTTGGGGTTGTATGCCTCCAACTGGACCGGGGAGCGGGTGGACAGGCCGACCACGCGCTCGCGCAGTCCGGGGGCGTACTGCTCGATCCGGTCCAGGACGGCGGCCGTCGCGTCTCCGCCGTAGCCGTGCGGGACGTGCGCATATGCCCAGACGGGGTGGATGTCGCCGACCGAACGCCCGGGGTCAGCGAGGTACTGCTGGGCGACCAGAACGAAGGGACGCCGGGGCATCAGCCCGCGGGACACCGCCTGTTCGGCCTCCGCGATCTCCTCAGCGGTTCCGCCGAGGTGGACGGTGCCCGCCTTGCGGCACACCTCGGCACGCCATGGCACGCCTCCCTCCACCGCCAGGTCGACCTTGTACGCGGCGGGCCCGTGCCGGTAGCCGGTGTAGGCGCGTCGGATGCGGGCGGGAAGACGCGGACCGCACACCCGCGCTGCCGCGCGGGGCGCCAGGTCGAGCAGGATCGTGCGGGCGGGGGGAAGGTCTCCCAGGGAACGAACGGGGGTGCCCGTTTCGATGGTGCCGCCGAGTTCGACGAGACGGGCGGCGAGCGCGTGGGCGATGGCCTGAGAGCCCCCACGGGCGACGGGCCAGCCGTGCCGGTGCGCGGCGGCGGTGAGCATGAGTCCGATGGCGGAGCTGCCTGGGGCGGCGAGCGGCTGTAGCGCATGGGCGGCGATCCCTGCGAACAGGGCACGGGCCGCTCGGGTCCGCCAGCGGCGCAGGGTCCACTGCGCAGGTTGGGCCGCCAGAAGCCCGAACCTGCCCGTCAGGACGGGGTGCCGGGGAAGCCGCGCCAAGGGGCGCATGAGGTCTTCGCTCAGGGCCTCGTAGTGGGCGGTAAGGGGTGAGAAGAGACGCCGCCAGGCCGGGCCGTCGACGCCGAGACCGCGCACGGTCGCGGCCAGATCGCGTTGGAGCACGGCCGCGTGGCCGCCGTCGAGGGGGTGGGCGAGGGCGGTCTCGGCGTGCTCCCAGCGCAGTCCGTGGCGTTCGAGGCCGAGCGTGCGCAGGTAGGGTGATGCGACGGCCATGGGATGCACCGCGGCGCAGTGGTCGTGGAGCAGGCCGGGCACGGTGACCTCGCCGCTGCGTGTCCCGCCGCCGATGGTGGCGGCGGCTTCCACGACGGTCACGGAAAGGCCCGCCTGGGCGAGCGTGACGGCGCCCGCGAGACCGTTTGGCCCCGCTCCCACGACGATGGCGTCGGCGGTCACCGCAGGACGCCCTTGGTGTGCTGGAACCAGTGCAGGTATCCCGGGGTGGGGGAGCCCAGGCCCGTAGCGTCGTCGTAGCCGCGGTGTGCGGGCAGGCCGAAGTCATGGCCGAGCGTGTAGAGGACGTAGCGCTGGGCGCCGGTGGAGGTGTCGGTGTCGGGGCCCTCGTCGCGGACCACGGTCAGGGGTGAAGATCCGGCGTTCGCGGGCCGGTCGGTGACGTCGTGGAAGACGTGGGTGCGGGAAGCGGAGAGTGCGTACAGGAGCGGGTTGGCGAAGCCGATCCGGTGCCCGGAGGCTTGTTCCGCGTCGGCCTGCAGGGCGGCGAAGGCGGGGGTCGCCGCCGATGTGCCGCCGAATCCGATGAGGTGGAAGGTTCCGGCGTCGGTGAACCCGACCAGTACGGGCAGTGCCCCGTCACCCTCCATCGCGACGTCGGGAGTCGTGCGGTGCCCGGTGTCGCCGGTGCCGCGGTCGCGCTGGTACCAGGGCTGCGGGAAGTCGCTCGCGCCTCCTCCGCCGCCGAAGGCGAAGACGCCGGGTATGGGCCCCCAGGGTCCCTTGCCCTTGTCGGTGCGGATGGACAACTCGTCGCCCATGCTGGTCTCCCAGGCGTAGTCGCCGTGCCGGTCCAGGGCGAGGGTGGTGCCGCCGACCGAGGTGACCCACGGGGAGCCGCTGGGGAAGTCGGCCTGGGCACGGGTGGTCTTCGGGTCGCAGTTGACGCCGGTCTGAGCTGCCTTGGGCGAGGAGTCGCCGCAGTCACCCGCCGCGAAGTAGACCCCGATGCCTTCGGCGGCGGCCTGTTGGAACAGCAGGTTCCACGCGGCGACCAGAGCAGGGGTGAGATGCCCCGGGTCGGAGTGGATGATCTCGGCCCAGGAGTTCGAGATGACGTCCGCCCGGCGGCCGTCGATGAGATACGACTCGACGTCCATCAGGTCGTTGTCGAGGCAGGAGTTCGCGCCGACGTAGAGGACGTTCGCGTCCGGGGCGAGGCCGTGGGCGAGGTCGATGTCGAGAGCCTGTTCGCCGGCCCAGGTGCGCGGAGGCGCGCACGCGTCGCCGATCTGCCACTGGGAGGGGGTGACGTGCTCGCGGTACTGGCCCGGCCGGAAAGGACGGTCGCCGGTGGCGCGGGCGTAGCGGGCCGTGTCGGCGGCCATGTCCGGCGATCCGTAGGCGTCGACGACGGCGATGGTGGCGCCGCGGCCGGTGGCGCTGCCCCTGCCGTCGGCGCCGTAGGCGTGGCGCAGCTGGGCGGGGGTGTAGGGGCAGGGCGCGTAGGTGGAGGTTCTGCCGTATGCCTCAGGCAAGTTCGTGGCGGGCTTCTGCCCGAAGTGGCCGGAGCAGACGGGACCGTCGGCGGGTACGTCGAGGGCGGTCGCCGGGGTGGACAGCGGGCGGGCCGCGCCGGGGAGGGACAGGCCGGTGACACCGAGTACGGCGGAGCCGAGGGAGGCGGGCACGCTGAGGTCGGCCGAGGGAGCGGCGATGGTGTCGCGTCCGGTGCGGTAGCGATGCAGGCTCGTGCCGAAGGCCTGCCGGACGGCGCGGGCGGGGCCCCCGATTCTCAGATAGTGGGGGGTGCGGCCGGTGACGGTGAACCCGGACCTGGCCAGCCATGCCGTGACGGTCTGGATCTGACGCTCGGCCGGGCCGAAGCGGCGCTGGTACTGCGCGGGGGTGAGGAAGTGCCGGTAGTGCGGGCTGCGGGGGTCGGTGACATCGCGCAGGAACGCCGCCAGGCCTCGCGGGTCACGGGAGTTGAGGTAGAGCCTTGCGCTGACGCGGCGGTCGCCGGGCACTGGTCCCGCGTCGGCGGCCGGCGTCGCGTAGGCGGGCCGGGATCCCATGAGCGGATGCCGGTCGGCGGCGTGGGCGGTGGGCAGGAATCCGGCGGTGCACAGCAGGGCGGCACAGGAAGCCGCGACCACCGAGCCGCGCAGACGGCGCAGCGGGCGTATGGGGGCATGGAGGGGCACGGGTGAAGACCTTCTGGTGAGGGGGTGCCGAGGACGCGCAGGACGTGACGAGGCGGCCCGGGGCCCGGGCACGTCGTCCGTGCGGGCCGGCGGGCTGCCTGCCGTGATGAAGGGCGTGGTGTGGTCTACGAGCGGACGGTCCGGCCCCGGCACAGTGGGCCCGGGACCCCCTCGAACTCCAGGTCGAGGCCGACGCCGTCGCGTTCGGCGTGGATGTGCAGGTGCGGCTCGGTGCTGTTGCCCGAGTTGCCGACCTCGCCGAGCACCTGCCCGGCGCGCACGGTGTCGCCCTTGGCCACGGTCACGGTGCCGGGGCGCAGGTGGGCGAGCTTGACGAGTTCGGCGCCGGTGTCGATCCACACGTGGTTGCCGTAGGCGGGCTGGTAGCGGATGGTGCCGGGTTCCTGGTCGGCGATGTGGTCGGCGGCGGCGACGACCGTACCGTCGCAGGGGGCGTGCACGGGCTGCCCGTACACGAGGTAGCTCTCGTTCACGCCCTGGGAGCGCCCCCGCGTACCGCCGGGGCCGACCTGGACCACGTCCAGGGCGCCACGCTGCTCGGGGAAGGCGAAATGGTGGTTGAGGCCGCGCCCTCCGCCCTGCGCGATGTACCAACTGCCGCCCCGCAAAGGGAAGACGAGCGGCCGGGAGACGGCTGTTCCCCAGCGGTGGCGTCGTGCCCGGACCAGCAGTACGCCGAGGACGGCGACCAGGCAGGCCCCCCCGACCAGCTCGCCGGCGCCGCCCGGCGCGGGCAGCTCCGGCAGCCGCCAGGCGGAGGCGAGGGCCGCGAGGGCCCCCGCTTCCAGCGGCCGGCGGGCCCACCACGGCATCAGGGCGGGGGCCCGCCAGCCCTCGACGACCAGGTACCCGACCGCGACGACGAGCAGGCGCCCGCACCACGCGACCTGGGAGGGGGCCTCCCAGCAGGCGTCGATCCGCACGACGAACAGTGCCACCAGCACGGTCCACAGCAGGGCCGGGCGCAGCCGGGCGAGGCCCGGGAGTGAGGGGCGGTACGTGCCGGGGGCGATCAGGAGATGGTCGAGCGTCCGGCCGTCCGCGGTGGCGGCGAAGGCGAGGGCGCGCCCCCGAGTGCCGCCGATCACCAGTCCCTCGGGGCTGTCGTGCACGCCGGTGACCTCGCCGACGCGTGCGAGGGCGGCGTCCACGATCTCGTCGAGCCGCTCGCGTCCCACGGCGGCGACCACGCGCGGCGCGAGGCGCTCCCGGTCGGCGCGCCCGGCGGTGAGGAACCGGTACAGGGCATCCGCTGCCGCGCCTTGCGAGCCGGTGCCGCCCGCCGGTTCCCTGACGGTGTCACGCATCGGCCACCCCGTCCTGTCCGGCCGCGATCGCCACGGGGCTCATGCCGCGCGCGGGCAGCGGTGACCAACCACGGGGCAGCAGACGCTCCTTGAGGGTCCGCAGGCGCCGGGCGAGCGACCGGTAGTCGTCATCGCGCAGGCAGGTGCAGTCCGCACCGATCATCAGCAGGCCGAAGCACACCAGTCCCATGCAGACCATGATGCCCACGTGCATGGCCTCCAGGGCCAGGGTGTTGGCCTTCCGGACCCATGGACGGGCGGACAGGATCGCGAAGGGCAGCGCGAGTTCGACGGCGATCGTGAAGTAGCAGACGGCGGTGCCCACGTAGGCGTTGCTCCATCGACATCGCCGGCGCGGCAGCGCCCCAGGAGGCGCTGACCGAGGTGCTGGAGGCGACCGGTGGCCAAGGCGCCGATCTGGTGATCGAATGCGCGGGAGTGCCCGCAGCGGTGGCCCAGGGGCTGTCCCTGGCCCGGCGCGGGGGCTCCTACCTGGTGATCGGCCAGTACACGGACGCCGGTGACACGGTGCTCAACCCGCACCAGATCGTCTTCCGGCAGCTGGACGTGATCGGCTCCTGGGCGTTCTCCGGAGCGCACCTGGTCGAGTACGTGAGGCTTCTCCCGGCACTGACAGCGCGCTTCGAACTCACCCGGCTGGTGACGGTGTTCCCGCTGAGCGACCATGCCGAGGCGCTGACCCGGGTGTCCGACGGGTCGGTGATGAAGGCGGTCTTCACCTCCGGCTGAATGGTGGGAGTGTCACGCTGAAGGGGTTCCTCCCGGGCCACCGGGAGGAACCCCTTCAGCGTGTGTCAGCCGTGCAGGACGGGCGCTGTCGTCTTCTCCGTGTCGGTCGCGGCGGATGCACCGGCGTCCTGGCCGGGACCTTGGATGAGCGTGAAGGCGGCCAGCGCGGCGATGCCGAGGATCGACACGGCCCACCAGCTCGCGACCGTGTACCCGTGGACGGCGGCATGGTTGGCGTAACCGGCCTTGCCGAGGGACCTGGCCTGCTGAAGGTGCCGGGCGGCCCAGCGGTGGCCCGCACTGCTCGCGACGGTGTTCAGCAGCGCGGTCCCGATCGATCCGCCGACCTGCTGCGAGGTGGAGACCATGGCGGATGCCACACCGGCGTCCCGCGGCTGCACGCGGTGCGTGGCCAGACTCGTCGCGGGCATGAAGGCCGTGCCCATGCCGAGGCCGAGCAGGACCTGTGCGGGCAGCACCACGGCGGCGTAGGAGCTTTCGACCTTGAGCTGAGTCAGCAGCAGGATGCCGAGGGCGGAGACCAGGAAACCGGTCCCCATCAGCAGCCGGGGCGGAAGCACGTTCATCAGCCGGGAGCCGATCTGGGTGGACCCGGTGACCATGCCCAGGATCATCGGGAGGAAGGCGAGCCCGGTGACGAGGGGCGTGTACCCCTTCACGACCTGCAGGTAGTAGGTAAGGAAGAGGAAGAGGCCGAACATCCCGATGACCGACAGGCCGAGCGAGAGGTAGACCCCGCCGCGGTTGCGGTCGGTGACGACCCGCAGGGGGAGCAGCGGCGTCGCGACCCTGCTTTCGACCAGGACGAAGACGGCGAGCAGGAGTACCGCCCCGACCAGCAGCAGCACGGTGGCGTGCGCGTGCCACCCGTGTGTCTCGGCCCGTGAGAAGCCGAGGACCAGCAGGACCAGGCCACCGGTCGCCAGCAGGACTCCGGGGATGTCCAGCCGGGACCGCTGGGGCCGCTCATCGGGTTCGCGGACCACCGTCAGGGCGCCGACGATCCCCGCGACCGCGAAGGGGATGTTGACGTACAGCGCCCAGCGCCAGCTCAGATACTGGGTGAGCACTCCGCCGAGGATCAGGCCGAGGGCGCCGCCGCCTCCGGAGACGGCGCCGTAGATGCCGAACGCCTTGGCACGCTCTTTCGGTTCGTTGAATGTCACGGACAGCAGGGACAGGGCGGCCGGCGCCAGCAGAGCCCCGAACACCCCCTGCAGCGCGCGTGCCGCCAGCAGGGTCACCGTGCCGACCGCCGCACCGCCCAGCGCGGAGGCTCCCGCGAAGCCGATGAGGCCGATGACGAACATACGGCGCCGCCCGGCAAGGTCGGCGATGCGGCCGCCGAAGAGCAGCAGTCCGCCGAAGGCCAGCGAGTAGGCGGTGATGACCCACTGGCGGTTGCCGTCGGAGATGCCAAGGTCGTGCTGTGCCGACGGCAGGGAGATGTTGACCACCGTGGTGTCGAGGACGACCATCAGCTGAGCCAGCGCGATGACTATCAGCGCTTTCCAGCGCCGGGAATCTGCCCGCCGGGCGTCCGGATGGGGAGGCGTGCCTTGCATGATGTGTCCCTCGCGGAAGTTGGGGAACCGGGCGCCGGCCCGTGACCGGTGCCCCTGACGCAGATTCGTGTGCAGGGCGATGCCCGCGTGTCCTATGACTCCGGCTGGGCCGCGGGGGTCAGCACGATGCCGAGTGCGGGCAGAATCGCCGAGAGTGTCGCGACAGCGGCGTCCAGCGATTCCGGCGCACCCGGTCCGTCACCCGCCGTCCGCGCGAGGATGCCCTCACGGACGGCCAGCAGGGTAGCCGCGACAGCGCCGACGGGCGCGACCCCCCGGGCCACCGCGGGACAGCACCGCTGGAGCAGCTCCGCCAGTGAGTCCCGGAGGGCTCGGTCGTGTTCATCCAGCTCGGCGGCGAGCCGCGGATCCCGGGCGGCGTGGATGCGGAACTCCAGGAACAGCAGGATCCAGTTCCGCTCCAGCGGGTTGACCTCGAGCAACGCCCGGGCCACCCCTTCGGCCGAGGCGGCCCCGGGCCCTTCGAGCAGCCGCTCCAGCTGGTCGAGACGGTCCGCCGAGTGGCGGTCGAAGAGCGCGAGGACCAGGTCGTCCTTGCTGCGGAAGTTGGAGTAGAACGCGCCTCGCGTGTACCCCGCGGCGGTACAGAGGTCCTCGATCGTCGTCTGGGCGTAGCCGCGCTCCACGATGACGCGTTCAGCCGACGCCAGCAGCCGCGCACGGGTGTGCGCCCGGTGGCGGGGCGGGCGGGTCTCTGGTCCGGGCATGGCGTCTGGTGGACTCACGGGCTCACGATACACGGTGTATTGAATGCACTGTGTACTGAATCCATCGCGTACTGAACTTGGGTACCTGGCCTGCGGAGGCCGGCTCCCGGGGTACGCCTGAGGGGTGGGGCATGGGCGCTGGGCGAGGCCGGTTTGCTGACCGTGCGGGAGACCTGGTGGCGGCTCCCCGGCGGCGGTCGCTGCGCGGTCGTCGGGCCAGCGTTCCACGCCGTAGGCGGCTGTGGTGGAGTGGGTCAGGCTCCGTCTCCGGTCCCAGCGTCCGGTGCAGCACCCACCTCGCCGTCCGGGCCGAACTGGGGCTACGACGCAGGCCACGTCACCCATGAGCGTTCATCTGCGGTCTCGCCCAGGCTCTCCCCCTCAACCGGCAGGCTCTGGCAGAACAGGAAGTCCACCCGAGGCGGGGGTAGTTGCGCGAGCCTGTCCCGGCTCATGAGTGGAGAGACCAACCGGCTTGTAGCTCTTCGGGCGCTGTTGGTTGATTCGGGAGCCTCGTCGCCTTGCCCCGTCGAGTTGTTCGACGGAGCACAAAGTGCTGCGAAGTGGCTGGTGCGGGTGCCGAGCCGCTGTGTTCCGCTGAGGTGGGCATCGATGCGGGCAAGGGACTTGGTTCCGCACGGTGACAGGGCTGCGCAAGGGCGACACTTCCGCCTTGGTCCCCACCGAGGCGACCGCGTTCGCGCGGTGATCGGCTACCTCCCGGGATCCTCTCGGCCGTCGTCCACATCTTCGTGCTCATCCCGGTCCTGTCGATGCTCTCGCACCTCATCAACGAGAACGAGGTGGGCGCTGGCCTGCTGCCTCGCATCGCCATGTGGGGAAGCTGCCTCGTCCTCGCCGGGCTGCAGCTAGGCGCGTCCGTCCTCGGGGTCGTCCACTTCCCCTCGTTCGGGATCACCGGTGTTGCCACCGTGCTCGTCGTCGCGTGCTCCGGCGAACTCGCGTGTTCCGGCATCGCCGGGTCCTGAGCCGATGGGGCGTCGACCAGGGCGGTGGGAAATGATCTCTCTGAGCGGGGGAAACGATCTTCAGTAACCCCAAGGAAGCCGCTGATCAGCGGTTTTCGTCGGTGCCCCACCCAGCCGAAAGCCCCAGGTCCTTGACCTGGGGCTTTCGCGTTGTCCCGGCTGGTGTGAGGCGCGTTACCCGGTGAGGACAATCACACGGCGCACAGGTCCGGTTCCGGGCGGCGTTTTCCACAGGTGCGGAGTTGTCCACAGGGTCTGACGCGTTCCGCCCACCCGCTGTACGGTCGGCACGAGTTGATGTTCATGGGCATGCGGGGGAGGCGGTTGGTGTGACCGGAAGCGGAGAGGCAGCGGCGGGGGCGGGCGTGCGGCGGCTGCCGCGGGTGCGGGGATTCGCCGAGTGGCCCGTCGAGGGATCGCCCAAGGACGAGGGCAAGGCGCTGCGCAAACGGGTGCCGCGCAGTGCGCACTCCGCGCTCGACCTCGACGCCGCGCGTCCGCAGGCGGCCGACGCGGTCGAGGAGTCCCACCGCGGCCGGATCCCCGAGCTCACCCCGATACGGGCGGGCCGGATGGCGGCCACACCCTTCGCCTTCCTGCGCGGCTCCGCAGGCCTCATGGCGTACGACCTGGCGCGCACTCCCATGACCCGGATCCGCGCGCAGATCTGCGGAGATGCGCATGCCGCCAACTTCGGCCTGTACGGCGATGCGCGGGGCGGCCTGGTCATCGACCTCAACGACTTCGACGAGACCGTCCACGGCCCCTGGGAGTGGGACCTCAAGCGGCTCGCCGCCTCGCTCGTGCTCGCGGGCCGGGAGGCCGGCGCCGACGAGGACCAGTGCCGCAAGGCGGCCTACGACGCGACCGGCGCCTACCGCCGCACCATGCGGCTGCTCGCCAAGCTGCCGGTGCTGGACGCGTGGAACGCCATCGCGGACGAGGAACTCGTCTCCCACACCGACGCCCACGACCTGCTCGGCACGCTGGAGCGGGTCTCCGAGAAGGCGCGGGCCAACACGAGCGGGCGCTTCGCGGCGAAGTCGACGGAGCAGTCCGAGGACGGCGGGCGGCGCTTCGTGGAGGCACTCCCGGTGCTGCGGCGGGTTCCGGACGCGGAGGCCGCGGCGGTGGCCGCCGCCCTCGAGCAGTATGTGACGACGCTCTCCGAGGACCGGCTGCCGCTGCTGGCCCGCCACGCGGTGCACGACGTGGCCTTCCGGGTCGTCGGCACGGGCAGCGTCGGCACCCGGTCGTACGTCGTGCTGCTCCTTGACCACCGGGGGGAGCCGCTCGTCCTCCAGGTGAAGGAGGCCCGCCCCTCGGCGCTGGTGCCGCACCTGGTGACGGCGGGCTTCGAGGCGCCGCAGGTGGAGCACGAGGGCCGCCGGGTGGTCCTCGGGCAGAAACGCATGCAGGTCGTCAGCGACATCCTGCTGGGCTGGACCTCGGTGGAGGGACGGCCCTTCCAGGTGCGGCAGTTCCGCAACCGCAAGGGCAGCGTCGACCCGGCGGCGCTGGCCGCCGACCAGATAGACGACTACGGCCGGATGACCGGCGCCCTCCTGGCCCGCGCCCACTCCCACAGCGCCGACCCGCGTCTGGTCGCCGGGTACTGCGGCAAGAGCGAGGAACTGGACGAGGCGATCGCCGACTTCGCCGTCGCCTACGCCGACCGCACGGAGGCCGACCACGCCGATCTGGTGGCGGCGGTGCGCTCGGGGAGGGTCGCGGCGGAGATGGGGGTGTGAGGGGAGCGCTCGCCGGGGGCGGTTGAGGAGCGCGGGGTGACGTAGATCGACCGGGGTGTTCGCCACCGCATCGCCCGCACCTCGCCGGCGAACGGCCCCCGCAGCGGGTGCGCACCCGTGAGATCGCGTGCCGGCCGGGGACGATGGTCTTGGTGTGGCGGGATCTGGTGGTGGAGTGGATGGATGCCGTGCGGGACGTCCATGGGTCCCGGGGCGCAGGGGCGAGAGTCCGTTGCGGCCGTCGGGTCCTCTTCCCTGTGCAGGTCGTGGCTGTGGGGCTTCGGTGCCGAGGTCGGTGGGTCGGAGAGGCGGGCCTGGGTGGCCTACGCTGGGCGGGTGACGAGCCCGGAAGCTGAGCAGGGTGGTGTCGCCGGCGAGGCACAGGCGACGCCCCAGGACGGTGCGCCGCGCCCCGAGGAGCGGCTGGAGCGGGCCGTGCGGGCCGCCGAGCAGGCGCTGATCGAGTACGAGATCGCTGTCGAGACCTTCCGCGTGGAGGTCGAGAACTTCTCCCGGCTGCACCACCAGAAGCTCGGCCCGATGTACGCCCGCCTGGACGAGCTGGACGCGGAGATCGCCGAGGCCAGGGCCGCCCGCACCGGCGACCCGGAGGACCGTCGCAAGGCGGACGAGGCCCGGGCCCGGGTGCTGCCGATGCCCGGCGTCGAGGAGCTGTTCCACGGCTGGATGGACGGGGAGGGGCTCTTCCCGGAGGCTGTGGCGATGCTCACGGACCAGCCCGTGCGGCCTCCGCAGCGGGTGCGCCCCAGCGACGAGGCCCGCAAGCTCTACCGCGAACTGGCCCGCAAGGCCCACCCCGACCTGGCCCAGGACGACACGGAGCGGGCCCGGCGCGAGGAGTTCATCACCCGGGTCAACGCCGCCTACGCCCGTGGTGACGAGACCCTGCTGCGGGAGCTGGCCGAGGAGTGGGCCAAGGGGCCGGCACCGCAGGAGCGCGGTCCGAGCCGCGCCGAGGAGCTCTACGCCCGCCTCGAATGGCTCGCCCAGCGAAAGGAACTGCTCTCGCTGGTCGCCAAGGAACTGGAGGAGAGCGCGATCGGCGCGATGCTCCGGCTGGCACCGGACGATCCCGACCGGCTCCTGGAGGAGATCGCCGAGAAGCTCCTGGCCGATGTCTCCCGGCGCGAGGCGGAGCTGGCCGAGCTGCTGAGGTAGTCCCGCTGCTCGGGCGGACGGTTCCGTGCCCGGCCGCGTCGGGTAGCGTCTTGGGCATGCATTTCGGAGCTGGTGTGCCCACGGTCGAGGTCTCGGACCTCAAGGACGGCGACTTCCTGCTGGACGTCCGCGAGGACGACGAGTGGCAGGCGGGTCACGCCGAAGGGGCGCTGCACATCCCCATCAGTGATTTCGTCGCCCGTTACGGCGAGCTGACCGAGGCCGCGCCGCAGGACGGCCGCGTCAACGTGATCTGCCGTTCCGGCGGTCGCTCGGCGCAGGTCGCGATGTACCTCGTGCAGCAGGGCATCGACGCCGTGAACGTCGACGGCGGCATGCAGGTGTGGGCGGCCGCGGGCCGCCCGGTCGTGACGGACGACGGGCAGCCCGGGTTCGTCCTGTAGCTCGCGGTCGCCGGGGCGGTCAGCCCAGCGGGTGCGCCGCCAGCAGGTCGCCGAGGGCCTCCTCGTGCGCTGCCGACGGGCCGAGCTGCAGCTCCAGGTGCTTGGCCCAGGCGTGGTAGCGGTGCAGCGAGTACTCGACGTCCGCCCCGAAACCGCCGTGCAGATGCTGTGCCGTCTGCACGACCCGCCGTACACCCTCCGACGCCCAGATCTTGGCGACGGCGACGTCACCGGAGGCGGGCAGCACGCCGGGTGCCCCCGAGGCGATCCGCCAGGCGGCCTGCCACAGTGTGGCCTCCATCGCGCGCAGGTCGATGTACCGGTCGGCGGCCTGCACGGCGACGGCCTGGAACGTGGCGACGGGGTATCCGAACTGCTCCCGTTTGCCGGTGTATTCGCTGGTCATCGCGAGCACGCGTTCGCCGAGACCGAGGGCCAGCGCGCAGGTCCCGCAGGTCAGCAGTTCGCGCAGCCACTCCCATGCGCCGTCGGCGTCGATGACGTCACGGGCCGGGATCCGTGCGGCCTCCAGTCGCAGTTCGGCGAGCCGTTCGCCGGTGGTGGAGACCTGATCGCCCAGCCCGACGCCCTGGTGGATGCGGGGGACCACGGCGAGGAGGGTGCGGTCGGCGGCCGTATGGGCGGGTACGAGAACGAAGTCGGCGGTGTGCGCCCACGGCACGGCGGTCTGCACCCCGTCCAGGACCCACCAGTCGCCCTCCTGCCGTGCGGTCACGGCGAGTTCGGCCGGGTCGTGGCCGGTGCGGCCGTTCACGGCGACGGTCAGCACCGCCTCGCCCCGCCCCACGCGGGTGAGCAGCTCGTTCTTCAACTCCTCGCCGCCGTACGCCTGTACGGCCGCGGCGGCCGCGCTGGTCTCCAGCAGCGGAACGCGCGCCAGCACCTTGGCCGACTCCCGCAGCACCAGGCACAGGGCGATGGCGTCCAGGCCCGCCCCGTCGTACTGGGCGGCGAGCAGCAGGCTCAGCAGGTCCGCCTCGGCGAGCCTGGTCCACAGTGCGCGGTCGAAGCCGTCGGCCACGGCGCCGGGGACGAGGGAGGGGCTGGGCACCGCGTCCGGCGCGACCCCGGCGAACACCCCCCGCGCCGCCTCGGCCGCCGCCTGCTGCTCCTCGGTGAAGGTGAAGTCCACGGTCCTGTCCCTCCGGAGGGTCCGCTGATCTGACGGACCGTCAAGATAGAACAGGTTCTAGAAGAAGGGAACGGTCCGCCGACTTTGGAGCCGTGGCCGTGGGTTCAGCGGTCGAAGTCCAGCTCCACCTTCTCCGTCACCGGATGCGACTGGCACGCCAGCACGTATCCCGCCTCCGTCTCCTCCGGTTCCAGCGCAAAGTTGCGGTCCATGCGCACCTCGCCGGTCACCAGGAAGGCCCGGCAGGTGCCGCACACCCCGCCCTTGCAGGCGTAGGGCGCGTCGGGCCGGTTGCGCAGGACCGTCTCCAGCAGCGACTCGCCGTCCTGCACGGGCCAGGTCCCGCCGCGGCCGTCGAGCCGGGCGGTGACCGTGCTGTGCGCGGGGGCGGTCGCGGCCGGCGCGGGGGCGGCGGCGTCCACGTGGAAGATCTCCTCGTGGATGCGCGTGCGCATCACACCGAGCCCGCGCAGGGCCCGCTCGGCCCCCTGGACCAGCCCGAACGGCCCGCACAGGAACCATCCCGCCACCTGCTCCACCGGCAGCAGCGCCGGAAGCAGCTCCGTCAGCCGCTCCTGGTCGAGGCGTCCGGACGGCAGCCCCGCCTGCTGTTCCTCCCGGGACAGCACCGTCACCAGCTGCAGCCGCCCCGGATACCGGTCCTTCAGATCGGCGACCTCGTCCAGGAACATCGTCGAGGCGGCCGTGCGGTCACTGCGTATCAGACAGAACCGGGCCTCCGGCTCACGCGCCAGCAGCGTCGAGACGATCGACAGCACCGGGGTGATGCCGCTGCCGCCGACGATCGCCGCGTACAGGCCGGGCGCGGGGTCGAGGGTGAAGCGGCCGGCCGGGGTCATCACCTCCAGCTCGTCGCCGGCATTGATCTCCTTGAGCGCGTACGTCGAGAAGGCCCCGTCCTCGACCAGGCGCACGCCGACCCGCAGGCTGGTGGGGCCCGCGCCGCCGGGGGCCGGTGCCGGGGAGCAGATCGAGTAGGTGCGCCGTATCTCCTTGCCGTCGACCAGGCGCCGCAGGGCGAGATGCTGGCCCGGGGCGTGCCGGTACTCCTCGCGCAGTTCCTCGGGCACGGTGAGGGTGAGGGCCACGGAGTCGTCGGTGAGCCGGTCGACCGCCGCCACCCGGAGCGTGTGGAAGCGGGCCATCACAGCTCCTTGAAGTGGTCGAAGGGTTCCCGGCAGGACAGACAGCGCCGCAGCGCCTTGCAGGCGGTGGAGGAGAAGCGGCTGAGCAGCTCGGTGTCGGTGCTGCCGCAGTGCGGGCAGTGCACCGGCTCCAGCGTGCGGGTCGGGCCGAGCGACACGGGGACCGGTCCGGAGGCCTCTTGTACGCGCGGGGGTGCTATGCCGAACTCCCGCAGCTTGCGCCGCCCTTCGGGCGTGATGTCGTCCGTCGACCAGGCGGGCCGCAGCACCGTGCGGACGGTGACGTCCCGTATGCCGTGCGCGTGCAGTACTCGCTCTATGTCCAGGGACATCGCCTCGATGGCGGGGCAGCCGGTGTAGGTCGGTGTCAGTTCGACCTCGACGGAGTCCGCGCCGCGCACATGCACCGCGCGCAGGACGCCGAGCTCCTGGAGGGTGAGCACGGGCAGCTCGGGATCGGGCACCGAACCGGCGATCTCGAGGAGTTCGGACTCCAGGGCGGTCGTCGTCACCATGACGCCCCCGGGTGGCTGCGGTGCAGGTGCTGCATCTCGGCGAGCATCCGCCCGAAGGACTCGGTGTGCACGCCCTGACGGCCCGCGCCGGCCGACCACGCCCCGGCGCGCGGCCCCTCGGGGACCGTCAGGGTCGCGCGGTGCAGCACGGCCCGGACGGACTCCAGCCAGGCCGCCTCCATTCCCGCCAGGTCGACATCCAGGCCGTCCACCGGCTGGAACATCTCGCCGGTGAACCGCCACAGGGCCGTGCACGCGCGCTGCATGCGCTCGTGGCCGGTGTCCGTGCCGTCGCCGAGCCGCAGGGTCCACTGCTCGGCGTGGTCGCGGTGGTAGGCGACCTCCTTGACGGCCTTTGCGGCGAGGCCTGCGAACGGACCGTTCGTGGCGGCCAGTTCGGCGTACAGCAGGTGCTGGTAGGTGGAGAAGTAGAGCTGGCGGGCGATGGTGTGGGCGAAGTCGCCGTTCGGCTGTTCCACCAGCTGGAGGTTGCGGAAGGCGCGCTCCTCGCGCAGATACGCCAGTTCGTCCTCGTCGCCCACCGTCGACAGCAGCACGCGGGCCTGGCCCAGCAGGTCCAGCGCGATGTTGGCGAGCGCGACCTCCTCCTCCAGGACAGGTGCATGCCCCGCCCATTCGCCGAGGCGGTGAGAGAGCACCAGGGCGTCGTCGCCGAGGGCGAGGGCGGCGTTCACGGGCACGGTCGTGGTCACAGGTGCTTCACCCCCTCCGGGATCTCATAGAACGTCGGGTGCCGGTACGGCTTGTCGGCGGCCGGCTCGAAGAACGGGTCCTTCTCGTCGGGGGAGGACGCGGTGATCGCGGACGACGGGACGACCCAGATCGAGACGCCCTCACCGCGGCGGGTGTACAGGTCGCGGGCGTTGCGCAGGGCGAACTCCGCGTCCGGCGCGTGCAGGCTGCCGGCGTGGGTGTGCGAGAGGCCGCGGCGTGAGCGCACGAAGACCTCCCACAGGGGCCAGTCGGTGTTCGTCATGCTCGCGTCGCTCCTGTCTCGCCGGGCTTGCTCGTCCCACCCGTGCCGCTCGTGTGCTTGGCCGCGTATGCCGCGGCCGACTCCCGCACCCACGCACCTTCTTCGTGCGCGCGCCTGCGCTGGGTGAGCCGCTGCTCGTTGCACGGGCCGTTGCCCTTGAGGACCTCTTTGAACTCCGTCCAGTCGATCGGGCCGAAGTCGTAGTGCCCCCGCTCCTCGTTCCACTTCAGGTCCGGGTCGGGGAGGGTGAGGCCCAGGGACTCGGCCTGCGGGACGCAGATGTCGACGAAGCGCTGGCGCAGCTCGTCGTTGGAATGCCGCTTGATCTTCCACGTCATCGACTGCGCGGAGTGCGCCGACTCGTCGTCGGGCGGACCGAACATCATCAGGGACGGCCACCACCAGCGGTTCACCGCGTCCTGCGCCATCTCCCGCTGCTGCGGGGTGCCGCGACCGAGAGCCAGCAGCAGCTCGTACCCCTGGCGCTGGTGGAAGGACTCCTCCTTGCAGATGCGGATCATCGCGCGCGCGTACGGGCCGTAGGAGCAGCGGCACAGCGGGACCTGGTTGGTGATCGCGGCGCCGTCCACCAGCCAGCCGATCGCGCCGACGTCCGCCCAGGTCAGCGTCGGGTAGTTGAAGATCGACGAGTACTTCTGGCGGCCGGAGTGGAGCTTGTCGAGCAGCTCGTCACGGCTGGTTCCGAGGGTCTCGGCCGCGCTGTACAGGTAGAGCCCGTGCCCGGCTTCGTCCTGGACCTTGGCCATCAGGATCGCCTTGCGGCGCAGGGAGGGCGCGCGGGTGATCCAGTTGGCCTCCGGCTGCATGCCGATGATCTCGGAGTGGGCGTGCTGCGCCATCTGCCGGACCAGCGTCGCGCGATAGGCGTCGGGCATCCAGTCGCGCGGCTCGATGCGCTCGTCGGCGGCCACTGCGGCGTCGAAGGCGCGCTCGTACGCACCGGTGCCGTCGGTGTCCTCCGCGGTGCCGTACGCCTGGTGCGCGGCTGCTGTCGCCATGCGGTCCCCCTCGACCTGGGCTCTGTCCGGAGCTGGCTCCCGACCGATCGTTCGGTTCGTGCGATTCCATGGTGGGACGGGCGCCGTAAGGTGTCAACCGCTGTGGAAAACTTGCGCGCGTGTCCTGTGGACAAGTGGGGCGACCTCGCGTATGCCGCGCCGAGCTCGGCCCGATGGGGGCTGTGCCGGGCGGGCGGGCCTGAGTACCGTGCCCCTGCGAGTGCGGTGGTGGATCGGGAGACGGGGCGGAATGGACGCGTACGGCACAGACTCGGACGCCCGGCAGGGGCCGGACGGGCCGGGCAGGTCGGGCGGTGCGCCCGAGCCGGATGCTCCGCCCGGGCCGTTCGGTCCGCCCGAACCGGGCAGATCACCCGCGCAGGACAGTCCGCCCCGGCCGGCCGGACCGAACTCGGCGGACGAAGGGCAGGAAGCCTCACCGGACGCTGCCGTGCTTGATTCCGGCGCCTCGGCCTGCTCGACGGCTCCTGCGCCTGGCCCGTACGCCGAACCCCGCACCGGGGTGGCCGCTCTCTCCCTGCGCTACCAGATCGGCGCCGCGCTGACGCTCGCCGTCGTCGCGGTCCTCGTCTGTGTGCATATCGGGATGGTCTTTCTGCACGTCGCGCCCTCGAACACGCTGACCAAGACGCACGGCAAGGCGATCGACGACTGGATCTACCCGGAGTTCGAGCAGAACTGGAAGCTGTTCGCGCCGAATCCGCTGCAGCAGAACATCGCGGTCCAGGTGCGCGCCGAGGTGCAGGAGGAGAACGGCGAGGTGCGGACCACCGGCTGGTACGACCTGTCCGCCGAGGACGGGCAGGCCATCGACGGCAATCTGGTGCCCAGCCACACCCAGCAGAACGAGCTGCGCCGGGCCTGGGACTTCTTCGTCTCCACGCACGACGGCAACAACCGTCCGGTGGGGCTGCGCGGCGCCCTGTCCGAGACGTATCTGCGGCGCATAGTGGTGCTCCGCCTGGACCGCGACGACGCGTCCGGGAGGGGCGGGGTCATCGATCAGGTGCAGGTACGTTCCCGTACCACCAATGTGCCCCCGCCCAAGTGGAGCACTGAGAAGATCTCCGACAAACCCATGGACCGCGTGCTGCCCTGGTGGCCGGTCACGGCCGCCGACACCGACGGAGGCGCCCGGTGAACCGCTTGGCCCTCTCGGTCTCCTCCGCCATCGCCCGCATCACCGAATCGCCGCTCGGCCGCTACCAGTCCGCCGTGATCCGCATCGGCTTCAGTACGACCTGGCTGCTGTTCCTGCTGCGCGAGTTTCCCCATCGCGAGGAGCTGTACGGCCCCGGCAGCCCGTGGAGCTGGGACCTCGCCCAGCAGCTGATCGCGTCCAACAGTGCCTTCACGGCCCTGATGTGGTCGGACGGCCGGGGCTGGTTCGAGTTCGTCTACGTGCTCGCCGCGCTGTCGAGCGTCCTGCTGCTGCTCGGCTGGCGCACCCGCACCATGTCCGTGCTGTTCATGATCGGTGTGCTCTCGCTGCAGAACCGCAGCGTGTTCATGGGGGACGGCGGCGACAACGTCCTGCACCTGATGTCCGTGTACCTCGTCTTCACGCGCTGCGGCCAGGTCTGGTCGCTGGACGCACGGCGGGCGGAGCGTGCGCGTCGGGCACGCGCGCGTGGAGAGCAGGTTTCCGACCGGGTCGGCCCGGCGCTGTGGGTCGTGCTCGGGTGCGCGCTGATCGCGGTGACGGCCGGTGGGCGGTTCGACGGTGCCGACCCGACCGTGCCGGTGATCCTGTGGGGGGTCTGGCTCGCGCAGGCCGTGGGGTGGCTGGTCGGGCGCCGGGCGAAGAGCGGGGAGCCGGGGATCCTGCTGGACGTCGTCGGCAACATCGTGCACAACGGCGCCCTCTTCGTGATCATGACGGAGGCCTGTCTGATCTACGCGACGGCCGGCTGGTACAAGATCCAGGGCACGCGCTGGCAGGACGGCACCGCGGTCTACTACCCCCTCCACCTCGACTACTTCTCGCCCTGGCCCGGGCTCGCCGACCTGCTGGCGTCCAGCGGCACGATGGTGATGCTCGTGACGTACGGGACTGTCATCGTGCAGGTCGCCTTCCCGTTCACGCTGTTCAACCGGCGGGTCAAGAACGTCCTGCTGGCGGTCATGATGACCGAGCACGCCGTGATCGCCGTCGTCCTCGGGCTGCCCTTCTTCTCGCTGGCGATGATCGCGACGGATGCGGTGTTCCTGCCGACGTCGCTGCTGCACCGCCTCGGCGGCTGGGCGGCACGCGCGCGTGGCCGCGTCCTCGCCCGCACCGGCCGTACCACGCCGTCCGGGCCGCGCGCCCCGGAGAGCCCCGAGCCCACACAGGTGGGCTCCACGGCGTGAGCCCTGTGACGCGCGCGCCCGTGCTCCCGGCGTGAGCCCTGCGCCCGTCCTGCGCGGCGTGAGCCCTGCTCCCGTGCGCGTGGGCCGCATGCCGTGACTGAGTGCACTGCCGACCCGGACCGCTTGGCGCGGGATGGCCGGCGCGCGTGGCCGGGTCCTCGCCCGCGTCGGGCGTTCGACGCGGGCCGGGCCGCGCGCCGGAGAGCCCCGTGCCGACGCAGGCGGCGTGAGCCCTGGAGCCAGTGCTCCACGGCGTGCCCCGCTCCCGCGCGCACGTAGGCTGCACGCCATGACCGAAGCCGTCCCCGACCCCGTGACCGCCTGGCGCCGGATCGCCGGTACCTGTGTGCTGCTCGACGGGTTCCACGCCCTCAAGCACGCCGTGCGTTTCGGAGCCGAGGTCCCGGTGGCGGTCACCGCCGACCGGGAGGCGGCGCTCGCCCTCGCCGACGAGCTGGCCCCCGATGTGCGGGACGCGCTGGCCGGCCTGCTCACGGAGGTGCCGGAGGCGACGTACCGGAACCTGGTGCCGCGCCCGCATCCCACCGCCGTCGCCGCCTTGGCCGTACGACCGTCCCGTGCGGCCCATCTGGAGAAGCTCGCGCACACCCCGCGCACGGCCCCCGTCGTGGTCCTCGACAACCCGCGCAACCTCGGCAACGCGGGCGCCGTGATCCGGCTGGCCGCCGGTCTCGGTGCTATCGGTGTGGTCACCACCGGCACCCTCGACCCCTGGCACCCCACGGTGGTGCGCGGCGGAGCGGGGCTGCACTTCGCGACCGCCGTGGAACGCCTGGCCGTCGACGAGCTGCCGGCGGGACCGCTGTTCGCCCTGGACCCGGAGGGCGACGACATCCGGGGCGTCAAGCTCCCGGACGACGCCGTCCTCGCGTTCGGCTCCGAGCGCAGCGGCCTGTCCGCGGAACTACGCGCGCGTACCGACCACTTGCTGTCGCTGCCGATGCGCCCCCAGGTCTCCAGCTACAACCTCGCGACCAGTGTGGCCATGACGCTGTACCACTGGAGCGCGACGGGGGGCGCGTTCAGCTCCTAGGCCTCGCGGCGCACCTCGACCACCCGGAAGCGGTTCGCGACGAACGCACCGTCGCACAGCGCCGAGTTGGCCGCCGGGTTGCCCCCGGAGCCGTGGAAGTCCGAGAACGCGGCCGTCTGGTTCACGTACACCCCGCCCGTGAGGTTCAGCGACAGCTGGGCCGCCTCCTCCAGGCAGACCTCCTGGACCGTACGCTCGACCTCCTCGTCGGTCGTGTACGCGCCGACCGTCATCGCGCCCTTCTCACGGATCGTGCGGCGCAGCAGCTCCGCGCCCTCCGCGGCCGAGTCGACCGCGACGGCGAAGGAGACCGGGCCGAAGCACTCGCTCATGTAGGCGGCCTCGTCGTCGGGCTTGGCGCCGTCCAGCTTCACGATCACCGGCGTGCGCACCACCGCGTCCGGGAACTCCGGGTTGCTGATCTCCCTGGAGGCCAGGGCGACTTCACCGAGACCGGCAGCCGCCTCCAGCCGGGCCTTCACGTCCGGGTTGACGATCGCGCCGAGCAGGGCGTTCGCGCGCGCGTCGTCGCCGAGGAGACCGTCGACCGAGCGGGCGAGGTCGGCGACCACCTCGTCGAAGGTCTTGGGGCCCTCGTCGGTGCGGATGCCGTCGCGGGGGATCAGCAGGTTCTGCGGGGTCGTGCACATCTGGCCGCTGTACAGGGACAGCGAGAAGGCCAGGTTGGAGAGCATGCCCTTGTAGTTCGCGGTGGAGTCGACCAGCACCGTGTTGACGCCGGCCTTCTCCGTGTAGACCTGCGCCTGGCGGGCATTGGCCTCCAGCCAGTCGCCGAACGCCGTCGAGCCCGTGTAGTCGATGATCCGGATCTCCGGGCGCGTGGCCAGCGTCTTCGCGATGCCCTCGCCCGGCCGCTCGGCCGCCAGCGCCACCAGGTTCGGGTCGAAGCCCGCCTCGGCGAGGACCTGGCGGGCGACCTGCACGGTGAGCGCGAGCGGCAGCACCGCGCGCGGGTGGGGCTTCACCAGGACCGCGTTGCCGGTGGCCAGGGACGCGAACAGGCCCGGGTAGCCGTTCCACGTCGGGAAGGTGTTGCAGCCGATCACCAGCGCGATCCCGCGCGGGACCGGCGTGAACTGCTTGGTGAGCGCAAGCGGGTCGCGCTTGCCCTGGGGCTTGGTCCACTCCGCGGTGTCGGGGGTGCGGACCTGCTCCACGTACGCGTACGCCACCGCCTCCAGACCGCGGTCCTGGGCGTGCGGGCCGCCCGCCTGGAACGCCATCATGAAGGCCTGGCCGGAGGTGTGCATGACCGCGTGCGCGAACTCGTGCGTCCGGTCGCTGATCCGCTTCAGGATCTCCAGACACACCACCGCGCGCGCCTCCGCGCCGGCGTCGCGCCACGCGCGCTGTCCAGCCTTCATGGCGGGCAGCAGCTCGTCGACGTCCGCATGCGGGTAGGTCACGCCCAGCTCGATGCCGTACGGCGATACCTCGGCGCCCACCCAGTCGTCCGTGCCGGGCTGGCCGAGGTCGAGGCGGGTGCCCAGCAGGGCGTCGAAGGCGGCCTTGCCCGCGGCCGCGTCCAGGCTGCCGTTCTCGCCGTACGCCTTGGGGTGTTCGGGGTGCGGGGACCAGTACGCGCGCGTGCGGATCGCTTCCAGCGCCTGGTCGAGGGTGGGCCGGTGCTTGGCGATCAGGTCGCGGGTGGTCAGTTCGGCGGCCATGCGGGACCAACTCCTCGTCTTGAGAACTCTTCGTCGAGCTCATGACCTGGCAGAAACATGGGCAGGAACAGCCGGTCAGAGTTAGAGTAACCGAACGATCGGTCGGGACAAGGGGGCCTGCCGCATCTGTGGAAAACCCCGTGCGGGAGGATCGCGCACATGACAGCACTCGACCTCAGCAGCCCCGTGGCCGTCGTCGGCACCGGCACCATGGGCCAGGGCATCGCCCAGGTCGCGCTGGTCGCAGGCCATCGCGTACGGCTGTACGACGCCGCTGCCGGGCGCGCCTCCCAGGCGGCCGCGGCGATCGGCGCCCGCCTCGACCGGCTCGTCGAGAAGGACCGGCTCACAGCCGCCGACCGGGACGCGGCACGTGAGCGTCTGCTGCCCGCCGAGAGCCTCTCCGAGCTCGCCGACTGCTCCCTGGTCGTCGAAGCCGTCCTGGAGCAGCTGGACGCCAAGCAGGCCCTGCTGCGCGAGCTGGAGGACATCGTCGCCGAGGACTGTCTGCTCGCGACCAACACCTCCTCCCTGTCCGTCACCGCCATCGGCGGGGCCCTGCGCCACCCCGGGCGCTTCGTCGGCCTGCACTTCTTCAACCCCGCTCCGCTGCTCCCCCTCGTCGAGGTCGTCTCCGGGTTCGCCACCGACGTCTCGTCGGCCACGCGCGCGTACGAGATGGCGCGCGCCTGGGGCAAGACACCGGTCGCCTGCGCCGACACCCCCGGCTTCATCGTGAACCGCATCGCCCGGCCCTTCTACGCCGAGGCCTTCGCCGTGTACGAGGCCCAGGGCGCCGACCCCGCCACCATCGACGCGGTCCTGCGCGAGTCGGGCGGCTTCAGGATGGGCGCCTTCGAACTGACCGACCTCATCGGGCAGGACGTCAACGAGTCCGTCACCCACTCCGTGTGGCGGTCCTTCTTCCAGGACGTGCGCTTCACTCCCTCGCTCGCCCAGCGGCGCCTGGTCGAGTCGGGCCGGCTCGGCCGCAAGAGCGGTCGGGGCTGGTACGAGTACGGGGACGATGCCGAGCGTCCCGAGCCGCACACCGCGGAGCCCGCGCAGCCGCCCGCGTACGTCGTCGTCGAGGGCGACCTGGGCCCCGCCTCCGAGCTGCTCGCGCTGATCCGCGAGGCGGGCATCGCCGTGCGCGAGGAGGAAGAGGACCACGGCACCCGGCTGGTGCTGCCGAGCGGCGGCCAGCTGGCGCTCGCCGACGGCCAGACCTCCGTCGAGTTCCGCGACGTCGTCTACTTCGACCTCGCCCTCGACTACCGGCGCGCCACCCGTATCGCCCTGTCCGCCTCCCAGGACACCTCGCCGGCGACCCTCGCCGAGGCCACCGGCCTCTTCCAGGCGCTCGGCAAGGACGTCAGCGTCATCGGCGACGTCCCCGGCATGATCGTCGCCCGCACGGTCGCCCGGATCGTCGACCTCGCGCACGACGCCGTCGCCAAGGGGGTGGCCACCGAGGAGGACATCGACACCGCGATGCGCCTGGGCGTCAACTACCCGCTCGGTCCCTTCGAGTGGAGCCGCAGGCTCGGCCGCAACTGGGCGTACGCCCTCCTCGACGACCTGCACCTGCGCGACCCCTCGGGGCGCTATGCGCCCTCCCTCGCGCTGTACCGGCACGCGTACGCCTCCGACAAGCGGGAGGGCAGCCAGTCATGACCACCGCCAAGCGCGACACGTACACCCCGGAGACGCTGCTGTCCGTCGCCGTCCAGGTCTTCAACGAGCGCGGCTACGACGGCACCTCCATGGAGCACCTCTCCAAGGCGGCCGGCATCTCCAAGTCGTCGATCTACCACCATGTGGCCGGCAAGGAGGAACTGCTGCGCCGGGCCGTCAGCCGGGCGCTCGACGGCCTCTTCGGGATCCTCGACGAGGAGCACGCGCGCGTGGGGCGTGCCGCCGACCGGCTCGAGTACGTCGTGCGCCGCATGGTCGAGGTGCTGATCGGCGAACTGCCCTATGTGACGCTGCTGCTGCGGGTGCGCGGCAACACGGGCACCGAGCGGTGGGCCCTGGAGCGGCGCCGCGAGTTCGACCACCAGGTGGCGGAGCTGCTGAAGGCGGCGGCCGCCGACGGGGACGTACGCGGTGACGTGGAGGTGCGGCTCGCCACCCGGCTCGTCTTCGGGATGATCAACTCGATCGTCGAGTGGTACCGGCCCGACGGGCGGGGCATGAACGAGCGCGAAGTGGCCGACGCAGTCGTGCAGTTGGTCTTCGGAGGGCTCCGCAAGGAGGCCTGAGCGGCTTCGCCGGGCCTGAGAGGCATCGCAGGGGACCTGGAGCCGCAGGTCTCAGCCCTGCGGCTCCAGGTCCTCCTCCTCGAACACCAGCAGCGTGCGCGTGCTCAGCACTTCCGGCATCGCCTGCAGCCGGGTGAGCACCAGCTCGCGCAGCGCCCTGTTGTCCGAGGTGTGCACCAGCAGCAGCACGTCGAAATCACCGCCCACCAGGGCGATGTGGGAGGCCCCCGGCAGCTGTCTGAGCTGCTCGCGCACCGTGCGCCAGGAGTTCTGGACGATCTTCAGGGTGATGTACGCCGAGGTGCCCTGACCTGCGCGCTCATGGTTGACGCGGGCTCCGAAGCCACGGATGACGCCGTCCTCGATGAGGCGGTTGATGCGCGCATAGGCGTT
This sequence comes from Streptomyces sp. NPDC001604, assembly GCF_042893475.1. NCBI lineage: Bacteria > Bacillati > Actinomycetota > Actinomycetes > Kitasatosporales > Streptomycetaceae > Streptomyces > Streptomyces sp. NPDC001604. The sequence continues at coordinate 530,027 of NZ_JBIAUY010000002.1, read as the reverse complement.
GGCGCGTGAGACATGCACCCGTTCCGCGACCGACCTTATGGATGCGCGGCCGTCCGCCTGGAGCATCTGGAGGATGTCCAGATCGATGGCGTCGAGCGGACGCGGGAGCGGTAGGGGACTTCCGCCTTCCGGCCCTTCGGCCATTTGTTCAGGTGCCATGTCCCCCCGCCTCCCTACCATGGACGTACTGCGTTCATTCCAGGCTGTGGAGAACCGTTTGTCCACAGCCTGAAGGTGCCTGTAGCCAAAATGTGCCGACGACCGAACAATCGGTAGGTGAGGCGCATCACACCCGTGGCGCGCCTGAAGCCGCTCCCACGAGGAGGTGCCGTCATGACGGTCATGGAGCAGCGGGGCGGGTATCGGCCATCGCCGCCCCCCGCCTGGCAGCCCCGCACCGACCCCGCGCCGCTGCTGCCCGACGCGGAGCCCTACCGCGTCCTCGGCACCGAGGCCGCCGCGAAGGCCGACCCGGCCCTGCTGCGCCGCCTGTACGCCGAGCTGGTGCGCGGGCGCAGGTACAACGTGCAGGCGACCGCCCTCACCAAGCAGGGCCGCCTCGCCGTCTACCCCTCCAGCACCGGCCAGGAGGCCTGCCAGGTCGCCGCCGCGCTCGCCCTCGAGGACCGCGACTGGCTCTTCCCCAGCTACCGCGACACGCTTGCCGCCGTCGCCCGCGGCCTCGACCCCGTCCAGGCGCTCACCCTGCTGCGCGGCGACTGGCACACCGGCTACGACCCGCACGAACACCGCGTGGCTCCCCTGTGCACCCCCCTGGCCACCCAGCTCCCGCACGCCGTCGGCCTCGCGCACGCCGCCCGCCTCAAGGGCGACGACGTGGTGGCGCTCGCCCTGGTCGGCGACGGCGGCTCCAGCGAGGGCGACTTCCACGAGGCGCTGAACTTCGCCGCCGTCTGGCAGGCCCCGGTGGTCTTCCTGGTCCAGAACAACGGCTTCGCCATCTCCGTCCCGCTCGCCAAGCAGACCGCGGCCCCGTCGCTGGCCCACAAGGCCGTCGGCTACGGCATGCCCGGCCGCCTGGTCGACGGCAACGACGCGGCCGCCGTGCACGAGGTCCTCACCGACGCCGTGCGCCGCGCCCGCGAGGGCGGCGGCCCCACCCTGATCGAGGCGATCACCTACCGCATCGACGCCCACACCAACGCCGACGACGCGACCCGCTACCGCGGCGACACCGAGGTCGAGGCCTGGCGCGCCCACGACCCCATCGCGCTCCTGGAGCACGAACTGACCGAGCGCGGCCTCCTCGACGAGGACGGCATACGGGCCGCTCGCGACGGGGCCGAGACCATGGCCGCCGACCTGCGTGAGCGCATGAACCAGGACCCGGTGCTCGACCCCATGGACCTGTTCGCCCATGTGTACGCCGAGCCCACCGGGCAACTGCGCGAACAGCGGGCCCAGTTGCAGGCGGAGCTGCACGCGGAACAGGAAGGCGGGCACTGATGACCACCGTCGCCCTCAAGCCGGCCACCATGGCGCAGGCGCTCACGCGCGCGCTGCGCGACGCCATGGCCGCCGACCCCACCGTGCACGTCATGGGTGAGGACGTCGGCACCCTCGGCGGTGTCTTCCGCGTCACCGACGGCCTCGCCAAGGAGTTCGGCGAGGACCGCTGCACGGACACCCCGCTGGCCGAGGCGGGCATCCTCGGCACCGCGGTCGGCATGGCGATGTACGGCCTGCGCCCGGTCGTGGAGATGCAGTTCGACGCGTTCGCCTACCCGGCGTTCGAGCAGCTGATCTCGCACGTGTCCCGGATGCGCAACCGCACCCGCGGCGCGATGCCCCTCCCGCTCACCATCCGCGTCCCCTACGGCGGCGGCATCGGCGGCGTCGAGCACCACAGCGACTCCTCCGAGGCGTACTACATGGCGACTCCGGGGCTCCATGTCGTCACGCCCGCCACCGTCGCCGACGCCTACGGCCTGCTGCGTGCCGCCATCGCCTCCGACGACCCGGTCGTCTTCCTCGAACCCAAGCGCCTGTACTGGTCCAAGGACTCCTGGAACCCGGAGCACCCGACGGACGTTGAACCGATAGGCCGCGCGGTGGTGCGGCGCTCGGGCCGGAGCGCCACGCTCATCACGTACGGACCGTCGGTTCCCGTCTGCCTCGAAGCCGCCGAGGCCGCGCGAGCCGAGGGCTGGGACCTCGAAGTCGTCGACCTGCGCTCCCTGGTGCCGTTCGACGACGAGACGGTCTGCGCCTCGGTACGGCGGACCGGCCGCGCGGTCGTCGTGCACGAGTCGGGCGGGTTCGGCGGCCCGGGCGGGGAGATCGCGGCCCGTGTCACCGAGCGCTGCTTCCACCACCTGGAGGCGCCGGTGCTGCGCGTGGCAGGCTTCGACATCCCCTACCCGCCGCCGATGCTGGAGCGCCACCACCTGCCCGGCGTGGACCGCATCCTGGATGCCGTGGGGCGTCTGCAGTGGGAGGCCGAGAGCTGATGGCACAGGTGTTGGAGTTCAAGCTCCCCGACCTCGGGGAGGGACTCACCGAGGCGGAGATCGTCCGCTGGCTGGTGGAGGTCGGCGACGTCGTCGCGGTCGACCAGCCGGTCGTCGAGGTCGAGACGGCCAAGGCACTGGTCGACGTGCCCTGCCCCTACGGCGGTGTGGTCACCGCCCGCTTCGGCGAGGAGGGCACCGAACTGCCCGTCGGCGCACCCCTGTTGACGGTCGCGGTCGGACCGGCGGCTTCAGGGGGCGAGAGCGAGGGCTCGGGCAACGTGCTGGTGGGATACGGCACTTCGGAGGCGCCCGCGCGACGCCGGAGGGTACGGCCGGGACAGCCGGCGCCCGCCGCGCCGCGGGAGGCGAACGGGAGCTCCGGCGCACGCGAGGCGGCGGACGGACCCGTCCCCGTGATCTCGCCGCTGGTGCGCAGGCTCGCCCGGCAGAACGGCCTGGACCTCAAGGAGATGACGGGCTCAGGACCCGACGGGCTGATCCTGCGCGCCGACGTCGAGTACGCGCTGCGTGCCGCCGAGGCACAGGGACGGACGGCCGAGCCGGCCGCCGAACCCCAGCCGCCCGCGCCGGCCCCCACCGCGGCACCCGGCACCGGCCTCCGCACCCCCCTCAAGGGCATCCGGGGCGCCGTCGCCGACAAGCTCTCCCGCAGCCGCCGCGAGATACCGGACGCGACCTGCTGGGTGGACGCCGACGCGACCGAGCTCATGCGCGCCCGTGCCGCCATGAACGCGGCAGGCGGGCCGAAGATCTCCCTCCTCGCCCTGCTGGCCCGCATCTGCACCGCCGCTCTCGCCCGCTTCCCCGAGCTCAACTCCACGGTGGACATGCAGGCCAGGGAGGTCGTCCAGCTCGACCAGGTGCACCTCGGTTTCGCCGCGCAGACCGAGCGCGGCCTCGTCGTCCCGGTCGTACGGGACGCACACGCGCGGGACGCCGAAGCGCTCACCGCCGAGTTCGCCCGGCTGACCGAGGCGGCCCGCACGGGCAGCCTCACACCCGGAGAACTCACCGGCGGCACCTTCACCTTGAACAACTACGGCGTGTTCGGTGTCGATGGGTCCACGCCGATCATCAACCACCCCGAGGCGGCCATGCTCGGCGTCGGCCGCATCGTCCCCAAGCCGTGGGTGCACGAGGGCGAGCTCGCCGTACGGCAGGTCGTCCAGCTCTCGCTCACCTTCGACCACCGGGTGTGCGACGGCGGCACGGCGGGCGGCTTCCTGCGGTATGTGGCGGACTGCGTGGAACAGCCGGCGGTCCTGCTGCGCACACTGTGACGAGGAGGACGCCCGCAGGTTCCGGGTGACGCCCGTGCGTTCCCTGTGATCCTGAGGGCACGCATACTCGGGGGATGACCTCGCACGAGCCCACCGGCGACCGCGGCGCCACCCCGGCACACGACGCGTACGACGCCGTCGTGCTCGCCGGGGGCGCCGCCCGGCGGCTCGGCGGCGCCGACAAGCCCGGCGTGCACATCGGCGGCCGGGCACTGCTCGACCGGGTGCTCACCGCCTGCGCCGACGCCCGCACGACCGTCGTCGTCGCCGGCTCCAGGCCCACCGCCCGGCCGGTGCTGTGGGCCCGCGAGGACCCACCCGGCGGGGGACCCCTCGCCGCGCTCGGCGCCGGGCTGCACCACACCACCGCAGAGCAGACCGTGGTCCTCTCCGCCGACCTGCCGTTCCTCGGGGCGGGCACCGTGCGACGACTGCTGAGCGCACTGCACGCCAGCGGCACCGAAGGCGTCCTTCTCACCGACGCCGACGGCCGCGACCAGCCCCTCGTGGCCGCCTACCGCACGCACGCGCTGCGCCGCGAACTGGCCACGCTCGCCACCGAGCACGGGAGCCTCACCGGCCTGCCGCTGCGTCGGCTGACCGCCGCCCTCCACCTCACCCGCGTCCCGGACCCCGTCGCCTCCTTCGACTGCGACACCTGGGACGACATCGCCACCGCCAGGGCACGCATCAGGGAGCATGGGCACGTGTTGGATGAATGGATTTCCGCAGCCAAGGACGAGCTCGGCATCGACCTCGACGTCGACACCGGTGTCCTGCTCGACCTCGCCCGCGACGCCGCCCACGGGGTGGCCAGGCCCGCGGCACCGCTGACCACCTTCCTCGTCGGCTACGCAGCCGCCCAGGCCGGCGGCGGCCCCGAAGCCGTCGCCGCAGCCGCCCGCAAGGCCGAGGCCCTCGCCCTGCGCTGGGCCGAGGAGGCCGACGAGACGGACAAGGCCGCGGGCGCCGAGCCCGACGTCGCTCCCGATTCCACCCCCGACACCCGCCCGGACGCCGGATGATCGCCCGCTCCACCCGGCCCGGCGAGGACGTCGAGGACCTCGACGTCGAGGAGGTGCTCGCCCTGGTGAAGGAACCCGACCACCGCACCCCCGACCACCGCACCCCCGGCGACTCCGTACCCGCGCCCGCCCCGCAGGCTGCCGACCCCGCCGCGCCGCACAAGCCCGACGCCCACCACCGGGCCACCCCCTGGCCCGAGGCCCGGGCGATCGCCGCCCGCGCCGCCCGGTCCGGCGCCCGCCGCCCCCTCGTCTCGGTCCCCCTCGAAGCCGCCCTCGGCCTCACCCTGGCCGCCCCCCTCACCGCCCTCACCGACCTGCCCTCCTTCGACACCTCGGCGATGGACGGCTGGGCGGTCGCGGGACCCGGTCCCTGGGACGTACGGGACGAGGGCGTCCTGGCCGGGCACGCCGCGCCCGAAGCCCTCACCGACGGCGAAGCCGTCCGTATCGCCACCGGCGCCCGCATCCCCCCGGACACCACCGCCGTGATTCGCAGCGAACACGGCCGCACCGACGACAAGGGCCGCCTGCACGCCACCCGGGAGGTGCAGCACGGCCAGGACATCCGCCCCCGCGGCCAGGAGTGCCGCACCGGTGACCAGCTCCTGCCCGTCGGCGCCCTGGTGACCCCCGCCGTCCTCGGCCTCGCCGCGGCCGCCGGCTACGACACCCTCACCGCCGTCCCCCGCCCCCGCGTCGAGGTCCTCGTCCTGGGCGACGAGCTGCTCACCGAGGGACGGCCGCACGACGGCCTGATCCGGGACGCCCTCGGACCGATGCTGCCGCCCTGGCTGCGCGCGCTGGGAGCCGAGGTGACCTCCGTACGAAGGCTCGGCGACGATGCAAAGGCCCTGCGCAAGGCCGTCACGGGCTCCGAGGCCGACCTGATCGTCACCACCGGCGGCACCGCCTCCGGCCCCGTCGACCACGTCCACCCGACCCTGGAGCGCATCGGCGCCGAACTCCTCGTGGACGGCGTGAAGGTGCGGCCCGGCCACCCCATGCTGCTGGCCCGCACCAAGGAGAACCAGCACCTCGTCGGCCTGCCCGGCAACCCCCTCGCCGCCGTGTCCGGCCTGCTCACCCTTGCCGAACCCCTGCTGCGCACACTCGCCGCACACCCCGCCCCGGAGCCGTACGCCCTGCCGCTCCAGGACGGGGTCCACGGGCATCCGTACGACACCCGGCTCATCCCCGTCGTGCTGCGCGGCGACAGCGCCGTACCGCTGCACTACAACGGTCCCGCCATGCTGCGCGGCATCGCCGCGGCCGACGCCCTCGCCGTCGTACCACCGGGCGGCGCCCGCCCGGGTCAGGAGCTGGAACTCCTCGACCTGCCCTGGGCGTCCGCCGGAATCGGGGTGTGTTTCACGTGAAACTTCCGGGCCATGACGCGATCGCCCGCCAAGCGGACGAACATCTCGTGACCCATCGGGTGAGACTGCCCAGGAAGGTCGTCGAACGGCCGATCCGCCAGGTCGCCAAACGACTGTTACTGGCCCTGGCGGTCCTGGTCGCGACCGCCCTGATCGTCTACGCCGACCACGACGGCTACAACGACAACTCCGACCGCGCGGTCGACCTGCTCGACGCCTTCTACTACGCGACCGTCACCCTCTCCACCACCGGGTACGGCGACATCACCCCGGTCAGCGACGCCGCCCGGTTCACCAACATCTTCGTCATCACGCCACTGCGCGTGCTCTTCCTGATCATCCTGGTCGGCACCACGCTCGAAGTCCTCACCGAACGCACCCGGGAGGAATGGCGACTGAACCGCTGGAGGTCCACCTTGCGCGACCACACCGTCGTCGTCGGCTTCGGGACGAAGGGGCGCTCGGCGATCCAGACCGTGTGTGCGACAGGACTGAAGAAGGAGCAGGTCGTCGTGGTCGACCCCAGCTCCGAGGTGATCGAGGCGGCGACGGCCGAGGGTTATGTCGGTGTGGTCGGCGACGCGACGCGCAGCGACGTGCTGAAGCGGGCCGAGGTGCACCGGGCGCGGCAGATCATCATCGCCACCCAGCGCGACGACACGGCCGTCCTCGTCACGCTGACGGCCCGGCAGCTCAACCGGGGGGCGAAGATCGTGACCGCGGTGCGCGAGGAGGAGAACGCGCCGCTGCTCCAGCAGTCCGGCGCCGACGCGGTCATCACCAGCGCCAGCGCCGCCGGCCGTCTGCTCGGCCTGTCCGTGCTCAGCCCGGCGGCCGCCATGGTCATGGAGGACCTCATCCAGCAGGGCAGCGGGCTCGACATGATCGAGCGGCCGGTCGTGAAGGCCGAGGTGGGCAGGACACCGCGGCAGACCGAGGACCTGGTGGTGAGCGTCGTACGCGGGCACCGGGTGCTCGGATACGACGATCCGGCCGTCGGGACACTGCAGTTGACGGACCGGCTGATCACCATCGTGCGGGCGTCGCCGGGCGCACAGGTCGCACCCGACGTCCGGCCCCTGCGCCCGGAGTGATCACCCCGGGGTACGGCGCCCCCTCGTGACCACCCCGAAGACCGGCACCTCCGCGCACCGCCGACGCCAGGGAGTAGCGTCCCCTTCATGCATGCGATCACGATTCCCGAACCTGGTGGGCCCGAGGCGCTGGTGTGGGACGAGGTCCCGGATCCGGTGGCCGGCGAGGGCGAGGTCCTGGTCGAGGTGGTGGCCGGCGCCGTCAACCGCGCCGACATCCTGCAGCGGCAGGGCTTCTACGACCCGCCGCCCGGCGCGTCCCCCCACCCCGGTCTGGAGTGCTCCGGCCGGATCGCCGCGCTCGGTCCCGGAGTCTCCGGCTGGGCGGTCGGCGACGAGGTGTGCGCGCTGCTCGCGGGCGGCGGCTACGCCGAGAAGGTCGCGGTCCCGGCCGGACAGCTGCTGCCCGTCCCCAAGGGCATCGACATCAAGCAGGCGGCCGCGCTGCCCGAGGTGGTCTGCACGGTCTGGTCCAACGTCTTCATGGTCGCCCACCTGCGCCCCGGCGAGACGCTGCTCGTGCACGGCGGCTCCAGTGGCATCGGCACCATGGCGATCCAGCTCGCGAAGGCCGTCGGCGCCAAGGTCGCCGTCACGGCGGGCACCGAGGAGAAGCTGCAGCAGTGCGCCGCACTGGGCGCCGACATCCTGATCAACTACCGGGAGCAGGACTTCGTCGCCGAGGTCAAGAAGGCCACGGACGGCGCGGGCGCCGACGTCATCCTCGACAACATGGGCGCCAAGTACCTGGACCGCAACGTCCAGACCCTCGCCGTCAACGGCCGTCTCGCGATCATCGGCATGCAGGGCGGCATCAAGGGCGAACTGAACATCGCCACGCTCCTGAGCAAGCGGGCCGCCGTCAGCGCCACCTCGCTGCGGGCCCGTCCGCTCACCGAGAAGGCGGCGATCGTCGCGGCCGTGCGCGAGCATGTCTGGCCCCTGCTCGACGCCGGCCACGTCCGCCCCGTCGTCGACCGCGAGATCCCGATGGACGACGCGGCGACGGCCCACCGGGTCGTCGAGGAGAGCGGTCACGTGGGCAAGGTGCTGCTGGTCGTGCCCTGAGTTCCGGCCTCGCCCGGGCCCGTCGTCATCCAGGAGACAAGGCTCTACGCCCGCCGCATCCGCAGGCCGATGAAGGCGAGGCCCAGGCCGAGGCCGATCAGCACCAGACCGCTGCCCAGGGGCAGGATGCGCAGGACGGGCTCGGTGGGCTGCTCGGCGGCTCGGGCGCCGGTGCGCTGTGCGGGCTTGGAGGGCACCAGGCCCGCCTCCGCGGGCGGCGACGCCGAGGCGGTCTGCCCCGCGTCGGCCTCCTCCTGGGACGATTCGTCGTCCCCCTCGTCCGACGGGGCGGCCGCAGACTCGTCCGCTGTCTCCCGTCGCCCCGGCCGCTCCCGGCCCTCACCCGCCCGGCTCCCGGCCCGGGACGGCTCCGGGGAGGCGGTGGAGGAGGCGGAGGCAGACGGGGAGGAAGTTCGGGAAGCAGCCGCAGGGGCTCCCTCAGCAGCCATGCGGCCGGCGTCGTGAGTCCCGTGCGCCGACACCGCCCCGTGCGTGGGCACGCTCCCGTGTGTCGCCACACCGCCGTAGGACACAACAGCCCCGTAGGACGCACCACCCGCATGAGGAAACACCAGTACGCCCGCCCCCACCCCCACCACGAGTCCGGCCCCCTGCAAAGCACGCAACCATGGATTCACGCCCCAAGCGTCACATTCACCACTGATTCCGGCATTCCGGGTTCCGCCAAAAAACCGAACCCGCTGCACAATCCGGGTATGTCGATTCGTCACGGGCTGCCGACGCTCCTCGAAGACGGCCCGGGCAAGGACCCCCACCGAGGCCGGGCTGCCGCGGCTGAGGGCGGAGAGCCACGCGCAGTGACGGAAACTCCCGCACCGTAAACGGTGGATCACCCTCCACAGGGGGCACCACGGTGGTGAGATGCACACGTGCGAGAGAATGGCGGCATGGAGATGCCGAGGAACGACAGGTCACCGGAGAACCCCCAGATCCTGGTCGTGGGCCAGGACGGCATGGCGATCGGCGGAGGGGACGAGGACTCCCGCGAGATCCCGGTGACGGAGCAGGTCGAGCAGCCGGCCAAGGTGATGCGGATCGGCAGCATGATCAAGCAGCTCCTGGAGGAGGTGCGCGCCGCTCCCCTGGACGAGGCGAGCCGGGCCCGGCTCAAGGAGATCCACCGAAGCTCGGTGAAGGAGCTGGAGGACGGGCTGGCGCCGGAGCTGGTCGAGGAGCTGGAGCGGCTCTCGCTGCCCTTCACGGACGACGGCACGCCCAGTGACGCCGAACTGCGCATCGCGCAGGCCCAGTTGGTGGGCTGGCTGGAGGGCCTCTTCCACGGCATCCAGACCACGCTGTTCGCCCAGCAGATGGCCGCGCGAGCCCAGTTGGAGCAGATGCGGCGCGCGCTGCCGCCGGGCGTCGGCCACGAGATGAGCGAGGACGGACCCACGGCCGGCCGCTCGGGCGGGCCGTACCTGTAGTCGAATGGGCTACCTGTAGCAATGGGCTACCTGTAGCAATGGGCGACCTGTAGCGACGAGGGCGAAAGGGCCCGGCAGCCGAAGCCGCCGGGCCCTTCGTCATGCGAGCGTCTGCAGGCCCGGGATCAGGACGGGTTGCCCGTCGAGACGTCGAGCGTGATCTCGACCTTGTCCGGGTCGACGTCCGTGCCGGCCTCGGGGGACTGGTCGATCACCGCGCCCTCGCCGAACGTGTTCTCGTCGTAGTCGTTGACCACCAGCGACCAGCCGGCGGCCTTCGCGCACTCCTTGACCGAGTCGATGTACTTGAACCGGAAGTCGGGCACCCGGATCTTGTTCTCGTCGGTGTACGACTCCTGCGGCTCCGTGCACTCCGTCGAGTCGATCACCTTGGTGGTGTCAGGCCCGCGCCAGTCCGCCGCGTGCGTCGCCGTGGGGTCCGGGCTGCTGCCGCCGCCGCTCTCGCCGCCGCCTCCGCCCCCACCGCCGTTGAGCGCCAGGGCCGCGATCAGACCGCCGACGGCGATGATCGAGACGACGATCGTGCCGATGACCACCGACTTGTTGTTCTTTCCGCCCCCCGGAGGCCCGGAGGGCCGCTGCTGGGGCGTGAGGTTGTACGGCGGCGGGGTCTGCGGCTGTCCGTACGGGGACGGCGTCCGGTAGCCGCCCTGCTGCGGATAGCCGTACGCCGGAGAAGGAGGCGGCGTCGGAGCGCCGTACGGATTCGGGTTCGGGGTCGGCGGCTGGGGCGCCTGGTACGGCGTCTGCACGGGGCCCGGCGGGGCCTGGGGCGCCTGCGGGACCGGCGGGAACACCGCGGAGCCGACACCGGAGCCGCTCTGGGGGCGGGTGCCCGGCACGATGCTCGGCGGGGCGGCCTGCACGGACGCGGCCACCCGCAGGCACTCGTCGCGCATCGCCTCGGAGCTCGGGAAACGCTCGTTCGGGTTCTTCTTCAGCGCGCGGGCCACCAGCGCGTCCACCGCGGGAGGCAGCGCCCGGTTGATCGACGAAGGAGTCACCGGCTCCTCCTGCACATGCGCGTACGCGATCGCCAGCGGTGAGTCCGCCTCGAACGGCAGCCGCCCGGTGACCAGTTGGAACAGCATGATGCCGACCGAGTAGAGATCGGACCGGGCGTCCACGCCCCGCCCCAGCGCCTGCTCGGGCGACAGGTACTGCGGGGTGCCGACCACCATGCCGGTCTGTGTCATGGACGTCACACCGGACTGCATGGCGCGCGCGATGCCGAAGTCCATCACCTTGACGACGCCGCGCTTGGTGACCATCACGTTGCCCGGCTTGATGTCCCGGTGGACCAGGCCCATCTCGTGACTGATCTCCAGCGCCGCGAGAACGTCCGCGGTGATCTTCAGCGCCTTGTCGGCGGGCATCGCGCCGAACTGCCGTACGTCCTCGTCGAGCACCGAGCCCAGCGGGCGGCCCTCGACGTACTCCATCACGATGTACGGCGTGGTCATGCCGTCCAGGCTGTCCTCGCCGGTGTCGAAGACCGAGACGATGTTGGTGTGCGTGAGCTTGGCCACGGCCTGGGCCTCGCGGCGGAAGCGCTCGCGGAAGGCCTGCTCGCGGCCGAGCTCGGTGTGCAGCGTCTTGATCGCGACCTGGCGGTCGAGCACGGAGTCGTAGGCCAGGTGCACGGAGGCCATGCCGCCCTCGCCGAGCAGGTCGCGCAGTTGATAGCGGCCGCCGGCGAGCGCCCGCCCCGCATACCGGCCCTGTGCGCCGTCCTGGCTCATGTTCCGCTTCCCCCGTGGGCCTTGCGGCGCCGTTGACTGCCGATGATCCAAAGTGCTATTCCCGGCCAAGTCTGCCCCAGGGCACTGACACGTCAAGCTCGGTGCCCGATCCGTGACCGTACGCGATAGAAGCGTCGCGGGAGCGTTACAGAGGCTGTACGGGCGGTACACAGAACTTGCACGCACTGACGGAGTGACGGTTTGATGGCCGGTCCGTCCTGTGCCGGTTCCGGCCCCCTTCTCGGTCCGGCGGCTTGCGTTGAGGCTGTAGCGTGGCCGACGGAGACCGTAACAACACCGCGCGCACCGCGGGCAGAAACGACGGCGAGGACTGATGGCACAGCAGCAGCGCGCCCAGGGCCCGTCCGACCCCGAGGCGACTGGCGGCGGTATGTCAGATGCGCCGGAAATGTGGGGGAACGGCGGATTGGTCGGGGACGGCCGGTACCGGCTGACCCACAGACTCGGCCGGGGCGGCATGGCGGAGGTTTTCGCCGCGGAGGACGTGCGCCTCGGGCGCACCGTCGCGGTCAAGCTGCTCCGGGCCGACCTCGCCGAGGACCCGGTCTCCAAGGCCCGCTTCACGCGCGAGGCCCAGTCGGTGGCCGGCCTCAACCACCACGCGATCGTCGCCGTGTACGACTCCGGCGAGGACTATGTGGGCGGCCACTCGGTGCCGTACATCGTGATGGAGATCGTCGAGGGCCGCACCATCCGCGACCTGCTGATCAACGCCGAGGCGCCCGGGCCCGAGCAGGCCCTGATCATCGTCTCCGGTGTGCTGGAGGCGCTCGCCTACTCGCACCAGCACGGCATCGTGCACCGCGACATCAAGCCGGCGAACGTGATCATCACGCACACCGGCGCGGTGAAGGTGATGGACTTCGGCATCGCCCGTGCCCTGCACGGCGCGCAGTCGACGATGACGCAGACCGGCATGGTCATGGGCACGCCGCAGTACCTCTCCCCCGAGCAGGCGCTCGGCAAGGCCGTCGACCACCGCTCCGACCTGTATGCGACGGGCTGCCTCCTCTACGAACTCCTCGCGCTGCGGCCCCCGTTCACGGGTGAGACCCCGCTGTCGGTGGTCTACCAGCACGTCCAGGACATCCCGACGCCGCCGTCCGAGGTCTCCGACAGCGTGCCGCCGGAGCTCGACGGCCTCGTCATGCGCTCGCTGGCCAAGGAGCCGGACGACCGCTTCCAGACCGCCGAGGAGATGCGCGGCCTCGTCCAGTACGGGCTGCAGATGCTGTACGACCAGGGCGGGCACACCGGCACCTGGAACACCGGCCCGGTCGCCGTGCACGAGGGCCGGCACACCCCGGCGGCGGGCTTCGCCGGCACGGCGGTGCTGCCGCACCCCGGCGGCTCCTCCGGTACGACGCAGATCCCGCAGCCGATCCTGCCCGCCGGCTACGGCGGCGGGGACGACGGCGGCTTCGAGGGACACGGCAACAAGGGCAGCGGCCGCGGCAAGCTGTGGATCCTCGCGGTGTTCGCGATCATCGCCATCGCGGCGGGCGTGGCGCTGGCGCTGCACAACACCGGCAACGGCAAGGGCGGCGACGGCACCACCCAGTCGCCGACCACCTCGCAGTCCACCAAGGACGACACGGCCACCGAGTCCCCGACCGACGAGCCCACCGACCAGCCGACGGACACGTCCACGGACAACGGCACCGGCACGAGCTCCGGGACCGGGAACTACACGCCGTCGTACACGCCGTCGTACACCCCGTCCCACACTCCCAGCAGCCGGCCGAGCACCCAGCCGACGGACCAGCCGACCACTGAGGACCCGACGGACGACCCGACCCCGTCGAGCGGTCCGACGGACCAGCCGACGGACCCGGGGACGGGTGCCGGCGGCCCGACAGGGGACACGTCGGGTCTCGGCGGCTGACCGCCGCCCGGGCTCGCCCGAGGTGAAGTCTTCCCGTGACGTGGGTCACCGGGATAACGTGCCGTTGTTCCGGCCCCCTGCAAGGCTGTGACCAGGAGATGTTCCCGACTTTCGCGATTTACTTGGAAATCCAAGCAAAATCGCAGGTCAGGAGGGGTTTCACAGAAATGTGGAGCACTGGGTAACGTGCCTTTTGCAGGGCGCTCGCCGGGGCACCTGTCACGCCTGTCCCCGACCGGGCCGCACCCACCCTGTGCGTCCGTAGGGCTTCAGGCGAGCCGCACTGGCATCCCGGCGAACCCGGGATGCCGGACCGACGGAGGAGCACACGTGACCGTGGAGAGCACTGCCGCGCGCAAGCCGCGACGCAGCGCCGGTACCAAGAGCACGGCCGGCAAGACGACCACCGCAAGGAAATCGCCGAGCACCGACCCCGAGCTCGTACAGCTGCTGACGCCCGAGGGCGAGCGCGTCAAGAACGCCGAGTACGACGAGTACGTCGCCGGCATCACCCCCGATGAGCTCCGCGGCCTGTACCGCGACATGGTGCTCACCCGCCGCTTCGACGCCGAGGCCACGTCCCTGCAGCGCCAGGGCGAGCTGGGCCTGTGGGCCTCGCTGCTCGGCCAGGAGGCCGCCCAGATCGGCTCGGGCCGGGCCACCCGCGAGGACGACTACGTCTTCCCGACCTACCGCGAGCACGGCGTCGCCTGGTGCCGCGGGGTCGACCCGGCCAACCTGCTGGGCATGTTCCGCGGTGTGAACAACGGCGGCTGGGACCCCAACAGCAACAACTTCCACCTGTACACGATCGTCATCGGCTCCCAGACGCTGCACGCCACGGGCTATGCGATGGGCGTGGCCAAGGACGGCGCGGACAGCGCGGTGATCGCCTACTTCGGCGACGGCGCCTCCAGCCAGGGCGACGTGGCCGAGTCCTTCACCTTCTCCGCGGTCTACAACGCCCCCGTGGTGTTCTTCTGCCAGAACAACCAGTGGGCGATCTCCGAGCCGACCGAGAGGCAGACCCGCGTCCCGCTCTACCAGCGTGCGCAGGGCTTCGGCTTCCCCGGCGTCCGGGTCGACGGCAACGACGTGCTGGCCTGCCTCGCGGTGACGAAGTGGGCCCTGGAGCGCGCCCGCCGCGGTGAGGGACCCACCCTCGTCGAGGCGTACACGTACCGCATGGGCGCCCACACCACCTCCGACGACCCGACGAAGTACCGGGCCGACGAGGAGCGCGAGGCCTGGGAGGCGAAGGACCCGATCCTGCGCCTTCGCCGGTACCTGGAGGCATCGAACCACGCGGACGAGGGATTCTTCGCGGAACTCGAGGCCGAGAGCGAGGCGTTGGGCAAACGAGTGCGCGAGGCGGTCCGCGCCATGCCGGACCCGGACCACTTCGCGATCTTCGAGAACGTGTACGCGGACGGGCATGCGCTCGTCGACGAGGAGCGGGCCCAGTTCGCCGCCTACCAGGCGTCGTTCGCGGATGAGGGGGGCAACTGAGATGGCCGAGAAGATGGCTCTCGCCAAGGCGATCAACGAGTCGCTGCGCCGCGCCCTGGAATCCGACCCCAAGGTCCTGATCATGGGCGAGGACGTCGGCAAGCTCGGCGGTGTCTTCCGGGTGACGGACGGCCTGCAGAAGGACTTCGGCGAGAGCCGGGTCATCGACACCCCGCTCGCCGAGTCCGGAATCGTCGGCACGGCCATCGGTCTGGCCCTGCGCGGCTACCGCCCGGTCGTGGAGATCCAGTTCGACGGCTTCGTCTTCCCCGCCTACGACCAGATCGTCACGCAGCTCGCGAAGATGCACGCGCGCTCGCTCGGCAAGGTCAAGCTCCCCGTCGTCGTCCGCATCCCCTACGGCGGCGGCATCGGCGCGGTGGAACACCACTCCGAGTCCCCCGAGGCGCTCTTCGCGCACGTGGCCGGCCTGAAGGTGGTCAGCCCCGCGAACGCGTCGGACGCCTACTGGATGATGCAGCAGGCCATCCAGAGCGACGACCCGGTGATCTTCTTCGAGCCCAAGCGGCGCTACTGGGACAAGGCCGAGGTCAACACCGAGGCCATCCCCGGCCCGCTGCACAAGGCACAGGTCGTCCGCGAGGGCACGGACCTGACCCTCGCCGCGTACGGCCCGATGGTGAAGCTCTGCCTGGAGGCCGCCGCCGCGGCCGCCGAGGAGGGCAAGTCCCTCGAGGTCCTGGACCTGCGCTCGATGTCCCCGCTGGACTTCGACTCGATCCAGACGTCCGTGGAGAAGACGCGCCGTCTGGTCGTCGTCCACGAGGCGCCGGTGTTCCTCGGCACGGGCGCGGAGATCGCCGCCCGCATCACGGAGCGCTGCTTCTACCACCTGGAGGCACCGGTCCTCAGGGTCGGCGGCTACCACGCCCCGTACCCGCCGGCCCGCCTGGAGGAGGAGTACCTGCCGGGCCTGGACCGGGTGCTCGACGCCGTCGACCGCGCCCTGGCGTACTGAGGAGAGGGTCGTGACGACGATGACGGAAGCGTCCGTACGCGAGTTCAAGATGCCGGACGTCGGCGAGGGCCTCACCGAGGCCGAGATCCTCAAGTGGTACGTGCAGCCCGGCGACCAGGTCACCGACGGGCAGGTGGTGTGCGAGGTCGAGACGGCGAAGGCGGCGGTGGAGCTGCCCATCCCGTACGACGGGGTGGTCCGCGACCTGCACTTCCCCGAGGGCTCCACGGTGGACGTGGGCACGCCGATCATCGCGGTGGACGTGTCGGGCGGGGCCGCTGTGCCCGCCCCGGCGCAGGCCGCTGCTCCTGCTGCCCCCGTGGAGGAGAAGAAGCCTGAGGGCTCCGGCCGTCAGCCGGTGCTGGTGGGTTACGGCGTCGCCGCGTCCTCCACCAAGCGCCGCCCGCGCAAGGGCCCCGAGGTGGTGGTCCCGGAGGCCTCGACGGCGGTCCAGAAGGAACTCAACGGCCACGGGCCGGTCGCCGCTGCCGCCCCGGCGAGTACGGCCGAGAAGCCGCGCCCCCTGGCCAAGCCGCCGGTGCGCAAGCTGGCCAAGGACCTGGGCGTCGACCTGGCGACCGTGGTCCCGTCCGGGCCGGACGGCATCATCACGCGCGAGGACGTCCACGCGGCGGTGGCGCCGCCGGCCGCGGAGCCGGTGACGGCTCCCGCTGTCTCCGCACCCCCTGCCCCGGTCCCGGCATACGACACGGCCCGTGAGACCCGGATCCCGGTCAAGGGTGTGCGCAAGGCGACGGCGGCGGCGATGGTGGGCTCGGCGTTCACGGCGCCGCATGTCACCGAGTTCGTGACGATCGACGTGACCCGCACGATGAAGCTGGTCGAGGAGCTCAAGCAGGACAAGGACCTGCAGGGGCTGCGCGTCAACCCGCTGCTCCTGATCGCCAAGGCCCTCCTGGTCGCCATCAAGCGCAACCCGGGGATCAACGCGTCCTGGGACGAGGCGAACCAGGAGATCGTGCTCAAGCACTACGTCAACCTGGGCATCGCCGCAGCCACCCCGCGCGGCCTGATCGTCCCGAACATCAAGGACGCCCACGACAAGACGCTCCCGCAGCTGGCCGAGGCCCTCGGCGAGCTGGTGTCGACGGCGAGGGAGGGCAAGACCTCCCCGGCGGCCATGCAGGGCGGCACGGTGACGATCACCAATGTCGGCGTCTTCGGCGTCGACACCGGCACGCCCATCCTCAACCCGGGCGAATCCGCGATCCTCGCCGTCGGCGCGATCAAGCTCCAGCCCTGGGTCCACAAGGGCAAGGTGAAGCCCCGCCAGGTCACCACGCTGGCGCTGAGCTTCGACCACCGCCTGGTGGACGGCGAGTTGGGCTCGAAGGTGCTGGCGGACGTGGCGGCGATCCTGGAACAGCCGAAGCGACTGATCACCTGGGCCTAGGCGCCCGCCGGTTGTCCCGATGTGCGGCTCCGCCGTGGGGCGCTGACATGCCGTCTGATGCCTGCTGCATCGTCGCGGCTGCTCGCGCCCAGGTGGCGGAGCCGCATGCTTGAACCTGGCGCCTCGTCTGGGGCGCCGGTGAACTGTGGCGGACTTCTGCGCCTTGCTCGGTGAGCGCTGCTGTCGGGGGCCGTGCACTGGGTCTTTGGGGCGTCGGCGAATGTGGTGGGTCTCTCGGCCGTGCTCAGAATGCGCTGCCATCAGGGGCCGTGCGCTCGGCCGTCGGGGCGTCGGCGAAATGTGGGGGACTTCGCGGGTCCTGCTCGGCAGAAGCTGCCGTCAGGGGCCGTGCATTGGTCCCTCGGGCGCCGGTGAACCGTGATGGGCTTCGGCGGCCTTGCTCTGCGCGCGCAGTTGCGGGGGCCGTGTACTTGGCTCTCGGGGCGCCGGTGAACTGTGGCCGGCTTCGTCTGCCCTGCTCGGCAGGCGCAGTCGTCAGGGGCCGTGCGCCCTCCCAGGGTGCGGCTACAGGGGGCGGCGGCACAGCAGCGTGGCGATCTGTGGCCTTCCGCTTCCCTCGGGCTCCTGCAGCACCCGTGCCGTGACGACCAGCCCGGCCCGCTCCAGGAGTTCCACGAGCTGTTCCGGTGGGAGCCGATGCGACTCGTACGAGACCGGATGGCCGCCGTAGGCCTGCGCCCGCCGGACGCACTCGCCCGCTCCCACATGACCGGCCAGCATGAGCAGGCCGCCGGGCCTGAGGGTCCGGTGGAACTCGCCGTAGACGAGCGGGAGCTGGTCCGGCGGGGTGTGGTGGGTGGAGTAGTAGGCGAGGATGCCGGCGAGCAAGCCGTCCTCGATGTCCAGCGCGGTCATCGAGCCCACCGTGAAGGTCAGGCCGGGATGCGTTTGGCGGGCCAGTTCGATCATCCGCGGGGACAGGTCGACGCCGAAGGCCGACAGCCCCAGCCCGGCGAGGTGCGCCGTCACGAGGCCCGGGCCGCAGCCCAGATCCGCGACGGGGCCGCCGCCGCCCTCCCGCACGGTCTCCGCGAACGCGGTCAGCAACGCCCGTGACAGCGGATCCAGTTCGGCCGGTCGCTTGACCTGCTTCAGGTAGTCGGCGGCGACGGTGTCGTAGGACTCCCGGACCGCGGCGAGGTAGGAGGGCTCGGTCACCCGGGCACTCTAGACGAGGCGAAGGGCCCCTCGCCGATGCGGCGAGGGGCCCTCCCGTTCCTGAACCGACCGGGGTCAGCCGAGCTGCGCGAACCCGTAGTTCATCAGCTTCTTCGCGTCCGCCTCGCGCTGCGGGATGGACGTGGAGGAGAGGACGGTACCGATGACCGTCTTGCCGCCCCGGGTGGCGGCGAAGACGAGGCAGTACCCCGCCTCGGGGCCGGAGCCGGTCTTCACGCCGATGGTGCCGCTGTAGCTGCTGAGGAGCCCGTTGGTGTTGGTCCACGGGGTCATCGTGCGGATGCTGCCCGTCTTGGTGACGGTCTTCGCGGTGTACGACTTCGTCTTCACGACCGTGCGGAACGTGGAGTTCTTCATCGCACTGCTGGCGATCTTCGTCAGGTCGCGCGGCGTCGAGTAGTTGTTGCCATTCCCTATGCCGTCGAACGAGTCGAAGTGCGTGTTCGCCAGGTGCAGGTCCGACGCGGCCTTGTTCATCTTGCCGATGAACGACTTCACACGCGCGGCCCGGGTCGTACCGGAACCGTACGTGTCGGCGAGCGCGTAGGCGGCGTCGCAGCCCGACGGCAGCATCAGCCCGTACAGCAGCTGACGGACGGTCACCTTGTCGCCGACGATCAGGTGGGCCTGCGAGGCGTTGTTGGCGACGACGTAGTCGCTGTACGCCTTCTGGATCGTGACCTTCTTGTCCAGGTTCAGGTTCGGCTGCGCGAGCACGACCTTCGCGGTCATGATCTTCGTGGTGGAGCCGGTGGACCGCTTGGTGTCCGCTGCCTTCGTGTACAGCGTCTTGGCGTTCGCGTTGTTCATCACGTAGCCGCCCTTGGCGACGATCGTGGGCGCGGTGACGGCCTGCGCGGGCGCAGCGGTGAGGGCGGCGGTCGCGAGCATGGCGCCGGCCGTCACGGTGACGGCGGCGGCTCTGCGGACACGGCTGCCCGGAATGCCGGTAATCAAGTGTTTACCCCGATTGTGTCGAATGCCCCTGGCGTGCGGCCGAGTTGAGCGTGCAAAGAAGCTGGGGCCGCACGTGTGTGACACGTAAGTAGCACAGAAGGTTGTGCGGCTGCAGAGGCGGGGTTCCCGTAAGCAGTAATCCGCGAGCGACGATCCGTCCGCATGGTGGACGAACCCCCTCATGGGTACGTGTTGTATCTATCCTGTTCGCATGAGCAGCCCGGGGACCCTGACCGCCAAGCAACCACCCGCCGCCGACCGCGTCTACACCCACGTCAAGCAGGGCGTCCTGGAGCGCCGCTACGAGGGTGGGACCCTGCTCACCGAGGGCGAACTCGCCGAGGCCGTAGGGGTGTCCCGCACTCCGGTGCGGGAGGCCCTGCTGCGCCTTGAGGTGGAAGGGCTGATCAGGCTCTACCCGAAGAAGGGCGCCCTGGTCCTGCCCGTGTCCGCGCAGGAGATCGCCGACGTGGTGGAGACCCGGCTGCTGGTCGAGACGCATGCGGCCCGCAAGGCCGTGCCCGCCCCCGCCGGCCTCGTCGAGCGGCTGGAGGAACTGCTGGCGAAGCAGAAGGCACAGGCCGCCGCAGGTGACCTCGCGGGCGCCGCCGTCACCGACCGCTGCTTCCACGCCGAGATCGTCCGCAGCGGGGGGAACGAGATCCTCTCCCGGCTCTACGACCAGCTCAGGGACCGGCAGTTGCGCATGGGCGTCGCCATCATGCACTCCCATCCCGACCGGATCGCCAAGACCCTCGCCGAGCACGAGGAGATCCTTCAGGCGCTGCGCTCGGGGGACCCGGAGGAGGCGGTCGGGGTCGTGCACCGGCACGTCAGCTGGTTCTCGCACCTGGCGCGGGGTGAGGTCCGATGAGGTCGTCGTCCGCCACGACCATGCTTCCGGGTGACCCGCCGGGCGGCCGGCGCGCGATGGCGGTCTGGGGAATCGGCGTCTCCGTCTACTTCGTCGCCGTCATCTTCCGTACGTCCCTCGGGGTGGCCGGCCTCGACGCCGCCGACCGCTTCCACGTCAACGCCTCGGCGCTGTCCACCTTCTCGATCCTGCAACTCCTCGTCTACGCCGGCATGCAGATACCCGTCGGCCTGCTGGTGGACCGGCTCGGCACCAAGAAGGTGCTGACCATCGGGGTCGTGCTCTTCACGGCAGGTCAACTCGGGTTCGCGTTCTCCCCCTCGTACGGCATGGCCCTCGCCTCCCGTGCGCTGCTCGGCTGCGGTGACGCGATGACGTTCATCAGCGTGCTGCGGCTGGGCACCCGCTGGTTCCCGGCGCGGCGCGGGCCGCTGGTCGCGCAGCTCGCGGGACTGGCCGGGATGGCGGGCAACCTGGTCTCAACGCTGGTGCTGGCCCGGCTGCTGCACGGCGTCGGCTGGACGGCCGCCTTCGCGGGCAGCGCGCTGGCCGGAGTCGTCGTCCTCGTCCTGCTCCTGCTGTTCCTGAAGGACCACCCCGAGGGGTACGAGCCGGAGCCGCTCCCGCACCAGGGCGCCGCGTACGTACGGCGGCAGATCGCGGCCTCCTGGCGGGAGCCGGGGACGCGACTCGGACTGTGGGTGCACTTCACGACCCAGTTCCCGGCGATGGTGTTCCTGCTGCTGTGGGGGCTGCCGTTCCTGGTGCAGGCGCAGGGCGTGTCACGGGCCACGGCCGGTGAACTCCTCACCCTGGTCGTCCTGTCGAACATGGTCGTGGGGCTCGTCTACGGCCAGATCATCGCCCGGCACCACGCGGCGCGGCTGCCGCTGGCGCTCGGGACCGTGGCGGCGACGGCGGTGGTGTGGGCGGCGACGCTGGCCTACCCGGCCGACCGGGCGCCGATGTGGCTGCTGATCGTGCTGTGCACGGTGCTCGGCTCCTGCGGTCCGGCGTCGATGATCGGCTTCGACTTCGCGCGGCCGGCCAACCCGGCGGAGCGGCAGGGCACGGCTTCCGGGATCACCAACATGGGCGGCTTCGTCGCCTCGATGACGACACTGTTCGCGATCGGCCTGCTGCTGGACGCCACCGGTGACGACTACACCGTCGCGTTCTCCGCGGTGTTCGTGCTCCAGGCGCTCGGGGTCAGCCAGATCCTGCGGCTGCGGGGGCGGGTCGCCCGGCGGGAGCGGGAGCGGCTGGTGGCGAGCCGGGTGGAGACGGTGCACGTGCCCGCGTGAGGCAGGCGGTTCACTGCGACGGACGTTCACAGCCCAGCTGTTGCCGTGTCATGGGCGTGTGACAGCGGTGTCGTGAAGCGAGGACGGACGTGACCCGGGGGACCGGCGGCCCCTCATAGTCAGCGAGTGCATCGAACGCCTCGAACGCAGTCCTCGCTCTTGAAGGGAACCTCCTGATGAACCGCCGCCTGCGCAAGACCGCCCTCGTCACCGCCGCGATCTCGGCAGGCCTGCTGATGACGGCTTGTCAGAACGGTTCCGCCGACAAGGGCAGCGCCCCGGACAGCTCGGCGTCCACGACGGCCACGTCGCAGGGGAGCTCGAGGACCTCGGGGACGTCCAACGCCTCCGGCTCCTCGGGCACCGCCGCCGGGAACGCGTCGAAGTCCCAGCAGGGCGCGGACGCAACCATCACCGGGGGCACGGTCAGCTACCTCGCCCCGGGCAAGTACATCGTGTCCGTGCCCGGAAAGACCGACCGTGCGTTCTTCGTCGCCGGCGACACCCAGGTCCACGGCGCCGGCACGATCTGCGGCGGCTCGCACTGCACGCTGGACCAGCTGGAGACGGCCACCAGGAAGGCGGCCGTTCCCGCCGATGTGACGATCAAGAAGGGCGTCGCCACGGTCGTCCGCGAACGCCACAGCGCGGGCAGCGGCAGCGGCACCGGCACCAAGGGCGTCAGCGGCACCTGGCTCGGCAACGTCAGCTATCTGGCGCCGGGCAAGTTCACCGTGTCCGACATGAAGGGCGTCGAGCAGGCGTTCTTCGTCGCCGACAGCACCAAGGTGTACGGCGCGGGCACCATCTGCGGCACCG
This sequence comes from Streptomyces sp. NPDC001604, assembly GCF_042893475.1. NCBI lineage: Bacteria > Bacillati > Actinomycetota > Actinomycetes > Kitasatosporales > Streptomycetaceae > Streptomyces > Streptomyces sp. NPDC001604. The sequence continues at coordinate 507,516 of NZ_JBIAUY010000002.1, read as the reverse complement.
CGGGGTCCTCGGAGACCTCCCGCTGCACCCTGGACCAGCTGGAGGCCGCCGCCAAGAAGGGTGTCTCCGCGAAGGTCGTGATCAGCGGCGGTGTCGCCACGACCGTCACCGAGGACCACTGATCACCGGATCCGCAGGCGCTACGGCGTCACCGTGAAGTTCCGCAGGATCGCCGCCGTGAGCTCCGGGTCCCCCTCCGCCTTCACCCGGTCCGCGACCCCCTGCGGGGTCACCCGGCCGCAGGCCAGGCGTACATAGGTCTCCCAGTCGAGGGTGAGGGTGGCGGCGGGGCCGAGGGCGGGGGCGGTCTCGAGGGTGCCGCGGCCCTGGATGTCGACGCGGATGGTGCGCAGGAACTCGACCGGGCCGTGCACGTCGAAGACGATCGCCGAACTGCGCGGCGCGTCCGACTTCTCGGCCACGACAGCGGGCAGCTCGGCGAGGAGCACGTCACGGGCGATGTGCGCACCGGGGGAGTCGAGGTTGCCGGGGCGGCCCAGGGCCGCCCGGAGGTCCTGCTCGTGCACCCAGACGTTGAACGCATGGGCGCGCATGGACTCTTCGAGAGTGAGCTCGGTGCCGTGGGGACCGCGCACCTTGGTGCCCGGGTCGCGCGACTCGTTGCGCAGCTGGCGGTTGCGGCGGATGATCACGTACTCCAGCTCGGCCGTCATCTCCGGCGCCGTGTGGTGGCGGCGGACGTCGACCTGCATCTCCATGTAGCGCTGGTGGTCGTTGGTGACGTGGAAGAGGTCGCGCGGCAGGGTGTGGATGGGGCGCGGGTCGCCGAGCATCTCGCAGTCCAGGCCGATGACATGGGAGACGACGTCACGGACCGACCACCCCGGGCACGGCGTCCGCCGGTTCCACTCTCCCTCCACAAGCGGTCCCACCAGCTCGGATATCGCTTCGATGGAGTGGGTCCAGGCGTCGGCGTAGGGCTGGAGGGTGGGATGCAGACTCACGGAACGGGACCCCTCGGCGGTCGGTACACGGGCGGTTGGTGGCAGCGTTGCCAGCGGGAGGTGGCTGCACTCGGCGGGTGTCTTGAAACGCTAAGTTACGCTGCTGTGAGGCACCCCGGCAGTGCTTTCGTGTGACGATCGTAGGCCCGAGTGGACGGCTCGAATGCCAGGACGGTGGTAGTGTGCGCGCTTCTCTCATCCAGATCGCCGTAGACGAGGGCGAATCGGTCGAATCGCGTCGGCGGCGGGTGGCTTCGCTGGTACGGGAGCAGGCCGGGGCCGATCTGGTCGTGCTGCCGGAGCTGTGGACGACCGGCGCCTTCGCCTACGAGGCGTTCGGCACCGAGGCCGAGCCGCTGGAGGGGCCGACGTACGAGGCGATGGCGAAGGCCGCGAGCGACGCCGGCGTGTGGCTGCACGCGGGCTCGATCCCCGAGCGAGCTGCATCCGAAAGCGGCTCCGCCGCGGGGTCGGGACCGCTCTACAACACGTCTCTCGTCTTCTCCCCCTCCGGTGACCTGGCCGCCGCCTACCGCAAGATCCACCGCTTCGGCTTCGACAAGGGCGAGGCCGTGCTGATGGGCGCGGGACGGGAACTGGTGACGGTCCGTCTGCCCGGGACGACCGTGGGCGTCGCCACCTGCTACGACCTCCGTTTCCCCGAGCTCTTCCGCGGTCTCGTCGACGCGGGCGCCGAGACGCTGGTGATCCCGGCGGGCTGGCCGGAGCGCCGCCGGGCGCACTGGACGCTGCTGGCCCAGGCGCGGGCGGTCGAGAACCAGGCGTTCGTGCTCGCCTGTGGAACGGCCGGGACCCATGCGGGAGTTCCGCAGGCGGGTCACTCGATCGTGGTGGATCCGTGGGGAGAGGTGCTCGCGGAGGCCGGGGCGGACGAGGAGATCCTCACCGTGGAGTTCGATCCGGCGAAGGTGGCGACCACCCGGGAGCAGTTCCCTGCCCTGAAGGACCGGGTCCTGGGCCTGGCGCCCCCGCACACGTTCTGAGGCCGACCCGAAGGTGCGAGGCGTCAGTCCTCCTCGCGTTCCTTCTCCGCCAGATGGATCACGCACACCGTCACCGCGATCAGCAGCGCCGGGTCCGCGTCGTCGCGGACGACGTCGACGCCGTACGTGTCCCGGATGTGCAGCCAGCGGCGCGAGATGACGGCGAGCAGCTCACCGTCGTACTCGATGGCGAACTCCCGGTCGAGGATCTTGCCGCTGACGTCGAGTTCGGTGCCGTCGACGAGCGTCACCCGATAGTGGTGGCGCAGCAGCGACAGGCGCTTGCGCTTGATCTTGGCGAGGGGCTCGCCGTCCCGTTCGATCACCATGGTGTCGCGCAGGGCGAACATCTTCTGGTGGATGTCGATCAGGACCCGCCCCTGGGTGTCCTTCAGCTCGAAGGTGTCCCTGAGGCGCATCGCCTTGCCGTCGACGAGGAAGACCTTGCCGCCGTGCTCGTCCTCGATCCAGTAGTCCTCGCCGAAGCCGAGGAGCCGGTCGCGTACCTGGAATCTCATGTCCCCACCTCTTCCCCGGGCGTCGGCCCGAAACGCCGCCGGTAGGCCGACGGGCTGAGCCCTGTCTCGCGCCGCACGCGCGCGCGTAGGTTGGCCGCGCTGCCGAGGCCGCTCCTCGCGGCGACGACGTCCAGGCGTTCCTCGCCGCGCTCGATGAGACGGCAGGCGAGGGCGACACGTTCCCCGGTCAGCCAGCCCAGCGGGGTCGTGCCCAGCTGGACGCGGAAACGGCGGTGCAGGGTCGCCGGGGACACCGCCGCCCGGGCCGCCAGGTCCGCCACGGTCAGCGGCTCGCCCAGCCGTTCCTGCGCCCAGGCCAGCAGCGGTCCCAGCGACTCGTCGGGCACGTCCGGCACGGGCCGCTCCACGAACTGCCGCTGCCCGCCGTCCCGGTGGGAGGCGAAGACCAGCCGCCGGGAGACGGCGTTCGCGAGCTCCGCCCCGTGGTCCCGGCGCCAGATGTGCAGCCCCAGGTCGAGCGCGGCCGCGCTGCCCGACGCCGTGAGCAGATCATCCTCGTCGACGAACAGCACGTCCGGCTCCAGCAGCACCTTCGGATGCAGCTTTCGGAACAGGTCCGCCCAGCGCCAGTGGGTGGTGGCCCGCCGTCCGTCCAGCAGCCCGGCCTCGGCGAGCGCGAAGGTCCCGGTGCAGAAGCTGACGACGCGGGCGCCACGCGCGTGGGTGCGGCGGATCGCCTCCAGTACGGCCTCCGCGCGCGGGACGACGTTGTCCGGCCGCCCCGGGACGACGAGGGTGTCCGCCCCGTCCACGGCGTCCAGCCCCGGCACCCCGGTCAGCGTGAAGAACCCGTGGTTCATCCGCACCTCAGGCGCGGACGCGCATACCGTCACCTCGTACAGCGGCCCCGCGAGCCCCAGTTCGGGCCGGGGCAGCCCGAACAGCTCGGTCGCCACGCCCACCTCGAAGGGGTTGGTGCCCTCGTCGACGATCACCGCGACCCGGTGCGGAGGGGGCTGAGAGGATCCTTGCGCCATATGCGATTTCTAGCACTCACACACCGTCCCGGCGCACCCCCACGATGGACCCATGACCACGGAACCCATCGCCCTGTCCGCCGCCCTCGCGTCCTTCACGGACCGCTGGAGCCCGCGCATCGTCACCGCCGTCAACGACTACGACGTCCGCGTCGCCAAGGTCGAGGGCGAGCACGTCTGGCACGTCCACGACCACACCGACGAGTTCTTCCTGGTCCTGGACGGCGAACTCCACATCGCTCTGCGCGAACCCTCCGGCGAACGCACGGTCGTCCTCCCGAAGGGCTCCGTCTTCACGGTCCCCCGCGGCACGCAGCACAAGCCCTACGCCCCGATCCCCACGGAAATCCTGATGCTCGAACCGACCGGCACCCTCACGGTCGGCGACCACCACGAGGAGATCCCCGGCCACGTGGACGCGACGACGGGCCACGCGCTTTCGTGACTGTCAGTGGCGGGTGGCACTCTTGAGCCATGACCCACTCCACTCCCCGGCGCGTCCGAGTCCGAGCCCCCGAGCTGGTGGGCAAGGGCGGCTGGCTGAACACGGGTGACCAGCAGTACACCCTGTCCGACCTGCGTGGACGCATCGTCGTGCTGGATTTCTGGACGTTCTGCTGCATCAACTGTCTGCACGTCCTCGACGAGCTGCGGGAGCTGGAGGAGAAGCACGCGGACACCGTCGTCGTGATCGGTGTGCACTCTCCGAAGTTCGCGCACGAGGCCGAGCACGCGGCGGTGGTCGACGCCGTGGAGCGGTACGGGGTGGAGCATCCGGTGCTGGACGACCCGGAGCTCGCGACCTGGAAGCAGTACGCGGTGCGGGCCTGGCCCACGCTGGTGGTGATCGACCCCGAGGGGTACGTCGTCGCGCAGCACGCCGGTGAGGGGCATGTGCACGCGATCGAGCGGCTGGTGACGGAGCTGGAGGCGGAACACGAGGCGAAGGGGACGCTGCGCCGCGGCGACGGGCCGTACGTGGCGCCGGAGCCGGAGCCGACCACCCTGCGCTTCCCGGGCAAGGCGCTGCTCCTGCCGGGCGGCACCTTCCTGGTCAGCGACACCACCCGGCACCAGCTGGTGGAGCTGGCGGCGGACGGGGAGACGGTGGTGCGCCGCATCGGCTCCGGTGCGCGCGGGTTCGCCGACGGTTCGGCGGAGGCGGCGGCGTTCAACGAGCCGCAGGGCCTCGCCCTCCTCGACCAGGCCGCGGTCGTCGTCGCCGACACCGTCAACCACGCCCTGCGCCGCCTCGACCTCGCGACCGGTGAGGTCACCACCCTCGCCGGAACCGGACGCCAGTGGTGGCAGGGCTCGCCCACCTCGGGACCGGCGCGCGAGATCGACCTCTCCTCCCCGTGGGACGTGGCCCTCTTCGCCGGCAGGGTGTGGATCGCCATGGCCGGCGTCCACCAGCTGTGGGCGTACGACCCGTCCGACCGGACGGTCGCCGTCGCGGCCGGCACCACCAACGAGGGGCTGGTCGACGGACCGGGTCCCGAGGCCTGGTTCGCCCAGCCCTCCGGACTCGCCGCCACCGCCGACCGGCTCTGGCTGGCCGACTCCGAGACCTCGGCCCTGCGCTGGGTGGACCTCGACGGCACGGTCCGTACCGCCGTCGGCACGGGTCTGTTCGACTTCGGTCACCGAGACGGGCCCGCCGGACAGGCCCTGTTCCAGCACCCGTTGGGCGTGACGGCCCTCCCGGACGGTTCGGTGGCCGTGAGCGACACCTACAACAACGCCCTGCGCCGCTACGACCCCTCGACCGGCGAGGTCACCACCCTCGCGACCGACCTGCGTGAACCGAGTGACGCCGTGCTGGTGGACGGGGACATCGTGGTGGTCGAGTCGGCGCGGCACAGGCTGACCCGGCTGCGTCTGCCGGAGGAGGCGGTCCGGGTGGAGTCGGTCGCCCACCGCACGCGGCGAGCCGCCACCGAAGTCGCCCCCGGCAGGCTCCGGTTGGACGTGATCTTCCAGGCTCCCGCGGGCCAGAAACTGGACACCCGGTACGGCCCCTCGACCCGCCTGCTGGTGTCGTCGACTCCCCCCGGGCTCCTGCTGAAGGGCGAGGGTGCCGACACCGACCTCTCCCGCACCCTGGAGCTCGACCCCGGGATCACGGAAGGAGTCCTGCACGTCTCCGCGATGGCCGCGTCCTGCGACGACGACACGGACAACCCCTACCCGGCCTGCCATGTCCATCAGCAGGACTGGGGAGTTCCGGTCCGCCTCACCGAAGGCGGGGCGGACCGGCTGCCGTTGGTACTGGCCGGGATGGACGATTCGGCCGGCTGACCGGGGTCAGCGACGGCGCGGGCGCGGCGCCAGCTTGAACAGGGCCACCCCTGCGGCCATCAGGGTCGTGGCCGTGACGAGCAGCGCCATGCTGTTCATCCACATGCCCGTGGCGGCCAGCGTGGCGCCGCCGGCGCCCGTGGTCCCGGCGCCGATCACTCTTCCGTACATGTCGTGCTTCTCCTAGCGGGGTGTTCGGGGGTTGGTTCGCGGGGGGTGGGTCAAGGGGGTGTCAGGTCGCCACCCACTTCTCCTCGCTGCGGCGCACCAAGCCCCACAGCGAGGTGAAGTAGACGGCGTGCTGGAAGAGGTCGTAGAGCATCTCGGGGACCATCAGCGCGGCGACCAGCACCGCCCGAGGCCCGGCGCGCCGTACGGAGACCGTCTTCTCGACCACGAAGAGCAGCCCGATCGCCGTCCAGAACGGGGAGAATCCGGGCCAGCCGTACAGCGTCGTGTAGGTGGTCATGTAGGTCAGATAGACCAGGAAGCACAGGGCGCCGAAGCCCATCATGAACTGCTGCAGGAAGTAGCGCGCGGTCACCCGGGTCCAGCCGTAGTCGCGCAGGTTCTCCAGCGCGCCCCGCTGCCAGCGCAGCCGCTGGTGCCACAGCTTGCCCAGGGTCGGCATGACCTCGGTGGTGACGGCGCACCCGGCCGGTGACATGGCGCGGTAGCCGAGGGTCTTGACGGCCTTCGTCATCTCGTCGTCCTCGGTCAACGAGGCGAGGCTGTAGTAGCTGTTGCCGCCGCCGATGATCCCGGTGCGACGGGCGGCGCGGACCTCGCGCAGTACCCGCGCGCGGAACATCGTGCCGGTGCCGGTGAGCACCTGCGCCTTGCCGCCGGAGCGTTCCAGCTCCCAGGCGTAGCGGTGGAACTCCATGCGCTGGAGCAGTCCGAGGAAGCCGCCGCCCTCCTCGCCGTAGAAGACCCCGCCGACGGCCCCCACCTTGCGGTTGAAGGTGCCCATCGCGGTCTCGTTGAACCACGGGTCGAGCACGGTGTCGGCGTCCTGCACCAGGAGCAGGTCGCGTTCCTCGAGGTGGGGCAGCACCCAGGCGATGGCCTGGTTGAGGGCACCGGCCTTCTTGTGCGTGTTGCCCTCGGTGTGGAAGACCTGCGCGCCGTGTGCGGCGGCGATCTCGGCGGTGGCGTCGGTGCAGTTGTCGCACACGACGACGATCAGGTCGGGACGCCGGGTCTGCCGCCAGAGGCCCTGGACGGCGTCGGCGATGCGGTCCTCTTCGTTGTGGGCCGGGATCAGCACCACGAGCCGCAGCGGACGGTCGAGTTCGTCGGGTGCGGCGTGGGCGCGGCGGGCCGCGTGCCGTCGTGGGTGCCGTGGTCCCGCGACGGGTGCCACGGCGGTCGTCTCCGCCGAGTGGAGCACGGGGAGCCCTCCGGATGCGCTGATGGTTCACGCCCGGCACGTGCGACCCCCCGGGCACTACAACACTCCGGAGTCTTCACTATTTTCACACAAGTCAACAAGACATCCCTGATCACAGAATGCTCACGGTTGTCGCTGCTTGCCCTGTGCGTCCGTCAGTAGGGGAGGTGTCCCTTACATGACGTATCTGTTTGCCTTGCTCTGTCCGTCACACGCCGTATCCGTCGGAGTATCCGTCCGTGCGACGGTGGCGAACCTCCTCCTCCACGACCGGTGTCGTCGGCGGTACCACGACGCGCCGGCGTCGGGCGATGCCGCTGAAGGTGCTGACTCCGATCAGGCCGACGATCATCAGGATGATGCCGACCAGGTCGAGGTTGACCCCTTGCATGTGCCAGTCGGTCGCGAACGTGAGGATGGCTCCCACGGCGATGAGGATGATGCACCCGCCGAGGCCCATGAGTGTCGCCTCCCTGTCCGGTCGTTGCGGTAGAACCCGAGTACCCGGTCGGACATCACCCATGCGCCACGGCCCGGTTGGCTACCCCTCCAGGAACGCCACCAGCGAATTCGCCAGCAGATAAGGGTCGTTCGCGCCGCACAGTTCGCGGGCGCTGTGCATGGACAGGATCGCCACGCCGATGTCGACGGTCTTGATGCCGTGCCGGGCCGCGGTGATCGGGCCGATCGTGGTGCCGCAGGGCATGGAGTTGTTGGAGACGAAGGACTGGAAGGGCACGTTCGCCTTCTCGCAGGCGGCGGCGAAGACCGCGCGGCCCGAACCGTCCGTGGCGTAGCGGTTGTTGACGTTGACCTTGAGGATCGGGCCGCCGTTGACCCGCGGGTGGTGCGTGGGGTCGTGCCGCTCCGCGTAGTTGGGGTGCACCGCGTGACCGGTGTCCGACGACAGGCACACCGTGCCCGCGAAGGCTCTCGCCCGGTCCTCGAACGAGCCGCCGCGCGCGAACACCGAACGCTCCAGCACGCTGCCGAGCAGCGGCCCGTCCGCGCCCGTGTCCGACTGCGAGCCGTTCTCCTCGTGATCGAAGGCGGCCAGCACCGGGATGTACGGCAGGCCCGCACCGCCGGAGGCGACCGCCGTCAGCGCGGCCACCGCCGCGTGCACGGACAGCAGGTTGTCCATGCGCGGTCCCGCCAGCAGCTCCTTGTCGCGGCCCAGGTAGGCCGACGGCTCCACGGAGTGCGTCATCAGGTCCCAGCCGGTGACCTCGCCCGCCGGCAGCCCCGCACTCTCCTCCAGGAAGGCGATCAGGTCACCGTCGCGCACATCGCTGCCCAGACCCCAGATGGGCGTCAGATGGCGCTGCTTGTCCAGCTTGAGGCCCTCCGCCGACACCGAACGGTCCAGGTGGATGGCGAGTTGCGGCACCCTCAGCAGCGGCCGGTCGACGTTGACCAGCCGGGTCGAGCCGTCCCGCAGGGTCAGCCGGCCGGCCAGCCCCAGGTCACGGTCGAGCCAGGAGTTCAGCAGCGGCCCGCCGTAGATCTCCACCGCCACCTGGCGCCAGCCGTGCGCCCCGGTGTCGGGCAGCGGCTTGACCCGCAGGTTCGGGGAGTCGGTGTGTGCGCCGACGATACGGAACGGCGTGTGGGGCGCCGCGCCCTCGGGGACGTACCAGGCCACGATCGCACCGCCGCGCAGCACATACCTGCCGCCGGTCGTCCCGTCCCAGGCGTCCGTCTCCGCGACCTGGCGGAACCCTGCCTTCTCCAGCCGCTCGGCGGCGCTCGCCACCGCGTGGTACGGCGACGGGCTCGCCGTCAGGAAGGACATGAGGTCGTCGGTGTGGCCGCGGTCGAAGCGGTGGGGTTCGCTCATGGGGTTCACCTTAACGACGTACGAGGGCCCACTCCTCGTGATGAGGAGCGGGCCCTCGTGAGGGCGATGTGGAGTTCTGGCTACCCAGAACGGGAGAGGTTAGAACGCGGCCTCGTCCAGCTCCATCAGGTCCAGCTCGACGTTCTCGGCGAGCTTGCGGGCGCCGGTGACGCCCGGCAGGACGTTGGCCGCGAAGAACTTCGCCGCCGCTATCTTGCCCGTGTAGAAGGCCTTGTCCTTCGCGGAAGCCGTCTGCAGCTTCTCGGCGGCGACCGCGGCACCCTTGAGCAGCAGGTATCCGACGACCACGTCACCGGAGGCCATCAGCAGACGGGTGGTGTTCAGGCCCACCTTGTAGATGTTCTTGACGTCCTGCTCGGTGGCCGCGAGGTCGGTCAGCATCAGGCCGACGATGGCCTCCAGCTCGACGGCGGCCTTCGCGAGGTGCTCGCGGGCGCCGGCCAGCTCCTCGCCGCCCTCGCCGAGCGCCAGGAACTTCTTGATCTCCTCCGCGAGGGTGTTCAGCGCCGCGCCCTGGTTGCGGACGATCTTCCGGAAGAAGTAGTCCTGGCCCTGGATCGCGGTGGTGCCCTCGTACAGGGTGTCGATCTTGGCGTCGCGGATGTACTGCTCGATCGGGTACTCCTGCAGGAAGCCGGAGCCGCCGAAGGTCTGCAGCGACTGCGCGAGCTGCTCGTAGCCCTTCTCGGAGCCGTAGCCCTTGACGATCGGCAGCAGCAGGTCGTTGAGGGCCTCCAGCGCCTTGGTGTCCTCGCCCGCGGCTTCCTTGACCTGGATCTCGTCCTGGAGGGCGGCCGTGTAGAGCACCAGGGCGCGCATGCCCTCCGCGTACGCCTTCTGCGTCATCAGCGAGCGGCGGACGTCCGGGTGGTGCGTGATGGTGACCTTGGGCGCGGTCTTGTCCATGAAGTTCGCGAGGTCGGGGCCCTGGACGCGCTCCTTGGCGTACTCCAGCGCGTTCAGGTAGCCCGTCGACAGCGTGGAGATCGCCTTCGTGCCGACCATCATGCGGGCGAACTCGATGATGCGGAACATCTGGCGGATGCCGTCGTGCTTGTCGCCGATCAGCCAGCCCTTGGCGGGGTGCTTGTCGCCGAAGGTCATCTCGCAGGTGTTGGAGGCCTTCAGGCCCATCTTGTGCTCGACGTTCGTCGCGTACACGCCGTTGCGCTCGCCCAGCTCGCCGGTCTCGAAGTCGAAGAGGTACTTCGGGACGAGGAAGAGGGACAGGCCCTTGGTGCCGGGGCCGGCGCCCTCGGGACGGGCGAGGACGTAGTGGAGGATGTTCTCCTCCATGTCGTGCTCACCGGAGGTGATGAAGCGCTTCACGCCCTCGATGTGCCAGGAGCCGTCCTCCTGCTGGATCGCCTTGGTGCGGCCGGCGCCGACGTCGGAGCCCGCGTCGGGCTCGGTGAGGACCATGGTGGAGCCCCAGGTCTTCTCCACGGCGATCTTCGCGATGTGCTTCTGGACCTCGTTGCCCTCGTCGAAGAGGATGCCGGCGAACGCCGGGCCGGAGGCGTACATCCACACGGCCGGGTTCGAGCCGAGCAGCAGCTCCGCGTACGACCAGATCAGGGAGCGCGGGGCGGTGGTGCCGCCGATCTCCTCGGGCAGGCCGAGCCGCCAGTACTCGGAGTCCATGAAGGCCTTGTAGCTCTTCTTGAAGGACGCCGGGACCGGAGCGGTGTTCGTCTCGGGGTCGAAGACCGGCGGGTTGCGGTCGGCGTCCGCGAAGGACTCCGCCAGCTCGTTCTCAGCGAGGCGGGTCAGCTCCTCGAGGATGCTCCTGGCGGTGTCGACGTCCATCTCCTCGAACGGGCCGGTGCCGTACAGCTTGTCCCGACCGAGGACTTCGAAGAGGTTGAACTCGATGTCGCGCAGATTCGACTTGTAGTGCCCCATGGCGACGGCTCCGTTAGAGAGATCGGCGAGGCACCGGGTGTAGCTCCTCGCACTAGTTCACGTACCAACAAGTAGCTACGATGATGCTACCCGTCGGTAATAAGAAGCAACCCCGAATGGGTCATCTGTGACTCAGTACTCTTGCGCTCATGTACGGCTACGACCAGAACGTGGGTGCGGGTGCTCAGCAGCAGTACGCCCAGCCGCAGCAGGGCCCCGGCGGTTACGGGCAGCAGCAGCCGCTGTATCCCGAGCCGTCCCCGCCGTCCCTCGCGGACGCGGTACGGGCCTTCACCACCGGACAGCTGTCCGCGGAGGACTTCCAGCAGGTCTTCGCCACCTCGAAGGTCTACTGCCCACGCGGCGACAACCCCGGATTCCTCGCCCTGCACAACACCCAGCAGCCGGTGATCCCGATGTTCACCTCGCTCAAGGAACTGCGCCGGTACGCGGGCAAGGAGTCCAAGTACTTCGTGATCACGGGGGCCGAGGTCATCGATCTGCTCCCCACCGGCTACGGCTTCGTCCTCGACATGGAGGGCGAGCACCGCATGGTCTTCGACGCGAAGGCCGTGGAGCAGATGGTCGAGTTCGCGATGCGCCGGATGTACGGCTGACGGCCGCCTGTGGGAGCCCGGAGGGAATGCCCTCCGGGCTTTCTCTGTTACGGGTGGCAGAAAGTTCAACGCTCAACTAAACTGGCCGCACAAGGAGGTACCGACATGCCTGCAGTGACCGTCGAGAACCCGCTGACCCTGCCCCGTGTGGCCGCTCCGGCCGACGCCGTGGCACGTCCCGTGCTCGCCGTCACGACCGCGCCGAGCGGTTTCGAGGGCGAGGGCTTTCCGGTGCGCCGGGCGTTCGCCGGGATCAACTACAAGTACCTCGACCCGTTCATCATGATGGACCAGATGGGCGAGGTGGAGTACGCGCCGGGCGAGCCCAAGGGCACCCCCTGGCACCCGCACCGCGGCTTCGAGACCGTCACGTACATCATCGACGGGATCTTCGACCACCAGGACTCCAACGGCGGTGGCGGCACCATCACCAACGGCGACACCCAGTGGATGACCGCGGGCTCGGGCCTGCTGCACATCGAGGCCCCGCCGGAGTCCCTCGTCATGTCCGGCGGCCTCTTCCACGGGCTCCAGCTGTGGGTGAACCTCCCGGCCCGGGACAAGATGATGGCCCCGCGCTACCAGGACATCCGCGGCGGAAACGTTCAGCTGCTGACGACCCCGGACGGCGGCGCGCTGCTGCGGGTCATCGCCGGTGAGCTCGACGGCCACCAGGGCCCCGGCATCACGCACACGCCGATCACGATGATCCACGCGACGCTCGCGCCGGGTGCCGAGCTCACCCTGCCGTGGCGCGAGGACTTCAACGGCCTCGCGTACGTCCTTGCCGGCCGCGGCGCGGTCGGTGCCGAGCGGCGGCCGATCGAGCTGGGCCAGACCGCCGTGTTCGGTGCGGGCTCCGCGCTGACCGTCCGCGCGGACGAGAAGCAGGACTCGCACACCCCGGACCTGGAGGTCGTGCTCCTGGGCGGGCAGCCGATACGGGAGCCCATGGCCCACTACGGTCCGTTCGTCATGAACACCCGTGAGGAACTCCAGCAGGCCTTCGAGGACTTCCAGAAGGGCCGGCTGGGCACCATCCCGGCCGTGCACGGGATGACCGAGGGCGGCCTGTAAGGCTCGCCGGGACCGTGCGCGGACGGCCCACCCGGGGATCTCACCCGCGTGGGCCGTCCGCGCAGGACACGGCACGGGCGGTCGTGATCCGCTGGACGGGTGCAGCTCCTCCCCGACCCCGTCCGGCGGCTGGCCGCCTGGTGCGCCGTGATCCTGCTGGTTGCCGGGGTCGTGTACGTCGGGGTCCTTTTGTGCTCGCAGTTCCGCACGGCCGTGACACCGGTGCTGCTGGCGCTGCTCGGGACGGCCCTGCTGAGGCCCCTGCACCGGCGGCTCGTCAGGGCCAAGGTCAACCGGTCCGTCGCCGCCGGGCTCACTTGCGTCGCGGTCGTGGCCGTGGTCGGCGGGGCCGTCTACATCATCGTGGCCGCGCTCATCGACACCGGTGACCAGATCGTCGCCTCGCTGAAGGACGCGGCCCAGGGCGTCGCCGATCATTTCGGGGCCGCGGGCACCTCCCTGGACGACCTCGCCACGAACGCGAAGGACCTGCTCGCCAAGTTCGGCGGGACCGCGGCCTCCAACGTCATCAGCGGGGTCAGCGTCGTCGGCGAGACCATCGCCATGGCCGTCCTCGCGCTGTTCCTCGTCTTCTTCTTCCTGCGGGACTCGCACAAGGCCGCCGACCTGATCAGGAGCATGGCCCCCGGTGAGAGCGGCGACACACTGGAGGCCATGGCCCGCCGGGCCTACGAGGCCGTCGAGGGATTCATGCGCGGCACCAGCTTCATCGCGCTCATCGACGCCGTCTGCATCACCCTGGGGCTGCTGGTGCTGGACGTGCCCGGTGCCGTCGGACTCGGCGCGCTCGTCTTCGTCGGGGCCTTCATCCCCTACCTCGGCGCCTTCATCTCCGGTGCCGTCGCCGTACTCGTCGCGCTCGCCGACCGTGGGTTCGTGATCGCGCTGTGGGTGCTCGGCGTCGTCCTCGCCGTGCAGGTGCTGGAGGGGCATGTGCTCACGCCGATGATCCAGAGCCGGACCGTGCAGATGCACCCGGCGATGGTGATGGTGGCCATCACGGCGGGGGCCTCCGTCGCAGGCGTGCTCGGGATGCTGCTCGCGGTGCCGCTCACCGCCGCCGTCTTCGGCGTCGTACACGAACTGCGGGCGCGGTATCAGGTACCCGAGCCGTCGGACTCGTAGAGCTCGAACCAGATGCTCTTGCCCTCGCCCTGCGGGTCCACGCCCCAGGTGTCCGCGAGCAGTTCGATGAGCATCAACCCGCGCCCCGAGGAGGCCAGTTCGCCGGGGCGGCGCTTGTGCGGGAGGGCGTCGCTGGTGTCCGTGACGGTGACGCGCATCCGGCGGCCGCCGGACTCCCCCCGCACCTCCGCCAGCAGCAGCGCGTCGGCGTCGGTGTGCACGAGGACGTTGGTGAGCATCTCGGAGACCAGCAGCACCGCCGAGTCGACCTGGTCCGGCGAGGGCCAGTCGTGCAGCAGCTCCCGCAGGTGCTGACGGGCCACCGCCACCCGCTCCGGTTCCGCCTGCGCGACGGACAGCATGGTGCGGCGGACCTTCGGCGGCACGGGCACCGTCTCGTCGCAGCCCTCCGGCCGGGACAGCAGCAGTACGGCGATGTCGTCCTCGCGCCGGTCCGCGAGGGGCCCGGTGGTGTGGTGGGAAGAGGGGCCGTGGACGCCCTGGACCAGGGCGTCGGCCAGTTCCTCCAGGTCGCCCTTGTGGTCCTCGAGGATCGCGCGGATCCGCTGCCAGCCGCTCTCCAGATCGTGGCCGCCGGTCTCGATCAGACCGTCGGTGCAGATCAGCATGGTCTCGCCGGGTTCGAGGATGATCCGGGTGGTCGGGTAGTCGGCGTCCGGGTCGATGCCGAGCGGCAGACCCCCTGCAGTCGGACGAGCCAGCACCGTGCCGTCCGCCATCCGGATCGCCGGGTCCGGGTGCCCGGCGCGGGCGATGTCCAGGGTGCCGGTCGCCGGGTCGGCCTCGACGTACAGACAGGTCGCGAAGCGCAGATCCGCGAGGGCGTCCTCCTCGGCGGCCCCGGGCCGGATGGCGCCGTCCGACAGGCCGTGCAGGAAGCGGGAGGCGCGGGAGAGCACCGCGTCCGGGCGGTGGCCCTCGGAGGCGTACGCGCGCAGGGCGATCCGGAGCTGGCCCATCAGGCCGGCCGCCCGCACGTCATGGCCCTGGACGTCACCGATGACCAGGGCGATCCGGCCGTTGGGCAGCGGGATCATGTCGTACCAGTCGCCGCCGACCTGGAGGCCGCCGCCGGTGGGCACATAGCGGGCGGCGACGCTCATGCCCGGTATCTGCGGGCCGAGGGTCGGCAGCATCGAGCGCTGCAGGCCGTCGGTCAGCGCACGCTCGGTCTCGGCGGCGCCGGCCCGGGACAGCGCCTGGGCGAGCATGCGGGCCACCGTCGTCAGCACGGACCGCTCGTCCGGATTGAAGGTGACCGGGTAGGCGAAGGCCGCCATCCAGGCGCCCATCGTGCGGCCGGCCACCGTCAGCGGCAGGAACGCCCAGGAGTGGCGGTTGAAGGACGCGGCGAGCGGCCAGGCGGCCGGGTAGCGCGACTTGTACTGCTCGGGGGTGGAGAGGTAGACGGCACGGCCGGTGCGGGCCACCTCGGCGGCCGGGTAGTCCGTGTCCAGGGACATGTGCGAGAAGGGGCCGTCGTCGCCGGGCTGGTGCCCGTGGTGGCCGATGATCGTCAGGCGGTCACCCTTCACGCCGAACACCGCCAGCCCGTCCGGGGTGAACCCCGGCATCGACAGACCCGCCGCGACCCGCAGCACCTCCTCCGTGGACCGCGCCTCGGCCAGCGCCCGGCCCGCGTCCAGCAGGAACGCCTCCCTGGAGCGCCGCCAGTCGCCGGTGACGGCGCTGCGTCCGGCCGGTGTGCCCGGGGTCGGCTCGGTGACCTCCTGAAGGGTGCCGATCAGCTGGAAGGACTTCTTCTCGGGGTCGAAGGACGGCTTGGAGCGGGAGCGCACGACACGGATCACCCGGCCCTGCTCGTCCATGATCCGGATTCGCACCTCGGCCAGCGTGCCCTCGGCGACCGCGAGCCCGACGACGGCGATGATCTCGTTCCAGTCGACCGGATGGAGCCGGGCCCGGGCCTTGGCCTCCGTGAGGGTGGTCTGCTCGGCGGGCAGCCCCAGCAGCCGAGCCGCCTCGGCGTCGACCGTGACGAGTTCGGTGGCGGTGTCCCAGTGCCACAGGCCAGTCGCGAGGGCGGCGAGAACCTCCCCCACGGCGGGCAGAGGCTCACCAGTGCGCATTGCCCCACTTTATGGAGAGGTGATCGAGGAGTGCCACCGATTGCCCACTCTTAATGGTGGGGAGCCGATCTTGGGGTGCCCGGTACCCTGGGGGTTGTTTCACGTGAAACACCCTGGAACACAGCCCCCGATCCGCGAAGACTGGATGAACGACGATGCATCGGTACAGGTCCCACACCTGCGGCGAGCTCCGCTCCTCTGACGTCGGCACCGACGTCCGGCTGAGTGGCTGGCTGCACAATCGGCGCGACCTGGGCGGCATCCTCTTCATCGATCTGCGCGATCACTACGGCATCACGCAGCTTGTGGCCCGTCCCGGCACCCCGGCCTACGAGGCCCTCGACAAGCTGACCAAGGAGTCGACGGTCCGCGTCGACGGCAAGGTCGTCTCCCGGGGCACCGAGAACGTCAACCCGGACCTGCCGACCGGTGAGGTCGAGGTCGAGGTCGGCGAGGTCGAGCTGCTCGGCGCGGCCGCCCCGCTCCCCTTCACGATCAACACCGAGGACGGGGTCAACGAGGAGCGGCGCCTGGAGTACCGCTTCCTGGACCTGCGCCGCGAGCGCATGCACAAGAACATCATGCTGCGCACGGCGGTCATCTCCGCCATCCGGCACAAGATGACGGCGCTCGGCTTCAACGAGATGGCAACCCCGATCCTGTCCGCCACCTCCCCCGAGGGCGCGCGTGACTTCGTGGTGCCCTCCCGCCTCAACCCGGGCAAGTTCTACGCCCTTCCGCAGGCTCCGCAGCAGTTCAAGCAGCTGCTGATGATCTCCGGCTTCGACCGCTACTTCCAGATCGCGCCCTGCTTCCGTGACGAGGACGCGCGTGCGGACCGTTCGCCGGGCGAGTTCTACCAGCTCGACGTCGAGATGAGCTTCGTAGAGCAGGAGGACGTCTTCCGGCCCATCGAGCAGCTGATGACCGAGCTGTTCGAGGAGTTCGGCGGCGGCCGCCACGTCACCTCGCCCTTCCCGCGGATCCCGTTCCGCGAGGCGATGCTCAAGTACGGCTCCGACAAGCCGGACCTGCGCGCCCAGCTGGAGCTCGTCGACATCACCGACATCTTCGAGGGCTCGGAGTTCAAGGCCTTCGCCGGCAAGCACGTCCGTGCGCTGCCGGTGCCGGACGTCTCCGCGCAGCCCCGGAAGTTCTTCGACCAGCTCGGTGACTTCGCGGTCTCGCAGGGCGCCAAGGGCCTGGCCTGGGTGCGCGTGGCCGAGGACGGTTCGCTGTCCGGCCCGATCGCGAAGTTCCTCACCGAGGAGAACGTCGCCGAGCTGACCAAGCGCCTGTCGCTGGCCGCCGGTCACGCGGTGTTCTTCGGCGCGGGCGAGTTCGACGAGGTCTCCAAGATCATGGGCGCGGTCCGCGTCGAGGCCGCCAAGCGCGCCGGGCACTTCGAGGAGGGTGTCTTCCGGTTCTGCTGGATCGTCGACTTCCCGATGTACGAGAAGGACGAGGAGACCGGCGCGATCGACTTCTCGCACAACCCCTTCTCGATGCCGCAGGGCGGCCTGGAGGCCCTGGAGACCCGGGACCCGCTGGACATCCTCGGCTGGCAGTACGACATCGTCTGCAACGGCGTCGAGCTGTCCTCCGGCGCGATCCGGAACCACGAGCCCGAGATCATGCTCAAGGCCTTCGAGATCGCGGGCTACGACCGCGACACCGTCGAGGAGAAGTTCGCCGGCATGCTGCGCGCCTTCCGCTTCGGCGCCCCGCCGCACGGCGGCATCGCCCCCGGCGTCGACCGCATCGTCATGCTCCTCGCGGACGAGCCGAACATCCGCGAGACCATCGCCTTCCCGCTCAACGGCAACGCCCAGGACCTGATGATGGGCGCGCCGACGGAGCTGGAGGAGGCACGGCTGAAGGAGCTGCACCTGTCGGTGCGCAAGCCGCAGCCGAAGTAGCGAGCGGTCAGGAAGGGCTCGAAACCGGCATCGGTTTCGAGCCCTTTCGCTTGCGCACCCGGATGCACAGCCCCTGGCCCCAGTCACGGTTCTAGGTGTCGTACGAGCCGTCCCAGGGTGAGGCGAAGAACAGACGGTCCGGGTGGAGCTCGGCCCAGCCGCCCTCCTCGTCCTGGCCGGTCACCAGGCCGAACAGCACGCCGTCCACGGTGAGTTGGAACGGGCGTATCGCGATGTCCGTGTAGGAGCGCCGGGGCAGGCTGCGCAGCAGTTTCGCCAGGTGCACACGGGCACGGGTGAGCACCGAGTCGTCGCCGTGCGGGTTGCGCTGCTGCTCGGCCCAGGTGCCGGCGCACCAGATCTCCGAGTCGCGGTGATTGCCCTCGGCGTCGAAGGTGTGGAGCACCGCGAAGAGACGTTTTTCGTTTTCCCAGCCGTCGTCCGGACGGTACCCGCGCGGAAAGGCGTACGTGACCGTTCCCAGGAACTGGCCGTCCGCATAGCGGCCGATGGCCTCGGCCCGGCCGTGCGGTTCGTAGGAGATCGGTATGACCTCGGGGACTGCCATGGCGGAACAATACGGGGCCCGGTGAGCCGAACGGCTCTCCGAGCCCCGTCTCTCACGGTTCCTACTCGGGCTCGCCGCCGAAGCGCTCCTTGTACGCCTCCAGGTCCTCGTCCGTCAGCTTGGCGAACAGGACCGGCGGGACCGTGAAGGGCGTGCCCGCGGGGACCGCGGTGAGGGACTTCGCGTCGGTGGCGGAGACCCAGGTCGCACGCTTTTGATCAGATGCAGTCTCCGGGAGGGCGAAGGCCTGGCGCATGGCGGCCGAGGTGGTCGGGATGAAGGGTTCCGAGACCACCGCGTAGAGGTGGATCAGGTTCATCGCGGTGCGCAGGGTGAGGGCAGCGCCGTCCTGGTTCGTCTTGATCTCCAGCCAGGGGGCCTTCTCCTCCAGGTAGGAGTTGCCGGCCGACCACAGGGCACGCAGGGCTGCTGCCGCCTTGCGGAACTGGAGGGCCTCGAGCTGGGACTCGTACTCCGCGAGGAGCTCCGCGATCTGCTCGCCCAGCTTCGCCTCCGCCTCCCCCGGCTCGCCGCCCGCCGGGACCTCCTCGCCGAAGCGCTTCTTGGAGAACGACAGCACGCGGTTGACGAAGTTGCCGAGGGTGTCCGCCAGGTCCTTGTTCACCGTCGCCGTGAAGTGCTCCCAGGTGAAGGACGAGTCGTCCGACTCGGGAGCGTTGGCGATCAGGAAGTAGCGCCAGTAGTCCGCCGGGAGGATGTCCAGGGCCTGGTCGGTGAAGACGCCCCGCTTCTGGGACGTGGAGAACTTGCCGCCGTAGTACGTCAGCCAGTTGAAGGCCTTGACGTAGTCGACCTTCTTCCACGGCTCACGGACGCCGAGCTCGGTCGCCGGGAACATCACCGTGTGGAAGGGGACGTTGTCCTTCGCCATGAACTCCGTGTAGCGGACGTCGTTGTCGACGTCGTACCACCACGACTTCCAGTCGCGGTTCGACGGGTCCTGGTCCGACCACTCCTTCGTCGCACCGATGTACTCGATCGGGGCGTCGAACCAGACGTAGAAGACCTTGCCCTCCGCGGCCAGCTCCGGCCAGGTGTCGGCCGGGACCGGAACGCCCCAGTCCAGATCGCGGGTGATCGCGCGGTCGTGCAGGCCCTCGGTCAGCCACTTGTGGGCGATGGAGGAGGCCAGCTGCGGCCAGTCCTTGTCGTGGCGGGCGACCCACTCGCGCACCTCGTTCTCCAGCTTGGACTGGAGGAGGAAGAGGTGCTTGGTCTCACGGACCTCCAGGTCCGTGGAGCCGGAGATCGCCGAGCGCGGGTTGATCAGGTCGGTCGGGTCCAGTACGCGGGTGCAGTTCTCGCACTGGTCGCCGCGGGCCTTGTCGTAGCCGCAGTGCGGGCAGGTGCCCTCGACATAGCGGTCCGGCAGGAAGCGGCCGTCGGCGGGGCTGTAGACCTGGCGGATCGCCCGCTCCTCGATGAAGCCGTTCTCGTTGAGGCGGCGGGCGAAGTGCTGGGTGATCTCGACGTTCTGGGGGCTCGAGCTCCGGCCGAAGTAGTCGAAGGCGAGCGCGAAGCCGTCGTAGACCGCCTTCTGGGCGTCGTGCGCCTGGGCGCAGAACTCGTCCACCGGCAGGCCCTGCTCCTTGGCCGCCAGCTCGGCGGGGGTGCCGTGCTCGTCCGTCGCGCAGATGTACAGGACGTCGTGGCCGCGCTGGCGGAGGTACCGGGAGTACACGTCCGCCGGGAGCATGGACCCCACCATGTTGCCCAGGTGCTTGATTCCGTTGATGTACGGAAGGGCGCTGGTGATGAGGTGTCGAGCCATCGGGGGCTGCTCCCAGGTCGGATTTCGGGGTTCTTGGTTCTTTGCGAACCTTGAAATCGTAGCCGACATGGGTGGGCCGCCCGCTTCCCGTTTTACGGGGTGGGAAGGGGCGGCCCGGGTGATCTTTCGTTCTTTCGGCGGGGCCTACGGGGCTACGGGCGCCAGTCGATCAGTACGCCGTCGTAGAGCTCCGCGTCCGTGAGCTCCAGGGGGGTCGGGCCCGCGTGGAAGAAGGCCGTGTTGTCGGTCTTCAGTTTGCGGAGGTAGTCGAAGGCCTTGTTGTCGTGGTCGCCGAACGCGACGAAGGAGAAGAACACCTGGGGGTGGGTCTTCGCGGCCTCGGTGAGGGCCTGGGTGGCGGGGGTCTTCGCGTCCGGGGCGCCGTCCGTCTGGAAGATCACCAGGGCGGGGGTCTTCGCGTCGGGGTTGTCGGCGTCGTAGTGGGCGAGGACCGCTTCCACGGCTGCGTGGTAGCTGGTACGGCCCATGCGGCCGAGGCCGGCGTGGGCGTCGTCGATGGCGGTCTCGGGGGAGGCCGGGGTGAGGTCGGTGGTGCCGTCGACCTCCGTGGAGAAGAAGACGACGTGGACGGACGCCTTCTCGCTGCCCGCGGGGTCCAGGTGCTCGGCGAGGGCGAGGGTCTGGTCGGCCAGGGCCTGGGCGGAGCCGTCCTTGTAGTACGGGCGCATGCTCGCGGAGCGGTCGAGGACGAGGTAGACCTTGGCGCGGGCGGTGGTGAGGCCGGCCTTCGCCAGGGCGGCGGCGGGGGCGTCGGCCTCCGGCGCGGCAGCGGCTACGGGCTCGGCGACCGCCGCCGGCTCGGGCTCCGCCTCGGCTTCGCCTTCGGCGGGGTCGGTCCCACCCGCACCGCCCGTGCTGGTTTCGTTGTCGGCTGCGGGTGGCCCCTGCGGGGTGTCCTCGCCGTCGGCGGCTGCGGGCTCGTCGGCCTCGGCCGTGGCGGCCGCCGGCTCGGGCTGCGCCTCGGCTTCGCCTTCGGCGGGGTGGTTCCCACCCGCACCGCCCGTGCTGGTTTCGTTGTCGGCTGCGGGTGGCCCCTGCGGGGTGTCCTCGCCGTCGGCGGCTGCGGGCTCGTCGGCCTCG
>NZ_JBIAUY010000002.1:159905-486141 GCF_042893475.1 Streptomyces sp. NPDC001604 | reverse complement strand
GGCCGTGGCGGCCGCCGGCTCGGGCTGCGCCTCGGCTTCGCCTTCGGCGGGGTCGTTCCCACCCGCACCGCCCGTGCTGGTTTCGTCGTCGGCTGCGGGTGGCCCCTGCGGGGCTTGCTCGCCGTCGGCGGCCGCGGGCTCCGGCTCGGCTTCCGCCACCGGTGCCGCGGTCTCCTCCGGTGCCGCGGTGGGCTCCGGCTCCTCTGCCTCCGCGAGCGGCTCGGGCTCGGGCTCGGGGGTGATCTCCGCCACAGGTTCGGCCTCGGGCTCCGGCTCGGCTTCCGCCACCGGTGCCGCGGTCTCCTCCGGTGCCGCGGTGGGCTCCGGCTCCTCTGCCTCCGCGAGCGGCTCGGGCTCGGGCTCGGGGGTGATCTCCGCCACAGGTTCGGCCTCGGGCTCCGGCTCGGCTTCCGCCACCGGTGCCGCGGTCTCCTCCGGTGCCGCGGTGGGCTCCGGCTCCTCGGCCTCCGCGAGCGGCTCGGGCTCGGGGACGACCTCCGCCTCCGGCTCGGCGGTCTGCTCCGGCTCCTCGGGCTCCACCTCAGCGGTCAGGGCCGGCTCCGTGGGGGCCTCGGTGGCCGGTTCCGGGTGCTCCTCGGGCTCGGGCTGCGTCTCCGCCGTCGGCAGGGACGGCTCGTCGGCCGTCGGCTCCGTGGTCACCTGGTCCAGCGGCTCCGACGGCCTGGGAACCGTGACGTTGTCGAAGGCCGCCGAGACCAGTTCGTGCTCGTCCTGGTCCTCGGGCTTGTCCTCCGTGGACGCCGAGCGCGGTTCCGGGACCTGGGCGGACGGTGTCGGCTGCGGCTCGGGGGAGGGGGCCGGGACGGTCGGTTCCGGAGTGTGCGAAGGGGTGAGGTCCGCACCCTCTGCTTCGGAGGCACGCCCCTTGCGTGACCTGCCGAACGCGTTCCGCAGGAGAGTGAGAATGCCCATGTGCGCAACCCTTCGCGTGAGTTGATCCCGTCAATCCCTGGCCAGGACGGACACGTAAGGTTAGCGGCCCCAGATAGCGATCTTGGGCAGGGGCAAGGGACAGTACGGCCACTCGTGTCAACCAGGCCGCGCTCCTGTGCAGGGCGGCCGCACCCACCTGCCTTCCGCCCTCAGCGCGGTGACGCGATCGCCCGCGCCGCCGCCACCTCCTGGCGCAGTGGCTCCAGCACGCTGCCCGCCGGCCCGGTGAGGTCCGTACGGACCGGGTACAGGACCTCGGTGTCCCGCAGTCCCTCCGCCAACTCGTCCAGCTGCATGGCAACTTGGCGCACCTCGGTGGCGGACGGCGTGGCCGCCCCGTGCCGTACCCGCACGGCCGCGGCCGTCGTGGCGTCCACTATCCGCTCCACGGCGACGACCAGCGGCCACCAGGCGGCGGCCCGGCGGCCGGTCGGCGGTGGTTCGGTCAGGGCGCGCTGGAACTCCGTACGGATGACGGACAGATCGCGGTAGAGGCGGCGTCGCATACGGGCGCGGGCCGCCGGTTCGGTGCCGTCGCCGAAGGCGGACTCGACGTACTGGGCGGTGTCGGCGACCGCGTCCGCGAGCCGGTCGCCGACGCGGGTGTGCCAGCTCTCCGGCCACAGGAGGTAGCCGGCTACCAGTGCGATGCCGCAGCCGATGAGGGAGTCGACCAGGCGGGGCAGGAGGAGGGCGGTGCCCTGGTGGTTCAGGATGTCGGAGAGGAGGAGGATCACGGGGGTGATGGCTGCCGTCTGGTAGCCGTAGCCGCGGGGCGTCAACGCCGGGATCAGCGGGGCGAGGACCAGCATCGCCACCACGTCCCACCAGCCGCGCGGTACCGCCGCCAGTACCGCCGCCGCGATCACCAGGCCCGCGACCGTGCCGAGGGCCCGCAGCAGCGCCCGCGAGAAGACCGAGCCGAAGTCCGGCTTCAGCACGAAGGTGATGGTGAGGGCGACCCAGTAGGAGCGCGGCACCGGGACGATCGACACCAGCGCCTGTGCGATGCCGATGCAGAGCGCGAGGCGCAGTCCGTAGCGCCAGGAGTTGGCGGAGAGGGTGACGTTTCGGGCGGCGCGGGCCGCGCGGATCGACAGGGCCGCCGGGCGGCCGAGGCGGTCGTCGATGCCCCTCGGGTCCACATCGGGCGCGGTGACGACCTCGGCGGCGTGCCGCAGGGCGTGGTCGACGGCGCGGGCGGTCTCCGACGCCGGCGCGGGCAGCCGCAGTCCTATCGGTCCCGTGTAGCCGGTCTCCACGGCCTGCGCGAGGTGGCGTACGGCCTCCGGGACCTCCGGCGGGAGGGCGGTGCCGCTCAGCCGGACGGCCGGTGCGGCCTCCACGACCGGGGTGATGGCGTTCAACTGGGCGAGCAGGCGGGTGAGTTCGGGGCTGCGGCCGTGGTGGCGGGCGCGGCGGGCGAGGACGAGGTCGTACGACTGGTTCAGGGACTGGGTGACGGCGTGGCGTGCGGCGTCGTACTCCTGGGTGCCGCAGGCGGCCATCAGCCCGGCCACCGTGCGGTAGGTGTCCGCGACCGCCGCCCGCTCCGGCACCCCGGACCGCAGGGGCCAGGCGAGCAGCGCGAGAAGGAGGACGAGGAGGCCGCCGCCGGACATCAGCACGGGCGCGAGCCACCAGTCGCCCGGCATCGGAAGGCCCGCGCCGACCACGGAGTTGAGGAGCAGCAGCAGCCCCGACACGGAGGCGACCGCCCCGATCGTCGAGATCATCCCGGAGACCAGCGCGACACCGGTGACCGCGGCGACGGCGACCCAGCCGTGCCCGAACACCAGCGAGCCGAGGGTCACGCCGATCGCACCGAACAGCTGCGGGATCGCGATGTTGAGGATCCGCATGCGGTATGCGTCCGCGGTGTCGCCGATGACACCCGACAGGGCGCCCATGGAGGCCAGCGCACCGTAGGCGGGCCGGCCGGCCGCGAGGCCGATCGCCAGCGGAAGCGTCATCGCGATCGCCGCGCGGGCCACGGCAGCCCAGTTCACCGGAGCCTGCTGGGGCCGGAGGTTCCTTACCAGCCAGTCGGGAGGGGTGAGGCCGGCGGGGAACTCTCGGGACATGCGCCCATTATGAGCACCCCGGTCCGGCTCATCCGCGCTGGTGAAGCAGGAGTGCGTGGTCGATCGGGGCGTCGGACGGCGGGGCCGTGCGGGCGTGGTTCGCGGGCGGGAGTCGTCGGGCGGGCCGGTGCCGAGGGTGCGGCGACGGCGGGTTCGGGCACCGGGGGCCGGTTCAGCCGCGCTGGTGGAGCGTGACGTCCACGAGCAGGGCGCGGTGGTCGGTGTCGGGCAGGTTCAGGAAGTGGGCGCTGCTCGCCGAGAAGTCCCGGGAGACGAGGACGTGGTCGATCTGGGCGCCGAAGGGCGGAGCCGTGCGGGCGGGCCAGCTGGGTGTGCGGTCGTGGCCCGTGAGACGGGCGGCGTCGCGCAGGCCGGTGTCGAGGATGCGGCGGAAGGCGGCGTGGTCCTGGGAGGCGTTGAAGTCGCCGGCCAGGATCATGGGTGCACGGGTGGCGGCGGCAGCGTCCCGCAGCCGGCCGAGCTCCCGGCGCCAGAGGTCGACCTGGCCGGGCAGCGGCGGCATGGGGTGGGCCAGCTGGAGCCGTACGGCATGTCCGCGCACATCGGCGACGGCGCCGGGCATGCCCATGGTCCCGGTCACACCCGCCGTGGCCTTGAGCGGAAAGCGGCTGAGGATGATCGAGCCATGGCTGCCGCCGGCGGCCACGGCCTGCCGGTACGGGTAGTCGGTGCCGAAGTCCTGCGTCAGCCGGGCCTGGCAGGTGTACTCGCACTCCTCCACGAACACGAGGTCAGGCTTGTGGCGCCGGATCTCGGGGACGAGGGAGCCGGTGCCGCGCCCGAACTCGACGTTCGAGGTCAGCACCCGGAACTCGGCGACGGAGGCGCCGCCGGGCTCGTCCGTCTTCCCGTACGGCTCGACGAACCACGCCAGCAGACCGAGGACGAGGAGCGACCAGACCATGCCGAGGCGCCAGCGGCCCAGCAGGGCGAGGAGCAGGGCCAGCCCGGCGGGGGCGAGCAGCCAGGGCAGGAAGGCGAGGACCTGGGGGACCGGGGTGAAGCCGTCGCTGTCGGCGGCCCGGCAGCCGACGACCACGCTCACCGCGGCCAGCAGCAGCCCCGCGCACCAGGCCGCGAAACGCCGCCCGGCCCGCCGTACCGGCTCGCCCTCGCGCGCAGTGGTCCACTCGGCAGCCGCAGTGTCCAAGTCCGGGCCCTCCGCTCACGAGTGGGATGCCCGAATCATCCCCCGGCGGAGTCGATGCGCGCCAGGAAACTCTCCAGCGCCTCGTTGAACTCCTTCGGCCGCTCCAGGTTCGGCATGTGGGCCGTGCCCTCGATGACGTGGAGCGTCGAGTCGGGGAGCGCCGCGTGCATCGCCTCGGCGTCGGCGACCGGGGTGTAGGTGTCGTCGGCGCCCACGACCACCAGGGCCGGAACCGCGACGGTGGTGAGCAGTTCGCGGTAGTCGGGGCGGGCGGCGCGGGCCCGCAGGGCGGCCGCGGCGGACTCCGGGCGGGTGGCCGTCATCATGCGGTGGACATGCGCCTTGACCTCGGCGGCGGCGTACGGCGCGACCATCTTCTCCAGGACCTCGTCGGCGTACCCGCGCATGCCCTCCCGCAGCAGGCGGTCGGCCATGGCGTGCCGCACCGCGACGCCCTCCGGTGTCTCCGGCGCCGCGAAGGTGTCGGCGAGGACCAGGCCGCGGACGCGGGCGGGGAACTGCCGGTGGAAGTCCATGACGATCTGGCCGCCCATGGAGAGCCCGGCGAGCACGCACGACTCCACCCCGAGCTCGTCCAGCAGCGCCGCGAGGTCCTGCGCGAACTGCTCGAAGCGCGTGACCTCCGGAGCCGAAGGGGAGGAGCCGTAGCCGCGCAGGTCGGGGGCGATCACCCGGCGGGTGCCGGAGAACGCCTCCACCTGCGGGTTCCACATCGTGTGGTCGAAGGGGTGGCCGTGGACGAGGACCAGCGGGATCGGCATGGCCTCGACCCTAGAGCGGTCCAATTCCTCAGTGCAATAAGATCTTTGCCCTCGGTGCAATGCCGGGAACGGCAACAACAGGGGGACCAGTGGATGCGTACCGGCGCATAGCCGACCGCATAGCCGACGACATCGCCGCCGGACGGCTCCGGCCGGGCGAACGGCTGCCTCCGCAGCGGAAGTTCGCCCGCCGGCACGGCATCGCGGCCTCCACGGCGGAGCGGGCGTACGGCGAACTGGTGCGGCGGGGGCTGGTCGTCGGCGAGGTCGGCCGGGGCACCTTCGTCCGGGCCGCCCGGAGCGGACCCGCCGGGCGGGCGCTCACCGAACCGGCGACCGCGGCCCCGGTGAACATGGAGCTCAACTACCCCTCCGCACCCGGCCAGGCGGAGCTGCTCGCCCCCGTCCTCACGCCGATGCTGCGCCCCGACGTCCTCACGGAGGCCCTGCGCCCGGCCCCCGCGGCCGGGACCGCGCAGGCCCGCGAGGCGGTGGCGGCCCTGCTCGCCACCCGCGGCTGGCACCCGGCCCCCGACCGGCTGCTGTTCACCGGCAACGCCCGCCAGGCCATCGCCGCCGCCCTCGCCTCCCTCGTCCGGCCGGGCGGCCGGGTGGGGGTCGAGGAGCTGACGTATCCGCTGGTCAAGGAGATCGCGGGTCGGCTGGGCGTCCGGCTGGTCCCGCTGGCCACGGACGAGGGCGGGCTGCGTCCGGAGTCGGTCTCTGCCGCTCACCGGGCCGCTCCCCTGGCGGCGCTGTACGTCCAGCCGACCCTGCACAACCCGACGTCCGTGACGACGGGCGAGGCACGGCGGCGTGAACTCGCCGAGGTCGTCGCCGACCTGGACATCCCCGTCGTGGAAGACCGCATCTGGTCCTTCCTCGCCGACCCGGCCGAGGCCGCCGATCCGCTCGCCGCCTACGCCCCTCACCTCACCCATGTCGTCGACGGCCTCTCCAAGCGGGTCGCGCCCGGGCTCACGGCCGGCTTTCTCGTCGTACCCGCGCATCGGGTGGAGGCGGTGGCGGCGGCCGTGCGGTCCGGGGGGTGGAGTGCCGGGCGGTTCGCGCTGGAGGCGGCTGTGCGGTGGATCGGGGACGGGACCGTGGAGCGGCTGGTGGCGGCCAAGCGGGAGGATGCCGCGCGCAGGCAGCGGCTGGTGGCCGAGCATCTGGACGGTTTTCGGGTGCGGGGCGCTCCGCTGGGCTATTTCGCCTGGTGGGAGCTGCCTGCGGCGTGGCGGGCGGACACGTTTGCCGCGGCTGCGGCCGCGCACGGGGTGGCCGTCACGCCGGGGACTGCTTTTGTGGTCGACCCCAAACGGACCCCGGACGCTGTCCGGCTCGGTCTCGCTTCGGCTGCGTTGCCTGACCTGGAGCGGGCTCTGGCGGTGCTTGCCAGGGTGGCACTAGGGGCTCCGTTGTAGGTCCGGGGATTCGTCTGCGGGTTCGTTGTGGCTGGTCGCGCCCCGCGGCGGAGCCGCAGATCGACGCCGCCCCGCGCCCCTTTGGCGCGCGTTCGAACCGCGCGTGACTTCGCTGCGCCCCCGTAGATGCTTGAGGCGTCCCGTGAGCCAGGCCGCCAGCGCGACCGTCAGGCCCAGCGTGATCAGGAGCCAGCACGCCTCGCGGAGCGTTGCCGTCAGGGCGTCGTAGACGGCTGCCGCGGCCGGTTGCTGGGTTTCGTCGGGGAGGTCGGCGAGGGTGAAATGGCGGCCGATGGTGACGGCGAGGGCGAGCAGCGCGCCGCCGAGTGCCGTGCCGAGGGCGGTCGCGGTGACCGCGCGGCGGCGGCAGGCGGCGACGGCGATCCCGGTCACGGCGAAGACGACGGCCGCCACCGGCAGCCAGAAACCGGCGACTTCCAGCACGTGGAATCCCTTCCGGAGGCGGTCCAGTTCCTGGGCCGGGAGCACCGAGACCTCGGTGTGCTCGACCGGGATGCGATTCGCGAACGGGACGTGGTCCACGGCGAGTTGACGCTTGACCTGGGCGGTGATGGGGGCGAGGTCGACGGTGACGTCGCGGTCGCTCTCCTCGTGCAGGGCGCGCAGCACCGCGTCGTGGACCGCCCGGTTCCCGGCGTCCCAGGCCAGCCGGAAGGCCTCGGTACCGGTGAAGGAGTGCACCGCGTCGTGCACGAAGGGGCGCACGGTGCCCCGCAGCGGCCGTACGTCCCCCCGGTCGTCGACCTGCTCCATGATCCCGGCGCCGACGGTGTCCGCGACCGCGTCCCGCACGGCGGGGTCCCCGGCGAGCGGCGCCATCGTCGTGACGTAGCGGCTGGTGTCGGTCAGGTCGTACGCCGCCCAGGCCGCGAGCGTGCCGCACGGCGCGAGCAGACACGCCAGGGCGATCAGTGCCGCCGACAGGGCGTGCCGCAGGCGCTCAGGTCGCTTGGGGGCCACCTCTCCAGGCAACGGCCCGCGGGTGGGGTGCGCGAGCGGGGCGCCCCCATATGGGTTCCGTCCGGGTGCACCGCACCCCGGGCCCGGTCAGCGGATGCGGTTGCCGACGGCGTCCTCGCGCGTGTAGTAGCGGTAGAAGAACACCAGGAAGATGCCCGCCGTGACGACGACCCCCAGGGCCACCGACCGGTAGACCGACTCTCCGGTCTGGCTGTAGAGGAAGCCGACCGCGGCGCCCGCGAAGCCGGACTTCACCAGTGAGTGCAGTTCACGCTTGAGCAGCGGTGCGAACGTCGCGACGGCGATGCACAGCACGATGAACACGGCCGCCGTGACGAAGCCGAACAGGATGTTCCAGCCGGTGATCTCGCCGCCGCCGCGCCGGTTGGCCGCGGCCCAGAAGCCGTAGACGAGCCCGAGGACGACGGGGATCCCGTACCGGCCGACGGTGTGCACCCGCTCGTCGAAGAGGTCGGGTGTGCGAGTGGGCCGGGCCGCGCGGTTCAGCCTGACCTTGTCCATCATTCCGCCGGACGTGGGTGCCGCTTGAGCCATGAGAGCACTCCTCTCTCTCCTCGCCCCTGCCTACCAGAGCACACCTGGAGGAGGGCCTTGGCAAGTCGGTGCGCGGATCCACCGGCCGCCCTACGCCCGGTTTTCGGGCCTGACACCCACCTTTGCACCCGCAGCGGTTACGGTGCTGCCGTAAGTGATCGACGGGGGATGGGGAGGGAACGATGCCCGGAACCGTGCTGTTGCTCGCCGCATCCCCGGCGGGCAAGGGGTGCCTGGTGGACGCGGCGTCCGTGCTTCCCGTCCTCGCGGCCGTCCCGCCCGCCGTCCTGTCCGGCACGGACACCGCGAACGTCGTCGAGCTCGCCGACCCGCTGGAACCGCAGGCCGTGCTCACCCGGCTGCGGGCCGCCGCGGGGGCCCCGGGGCCGCTCACCGTCTTCGTCACCGGGCAGCTGCAACTCGACCGCCGTCAGCGGCTGCCGCACCTGGCGCTGGCCCGTACGACGCCCGCGACGGTCCGCTACACCGGGCTGCCGTGGCACTGGATCCGGGAGGAACTGCGGCTGCGGGCGGTCGGTTCCACCACGCTGTTCCTGGACCTGCATGCGGATGCCGAGGCCTGGGAGTGGCTACGGAGCGCTCCGCTCGACTGCGGGGCCAACAACGCCGTGTACGGCCGCGTGGCACCTCCGCCGTCGCGGCGGGCGGTGGCGGTACCCGCGTACATGAAGGCCGTGGCGACGATTCTGCGCAGTGGGCTGCGGCCTCCCGCGGAGCAGTTGCATCAGCAGGCGCTGGGCCGGGTGGGTGCGGAGGGGTGTGCGGACCTGGTGCTCGGGGTGGGCGCTGCTCCTGGGGGCTTCGCCCCCAGACCCCCCTATCGGCCTGAACGGCCTCGTCCTCAAACGCCGGACGGGCTGGATTTCGCTGACCAGCAGCAGCACCATGAGGCCGCCGATCCCCACTCCGCCATCTCCGCCGCCGTCCAGTCCGGTCGCCACTCCGACGCCGACGCCCTCGCCGCCCGTCACGAGCAGGCCGCCGTACTCGCGCACGGGCCCGGCTCCGAGGAGGCCTTGCACTGGGCCGAAGTGCGGGCGGATCTGGCGATGTTCGCCGGGGATCCGGTGCGCAGCTGCCGGACCTGGCTCGGGGTGGCCGCCGCGCGGCTGGCGGCGGGGCAGGCGGCGGACGCGCCCGCCGTGGAGGCAGCCGTGGACCGGGCGCACCACCAGTGGGGGCAGGTCCGGGACCCGGCCGCGGCGCGGGAACTCGGGGCGTCGCTCGCCGGGTTGCGCTCGCGGGTGCCGGGGCGCAGGCAGGGTGCGCTGGACCATGTGCAGCGGCAGCTTCGGCAGTTGCAGACCCAGGGCTGAGCAGGCCCTACCTCCCGGCGGTGGCGAACAGCTCCAGGTGGCCGCAGGTGGGGCAGCGGTACGCCTCTATCTGCCGCCGGGGCCGGCCCATCCGCTTGGCGCCCCCGAGGGGCCCGAATTCCAGGACGCCCTCGATCCAGCGCGCGTAACCGCTCGCACCCTGGCCCTCGTCCTCGATGAAGCCGTCCATCAGGCCGATGGTGCCGCAGTAGGTGCACTTGTAGTTGTTCACGCGGTGAGTGTAGGAGCGCGATCACCACATGAGACAGGCGAGCTATGTGAGATACGCGAGCGCGCCCGAAACGAGTGTCCGTACGCCCGGCGTGACCGTCGACAGGTCCGGTGCGAAGTGCGGGCTGTGGTTGCTCGGGACCGCCAGGAACCTCTCCATCAGGTCGGTGCCGGGCGCCGCGTCCCACACGTCGGCCGGGGTGGTCGTGACGAACCAGTAGGAGTACGGGATCGAGTCCTGCGCCAGGTGCGGGAAGTCCTCGCTGCCCATCACCGGGCCGAAGTCAAGGACCGTCCCGGCCCCGAGCACCTCCTCGTGCACGGCGGCGACCCGGCGGTCGGTGTCGGCGTCGTTCGTGGTCACCGGGAAGGTCGCGCCGACCATGACCTCCGGCTCCCGCGGGCAGCCGGCGGCCAGGGCCTCGCCCGCCGTGATGCGCCGGATCGCGGCGATCATCCGCTCGCGGACCTCGTCGGACTGGGTGCGCAGGTTCAGGGCGATGCGCGCCTCGGACGGGATGATGTTGTGCCGGGTGCCGCCCTCGATCCGGCCCACGGTCAGCACGGCGGACTCGCGGGCGGCGATCTCCCGGGAGACGACCGTCTGGAGACGGGTGACGAGGTAGGCGGCGGTGACGACGGGGTCGACGGTCGTCTCGGGGCGGGAGCCGTGCCCGCCGCGGCCGTGCAGCACGATGTCGATGTCCGTCGACGCCGACATGATCAGGCCGGGTGAGTGGGCGTAGAAGCCGACGGGGCCGGGCGCCGCGTGCTGGCCGAGCAGGACGTCCGGGCGCGGGAACCGCTCGTACAGGCCGTCCGCGATCATCCCCTGGGCGCCCTGGCCGGTCTCCTCGGCGGGCTGGCCCACCACCAGCAGGGTGCCGGACCAGGTGTCGCGCCCGGCGGCCAGCGCCGCGGCCGCGCCCGCCAGCCAGGTCACATGCAGGTCGTGGCCGCAGGCGTGCATCACGCCGGGAGTGACGGAGGCGTACGGCAGGCCCGTCTCCTCGTGCACCGGCAGCGCGTCCATGTCGGCGCGCAGCAGGACCGTCGGGCCCTCGCCGTTGCGCAGGACACCCGCGACCCCGGTGCCGCCGATGCCCTCGGCGGTCTCGTAACCCGCCTTGGTGAGCCGCTCGGCCAGCTTGGCGGCCGTGCGGTGCTCCTGGAGCGACAGCTCGGGGTGGCGGTGCAGGTCCCGGTAGAAGTCCTCCAGGTCGGAGACCGGGAGATCGGTGGTGAGGTCCAGCGCGGTGCGGGCGGCGGGAGACGGCATGGGGGCAGCGTAGGCGGCACCGGGCCACGGCGGGGCGGGGTGCCCGCATTGCGAGGGCCCGTGCACGCGGTGCGGCCGCCGACGCGCAGGGGGGAGTGTGCGTCGGCGGCCGCGTTGGGAGGGGGGTCCCGGTGAAGAGCCTGGCAGGCGGAGAGTTGATAGGCACCCCCGTTCATGGGGGTGATCAATCACGCGGGCCCGTCGTCTGCCGGTCGGCTGCCGGTCAGGCGTACGGGTCGAAGGGGATGCCGCTCGGCTTGGCCTTGTTCAGATGGTCGGCGAACTTGGAGTCCTGGAGCGGGAAGTTCGCGCTGCCCCAGTCGGAGGCGTTCAGCGTGTCGCGCAGGCCGGACGCCAGGCCGGACCAGCTGAGCAGGTTCTCCTGGTGCCAGGCGCCCGTGTCGTTCTCCGGCGTCTCGCCCCACTTGGCGAAGCGGAAGGCGTGGGTGGACGCGCCGTCCTTGTGGTAGACGGCCTCGACCCGCTGGCCGTCCATCGGGACGTCGGCGATCGGGTGGGTGCTGAAGCCGCCGTGCCGGGAGGCGGACAGATACGCCGGGGTGGACGCGCCGTCCTGGACCCAGACGACCATGCACTCCCAGTCGTGGCGGTGGCCGATGCCCGGGGAGGCCTCGTCCTTCTCGAAGTAGCTGGCGTAGATGATCCCGCACCAGCCGTTGTTGCACTTGGACCGCGAGTAGGTGTTGGCGTGGCCGAGGTGGCCGGAGCGGCACTCGCCGGTGATGGGTCCGGTCGGCTTCAGACCGCCGTTGAGGTTGCCGCTCGGGTCGATGGCGGCGGCCGGGTAGCAGCTGTCCGTGTCGTAGTCGTAGACCGGCTCGAAGTTCTTCTCGAACGAGGTCGCGTTCTCGGGCAGGTTCTGCAGCACACCGGCGAAGGCGCTGCCCGGCAGGGCGAGGGCGAGCACGGCGGCGCTGCCCGCGACGGCGGCGGCCCTGGCGAGGCGGCGGGGCCTGGCGCTGCTGACTGCTGAAGGCATGGGGGGCTCCAGTCGACGGTCCATTCGTCCCGGACATGACATCCGGGTGCGGGACGAAGACTGGTGCACGCCGAGCGTTCGATGGAAGGCCTTTCCATCAAACTCGAGGCGGCTTTTCCCCGAACTGAGTGCTGACCGCTAGCCCCGGTGGTGAACTTGCTGCACCTGGTCGGCCGGCCTGGTGTCGGCCGCCTTGGCCGGGCCCGCGTTGGCCGCCAGGACCAGGGTGGCCACTGCGACGAGGGCTGCGCCGAACCCTCGGGCGTAACGCTCGGAGATGTGTCGGAGCACGGCAACCTCTCAACAGCGTCTCAACAGTGTTGTATTAAACGCGCTTAAGACGCCGTTTAACGTAGGGGTCGACGGGGGCCAACGGCAAGAGGTTCAGGGGGAGTTGTCGTGTCGGACCGTGATGATCCGGTGACCATCGGTCGCAGAGTCCAGCAGTTGCGGTCCGAACGCGGGCTCACCCAACGTCAGTTGGCGGAGCCCTCCTACACCCCCGCCTACATCTCCACCCTGGAGGCCGGCCGGGTCCGCCCCTCCGCCGAGGCGCTCAGGCACATCGCCGAGCGCCTCGGGATCGCCTACGACGAGCTGGTCACCGGACGTCCGGCCCGCCTCGCCACCGACCTGCGCCTCGGCCTGACCGAGGCGCAGCGCACGCTCGCCGGTGGTGAGGCCGAGCAGGCGACCGAGCAGTACGCCGGGCTGCTCGCCGAGGCCGAGCGCCACGAACTCGTCGACGTCCAGGCGGTCGCCCTGCTCGGGCTCGGCGAATGCGCGCTGGACACCGGAGAGCTGGAGGCCGCCCGGCAGTACTTCGAGCGCTCCGAGCGCGCACTCGCCGACGTACCGCTGCCCGCCCGGGTGCCCGCCCTGCGCGGACGGGCCGTCTCCCACTACCTGGCCGGTGAACTCCGTTACGCCGTCTACCTGCTGGAGTCCGCCCTCGACGAGCTGAACCGCAGCGGACTGCACGACCCGGACGCGCTGCTCCTCCTCTACGCCAGCGTCATCGGCCCCTACATGGACATGGGCGCCCAGGCCCGCGCCGCCCAGGCCGCCGAGTTCGCGCTCGCCCTCGCCCCGCAGTGCGGGGACCCCGCGCTCGTCGCCCGTATGCACCGCTCGGTCGCCCGCACCCTGCTCGCCGAGGGCCGTATCGCCGAGGCCGACGCCTCCCTCGCCAAGGCCGCCGAGCTGTACCGCACCCTCCAGATCCGCACCGAGCTGGCCAACTGCCACTGGATGCGCGGCTACGTGTACGCCCAGAACGGCGAACTCGACCGCGCGGAGGGTGAGTTGAGGAAGGCGCTCGACATGCTCTCCGCGGGGCGCGCCGCCCTCTACAGCAGCCAGGTCGCCGTCGAGCTCGCCGACGTACTGCACCGGCGCGGCAAGTCCGACGAGGCCGCGGCCCTTCTGCAGGACGTGCTCAGCGATGCTCTCGGCCCCGAGCGCGGCGCCCTGCACTCCGCCGCAGCCCACCGGCTGCTCGGCATCATCGCCGAGGACGCCGCCGACACGGAGGCCGCCGAGGAGCACTATGTCCGGGCTCTGAGCATGCTGGAGCGGGCGGGCGCGGCCGGCGACCTGGCCGACCTGTGCCGGCTGCTCGGTGATCTGCTGCGCCGCACCGGCCGGGTGGAGGCGGCCCTGGACGCCTACCGCACCGGCCTCGGCCACCGCACGGCCCCCGGCACCACCACCCTCGGACCCGCACCCGCACAGCCTCCCCTGTGACCCCGGCCAGGGGCGCCTTGCCTCGTCGGCGGGCCGACGGCGTTTCGCACCCGGGGGCAGGGGTAGTCGGGCAGCGCCCCCAGATGCAGGCCCCGCTGCGATCGGAGGAGGCGATGGCCGTGGACGCAGTAAGGGCCGTCGACGTGATCGCCGAGGTGGTGCGCGATGCCCGGCCCGGCGAGACACCTGCCCGGTTGTGCGCGGCGGCGGTGAAGCTGCTGCCGGTCGTCGGCGCGAGCGTGTCGCTGCGCGGCAGCGGAATGCCCATCCGGCTCGCCGCGAGCAACTCCCTGGCCTCGTTTCTCGCGGAGGCCCAGACCACCCTCGGTGACGGGCCGTGGCTGTACGCCTACCGGGACGGCGCCCCCGTGCTCGCCTGCGACCTGACCGCCGGCCGGGACCTGCACCGCTGGCCGGTGTTCGCCCGGCAGGCGGCGGCCGTCGGTGTCCGGGCCGTGTACTCGATGCCACTGGGCAGCGACGACGGCCTGACCGTGGGCACGCTCGACCTCTACCGCGACACCCCGGGCGGCCTGACCGAGGACGAGCTGCGCCGTGCGCAGCTGGTGGCCGCCGTCATGACGCTGGCCCTCACCACCCTGCCGCGGGAGGAGAGCGGCAGCGGCGGCGAGGAGGCCTGGCTGGCCGGTCTGGCCGACGAACACGACGAGGTCTACCAGGCCATCGGCATGGTCATGGCGCAGCTCGGCGTCGACGCCGACGAGGCCTCGGCCCGGCTGCGTGCCCGCGCCTTCGCGCAGGGCCGCACCACCCTCGAGGTGGCGCACGACGTCATCGCGCACCGGGAGCGACTGGACGGCGACTGAGCGCCCGCGCGACGAGCGGACCCCGGATCCCGAGATCCCTATGATCACGGCATGGACATACTGGGTATCTCCCTGCTCACCCTGCTGGTGCTCTTCGGTATCGGCAGCATCGAGAACCGGATCTCCCGCGCGGACAGGCGAGCGGCCCGGATCGAGCACAAACTCGACCTGGTCCTCGGACACTTGGGACTCACCGAGCCCGAACCGTGGTCCCACGAGGTCAACGCGCTGCTGCGGGACGGCAAGAAGATCCAGGCGATCAAGGTGTACCGGGAGGCGACCGGGGCGGGCCTGAAGGAGGCCAAGGACGCCGTGGAGAAGCTCGCCTAGACCTCGGTCATCGGCCGGACCCCGGCTAGACGCGCAGCCGCGGCTGCTTCCTGACATCGGCCAGCCGCTGCGCACCCACCTGTACGAAGGCCTTCGTGGTGTCGGCGGACACGTCGCCCGTCCCGCCGTGGGACAGGGCGATCGTGTCCACGCCGACGCGGACCACGGCGACGTCGAGGGTGAGCAGGGTCTGTTCGCCGGTCGCCGTCGCACTCGTGACCGTGACCCGCAGCCCCTGTCGGTCGTCGCCGACCACGGGCAGCACGGCCTCGTCGACCCGGACGTTCTGGAGGGTGCCGCGCTCGGTCACCGCCGTGAACTTGGCGCAGGTCTTCGGCATCGTCCGCAGCCAGGCCAGCGTCCGGGACACGTCGGCGGGCTTCAGCGACAGCACCTGGTACCGCAGCTGCGTCTGGTCCATGGCGTCGTCGAGTCCGACCTCGGCCCGTGTCCCGGTGGCGTCCGCACCGAACAGGTCGTCCGTGTACAGCGCATCGAGGAGCGTGCGGCACTCGGGCACGTCGGCGTGGGCCTTGAGCACCCCGTCCCGCCAGGTCGCGGCCCCCTGTGTGGGCGCCCACGGCGCGCCCAGATCCGCCTGGGTCACCAGCGCGGCCTGAGCCTGCGCCTCGGTGAGGGGCGGGGGTGCGGCGGGGGCCGTGGGGGACGGCTTCGCACTGTGCACGGCGCTGTGCGAAGCGGTGGGCGCCTTCTCCTTCGCCCCCGGCTCCGGGCCCACGCCCACGATGAGACCGCACGCACTCACGCCCACCAGCGCCCCCGCGGACATC
The DNA here is from genome assembly GCF_042893475.1 of Streptomyces sp. NPDC001604. NCBI lineage: Bacteria > Bacillati > Actinomycetota > Actinomycetes > Kitasatosporales > Streptomycetaceae > Streptomyces > Streptomyces sp. NPDC001604. Next base: position 470,646 of record NZ_JBIAUY010000002.1, on the reverse strand, counting down.
ACGGCGGCGACGAGGACACGGGACGGGGTGCGGGTCATCGGACGCCTCCTGGCCACCTCAAGATCGGTTACCTCTCCAAGGGACCACCGCCCAGGACACCCCACCAGCGCGCCGGGCCGTCCGGGTTACGGCCCGCGCAAAAACCGTTCGCCCGGTCCCCGCCCCGCGTTACCGTCCTCCCATGCAGCGCGACCTGTCGTTCCTCACGACGACGCCGGAGAGTGTCCCGGCGCGCTGATCCATGGACTGGATGTCAAAAGCCCCGGGGCGAGCGCCCCGGGGCTTCGTCGTGGGTCGCTCGCCCTCCCCCATCGCGAGGAGAGAGACCATGTACGACCACCGTCGGCTCGGCCGTGAGCTGGAACTGTTCGACACCGATCCGCTGATGGGCGCGGGGCTGCCGTACTGGCTGCCCGACGGCGCGGTCGTGCGGCACACCCTGGAGGAGTACATCCGCGACCAGGAACGCGCGGCCGGCTACCGGCACGTGTACTCGCCCGTCCTCGGCAAGCGCGAGCTGTACGAGATCTCGGGGCACTGGAACCACTACAGCGACGACATGTTCCCGGCGATGAATCTGGGCGGTGAGGAAGTCGTCATGCGGCCGAGCCTCTGCCCCCATCACGCCCTCATCTACCGGTCCCGGTCGCACAGCTACCGCGAACTGCCCCTCCGTATCGCCGAGTTGGGCGGCATGTACCGGTCCGAGCTGTCCGGGGTGCTCGGCGGCCTGACCCGCGTACGGTCCATCCAGCTCAACGACGCCCATATCTTCTGCACCCTGGAGCAGGCGGTGGACGAGGCCCGCAAGGCGCTGGAGCTGATCGGCCGTGCCTACGCCGACCTCGGCATCCGCGCGGCCCGCCACCGGCTGTCCCTGCCGGGGGAGGGCGGCAAGTACGTCGCCGACCCGGAGCTGTGGAAACGGGCCACCGCCCTGCTGGAGGAGGTGCTGGCGGGCGCCGGGGTCGCGTACGAGGCGGCGGAGGGGGAGGCCGCCTTCTACGGGCCCAAGATCGACGTCCAGGTCGTCGACTCCGCCGGCCGCGAGGCCACCCTGTCCACCGTCCAGATCGACTTCCACCAGCCCGAACGCTTCGATCTGCACTACGTCGGCGCCGACGGCGCGAAGCACCGGCCGGTCATGGTCCACCGCAGCATCATCGGCAGCGTGGAGCGCGCGGTGGCGCAGATGATCGAGGAGCACGGCGGGGCCTTCCCGGCCTGGGTCGCACCCGTCCAGCTCGTGGTGCTGCCGGTGTCGGACGCCCAGGAGAACCAGGCGCACGACGTCGTGCGACGGGCCGTGGCACGCGGGCTGCGCGCGGAGGTGGCCGCTCCCGAGCAGGGCAGCCTCGGTGCCCGCGTCCGGGCCGCGCGCCTGGTGCCGTACCAGGCGGTGATCGGCGCACGGGAGGCCGAGGGCGACCTGGCGGCCCTACGGCTGCGGGACGGACGGCGTCCGGGTGCCGTACCGGTGGAACGGCTGCTGGAACGGATCGGGGCGTGCGTCGACACCCGCGGCGCCGAACTGTGGGCGGCTGCGTAAGGTCACTGCCGTAGCGACCTGCGTCGTCGAACGAGAGGAGCCCGGCCGTGACCGGTCAGCCCATCCCGGTGATCATCGACTGCGACACGGGTGTCGACGACGCCCTGGCCCTGCTGTTCGCCGTCCGCCACCCGGGGATCGACCTGCGCGCGGTCACCTGCGTCGCAGGGAACACGGACGTGGACGGCGTCGTCCGCAACACCCTCACCGTGCTGGAGCAGGCGGGCGCCCCCGACATCCCCGTGGGCCGCGGAGCCGAGCGCCCGCTGATCGAGCCGGCGCGCTCGGCACGGCATGTGCACGGCTCCGACGGCATGGGCGACCTCGGCCTGCCGGCGCCCGCCCGCACCCCCGCCGACGTGGACGCGATCACCCTGCTGCGCCGCGAGATCCTCGCCTCGCCGCGCCCGGTCACCCTCGTCCCCACCGCGCCCCTGACCAACATCGCCCTGCTGCTGCGCACCCACCCCGAAGTCACCCGCAACATCGAGCGGATCGTGTTCATGGGCGGCGCGGTGGCCACCGGGAACGCCACGGCGGTCGCCGAGTTCAACGTCTGGCACGACCCGGAGGCGGCCGCCGTCCTGCTCACCGCCGGGGTGCCCATCACGATGTACGGCCTGGACGTCTTCACGCAGGTCGTCGTCCCCGGCGCCGATGTGCACCGGCTGCGCGCGAGCACCGAGCCCGGCACCCGGCTGGCCGGTGAACTCCTGGCCCACCGTCCGGCGCACCAGGGAGAGGCCCCCGAGGCGGAGGAGGCGGGCGGCCTCGGCGACGCGGGTGCGGTCTGCACGGTCGTCGACCCCGCGGGCATCACCAGCCGTCTCCTCCCGGTCGAGGTCGCCCTCGCCCCGGGCCCGACCCGCGGCCAGACGATCGTCGACCGCCGCCCCCGCCCCGGAGAGTCGGAGATCCACGAGGGCGTCCGCGAACAGCCGCTGGTGGACGTGGCACTGGAGGTCGACGTCGAGCGCTTCGTGAAGCTGTACCTGGAGACGGTGGAGCGTTAGCGCTCCGCTGGGGGCGCGTGACCACGGGGGGCTTGCCCGCGTGCGGAGTGCCGCTGCGCCCACCCGTGCCGCCCCGAGCTGCATGATTGCCCGCGGCTGCGGCGGTGCACGAACGCCCCGGAGCGGGGGTCTCCGGGGCGTTCGTATCGGGAGTGGCTGTCGGGCCGTGCGGCTCGGGTGGATCAGGAGCGGGCCGTGCGGCGGCGCCTGGTCGCGACGACGATCGCTCCGCCGGCGGCCAGGAGTGCCGCGGCGCCACCGGCGATGAGGCCGGAGTTGCTGCCGCCGCCGGTCTCCGCGAGGCCACCGCCGCCGCTCGGGGTGGCCGCGGGGACGGTGGTCGACGCGGAGGCGACCGGGGTGTCGGTCGCGCTCGGCGTGGACTCGGAGGCGCTCGGGGTCGGGGTGGGGCTCTCCGCGGCCGGCGTCGAGGGCTGCCCGGACGCCGGGGTCGAGGCCGGCGGGCTGGACGGCGGCTGCGACTCGGTGCTCGTGCAGTCCTTCGTGCCGCCGTTCCAGGACGCGATCAGCTTGTCCTTGATGACCGGGTGGTCGGGGCCCTTGGGCAGATCGCCGTGGACGAAGCCGTCCTTCGCATCGAGCTTGCCGTCGAACTTCACGGCGCCCCGGTAGAGGTCGATCTGCGCGAAGCAGCCCGCGTCCGGCACCGCGATGTCGAGGGAGTCGGTCTGGCCCTGCTTGACCGTCACCGAGTCGAAGTCGACGAAGACCTGCTCGCCGGAGGTGGCGAAGGACGGGCCGTGCGCGAGGTAGGAGGCCAGGGAGGCCGTGCAGGTCGTGGCGTCGCCCGCGGTGCGGACCTTGATGTGGACCTTGCCGTCGTCGGTGGGCTTCAGGGTCTGGTCGTCGACCTTGACCGAGTCGAAGAAGCCGGTGCCGTCCAGCGAGAACTGGCAGCGGTCCGTCTCGGTCTTGGTGCCGGCACCGGTGCCGGGCCGGTAGCCGTCGGCATGCTTCCAGCCGTCACCGCCGGGCGTGCCGGTGGCCCAGGCGCCCGAGGCCGCGGCTACGGTGGCGGCGCACAGGGCGAGCGAGGCGGCGCCCGTTCCCAGCAGGCGTCGGGCGGTGACACGTCTGGCCATGGACATGCAGATCCCCATCTTGGCGTGTGCAGTCCCCGGCGCGGCGGCGCAGGGCAGCACGCCGCGCCCGGCCGCCCCGGGGGTGAATGGTCTGAGGAACACCGGGCCCACTGGTCACATGCGCCCCGGTGCGATCACATCGTGGATCTCTTGGCGGAACGCTGTCAACCTGCGGTAACCGGTGGGTAGTTCAATCGTCTATTACAATTTCGCCACAGTCGGAACGGGCGGCTCCAGTTCCGTGGAGCCGCCCGGTTCTCACCTCACGGTCGGGCTCGGGGCCGCGTTCTGGCCGGTCGAGGACTCACCCGGCAGGACCGGCGGCTGGGTGGTGCTGTCCACCGGCGGGGTGAGGACGACCTCCGGCTGACCCGCGACCGGGGGCGGCGGGGTCAGGTCACTGGCGGGCAGCTTCGGCGGGGTCGTCTCCTGGAAGAGGACCTGGTCGAAGTTGACCAGACCGGTCTGCTCCATGACCGTGATGTGGTCGAGGACGGTGGCGTTGGCCTGGTTGGCCAGCACGCGCACCACCGTGTTCTTGGTCGTCGAGCGGATCTTCGCGATCGCGTTGAAGATCGAACCGTGGGTCACGCGCAGGATGTTGGCGAAGTCCGTGTCGAACTGCTTGCCCTGGTCCGCGGCGAGCGTGTTGACGAAGCCGACCTGCTGGGGACTGGCCACGTTGGGGATCGTGATGTTCAGCATCGTGCTGATCTTGCGGCAGCTGGCGTCCAGCGCGGCGTGCCCGTCGATGAGGTGCTTGCTCGCGGTGATCACCGCCTGGCTCTGCCCCTTCTTCAGGCCCATCTGGCCGACGGGGTACTCCCACAGCCCGGCCGCACGCACCTTGACCACGAAGTCCCGGTCGGCCTCCGTCAGCGGCCCCCACTGGGTCTGAGCGATGACTCTCGAACCGTCGCTCGACACCGTGTTGACTCCGAGCATCGCGGGATAGGCGAGCGCGGCCAGGGTCAGACTGAGGGCCCCGCCCACGAAGAGAGTTCCCGTCGCATTCCGCGAAAAGCGCACCGTGCCTCCTGCCCGGTCGGCGGTTCCCGCCGGTGGACGGCGGGGGTCGGACGGAGAGGAGTACGGATGGGGTTCGGCCGCGGAACCTTTTGGTTTGGTAAAAACCGGCGGGTGTGAGGCAGGTAACGGCCCGCGGGCCCCGGCCGGTTGACGGAATGTTGACCATTTCACGGGAGAGACGAGACGAACTCCAGACCTAGATTCGCCCCATGCCCCCACAGCCCCGGAAAGCCCCGACGGCCCTTCCCGTCCTCCCCTACCGCAAGCCCACCAAGGGCCGCGACTACTGGGTCATCGACGACGTCCTGCCCGACGTGGACGCCGTACGGGAACGCTGTCTCGCCAAGGACGACTGGGTCAAGGGATACCCGTACACCTCGGAGACCTGGCCGGGCCTGCGCACCATGCCGGGCCTGGAGCCCGCCGAACTCGCCCGCGTGGAACGCCTGGTGAAGAAGGCGACCGGTGCGAAGGAACTGTGGGTGCAGGAGGCCCCCGGCGGCGGCACCCTCAACCACAACTGCATCCAGGTCGTCGGCGAGGGCGAGAGCGAGCCCCGCCCGCACACCGACTCCCGTGCGCTGTGCCGCTACGCGGCGGTGCTGTACCTCAACCCCGGCGTCCCCAAGGACTGCGGGACCGCCTTCTACCGGCAGTCCCTGCCCGGCGGCCGGCTCGGCGGCAACGTCGTGCAGGCCCCGCACAACAACCTCGTCGAGGCACTCGGAACGCGGTTCGTCCCGGGGGACCACTTCGAGGAGGACGTGCGGGTCCCGCACAAGTACAACCGCCTGCTGCTCTACAACGCCAACCTGGTGCACAGCGCCACGGGCTACTCCGGCAGCACGCTGGAGGAGAAGCGCATGACGGCCGTGTTCTTCTGGATGGCGTGAGCCTCCGGGACGTCAGAGGCGTCCCAGGCCGCCGCCTCCGAAGGAGCCGCTGGAGCCGGGCAGCCAGCGCCGGCGGTGCTGGTCCTTCCCTGTCCTCGTTCCGGATGGGTGGAGTTCGTAGGGCATGAGCCGTTCCTTGCCCTCGGCGTGCGGCACCTCGTCGGGTTCCCGCACCTCGCGCGTCTCCCGGACGGGGCCGCCGTCGGGGAGGCGGGGCTGCTCGTCCGGGTCGGGCCGCGGCAGTTCGCGGTCCCGGACCTTCATGCCGAACTGCACGGCCCAGATCAGTGCGCCGGCGATGATCAGGCCACCGACAAAGGCGGCGATCACGTTGAGTACCTCACTCGACGTGGCCGCAACAACAAACGTCGCAGTACTCATACCCTCATTATCGCCGAAACGGAGCGATTGCGGAGTGTTCGGTATTTTCGCAGGTAAAGGGCGCTTCGAGGGCTGGGCATAAGGTGCGGGCGGTGCGCGTGGTCGACTACGACCCCGACTGGCCCCGCAAGGCATCCACCGCTGCGGACGCCCTCCGCACGGCGGCCCCCGGCCTGTTCGTCGCGCTGGAACACATCGGCTCCACGGCCGTCCCCGGCCTCGCGGCCAAGCCCGTCATCGATCTCATGGCGGCCGTACCGGCCCTCGCCGACGTCGGCCCCCACGAGCCGGCGCTCGCCGCGCTCGGCTTACTCCCCCACGACAACGGAATGGCCGACCGGCTCCTGTACGTCCGCGCCGAGGCCGGCGTCCGCAGCCACATCCTGCACGTGGTGACGCGGGACAGCTGGCCCACCCGCAACCAGCGCATCCTGCGGGACTACCTGCGCGCCCACCCCGAGGAGGCGGCCCGGTACGCCGCGCTCAAGCGGGCCCTCGCGGCGGCCGGCACCCCGGCCCGGGACTACTCGCGTGCGAAGACGGCGCTCGTGCAGGAGCTGACCGACCGGGCCCGCGCGGAACGCGGACTGCCGTCGGAGCCGGTCTGGGAAAAGGGCCCGAAGTGAGGTAGGTCTCCCGCAGGTTACGGATCGCTCAAGCCCTGGTGTCCGTGCGGTGAGCGCCGCACCATGGGCGCATGACACCGGCGCAGAGAGCCATGGACCAGCTGGCCGCGTGGCCCGACCTCAGCCCGTGCGAGGCCGGCTGCGGCACGGGCCGGGCGCTGCGCTCCGCGCGGGACGAGATCGTGCACTTCCACTCCGAGCGGGACGTGGACCTGCACCTCACCACCCGCGCGATCCAGCGGCTCCACTACGACTTCGCGGAGTCGACAGCCATCCGCCTGGTACCGGGCTCCCGCTGGGTCACCGTCCATCTCGACTGCGAGACGGACGTCGACCTGCTGCTCAGCCTGGTCAGCGTCGCCCTCAAGGCCCACTCCGCCCACCCGGGGCACCAGGCGCCGGCCCTGTGCAACTTCCACCGTGTGACGGTGCTGGCCCGCGACGAGTCCGATGGCGACGACGAAGCCGACGAGGTCGGATAAAGCCGAGAGCAGGTCCCTGCACCGGACGTCCGCACACCGGAAACCCCCTCCACAACTGTCACAGGCATGTCATACGCTGCTCACGGCAGCCGCGCCCCGCGCGTCACCGCCGTAGAGCGGTCATGTCCGGGTGTTGCGCGGCGCACTCATCTGCCCGGTCACACCGGGTTTTCTTGTGGGGGTTACAACACTGTGCGTACGCGCAGCATCTCGACCGCGACAGCGCTTGCGGTCCTCTTCAGCTCGGCGGCGCTGAGCGTCGTCGCGGCGGGCACCGCCTCGGCGGCCACCGCTCATGTCACCTCGCCCGGCGGCGTCGTCGCGGACGGCCCGCTGAAGCGGGTGTTCGTCGGTGACAGCTCCGCCGGGATCGTCGCGGTCACCGACTACTCCGGTGCCGTCCTCGGTTCGGTGAGCGGCGTCACCGGCGTCAGCGACCTCGCGGTCTCGGACGACGGGGCCACGGTCTACGCGGCCGCCCCGCAGATCCACGAGATCTGGGCCATCGACGCGGCCACCCTCGACGTCAAGACCCGCTACACGGTCTCCACCAACTACGGCCCGCGCCACGTCGCCTTCAGCGGCGGCAAGGTGTGGTTCACGTACGGCGACCAGTGGGACGGCAACCTCGGCTCGGTGGACCCGACGGTGGACCCGGCGGGCGGCACCGACCCGGTGACGCTGACGCAGTTCCCGACCGAGGGCACCGGTTCCGGCATCTGGGGCCAGGGCCTGCTGGACACCGACCCGAGCCAGCCGGGCATCCTCGCCGTCGGCGAGACCGGCCTGTCCACGGACTCGATGGCCGTGCTCGACGTGTCGAGCGGCAAGCCCGCGCTGGTCGCGTACCACAACGGCGACTACACGCTGAACAACGGCATCGGGGACATCGACCTCGTCCCCGGCGGCACGCAGGTGCTGGTCAACGGCAAGGACCGGGACGCCTACGCGGACGGCAAGTTCAAGGCGGCCGGCTCCTACCCGGACGGCCAGCTCGCCGACGTCGCCCCGAACGGCCTGATCGCCCAGGTCAACGGTGGCAAGGTCGTCACGTACAAGCCCAACGCCACGCTGCCGCTGCACACGTACGACCTCGGCACCTCCCACGCGGCCGCCCTCACCTGGGCGCCGGACCTCACGAAGGTCTTCGCGCTGGTGGGCGCGGACGGCGGGAGCGGCGGCTACAACCTCAGGGTGCTCGGCGACCCGACGCTGAACAACCCGACCCTCACGCTCAACGCCCCCTCGACGGCGACCCGCGCCAAGCAGCTCACCGTCACCGGCAAGCTCTCGGCCTCGGTCGCGCTGCCGGCGGGTGCGCAGCTGAAGGTCACCCGTACCGACCTGGACTCCCCGAACGGCAAGGCGCTGCCCGCCGTCACGGTCAAGGCGGACGGCACGTACTCCTTCAACGACACCCCGCCGGCCGGTGGCACCGTCACCTACAAGGCGACGTACGCGGGCGACGCCGAGCACTCGGCGGTCAGCGCGAGCGACAAGGTCGCCGTCTCCCGGAACGCGACCTCGCTGAGCCTGAACAACAACGGCAAGGTGTACTCGTACGGCGCCGACGTGAAGTTCACCGCGCACCTCGGTACGACGTACAAGAACCGCACGGTGGAGATCTGGGCCAACCCCTACGGCGGGGACAAGCCCAACAAGCTGCTGAAGACCGGCACGGTCGACTCCAACGGCAACATCTCCGCGATCGTCGACATGACCCGCGACACCGACGTCACGGCGGTCTTCAAGGGCGACGCCCGTTACGCACCCAGGGCGGTCAAGTCCACGGGCTACGCCAGGGTGAAGGTCTCCACGGCCGTCACCAAGAACTACAAGAAGGCCGCGATCGGCTCGCACACGTACTACTGGTTCCACAAGAGCACCTCGCCGGTCGTCACGACGACCATGACGTACTACCCGGGCCGTAAGCAGCGCCTCGAGCTCGAGGTCTACTACAACGGCAAGTGGTACGCGACCGAGGGCAGCCCCGAGTACTTCGCCCTCGGCTCGAACGGCAAGTCCGCGGTGAGCCTGGGCGCCCCGGGCGAGTCCGGCATCAAGGCCCGCGTCCGCGCGGCGTACATCAACAACTCGTCGGGCGACAACGTCAACTCGAACACGTACAGCGACTGGAAGTACCTGTACTTCACCAACTAGCCGACGGATGCATGAGAAGCGCCGGGCCGGTGGCGAACGCCATCACCCGGCGCTTTCGGCGTTCACCAGTCCTTGCCGCAGCGGAAGCGCGGTGGGCCCGCCCGTCGCCAGGAAGTACGCGTGCGCTCCTGTTCCTTCCAGGAAGTCGATGACGTGTTGATCGCGCCTGAGTGCGGCTCCCACGAGCCATAATCCGGACATGGCCGCACTGACCGACCTGCAGCGACGCATCCTGACCGACGTGCTCGCCGTGGGCAGTGCCTACCCGCTCGTCCTCACGGGTGACTGTGCCGCACAGGCGCACGGCCTGGTCGAGCACCTCAGCCAGGACCTCGACGTCGCCACCGAGAACCCCGAGGACATGGCGCGGATCGGTGCCACCGTACGGACCGGGCTGGAGGAACGGGGCTGGCAGGTGCGGGTGTTGGAGACGGATCCCCTCTCCGCACAACTGATCGTCACCGACCCGGAGAGCGGCGACGAGTGCGAGGTGGACGTCCTCAAGGAAGTCATGTGGCGGCCGCCGGTACAGACCGAGTACGGCCCGGCCCTCTCCCTCGAGGACGTCGTCGGCACCAGGGTCTGGGCCCTGGCCGACCGGGGCCTCGCGCGCGACCTCATCGACGTCCGAGCCGCCGCGGACCGTTGGACCCACCCCGAACTCGAGGAACTGGGCCGCCGCCACGCCCGGGACACCTTCGACCTCACCGACCTTCAGGCGCGTCTGTCCGGCGCGGACCTGATGGACGACAGGGAGTTCGCCGCCTACGGGCTCGACGCGGGCGCGATCGCGGAACTCCGCCGTTGGGCACAGGTTTGGGCCGACGACATCGCGGAACGCCTCCTGGAAGGGGAGCCGCCGGAGGACGAGTGAATCACCGGGCTCATGCGGCCTGCGCGTCCCGTTTCCGCTTGAAGGGCATCTCAAAGACTTCTGAGAACAGCCATGCCGACAGAACCGACGCAGGCAGCCCCACAACCACCGTGAAACAGAACGTGGGCAGCCCCGCCGACACATGGTCCGGGGCAATTCTCCGCACCACGATCATCACGATCGGCAGATGGATGAGATAGAGGCTGTACGAGAAGTCGCCGAGACGGCGCATGGGCCGAGTGGCAAGGAACCGCAACAGAAAGGCAGGCCGCCCGGTGGCGATTCCCGCAAGGAACATCGCCATGGCGGGAGCGACGGCGAGATCCACCCAGAAGTAGTGATGCACCGTCCAGACCGACCCCTTGACGGCGATGAGCGCCAGGACGGGAACGATCGCCAGGGCGGCAAGCCAATGCCAGGGCAGCCGCCGGACTTTCTCTCGCGCAACAACAACTCCTGCGCCGACCAGACCGGCGACGAACACAGGCACGAGATTCGGTGCCAGCCAGTTGTCACCTTCCACCGGGGAGGCATTTCCCGCGAGCACCCCACGTGCGACCACCAGCAGTGTCACACCGCTGACCAGGACCGCCGCCCCCAGCCGCCGCCGGACGAGGAGCAGCACCGGGAAGAGAAGATAGAGCTCCGCCTCCACGGCGATCGACCAGAACGCACCGTTCGGCGTACGAGCCGTGAACACGTCCTGGAGCACCAGCCCGTACACGGCGACGGTCCTGTAGTCCGGCGGCCCATGATGGGAGGCGCGCACCACGAAATGGGCGACTGCCACACTCAGCACGAGCGCCGCCCAGTACGGCGGAAGGATCCGCCGGGCCCGCCGCCGCAGAAACCGGGCGACGCCGCCTTGGTGCCAGCCGTTGCGCGCGGGCGAGAGCGCCAGCGAGAACCCGGACAGCACGAGAAAGAAGACGACGGCGAGCCGCCCGTACATCAGCCAGCCCAGCCAGAACGGACCCGAATTCCTGGGAAACCCCGGAAAGGCAAGCAACCAGCAGTGAAAAAGAACCACATACAGCGCAGCCACCCCACGGAGACCGTCGAGCCCCGGCACATGACTGCCTGCTTTTAATTCCCCCGTGCCGTCCACATCAGTATTCCTGCTGTCGGGACGGATCGATTCCAATAAAATTGTTCGGCCCTTCCTTTCTGCCCGGTCGCGGTCCATGGGCGCGGCACCACCCACAGCGACTCATACGTCGCAGGCAGCAACGGGGTTCAAAGTTGAGGACGAGTGAAAGCCCGTCGCCGGGCATGTCGATGTGGCGGTCGTCGCTCGTCGTCGGCGAGGATGCCCCGGTGAACGATCACATAGCACCCCCCGTCGCTGCTCCCGCCCCCGTCCTGCAACCGGTCCGGGCGGCAGGCATCGCCACCATGACCGCCCTTGCCCTCGCCGGGCTCGGATGGGCGGCGCGGGGCGTATGGCAGATCCGGCTCGCGATGGCGGGGGAGCCGGCCTCCGGGCCGCCGGACCAGGGCGACGCGGTGCACCGTCCGCTGACCTCGCTGGAGGACTCGTACCACCTCGTCAGCAGCGTGTCCGGCTTCGCGGCGGCGGTCTGCGCGATCGCGTTCATCGTGTGGATGGGCCGCATCCGGGACAACGGGCGCGAGCTGTCCGGGACCAGGCCGCGCTACTCCGGGCTGTGGGTGTTCTTCGGCTGGGTGGTGCCCGTCGTCAACCTGTGGTTCCCCCGCGGCATCATCGCGGACGCCTACCGCGCGAGCGCCCCCGGCGAGCGGCTGCCCCGCTCCCTGAACGTGTGGTGGGGCCTGTGGCTGATCGGCATGCTCAGCGGAGTCGGCCTCATGTCCGAGGACTCCACCGACGAGATCATCGCCCGCGCCTACACGCATGTGTGGCAGCTCCTGGCGTCCGACGCCGCGGTCGTCGGCGCGGCCGTGGCGGGCATCTTCGTGGTCCGCGCCGTCACCGCCGTACAAGAGCGGCATCTGAACCGGCCGTAGGACGAAGTCAGTTGGAAACAGTTGACCCTGGCCGGTCGCGGCCAGGGTCACGGTGGGAGCGCAGGTCAGGTCAGCTGACGCACAGCAGGCCGAGCACGCAGATCCCCGACGGGGAGGTCGCCGAGGACGACGACGTGTTGCCCGACTGGGACGTTCCCGAGGTGCTGGAGGAGCCCGACGTCCCGGAGGATCCGGAGGTGCTCGACGTGCCCGAACCCGTGCTGCCCGTGGGCGTCGAAGAGGGGGTCTGGGTCGTCGTCGTGCCGCCGGTGACGGGCGTCGTGTCGACGGAGGGGGTCTTCACGGTGGCCGCGGAGCCCTGCTGGGCGGACTTCGTCGCCGGCGTCGAGTGTGCGGCCGGGGTGTACGACTGCGTCCGCGCCGAATCGGTGTGGGACGCGGTGACCCCGGAACGCTGCTGAGCCTTGCCGGACGCGGTGGCGCGGTCGGGTGTGACGTCGGGCTTGCGGTGCTTGCCCGTGCCCGCCGGCGGGAGCTGGGCGTTCTGGTCCGCGGTCCCGTCCTCGGAGCCCATGCTGGAGAGGTCCGTCGCCGTCGACGCCTCGGCGCGGTGGCCGGAACCGCGGTCCATCGAGGCGACGGTCAGGCCGCCGCCGACGAGTGCCACGGCGGTCGCGACCACGGCCTTGCGCTGGTTCTTCTTCCAGCGGGCCCGCTGCCTGCGCCGGGCGGCCCGCCCCTCCGCAAGGGGTATCGCGGCCGCGGCGCCGGTTTCGGCGTCACCGTGTGCGTCGGTCCCCGGGGGCTCTTCCACCTCCGGCCACATCGCCGTCGCGGCGGGCGCGGGGGCGGGGCGGCCGTGGGAGGTCACCGGTGCGATGTCGGGGGCGTAGGCACCGCAACCGGGGCACACCAGGGCGCCGTTGAGGTGCCGGCGGCATGAGGAGCAGTAGTCCATCCGCTGTCTTCCTGACCCTTCGCACGGGGAGATGCACCGAAGATGCATGCGAGTTCGAACGGGCTGCAACGGTAACGAGGGTTTCGAAAGACTGTGTGAGGTCTGTGTGCTTCTCCTGCGCGGATTCTCTGCACGTCTCGCACACTGCGGTCGAACGACCAGGTCAGCGCCGGAACTGCCGGGTGATGCGCGAGTCCGTGGCGCTGATCACAGTCGCCGGGACGGTACTGGGCGGGGAACTCCGCGCCGGCCCCGGGGAAGGGGCCGGTCACGGGTGGGAGGTGCGGGCGCGGCTGCTCTGCTGAGCCCCGGTGGCCTACCGGTGAGTGAACCGCTCGAAGGCGTGGCTGAAGTACCAGGTGTCCTGCGCGATCCCGGAGCAGGAGTTGGAGCCGGCGGTGCCCACGCACCCGCCGTTGTCCCGCTGCAGCGCCCAGAAGGAGAGGGTGTTGATGCCCTTGGCCTCGGCCCATTGCTCGACCTTCACCGCGTCCTGGGTGGTGAAGGTCTCCTGGGGACCGAAGTCGTCGATGCCGGGCATCTCGGTGACACCGACCATGTGCCAGAGCTGGGACAGGCTCTTCTTGGGGTGGAGCGCGGCGAGTTGGCCGACGAGCCCGGCACCGGCGGTCTCGGTGTCGGCGGCCATGTCATGGGTGGTGCCGTCCCAGTAGTCGAACGTCATGATGTTGACGACGTCCACGCGCGCGTGGTTGTCGACGGCGTTCTTGAGAAGGGCCACGCCGTTCGGCGCGAGCCCGGTGGCGGTCGTGGGCAGGGTGTACGAGAACTGCACGCGCCGCCCGGTGCGTTCGGCCCACCGTTGCACCTGGGCGATGGCCTTGTTGCGGCGGTCGATCCCGGCGGTGTTGTTGATGGAGTCGGCCTCGACGTCGAGATCGATCCGCGAGATCCCGTACGTCGTCACCAGGCTCTCGTAGACCTTGGCGATGGCGTCGACGCTGGTGCAGCTGTCGGCGAGTTCCGTGCCGGTGGTGTCGGCGCCGTAGCCGCCGAAGGACGGGACGACGTTGCCGCCGCGGGCCTGGATGGCCGCGATGTCGGCGCCGAAGGTCGCCTTCGAGACGGGCTGGGTGGTGTCGCCGTTCCAGTAGGCGGTGCACGAACCGGCGGCATCCGTCTGCAGGAACGCCATGGTCAGGTACCTGTTCCCGGAGGCGGCGGCGAGCTGGGCCGGGCTCTCCCCGGTCCACGCCTCGAAGTACGGCGCGGCGACATGGGCGGGCATGGGCGCAACGGGCCGCGAGGGCGCGGCATCCGCTGCGGACGCCCCACCTCCCCCGAGCGCGACGAGACCGGCCGACAGGCCGGTCACGGTGACGCAGGACAGCAACGCACGAAGAACAGGACGCGGTCGTCTCATTGACGCTCCCAGGGGGATGGCGGAGAGGAAGAGGGGAGGGGTGTGGGGGCGAACAGACGACCATATTTGGACTAGACCAATTGTCTGTCAAGGTTCTTTACAGTTACCTGACCCTTCTGGGGGCTTCGTAGGATGCGTGCATGGCGGCTGAGAACGAACGGGCGGTCCAAGCGGCCATTGCCGGAGAACTGCGGCTTCTCGACCCTGAGGTGCGCGCTTCTCCGGCTCTCGTCTCGGAGCTTCTGCATCCGGAGTTCAGGGAGATCGGAGCGTCTGGTCGCCGGTGGGACGCGGAGTCGATCCTCACGGTGACCAGTGCAGGAACGGTGTCCGCCGATGCGCCGGTCAAGGTGAGCAAGATGTCAGGAACCGTCCTGGCTCCGGGGATCGTGCACCTGACGTACTTCGCCGACAATCAGGGCCGCCGGGTGTGGCGAAGCTCCTTGTGGCGCCTGACGGAGACGGGCTGGCGCATGTACTTCCACCAAGGCACGCCGGCCACCTGAAGGAAGCCGTGGAGAGATGTCCTCGTCATACGAGGGGGCAGGGCAGGGCGGGAGCCGAGCGGTTCGGGGAACCGATGCACGTACTCGGCGAGATGCTCCCCGATCCAGGCCGTGCCGGGGCGTTCGCCAGCCTTCATGAGCGGTTGGTCTCTGGCGTCCTCCATGGCCAGTGGCGGAGGTTTGCCGGTGCCGGTGATGCCGATCACCGCCACGTCGCCCCTAGATATAGAAGTACGCCTCGCGTTGGCCCCGTTCAGGGGGCACCCACGGCCAATCAGGGCAGGTCCGTTGTCAGTGCCAGCCGCTATGGTCTCGAACGCGCGGTCGGCTTCCGGGGGTTCCAGCTCAGTAGGGATGGCTGCATCCCCGACCTGTCTGGGGGCGGCCCGGAGATTCGTCCGGGACCTATCCGACGGTCGGGCTTTGTCGATGGCCACGAGGCGACCTGCCAGCGCCGGCCGCGCACCACCCTGCACACCGGCTTGTCATACCTTCTTGACGACGATGGTCTCCGGCAGGAGCTTCTCCAGGTCGTCCACGTCCGAGGTGGAGACGGTGACCTGCCCCTTCTGTCGGCGTGCGATGACGGCCAACAGGGCATCGATGGCGTACTTGTGGCCGTGCAGCTCGGCGGCGGCCAGGAGGCGTCGGGCCTGGCGGGCCTCGTCCTTTCCGATGGCGGCGACCTCGAGCCGGGAGAGCACCCAGTCCCAGCGCTGCTCGGTGGTTCTGCCGTCGTACGCCTCGATCAGGGTCATGAGTGACGTCACCACCTCGGCCTCACCCCTGGCCGCGAGGTCTGGCCAGGCGATCATCTTTCGATCGCCGCGTACGGCCAGGGACAAGGCCTCGCAGTCGAGTACGAAGACGCGCAGTGGCCGTTGGTGTGCTCAGCGGCGCGCTTCTTCACGCGGCCCATCCGGGGTTGTGTCCTCCGGCGGCGCGGCGGCGCTCGTGCTCCGCGTCGAGATCTTCCAGTTCCGCGATTGCGTCCGCGCGCTCGTCCTCGCTGACCGGGCCGTGTTCCCCCTGCAGCCAGTCGACCAGCTCCAGCAGCCGGTCCCGGTCGCGCTCGAAGAGATCGCTTGATTCGGTCAGTCCCTGTTCTGGGCGTTCAGACCTGGCCGTAGAGCGTAGCCAGGTCGACCAGCTGGACGTCGGGTTCCGCCTCGGCGACGGTGCGGGATTTGTCGTTGAAGCCTGCTCCGCTGAAGCAGATGAGCCGGGTATGGGTCGTGTCGTAGCGGCCGGCCTGGGCGATGAGGTCGCGGATGTGGCGGAGGCGGTCGATGTGGGCCATGCCCATGGTGTCGTTCCACTTGGCCTCCCCGATGGCCAGGAGCGGCGGCTTGCCGGCGTCGGCGATTCCGATCACCGCCACGTCGACCTCATGGCCGATACGGGCCTTGGGATCGTGGACCACGCCGTGCCCGGCACGGGCGGGCAGACCGCCCAGGAGTTCCGGGTCCGCGTGGTGGAGAGCCCAGTCACGGCAGACCTGTTCGAAATGAGGCCCCAGGACGTTGCTGACGAAGCGTCGGCGACTGGCCTGCCAGACCCGTGACGCACTGCCAGGGCGTTCGAGCTGGTCCCAGACCGGCCGCATGATGGCGTGATGGAAGCCGATCAGTGGCTCGGCGATTCGGTACGTGGGCCGGTTGTCGCGGAACACGTCGGCGTCACGGTGGAGCAGTCCCGCGTCTTCGAGGACGTTGATGGGGTGCGCGATGTCGGTGGCCTTGCGTTCCAGATAGCCGGCCATGCCTCCGCGGGTGGCGTTGCCGTCGGCGACGGCGGCCAGGACGGACAGGTACAGGGCGGTGTCACGGAGATCGGGTTCCTCGGCCAGCAGATAGCGGGCCTCGCGGAAGAGGGGGGTTTCGGGATTGAGGACGGTACGGACGACCCAGTCGTCGAAGTCGTCCGGTCCCGCAGGAGTGTCTCCGCGCGCGAACTCGCGCCGGTAGGCGGGTGTGCCGCCGACGATCGCGTTCACCTTCATGGCCAGGTGAGGATCGGTGATGTTCCAGAACTCGGCCGCGAGACGGTGGTCGAGCGGGCGGACGACCAACTCCACTCCGGCCCGTCCGCGCAGCGGGGCGTTGCCCGACAGCAGCCGCCCCATGAAGGACAGCGCCGAGCCGCACAGCAGCAGCCTCGTTCGGGAGGCAGTGCGCTGGTCACGCAGCGGCCGCAGTGCCTCCTGGATGATCGAGGGCAGCTCCGGGTTGGCCTTGGCGAGGTACGGGAACTCGTCGATCACGACGGGTACGGGCCGCTCGGAGCCGAGAGCGAGCAGCGCATCGACAGCCTCCGCCCAGTTGGCGAAGTGGAACGGGCTGGCAGGGCGGACGTGGGCGGTCAGTGCGGCGCTGATCCGGCGAAGCGACTCGGCATCCGTGGCTTCAGTCGCACCGAAATAGAAGCCTCCGGCGGCACGGCAGGCGGCATCCAGCAGGAACGTCTTCCCCTGGCGGCGACGCCCGGAGACCACGCCAAGGGTCGCACCCGGCTGCGCGTCGGTGATGAACCGTCTCAGCGCCGACCACTCGTGGTCACGGTCGAACATCTCAGCAGGCTTGTCCACGCCTTCCCCTAGATATAGAAGTACGACTCCATAAACTGTACTCCTATATTTGAGGAGTGCGGCTTCCCATGCCTGCCCGGTCGTGCGGATAGGCCGATACACGCGCCGGATGAGGAGATTCCGTAGGAAGTTGATGGGATGACAACCGGATGTCTTGACGTGGTCTCCACGGGCCCGTTGGCTTCTTGCTCACCCGGTGGTCCGCTCCTCCACTGCCCGGAAGGCACCTGCAAGTGATGGCTCACACCCCCCGCAGAACCGGCGCGCGTCGTTTCGCCGTCGTCCCCGTGCTCGCCTCCGCCTCGGCGCTCCTGCTCTCCTCGTGCGGTGTCATCGACAGCGTCAGTGGAAGCAGCAGTTCCGCGAGTCCCACGAAGGGCGACGACATCACGGTGGGGCTGTTGCTGCCCGACACGGCCACCGCGCGGTTCGAGAAGTTCGACCACCCCCTGATCAAGGAGCGGGTCGCCTCCCTCACCCATGGCAAGGGCAAGGTCCGCTACGCCAACGCCGGTGCCAGCGTGGGCAAGCAGAGTACGCAGTTCGAGGACATGATCGCCGCCAAGGTCGACGTCATCCTGGTGGATGCGGTGGACGCCAAGGCCATCGCCCCGGCTGTGCAGAAGGCCAAGGACGCCGGGATACCCGTGATCGCGTACGACCGGCTCGCACAAGGGCCGATCGACGCGTACATCTCGCACGACAACGAGCTCGTCGGCGAGGTGCAGGGCCGTGCCATCACGGACGCGCTCGGCGAGAAGGCCGCCTCCAGCAAGGTCGTCATGATCAACGGCGATCCCGGCGACCCGAACACGGCCCTCGTCAAGGACGGCGCGCTCAGCGAACTCAAGGGCCGGGTGAACATCGTCAAGTCGTACGACACCGACAAGTGGTCGCCGTCGGTCGCCAAGGCGAACATGACCAAGGCCATCCAGTCCGTCGGGCTCGGCAACATAGCCGCCGTCTACTCGGCCAACGACGGCATGGCGGGCGCCGCCATCGACGCGCTGAAGGCGGCGGGCGCCACCAAGATGCCGCTGGTCACCGGGCAGGACGCCAACCTCGATGCGGTGCAGCGGATCGTCGCCGGCGAGCAGACGATGACCGTGTACAAGTCGTTCCTGCTGGAGGCGACCAACGCCGCGGAGATGGCGGTGGACAAGGTGCAGGGCAAGAACCTCGAGTTCGACGCGCTGACCCAGGACTCGGTCGACAGCCCCACCCAGAAGGGCATCCCGGCGATGCTGGTCCCCGTGGTCGCCCTCACGAAGAACAACATCAAGTCCACGGTGATCAAGGACGGTGTCTACACCGTCAAGGACATCTGCACCGCGAAGTACGCGGCCGACTGCGCTGCCATCGGCCTGAAGTAGGCCTCCGCACCGCCCGGGACGCATGAGCGTCCCGGGCGTGTGTGTCAGCGGCCGTTCCCGTTGCCGCCCTTGGCCCCGTTGCCGCCCCTGGCCGGGGACCGGCGGCGGCCCTGCTGGGCCGGGCGGCCGCGCCGGGCCCGCGGGGCGGAACCCGTACGCGCCGGGCGGCTCTCGGGAGCGGCCGGCGGAGTGAGGACGACGGGCACGCCCGACGGGGCCTGGGCGCCCGTGATACGGCTCAGTTCGGCCTCGCCGGAGCGGACCCGGGTGGTCCGCGGGGTGATGCCGGCGTCGGCCATCAGACGGGACACCTCGCGGCGCTGGTGCGGCAGGACCAGCGTGACGACGGTGCCGGACTCACCGGCGCGTGCCGTACGGCCGCCCCGGTGCAGATAGTCCTTGTGGTCGCCTGGCGGGTCGACGTTGACGACGAGGTCGAGGTTGTCGACGTGGATGCCGCGGGCCGCCACGTTCGTGGCCACCAGCACGCTGACCTGACCGTCCTTGAACTGGGCCAGGGTCCGGGTGCGCTGGTTCTGCGACTTGCCGCCGTGCAGCGCCGCCGCGCGCACCCCGACGGCCAGCAGCTTCTTGGCGAGCCGGTCCGCCGCGTGCTTGGTGTCCAGGAACATGATCACCCGTCCGTCGCGGGCGGCGATCTCGGTCGTGGTCGCGTGCTTGTCCTCGTCCTCCACGTGCAGCACGTGGTGGTCCATCGTGGTGACGGCGCCCGCGGACGGGTCCACGGAGTGGACGACCGGGTCGTGGAGATACGTCCGGACGAGGCGGTCCACGTTGCGGTCCAGCGTCGCCGAGAACAGCAGTCGCTGACCGCCCGGGCGCACCTGGTCGAGGAGAGCGGTCACCTGCGGCATGAAGCCCATGTCGGCCATCTGGTCGGCCTCGTCCAGGACGGTGATGGCGACCTGGTCCAGACGGCAGTCGCCCCGGTCTATGAGGTCCTTGAGCCGGCCGGGTGTCGCGACGACGACCTCGGCCCCGGAGCGCAGGGCGCCCGCCTGGCGGCCGATCGACAGCCCGCCGACCACGGTGGCGAGCCGCAGCCGCAGCGCTCGGGCGTACGGTGTGAGCGCGTCGGTGACCTGCTGTGCCAGTTCCCTGGTGGGGACGAGGACGAGGGCCAGCGGCTGCCGGGGCTCCGCCCGCTGCCCTGCGGTCCTGGACAGCACGGCGAGGCCGAAGGCGAGCGTCTTGCCCGAGCCGGTGCGCCCGCGGCCGAGAACGTCGCGGCCTGCGAGGGAGTTGGGCAGCGTCGCGGCCTGGATCGGGAACGGGGCGGTCACGCCCTCGGCGCCGAGCGTGGCCAACAGGCGCTCGGGCATGTCGAGTTCGGCGAAGTCCTCGACGGGCGGCAGCGCCGGGGTGACGGTGACGGGCAGTGCGAACTCGCCGCCGGACGCGGCGGGGCGGCCCCGGCCCGGCGTACGGGGACGGCCGGATCTCTTGTTCGTGCGAGTGTTCGTACGAGCTGTGCGGTTCATGCGGAAGCCTCCTCGATGCGGCACGTATCGAGGAATGCCTCCCGGCGGACGGACCGCATGAGGATTCGCAAGAAGTAGCCGAAGAAACCGAAGGAACGGATGACGAATTCGAAGTGAAGGATGCGGCGAAGATTGGAGCGGAGTACGGGAAAACGCAACGAGCCGGGGCCCGCACCCAAAGAGTGCGGGCCCCAGCCACGTGGTACGTACGCGTCAGCGTCAGGCGGGAAGGATGTTCTCGGCCTGCGGGCCCTTCTGGCCCTGCGTGACGTCGAAGGTCACCTTCTGGCCCTCGTGAAGCTCACGGAAGCCGGAGGTGGCGATGTTCGAGTAGTGGGCGAAGACGTCGGCGCCGCCGCCGTCCTGCTCGATGAAGCCGAATCCCTTTTCCGAGTTGAACCACTTCACGGTGCCGGATGCCATACGGATCTCCCTCAACAAAAAAGAGTGCTCGTCGACGGAAGGTCGAAGAGCACTCAAAAGCCTCTGGTAACCAAAACTGCCATTTGGCACCGTAGCACAGGTGGTGGCCCGATGCTGGGGTATAACTCGGCCATGATCTATCACGTCGTGTCGAGCGCCGAGTGGAACGCGAGTCCCGACCGGCCCTACGCCCCTGCCTCCCTGGTCGAGGACGGTTTCGTCCACTGCTCCCCCGACGAGCCGACCACGCTCAAGGTCGTCGACGCGTTCTACGGCAGCGCGCCCCGGCCGCTGTTCGTGCTGCTGATCGACGAGGCCCGGCTGAGCGCGAAGTGCGTGTGGGAGGCGGCGGATCCCGCGCCGCCGCCGGGAGTCGCCGAGGGCACCCTGTTCCCGCATGTGTTCGGGCCCCTCGACCGTGAGGCGGTGGAGCGGGTCCTGATGGTCCGGTGGGACGAGGAGGGCCGCGCGACGGGACTTGCGGACGCACCACCCGACGTACGTCCGTGACCAACAAGCGCCAAAACTCCGGCAAAGAGGCCTGTGGCGACAGCCGTTCGCCATGTCATCGTGCCTGCCATGAGCACAGATCACCTCACCTCCGACCGGCCCGCGCAGCACGCGGGCCGCATACGGCACGCGGCGAGCAAGGTGCCGGAGGTGACCGTCTACTTCTGGATCATCAAGGTGCTGACCACCGGGATGGGTGAGACGGCCTCCGACTGGCTGGCGCACCTGCTCGGCCCGATCCCCGCGGTGGGCGTCGGCGGCGTCGCGTTCGTGGCCGCCCTGGTGGTGCAGTTCGCCGTTCGCCGGTACGTCGCCTGGATCTACTGGACGGCGATCGTGGTGGTCAGCGTGTTCGGCACGATGGCCGCGGACGTGCTGCACGTCGGCCTCGGAGTGCCGTACCTGATCTCGACGCCGTTCTTCATGGTGGCGCTGGCCGCCGTCTTCTTCCTCTGGTCCCGCAGCGAGGGCACCCTCTCCATCCACAGCATCCACACCCGGCGCCGCGAGGCCTTCTACTGGGCGGCGGTCCTCGCCACCTTCGCCCTCGGTACCGCAGCGGGCGACCTCACCGCCACGATCGGCCTCGGCTACCTCGGTTCGGCCGTCGTCTACGCCGCCGCCATCGCCGTACCGGCCGTCGCCCACCGCTGGAGCGGCCTGAACGCGGTGGCCGCCTTCTGGTCGGCGTACGTCATCACCCGTCCGCTCGGGGCCTCCGTGGCCGACTGGATGGCCGTGGGCCACAACCGGGGCGGACTGGCCCTCGGGCTCGGTCCGGTCACCGTGTCCTGGACGGTCGCCATCCTCGGCTTCGTCGGCTACCTCGCGGTCTCGCGCAAGGACGTCGAGGCCGCGGTCTGAGTCCGGCCGGCGCGTCGGTACGGCCGTGGAACCGGTCAGGCGGTGCGGCGGGCGAGCCCCCGTACCGCCAGCGCCCCGCACAGTGCCGCCAGCGGCAGCTCCGCGCCGAACGCCATCGCGAGCGCCGAGAGCCGGTCCCCGCCCGGGGCCGCCGTCATCGTGTCGAACCAGGCGTCGGCCACCAGCAGGGTCGCGGTCGCGGAGGCCGTGAGGGCGTGCAGGGGGTGGCCGCGGGCGGCCAGCAGTCCCGTGGCGATCAGGCCCGTCGCCTCCAGGGCGTCCAGGCCCACCCAGGCGGTGTTCCAGTGCGTGGCGACGGCGGTGTCGGGCAGGCCCTTCGCCAGCACGACCAGCCAGGGCAGCAGGGCGAGACCGCAGCCGACGAGGACATGTTCCGTGCGGCAGCGGTGGTACCAGCGGCGGGCGCCGGGTACGGCCACGCGGCGGGTGACACCGGGCTCCTGACGGATCATCAGCAGGCTCATCGGCTCGGTCTCCTCGTGTTTCCGGCTCTCCTCCACGACCTCAAGCCTTCGCCACACGGCGGTCACAGTCAGTAACGCAGCTGTCCGTTCCGGGGGTGGCACCAGTTGCACCCCGAGCCGGGCAACTGCACCATGGACCGCCCCTGACCTGGGCAGTAGCGTTTCGTCAATGCGCATCGTCACCCGCCTGCGGGGCATCGTCCTGCGGCCGTTGCGAGGGTCAGGCCGCCCGGTCGCCTTCCTCGCCACGGGCCTGCTGATCCAGTTCGGCGTGCTGCTCGTCACGGCCCTGCCGTGGCTGCTCTTCCTCCCGGTCCTCGGCCCGGCGGGCCAACTGCTCCTCGCAGTGCTCCTGCCGCTCGCCGCCGTCGTGCTCGCGGGACCGCTGCTGACCGAGGCACAGCACGCCCGCTTCCGGGTCCGGCTCGGCGTGGACATCCCTTCGCCGTACGGGGGACGGCGGCCCCGGCCGTACCAGTGGCTGCGGTCCCCGGCCGGACGGCGGCAGCTCCGGTACCACCTGCCGGCCGGGCCGCTTCTCGCCCTTGCGGCGGCCTTCACGCTCCTGACCTGGGCCGTCGCGCTGGTCGCCACCACCGTCTATCTGTGGATCTGGGCCGTACCTCTGGACTGGCGCCTTGAGCACCTCGGGTATTCGACCTGGGCGGCCTACCTCACGGCTGCCGGGATCGGCCTGCTCTATGTGGCGGCCTGGCTGTCCGCCGCCCTCACCCGGCTGGACACCCGTCTCGCGACCGTCCTGCTCGGGCCCAGCCGGGCCGAGCAACTGGCGCGCCGGGTCGAGGCGCTGACCGAGAGCCGGGCGGGTCTCGTGGACGTCGTCGACGCCGAACGGCGGCGCATCGAACGGGACCTCCACGACGGCGCACAGCAGCGGCTGGTCTCGCTGGCCGTGAACCTCGGGATCGCCAAGGCCACCCTCGGCGACCTGCCCGAGGACGTCCGCCGCGTGATCGACGAGGCGCACCGGGAGGCGAAGGAGGCGATCGAGGAACTGAGCAGTCTGGTCCGTGGGTTGCATCCGGCCGTCCTGGAGGACCGCGGCCTCGACGCCGCGCTCTCCGGCCTCGCCGCCCGGGTGCCGGTCCCGGTGCGGGTGACGGTGGAGCTGACCGCGCGGCTGTCCCCGACGATCGAGTCCGTCGCCTACTTCGTCGTCTCCGAAGCGCTGACCAACGTGGTGAAGCACGCGGAGGCGTCCGAGGCCGAGGTCACGGTGGTGCGCGCCGGGGCGACCCTGCTCGTGGTCGTCCGGGACGACGGTGTGGGCGGCGCCCGACTCGGCGGTGGGACCGGTCTTTCGGGGCTGGCCAAACGGGTCGCCTCCGTCGATGGCACGCTGTCGCTCGACAGCCCCGCCGGGGGGCCGACCGTCATCACCGTGGAGCTGCCGTGCGTGCCGTGATCGCCGAGGATTCCGTACTGCTCCGGATCGGCGTGGTCAGGGTCCTGGAGATGGCCGGTTTTGAAGTGGTCGCCGAAGTGGGGGATGCGGAGGCGCTGTTGGCGGCGGTGGAGGAGCACCGGCCGGACATCGCGGTGGTGGACGTGCGCATGCCGCCCGGCTTCACCGACGAAGGCGTACGGGCCGCGCTGGTCGTCAAGCGCCAGTGGCCGAAGACCGCCGTACTGCTCCTGTCCCAGTACGTCGAGGAGCGGTACGCCACCGATCTGCTCTCCGCCAACACCTCCGGCATCGGCTATCTGCTCAAGCAACGGGTCGCGGACGTCGAGGAGTTCGCGGCCACCCTGCGCCGGGTGGCCGCGGGCGGCACCGCCCTCGACCCGCAGGTGGTCTCCCAGCTGCTGGTACGGCGCCACAGCGACCCGCTGGACCGCCTCACGCCCCGGGAGCGCGAGGTCCTGGAACTGATGGCGGGCGGCCGCTCCAACGCGGGCATCGCCGAACAACTCGTCGTCAGCGAGAGCGCGGTGGCGAAGCACATCAACAGCATCTTCGCCAAGCTCGACCTGCCGAAGGCCGACGCGGACCACCGTCGGGTCCTCGCGGTGCTGCACTTTCTCGGGGTGGCGTGAGTGCCGGAGCGGACGGACGACGCGAACGGCCCGGGTGCGGGACCCGGGCCGTCCATGTCGTGCAGGAGGCGTCAGCCGCGGCTGCTCGCCCTGGCGAGGGCCGGGACGAACTTGAGGGCGTCCACGGTGCCGACGCCGGTCGCCAGGTCGTAGCCGTTGACGGCCTTGTAGCCGGTCACGCCCTGGTAGCTGTTGTCGGTGCCGTCGTTGACGTCGACGATGCCGTTGGCCTTGGCGTTGTGGGCGTAGAGGGCGTACAGCGCCTTCTGGATGTTGCCCACCCGGTGGCCGGCCGCCTGGTCGGCGAGGGCGACGATGCCCGAGAAGATCGGGGTGGCCTCGCTGGTGCCGCCGGTGACGTCCCAGCCGACGGCGGTCGGGTCGTAGCTGGAGTAGATCCAGGCGCCGCCGTTGACGGCCGCGGCCATCGAGACGTCCGGGGTGCCGCGGCGGGTGCCGACCTTGCTCTTCACGCCGTCCTGGAAGGACGGGCGGGTGAAGACGTGGGACTGGCCGCCACCGCCGGCGCCGAAGTCGTGCTCGGAGGCGTTGTAGACGCTGTCCGGCTTGACGCGGGCGCCCGCGTCGTTCAGGTGCAGCTCGGTGCCGCCGATCGAGGTGACCAGCGGGTCCGAGGAGGGCCAGGAGTTGACGCGCTTCTTGTAGTACGTCTTCCCGTCCAGCCTCAGGTCGGTCGCGCCGCCGTCACCGGAGGCCGCCAGCACGGTCACCTTCTTGCGGTTCGCGTCCTGGAAGGCGTACCGCAGGTTCTTGATGCTGGAGAAGTCGCCGTGGTCGAAGCCGGGGAAGGTGTTCTCCGTGGCGCCGAAGCTCTGGCTGATGACGTCGCCGACACCGTGGTCGATCAGGTGCTTCTCGGCGTCCATCATCTCCGGCAGACCGGTGGTGCCCTCGGTCTCGGAGACGGCCGTCTCCACCAGGACGATCTTGGCGGCGGGTGCCACCGCGTGCGCCAGCTCGACGTCCAGGGTGGTCTCGCCCGCCCAGCCGGTCATGTCGGAGTTCTTGGGGTCGAAGGCGGGCACGTGGCCCCACTTGACCACCTTCACCTTGGTGCTGGGCAGACCGAACTGGTGGCTGTAGACGTCGAGGTCGTGCTGGACGGTCGGAGAACCGTACGAGTCGACGATGACGATGGTGCGGCCCTTGCCGGTGACGCCCTTGCGGTAGAGGGCGTTGAGGTCGTACGCCTTGCGGTACTGCAGCGGGTTGTAGCAGTTGATGTGCCACTTGGCCTGGCACTGCTCGCTGTTCAGCGGGCTGCTCACGCTGTGGACCAGGGTGTGCCCGGCGACGGCCGGTACCGCCAGGGTGTGCGGTACGGCGGCGGGTGCGGCGGTCCCCAGTGCGGTGACCGCGAGGGCGGCGACGGACGTGGCAGCCGCGACGCCCAGCCCGATACGGGCTATGTGCATGAATCCCCCTGGATTCGGAATATCACGAAGTGGATGCGCGAAGCGGGTTCGCGAACGGCTCTGTCTCGGTCTCACGGGGTGATTCCGAGATGGTCTACGCGCATCCCATCCAATGAGTCATGCACAGTTCAAGGCCGTTGAAGCGACGATGCCGAACCCTTTACCTCCCGATTGACCGGCAACTTTCCTGATTGATCTTCAACTCTGCCGGTTGACGGTCAGCTCTCCCGTTTGATCCACTCGCTGCCGCCCAGCGGGTAGTCGTAGCCCGGGCGGCCCGCGTCGGCGCTGGTGCGGAACGCGGTGCCGGAGTTGTCGATGTGGACGGTGCCGCGGCGGCTGCCGCTGGACCAGTCCAGGGTGAGGTCCCAGCGGACGTCGTGGGCCTTGGTGTGGGCGACGACGTAGAAGACCTCCGGGTCGGACTCGCTGACCTTGTACGGGAAGTCGCGCTGGCCGCCCTTGACGGTGACCGTGGGGCTGCCGTTGTCGAGGTCGACGTCGAACGACTTGGTCTCGACGCCGCCGCCGCAGCCGACGCCCATCGAGTAGTCGTTCCACGCGAGCGGCGCGCCCCTGCTGAGGACGCGGACGTGCAGCGCCTCCAGGACGACGGTCTCCGCGCCGGTGCCCTGCACGGTGAGGGCGACCTCCTGCTCGCCCGAGGACACCGCCCCGTACGCGGCGGCCCAGCGTGTGGCGGTGTCCTCGCTCGCCGGCGGGCCGACCTGCGCGGGTTCGCTGTCCACCAGGAAGTGCTGGCTGCAGGGGCTGTCGTAGACGTAGGGGCGGGTGCCGACGGTGAGCGGGACGGGGCCGGTGGCGGAGCCGCCGGTGGACCGGTCCGGTCCCTTGCCGGACCCGGCCGTCCCGGACCCGGTGGCGGAGGCGCTGGCCGACGCGGACGGCGGGTGGTCATTCGCGCTCGGGGAGGGGGTGGCCGACGGCGTCCCGGTGTCCGAAGCGCCGCTGGTCGTGGCGCCCGCACCGACCTCCTGCCGGTCCGCCGCGTTGTTCCCGCCGCCGAAGCCCGGATGCACGGTGAGCGCGACGACTCCCAGCACGGCGGCCGCGGCGGCGGACGCGATCAGGACGGTACGGGGATGACGTGGACGGCCGGGTGGCGTGAGCGCGCGCGGTGTGTCGACGACCACCGGCTCGTCGACGTCGTCGGCCCTGCCCTCGCCCTCGTCCTCCCGCTCGCTCTCGCGACCGACGGGTTCGTGCGATGCCGCCGGGCCGGGATCCACCGCCTGGACGGCTTCTGTCTGTTCCGCTCTGCGTCCCCGTGCCGCGTCCGCCAGGATCCAGCGCCGGTGCAGCTCCACCAGCTCCTGCGGCGCCGCCCGGCAGACCCTCGCCAGGCGCTCCACCGGTGCGTACTCGACCGGCACCGCGCTGCCGTTGCAGTAGCGGTGCAGCGTCGACGTACTCATGTGCAGCCGCTTGGCCAGCGCCCCGTAACTCAGCCCCGAGCGGTCCTTGAGCTCCCGCAACAGCCGCGCGAACGCCTCGGTCTCAGCGGCCTCGCTCGCCTCCGACACGTGTTTCCCCACCCCTCCGTGTTCCCCCGTGTTCCAGTCGCGCGTTCCAGGAGCACTGCGTTCTCCCTGGTCAGAACGCGTTTCGGCGTTCCGGTGTCCCCAACAGCCCGCCACGCGTGGCAGTTGGGACGGATCACCTCACAAGCTTCCGTCATCCAATCACCACGGCCACCGAACTCCGAAGGAGCTCTGTCACATGTTCAACTTCCGCACGTCCCGCACTCGTTTCGTCGGCGCCGCCTCGACCGTGGTTCTCGCCGCGCTCTCCCTGACCGCTTGCGGTGACGGGACGGGCGCCAAGAACGAGGGTGCCGCGACGAGCACCTCAACGAACTCTTCGTCGCACATGGTCCTGGCCGGCTCCGTCGCTTCCACACGTCCCACCGGTTCGAGCGCCGCCGGTTCGAAGCGGACCGTGCGCACCCGCGCCCAAAGCAAGCCGGTCACCTGCGACGGGTCCAACACCCGTACGGTCGCGGCCCCGTTGACGCGACCCGTGAACCACATGCTGCTCACCGTGACCAACACCGGCAGCAGGACCTGCCACCTTTACGGCTACCCCGCCGTCCAGTTCACCGACGCCCAGTCCGTGCCCCCGGTCATCGAGGCGTCGAAGCCGCAGGCGGTCGTCACCCTCCAGCCCGGCGAGTCCGGTTACGCGTCGGTGATCCTGTCCGCCACCGACGGCAGCGGCGGCGACGGCCGCACGGTGAAGTCCCTCGCCGTCCACTTCTTCGGCCGCTCCATGTCCGGGAGCGTAGGCGCCGCCGCGCACCCGGCGCTGCCCGCGAAGGGCGTCCACATCGACGACTCGCTGACGGTCAGCTACTGGCAGCAGTCGATGGACGACGCCGTCGGCTGGTGACGCCGTAACGGCAAACGGGCCCAGGTCACTGACCTGGGCCCGTTCTGCGCGCGGGTTACTTGGTGAAGGCCGCGACACCGTTCGGGGTGCCCAGGCCCGTCGGGCCGTCGTAGCCCTTGCCCGACTTGCACAGGTAGTCGCTGCAGGAGCCGTTGGCGCCGTCGGTGACGTCGTTCAGCTTGTCCGGGTGGGCGTAGGGGTACGCGGCCGGAACGTCATTGCCGGGAGTGCCCGCGAGGGCGTACACGCCGGCGATGAACGGCGAGGAGGCGCTGGTGCCGCCGTACACGTTCCAGCCGCCGGACTGGTAGGTGTCGTAGACGGCGAGTCCGGTGGCCGGATCGGCGACCGCCGCGACGTCGGCGACGGCGCGCTTGGCGCAGCCGCTGTCCTTCTGCCAGGAAGGCTTGGCGTCGAACTGCGAGCAGCCCGAGCCCGCTCCGTCGCCGCCGGCGGACTTGCCCCAGACGGACTCGGACCAGCCGCGGGTGCTGCCGTCCTTCTTGAGCGAGGTGCCGCCGACGGCGGTGACGTACTGCGAGGCGGCCGGGTACTCGACGCCGTAGCCGCTGTCGCCGGAGCTGACGGTGATGGCCACGCCGGGGTGCTTGAAGTACTGGTCGTCCGAGGCGGTGTCCGCGGCCTCCTCGCTGCCGCCGTAGCTGTTGGAGACGTACTTGGCGCCCTGCTTGACGGCCTGGTTCACGGCCGCGCCGAGGTCGTCCATGTTGGCGGACTTGGCCTCGACGAGCAGGATCTTGCACTGCGGGCAGGCCGCGCTGACCATGTCGACGTCGAGGGAGATCTCACCGGCCCAACCGGCGTCCGGCGCCGGGTAGTTCGTGCCCCCGTCCTGGTCGATCTTCTTGAAGCAGCCGTTGCTCGTGCTGCACTCCGGGAGGTTGTACTGGGAGCGGTAGGCCGCCAGGTCCTTCTCGGCGTTCGGGTCGTCGTTCGCGTCGACGATCGCGACCGTGGCGTCCTTGCCGCCGTCCTTGGGCAGGTTGTACGCGGCCTGCAGATCGGCCGGTCCGAAGCCCTTGGGGGTGTCGTGGCGGCCGAGGGACTTCTGCGTCTTCAGGTCGGTGCGGACCTCCGCCTGGCACGCCATGTAGCCGGGCTCGCTCGGCTGCGAACAGAGCCGGTGCGTGTGCACCGTGGCGGCCGCGGGCGTCGCGGTGGTTGTGTTCGCGAAGGCCGAGGACTGCGAGGCGACGGCCAGGCCGCCGGTGATCAGAGCCGCTGCCGACAGCAGTGCGGGCGCGCTGCGGCGTATCAGGTTCCTTCTGCGGTGAGAACTCAATGAACTGCCCTCCGTGGGGGGATGGGTGGCTCCTTGTCGGCGGCCGGAACCGCCCACGCCATGACTGATGTCACGTGCATGACAAGCGGTTTCCGTTGGGGGTGGCCGAGTGGGGAACCCTGTTCCGGGCATTGCGTTGGCTGCCACCCCGGTCAGTGGTGGCTCTCCATGAGGTTATTGACAGTTTGCCGAAGAGAACAGCGCGAGTTGGTAAAACCTCGGTCCCCAACTCCACTGCGCCGACAGGTACCTTGTGCAGCCATGGAGCTTGAAGACGGAACCATCAACGACCTGATGTCACTGGGCCTGGCCCGGTACGAGGCACGGGTCTACCTGGCACTCGTCAGGCGTGGCTCCTACACGGCCGCCGAGGTCGCCCGGGAGGCCGACGTGCCGCGCCAACGCGTCTACGACGTGCTGGACGCGCTGATACGGCGGCAGTTGGCCACCTCTCACCCCGGCCGCGTGGCCACGTACTCCGCCGTCACGCCCGAACTGGCCCTCGCCCGGCTGATGGCGCGGCAACGCGAGTCCGTCGAGCGCCTGGAGCAGGTCTCGCAGGGGCTGGCCGGAGTGCTGCAGCCGCTGTGGTCCCAGGGGCGGGAGCACACCGATCCGCTGGACTACATCGAGATCCTGCGCGACCCGAAGGCGATCGCCGAGCGCTTCGCCGACATCCAGCGGCAGGCGCAGCACGAACTTCTCACCTTCTGCAAACCCCCGTTCGTCGCGCCCGCGGACAACACCGAGGGCATCGCAGTGGTCCGGCGGCTCCACCGCTCCGGCGGCACCGTCCGGGCGATCTACCTCGACGACGCCCTGGCCGACCCCGAGACGGCGGAGCACGTACGGCGCTTCGCCGCCGCGGGGGAGGAGGCCCGTTTCGCCCCCGAACTGCCCCTGAAACTCGTCATAGCCGACGCCTCCTTCGTCCTGTGCGACATGCCCGACCCGGTGGCCGGCGCCGGCTCCACCACCACACTCTTCATCGAACACCCGGCCCTCGCGGCCTGTCTGCGGCTGGCTTTCCACACCGTGTGGAAGGAGGCCGCACCCGGGCGGTGATCACGGACCACAGGCCCGCTCGAGTGGCGAAGGACGGCTCGGAACAGGCGCTTGTGCCCCAGCCGGCCGGCGGCGATCCACGCCCACGATCACGTGGTACGACGCGGGCGAGGTGTCAGTGCATGCCCGCCGCGTCGAGCAGGGTGGTCACCGTGGGTGCGACGAGCCCCGGCAGTGTGTCCGCGCCGATGCCCGCGCGGGCGCTGGCGCCGTCGAACACCAGGCTGAGCTGACGGGCCAGCAGATCGGGATCGCTCGCCCCGCCCTGTTCGGCCTCGG
This sequence comes from Streptomyces sp. NPDC001604, assembly GCF_042893475.1. Taxonomy (NCBI): domain Bacteria; kingdom Bacillati; phylum Actinomycetota; class Actinomycetes; order Kitasatosporales; family Streptomycetaceae; genus Streptomyces; species Streptomyces sp. NPDC001604. The sequence continues at coordinate 439,444 of NZ_JBIAUY010000002.1, read as the reverse complement.
TGCGGAAGAAGCCGGTCAGGTTCTCCTTGACCCGGTGAGCGACCCGGCTGGCGGGGTGGCTCTGATCCTTGAGCTCGATCTGGACGGCCAGATAACGGCAGCCCCGGAACTCGGGCGCGTCCGACTCCGACTCCACCCGCTCGAAGACGTGCAGGATCCGCTCCCGGGGCGGACGGTCGTCGTCCGGCGCGGGCAGGAGCGTCGCCGCGTAGGCGGCCGCGCGCTGCTCCAGGCTCGCCGCCAGCAGTTCGTCCTTGCTCTCGAACAGCTGGTACATGGAGCGCTTCGACACCCCCGCCGCCTTGCACAGGGCGTCCACGCCGATACCGACACCCTCTCGGTAGGTGAGCGCGGCCGCCGCCTCGAGCAGCCGCTCTCGGGCGCTTTGCTTCGCCTCGGTGGTCATCCTGCGAGGTTAGCTCGATTCCGACGGCATGAAAACTGATCGGTTTCCGGTGCTTGTACTTGGAAACCGATCGGTTTACGGTGGGTGGAAACCGATCGGTTTCACATTCTCCGGAGGAAGTCATGACCGCATTGAAGGGCGCGAACGTCTTCGTCACCGGCGGCAACCGTGGCATAGGCAAGGCGCTGGTGGAACAGCTGTACGAGCGTGGTGCCGGCAAGGTCTACGCCACGGCCCGCGATCCGCGCGGCGTGACGCACCCCGACGCGGTCCCGGTGGCGCTGGAGGTCACCGACCCGGCCTCCGTGGCGGCGGCCGCCGCACAGGCCCAGGACGTCACCGTGCTGATCAACAACGCCGGTGCCGCGGTCGGCGCGTCCTTCCTCGGCTCCCCGGTGGACGACGTACGCCGGGAGTTCGAGACCAACTTCTACGGCCCGCTCCTGGTCGCCCGGGCCTTCGTGCCGGTCATCGAGCGCAACGGCGGCGGCCACATCCTGAACGTGCACTCCGTGCTCTCCTGGCTGGCCCTCGGCGGCTCCTACAGCGCCTCCAAGGCCGCCCTGTGGTCGCAGACCAACTCCCTGCGCCTGGAGCTTCTGCCACGCGGCATCGGCGTCACCGGACTGCACGTGGGTTACGTGGACACGGACCTCGCGGCGGACGTCGACGCACCCAAGTCCGACCCCCGTGACGTCGCCCGACTCGCCCTCGACGGCGTCGAGACGGACGCGTACGAGGTGCTCGCCGACGACATCTCGCGGCAGGTCAAGGCGGGTCTGGCGGGAGACCTGCCGGGGCTGTACGCCCAGCTGGCGAAGTAAGCCCTTTCCCATACGAGGAGTCGGTGAGATGCCCGCCCAGGAGTCAGGCCCCACGATCCACCTCCCGGGGACCACCAGCCACACGATCCCCCCTCGCAGCGACCGTGAGGGACAGCTGCACTACCTCAAGGCGGGCAGCGGTGCGCCCGTGGTCCTGCTGCACACCGTGCGCACCCAGGCCGAGCACTTCCGCCACCTCGTCCCGCTGATCGCCGGCCGGTACACCGTGTACGCCCTCGACCTGCCGGGGATGGGCCACTCCGAGATCGTGCCGGGTGCGTCGTACGACGAGCCGGCGATGCGCGCGGGGGTCAAGCGACTGCTCACCGAACTCGACCTGAACGACGTGACGTCGGTCGGGGAGTCCATGGGGGCGGTACTCGCCCTGACCACGGCCGCCGATCTCCCGGAGCGGGTCCGGCGGGTCGTCGCGGTGAACGCGTACGACTTCCGCGGCGGGATCGCCCGGTCCGGCCTCCTCGCCCGTGTGGTGGTCGGCGGGGTCCTCGCGCCCGGAGTGGGTCCGGTGATCGCCGGGGTCGAACCCAGGCCCGTCCTCCGCAAGATCCTCCGGGGCGGCCTCGGCGACAGGACCGCACTGCGCGAGGACTACGTCGACGAACTCCTCCGGGTGGGCACCCGCCCCGGCTACCCGACCGTCGCCCGCGCCGTGTACCAGGCCCTGCCCAGCCTCATCGCGGCCCGCTCGCGCTATCCGGAGGTCAAGGCGCCCGTCCACCTCGTCTACGGCGAGAAGGACTGGTCCCGGCCCTCGGACCGGGAGGCCAACCGGCGGCTCCTGCCGGCCGCCGGGTTCACGCAGGTGCCGAAGGCCGGCCACTTCATCGCCCTGGAACGGCCCGACGTACTGGCCGGCCTGCTGAACGGGGCGGACTGACCGCCCCGGAACTGTTGTGCGCGCGCTCGGCCTCCTCATGGAAGTGGCCGGCGCCCGCGGCGCCCCGGTGACGGGCGGAGTGATCACCGCAGGCGTGATCGGAGCGGGCCTCGTCCGCCGGTGCCGCCGCACACCGGCCCCGGTGACGCCGCCGACGAAGGACGGCGACGTTTCGGGCCGGGCAGACCCGGACACCTCCGCCTGACGCACCGCTGGCGACCCGGCGGCGCACCGGCGCGCAGGCGACGGCTGCCGATGAACGCCGGTCGCCGGCCGCATCCACCCCCGGCGGGTGATCCGCTGGTGTGGGCGAAGCGGCCCCGGGTGGTATTGAATGAGCTGTGCGGTCAGGAATCTCGGGGCCCTGTCGCCCGGGTTCTGATACGACCCCGGCGCTGTGCCGGGGCCGGCGAGCGAGCTGAGAGAGCCGCATGGACTCCACCCCCTCCCCTTCGTCCGCGTCGCCGTTCGACATGGTCAGCGGCGCTTTGGCGCGGTACATGCCGGGCGAGGGAGCGGCGGCCGGCGGTTCCGCCGATCAGCAGGACGACAGCGCCGCCCGCCCACGCGCAGCCGCCGAGCCGGCCCCCGGCCGCCCGGAGCAGATCCTCGGCGCGGTCAGCCTGGACCGGGACCTGAGAATCACCCGCTGCAATCTGGACGCCCCCGTCTTCGCGGGGGTGAAGGCCGTGACCGGGAAACCCTTCGTGGATCTGCTGCCGCCCTGGGACGTACCGACGGTCACCCGGCGGCTGCGGCAGGTCCTCGAGACCGGTGAGCCGCACGTCGCCCGGGTCCAGCGGCTGCGGCGCGGCGACGGTTCGGAGCTGGTGGTCTCGATGAGCATCCTGGCCGCCGCTGCGCCCCAGGAGGGCCTGACCGTCTCCCTGATCGCCATGGCCAGGAGGCTGCACCTGTACGCCGCCGAGACCGCGATCGGCACCTCCCTGGACATCGGCGAGACCGCACAGTCACTGGCGCAGTCCCTGCTGGCCTGGGGAGACGTGACCGCCATCGACCTCGACTTCGCCGTATGGACGGGCGAGGTGGTCACGGGGCGGCCGCAGGACCGCATCCGGCTGCGGCGGGCGGCCCTGGTGCCGGACCGGGCCTGGCCCGACGGCTATCTGACCCCGGGCGAGGACCTTCCCGGCGATGCGAGCCGCCTGCTGGCCCAGGCGATACGGCGTGACGACGCCGCGCAGGCCCTCGTCATACCCGACCGGAGAGCGATCGAGCGGGTGCTCGGCAGCCCGCGGCTGGTCCGTGCCCTGGTGCCCGGCGACGAGGCGGCGGCCGTGGCATGCGTACCGCTCGTCCTGGACGGCACGCCGCCCGTCGTCCTGGGGGTGGCGGAGGTCTGGCGGCGGGCGGACCGCCCCTTCGAGGACAGCGAGCTGCTCGACCTCCAGGAGCTGGTGGCCAGGACCTCCCACCACGTCGACCTGGCCCGTCAGCACCAGCGCGAGCACACCCAGGTGCTGGCACTGCAGCGCCGGCTGCTGCCCCGGTCCGGCGGCGACACCATCGAGACCGCCAGCGTCTACCAGCCCGCCACCCCCGACAGCGCGGGCGTCGGCGGTGACTGGGTGAACAGCTTTCCGCTGCCGGACGGCCGTACGGCGCTGGTGGTCGGTGACGTCGTCGGGCACGGCCTGGGAGCCGCCGCGACCATGGGACAGCTCAGCATGGAGGCCCGCGCGCTGCTGTCCGCGGGCCTGGCGCCCGACGAGGTGCTGGAGCACCTGGACGAGACGGTGTCACTGCTGGACGACGCGGAGTCCGGGCTGGCGGCCGGCTACAGCGCCCTCGGCTCGACCTGCTGCATCGCGGTCTACGACCCGGTCAGCCACCACGTGGCCCTGGCCAGCGCCGGCCATCTCCCCCCGATCCTGATGCCCCCGGGCGGACCAGCCGGCCCGGTCGCCGTGCGAACCCATCCCGGGCTGGGCGCCGAGTTCGCGCTGCGGGAGCCGTACCAGGTGCACGCCTTCGCCGCACCCCCGGGCTCACTGCTCGCCCTCTACACCGACGGCCTGGTGGAGGATCCTGCACTGTCGATCGACGAGGGCATCAGCAGGCTGGCGGACGCCGTGTCCACGGTGCACCCCTGGGACGGCCTGCAGCAGGCCGCCCGGCACCTGGTCTCCGCACTCGCGCCGGCGCACCGGCGCGACGACGTGACCCTGCTGCTCGCGCGCATGATCGGCTACCGCAAGGGGGACACCGCGACCTGGCGGCTGCCCGCCCGGGTCGACGCGGCCGCCCGGGCCCGGGCGCTGGTCTCCGCACTGCTGAGGCAGTGGCGCATCAGGGACGAGACCCAGGACAGGGTGCTGCTGGTGGTCGACGAACTCGTCGCCAACGCGGTCCGCTTCGCCGGCGGACCCCTCACGGTACGGCTGATCAGGACCGGCCACGGACTGCTGTGCGAGGTGGGCGACACCGGCAACGGCCGGCCGCGGCTGGGCCGGGGCGGGCTCCTCGACGACAGCGGTCGGGGCCTGCACGTCGTGCACGGCCTCACCAGCCGGTGGGGTGTGCGCTGGACGGACAACGGCAAGGTGGTCTGGGCCTCGGTCGAGAGGTGACTGAGCCTTCCCGGCTTACAGCCACTCGCCTTCCAGGGCGGTGGCCGTCAGGCCCGGGGCCGCCGCGTACAGGACGGCACGACTGCCCGGTTCCTGCCCGGCGTCGTAGGCCCTGCGCATGATGTCGAACACGGCGGCGCCTCCGCGGTTGCCGGTGGTGTAGCTGTCCCGGCTGTAGTCCAGCAGCCCCGACGGCCACCCGTCGGGCATCGTCTGCTCCATGTACTCCAGCACGCGCGTCCCGCCCGGGTGCGCGAGCAGCACATCGGGGTGCCAGGAGTCGGGGTCGTCCTGGTAGCGCAGGCGCAGCCACTCCCACATCGCGGTGACCGTCTCCTGCACGGCCCGCGGCCCGCGCCGGTCCATCACGAAGTGGGTGCCGTCCTCGCGGGTCTCCAGGCGGTGCAGGTCCTGGGTGCCGGGCAGGGTGTGGTTCCAGGAGGCGTCCAGCCGCAGCGCCGACTCGGGCCTGGGGCGGCCCGTGACCACCGCGGCGACCGCGGTGTCCGCGAACAGCAGCCGGACGATCAGGGACTCCAGCGTGTCGTCGGCGGGCTGGTACGTCGTGCTCAGCGCCTCCGCGATCACCACCAGGACCACCCGGTCGGGGTCCGCGGCCACGAGATCCGCCGCCAGCGCCAGCGAACGGGTCCCGGCTATGCAGGCCCACTGCGTGGCCGGCAGCAGCAGCACGTCGTCCCGGAGCGGGAGCTTGTTGGCGAGGGAGACGTCCAGCCCCGGCAGCGCCGGGGTGGTGGAGTGACTGGTGATCAGACAGTCGACGTCCATGGTGTCCAGGCCCGCGATCTGCAGGGCCCCGCGCGCCGCACGCTCCCCGCAGGACTGCACGGCCGCCCAGGCCGGCGCGGTGCGCTCCTGAACGGTCTGCGGCGCGGGTATCGCCTCCAGGGCGGCGATCACACGGTCGACGTCCTGCTCGGTGAACCCGTCACCGGCCAGCGCCTCCCGGGCCGGGCCGATGCCGGCAGCCGGCAGGCCGCCCCCGCCGCCGGGTGCGACGGCGGCCTCCAACGGCAGCATCCAGCCGCGGGATTCGATGCCCGTACTGGCCGCGATGCCGTCGATGCGCGGCGCCCACGCCGCGTCCGGGTGGCGATCGCGCACCTCCGCCACGATCTGGCTGGTCTGCACGGTGTGTTCGCCGTGTATCACGGCAGGCGGGCACAGGTAAGCGGCCATGGTGGCACCTTTCTCCGGGGGAGGGGGCGAGGCGGAACGCCACGAACACCGAGTCATGGGCCACTTGGGCGCTTTGTGTCCAAGTAAATGGCGTTTCGCTCCACTTCGGGCTTCTTGAGCCGCTTCGAGGATGGACGCCAAATGGGCATTTACGCTGTGATCTGGACAACTTGGCTGGTTATTGGTGTGCGTGAGACGGCGCACATGTGGGGTGATTTGTCCCCTTTGTGTTCATCCGTCGCGTCAACAGCTCACCCTGTCACCGGCCAACTGCTCTTCGATCAGATCGGCGGCGCGGCGGGTGCCGCCCTCGGCGCGGACCTCGGACCACAGCCATGCCGAGCGCGCGGCGACCTGGGGATCACCGATCAGTTCCATCAGCGCGGTACGGAGTGCCGCCGCCGTGATGTCCGCGGCGTCGACCCGGCGGGCGACGCCCAGTTCGACGAGCCGGTCGGCGTACAGGGACTGGCCGGGACCGTTCGGCACCGCGATCATCGGCACTCCGCTGCACAGGCCCTGGCTGCTGCTGTCCATCCCGGTGTGCGTCACCCACACGTCCGCCTGCTCGAGAACGGTCAACGGCGAGGCCCACGGCCGCACTTCGAAGTTACGGGGAATCCGCTCGCCCAGATCGTCGGCATTGCCCGTCTGCAGCACCACATGCCAGCCCGGGAGATCCGTGAACGCGGCCGCGCACTGGTGGTAGATCTCCCGTGCCGCGTGGTACGCCGAGCCGGCCAGCGACACCAGCAGCACCTTCTTCGCCCCGGCCGGCCGGGTCCAGCCGTCCTGCTCCCGCTCGGCGCCGACGCACGGGCCGACGAACGTCACCGCCTCGGCGTCGACACGTTCCGCAAGCGGCTGCATGGCGCGCGGGATCATGGCCAGCACCCGCTTCGGACGGCCGGTGAACTCCTCCATGTTCGTGGTCACCGCACCGCACCGGGCCAGCCAGTCCGCGAACCGCGCCCGGTAGGCGGGGCCTCCGGGCAGCCGGTCGTACGCCGCGCCGATCTCCTCCTGAGCACCCTCCCAGGCCACATGCCCCGCGGCCAGTTGGACGACGCTGCGGCCCTGCGCCTCGGCCAGCGCACGGCCCGCGTACGCGCCGACGTCGTAGAGATAGAGATCGGCGGGAGCGTCGTCGTACACGGCGTGCAGCTGAGGCAGCACGCTCATCGCCTCGTCGAGGAAGCGGGAGGCGGATGCGATGGGATCCCGCGGCCAGTCGTGGCCGGCGACCGGGAGAGTGGACGTGACGTCGATCGGCTCGGCGCCGGTGGAGGCGACCAGCTCGGCGAAGGGGCCGGCGTTGGCGTACGTCACGCGATGACCGCGCGCCACAAGCTCACGGATGATCTCCAGACTGGGCAGCACATGCCCGACCAGAGGCGTACCGACCATGGCGATATGAGCAGAACGGTGCATGTCCGGACTTCCTTGGATAGAGGGCTACGACACAGCAACGCCGAGAAGCCCGCCCGAGCAACGCGCTCCTCACCCCGAACCGCACAGCGCCGTTGCCCCCGCAGCCGTTCCGCACAGCCCCGCATCCCATTCGCCCGTTCCAGGGTGACTGTGTTCTCCCAGGTCAGGTGGCGTTCCGGCGTTCCAGCGTCCCCAACAGCCCGCTGGGCGTGGCGGTTGGGACGGACCGCCTCGCAAGCTTCGGTCATCCGATCAGCACCACCACCCGAACACCTGAGGGGCACAGCAACATGTCCGGTCTCCGTACCTCCCGCACCCGTCTCGCAGCCACCGCCGCAACCGCCGTTCTCGCCGCGCTCTCCCTGACCGCCTGCAACAACGGCACGGGCGCCCACGACGAGGGCGCAGCGTCGACGACCTCCACGAGCCCTTCGTCCGGCGCGACTTCGTCGGGCACGGCCTCCAACTCCACGGGCACGACCGGCTCCACGGGTACGGCCTCCAACGCCACGGGCACGACGGGCTCCACGGGTACGACGGGCTCCTCCGGCGGCAAGTCCACCACCGGGTCCACCACCGGTTCGAAGGCCGCCGGCGGCACCTACGCGTCGAAGGCGCCCGGCGCGCCGGTCACCTGCGAGGGCTCCAACACCAGGACGGTCGCGGCCCCGCTGACCCGCCCCGTGAACCACATGCTGCTCACGGTGACCAACACCGGCAGCAGGACCTGCTTCCTCTACGGCTACCCGGCCGTCCGGTTCACCGGGGCGCAGGCCGTGCCGCCGGTCATCAAGGACTCGCAGCCGCAGGCGGTCGTCACGCTCGAGCCGGGCCAGTCCGGGTACGCGGCCATCAGCCTGTCCGCCACCGACGGCAGCAGCGAGGGCGGTCACACCGCGAAGTCCCTGGCGGTCTACTTCTCCCCTCGCTCCATGAGCGGGAGCGTCGGCGCCGCCGCCCACCCGCCGCTGCCCGCGAAGGGCGTCTACGTCGACGACTCGATCAAGGTCACGTACTGGCAGCAGGAGATGGGCGACGCCATCAACTGGTGACACCTGAGCGCCCGTTCGGCGAACCGCATCCACCGACCCGGAAGGCAGGCAACCCACCATGCGCAGCACCCGCAGGATCACCCGCTTCGTCACCGCCTACGTCGGCGCGGCCTTCCAGGTCGTCGTCATGGGCAGCACGAGCCGCCTGGCGGAGGAGGCGGGGGTCCTCCGCCGCGGCCACGCGGTCTGAGTGGCGCGTGGCACAGCGGACGCCGGGCGGCTCCCTCCCCGTGCGGGCGAGGGCCGCCACCGCGGGATCGCGGTGCACCCGGGGGCTGGACGTGCAGATACGGCAGGTGCAGATCTCGGACCCCTACGGTCCGCTGCGCGCCGGGGAGATCGAGCTCCAGGTCACCGAAGCCGGGGCGGCCCCTCCCGTACGGGCAGGCCATGACGCACTGGGAGGACGCGCTCTTTCTGGTGCCCGCCGGCAAGGGCGTGACAACGGTGGCGGGCCGTCCGCCCGTTGGGGGCCGTTACGAGGCGTTCCGGGTACTCCCCGACGGCCTCCCGCACCTCCCGGATGCCGCACGCGCCCGCGTGTTCAGGCGGAGCCGGAGCCGGCACGGCCCGCCGCTTCGTCGGCGGCACGGCGGTACTCGGCGTTGATGCGCTGCGCTTCCTCGAGCTGGTCCTCGAGGATGACGATGCGGCATGCGGCGTCGATCGGAGTCCCCTTGTCGACGAGCTCCCGGGCGCGCGCGGCGATCCGCAGTTGGTAGCGGGAGTACCGGCGGTGTCCTCCCTCCGAGCGGAGGGGAGTGATCAGACGAGCCTCACCGAGGGCTCGGAGGAAGGCCGGCGTCGCGCCGAGCATCTCGGCTGCCCGGCCCATCGTGTACGCGGGATAGTCGTCGTCGTCCAGACGATCATTCAGGGGGTTGTCCGATGTCATGTCACCTCGCTGTGCAACGCGTCGAGGGGCCCTGGCGCCGTACGGCACCAGGGCCCCGAAGGAAATTCAACACCATCTGTCGGCCCTACTGCTGTGCCGACCTTCTGTGTCCGCTACCGGCCCGGCAGAGGGGGGTGCGGGGGGATCGCAGCTGCTTGACCGGGGACCACCATCCATTCCGGGGTCTTGCGGTACCCGGGCCGAGTGCTTCTCGGGCCGGGCGATCCTGATGGCGTCTGCTCCTCCGTTCCTCTTTGAACCAACCACTGATGGAACTGGTACTGCTGTTGGCGGCTCCTTGTCGTGCGAGCCGCCCAGTGCGGCTCTCAGTCCCGTCACCGTTCTGGGAACTCTCTGGCTTCGAGGCTCGAGAGCCGCACTGACCTGCGTACTTCGTCTTCATCCACCCGCCAGTTCGTGTCTGGCGGATCTCGTCGACCGTGTCTACGAGAAGAAGCGTACCCACGTCAGGAACGAAAATCTACTCCAGCGAGAGAAGATTTCACTCGTCTGGTGGAGGAGGAATCCGACCGTGGCCGGCCCGCGCCCGTCGGCGGAGGCCGCCTGCCGGTCGCGCGCGCAACCACTTCAGCCCCACGGGGGTTTCGGGTACGGGTGGGCCGCATAAGCTTTGCTGTCATGTCGAACCCTGATGAGCTGCTCGTCGCCATCTCCGCCGCTGTGGAGTCCGAGCGGAGCAATCAGATGTCGCTGACCGTGGTCGTCGGCGGCGCCGTCATCACCGGCCGGCTGGCTCCCGAGGCCGTGTGGAGGGAGCGGGTGGCGGAGGTCCTGAAGGACTCGGACCGTCTCGGCCCGTTCTCGGACGTCTTCGCCCGCCCGCCGGGAGGGAATCGGTCCGGTGGCGGCGAGGCGCCCACGCATCTGCACTTTCATCTCGCCCGGATCCTGCAGGGCAGTCTCGGGATCCCGGAGACGGGCGGCATGTACCGGGTCGCGATCAAGGACGTCAGCGCATGGACCGTAGGGGATCTCGTCCACTTCGACCGGTGAGACGCGGTCCCCGCCCCCCCGGCCTCGGTGGCAGCCGCCGTGCCCTGCGGCGCCCCGTCGCGCCGACGGGTCGGCCCTTGCGGTCCCGGGACGGCATTCCGCCGACGACGGTGGCGAGCCTCAGGCTCACGGAGCGGGCGTACGGAGCGAGCGCGTCGGTGACCTGCTGGGCCGGCTCACGCGTGGGGACGAGCCTCAGGCCGGCGGCCGACGCGTACGGGCCGGTACGGCGAGGCCGAAGGCGAGGGGCTTGCCAGGCTCGGTGCGGCCGCGGCCGAGTGCGTCACGGCCCGGCCAGGGAGTGGGGCAGGGCGAACTCGCACCCCGCCGGCTGTCGGTTTCCGGAACGCCGGAACGGTCGTATGTGCGATTGCTGCGTGCGCGGGTGGCATGAGTGCGGTTCATGCGGAACCTTCCTCGATGCGGGCGCGTATCAAGGAATTTCCGCAGCACAATGAGCGGCACAGAGAATCGCGAGAGCGGGGCGAAAAACTACAGGGGCCGAATCACCCTGGGAATGAAGCGAGCTGGGGCCGCACCCCAAGGTGCGGCCCCAGCTGCGAAGTATGCGTCAGTGCCGGTGCGTCAGGCGGGAACGATGTTCTCCGCCGTCGGGCCCTTCTGGCCCTGCGCGATGTCGAACGACACCTTCTGGCCCTCCAGCAGCTCGCGGAAGCCCTGGGTGGCGATGTTCGAGTAGTGGGCGAAGACGTCGGCGCCGCCGCCGTCCTGCTCGATGAAGCCGAAGCCCTTTTCCGCGTTGAACCACTTCACAGTGCCAGTAGCCATGTTGTTTCTCCTTCGGAGGCGGTGTACGGGAATACGCCCTGTGCGCATTCCGTGTCGCCGTGATGATCAGCCGTCGGAAAAACCTTCTGGCAACCACACCTGCAACTGAGTTCGACAGTAGCACGATGCGATCGGCCTTGCGTGGCGGAGAATTCCGCTCCGCCGGGCGGTCGAGGAATATTCGCCGTACCCCGCAGCTATTTCTCATTTCACGGGTACAGATATTCAGCAGCTCGAACAGCTCCCGGAACCGCCCCGAACCGCCCGGAACCGGATCAGTCCGCCAGCCGGTTGGCGGCAGCGGCGGCGATGCCTGCCATGTAGCCGGGGTCGTCGCTGGGCTGACCGGCGAGTTCCACGATGCCGAACCTGTGGCCGCTGCGGATCACGGCAACGCCGCCGGCGACCTTGCCGTCGCCGTTGAAGGCCGGGTACCAACTGCCCGCGCCCGCCTTGACGGTGAACGTGTGCCCCTTGCCGTAGTACCAGTGGCCTTGCGGCTCGTCCTGGCAGCCGCGCACCAGCTTGTCGAGCTGCTTCGCGTACGAGGCCGCCGACGTGTCGGTGGAACCGTCCGCGGCGGATTCGGTCAGTGAGGTGCCCTTGATGTCGAAGGTCCAGGTCACGTCGGCATAGGCGGCGGCCTTCCCCCTGGTCAGCTCTCGCATCGTCTCCTCGCCGGAGCATGCCGAGAGAGCCTGCTTCCCGGTCAGGTCCACCGTCGCGCGGACCGGGGCCAGGCCCTGCTGGAAGAAGTCGTCACTCTGCAGCAGGGCGGCGGAGCCGAGGCCGGGTCCGGCAGGCGCGGTTGCCGAACGGCTCGCGGAACTCGTGTCCGCTCCGGCGGCGGGAAAAGCGCCGATGCCGACCGCTATCAGGGCGGCACCGACGGCGGCGGCTGCTCCCGCGGTACGGCCGCGACGCGCGAACTTCCTGCGGGCTGCCTGGTTGTCGAACATCTCATCTCCTGTCTGGTCACGACGCGGTTGGCGTCGTCGTACGTCTGGGAGATGCCGGCGGTACGGGAGATGTTGGATGGTGATCTGCCGTGATGGATGTGATCCATGTCACTTCCATCAAGGAGTGGGGGGTGGTCTCAGAGCCGTGTCACGGCCGCACGGACGATCCGCGTCATGGCAGCCGAGCCCAGGCAGGCATCGACCTCCAGGATCCCGTAGTGCGAGCCGTTGCGGAGTACGGCGACGCCTCCACACGGCTCCTTGCCCCGTGGAGCGGTCCCTGTGGTGTTCAGATCGCCGCTGTAGACACCCATCCAGCTCGCGGTGATGTCCGCGGCGACGTCAACCGTGTGCGTCGGCCCGTAGACCCAGTGCGTGGCCGGTTCGCTCTGGCACGGCACCTCCTCCAGCAGCAGGCGTTCGGCGTAGTTCTGGGCCAGTGCCCGGCTTCCGGCGTCGTCGGCGACTTCGCGTGCGACCTGATCGTCGATGTTCCCGGCCTGGGTGGGGTCGCCGTCGGTCCCCGCCTTCTTGTTCGTCACCAATCCGCGGAAGTGGGCGCCGTACGCTCCCAGGGTCTCGCCGAGGGTCTTCTCGCCGGTGCAGGTCGCGTTGGCGTAGTTGCCGTCTCCGACGCGGTCCCGCACGTAGATTCGCTGGGAGAGACCGACTTTCCTGAACTCGGCCGCTGTCAACAGGTGTTGGCTCGTCATGGGCCCGCTCGCGGGCCTCGGAGCCGGAGAGCCGCTGCCCGGCGAGGACGCCGCAGCGCCCGGCCCCGTCGTCGGCGTTCCCTCGGCGGAGGGCGCGGGCAGCACGAACCGGCCGGTCAGCAGGCCGAGTCCGACCGCTACCGCCAGGATGACGACGATGGTCCGATGCCGCACGGCAGCACCCTCCCGGCCCGCGGTCGAGCCGATGCCAGGTGGGAGCGGGGAGCCGGGGCGTCTCAGAAGCCACCGCCGAGGCGGTCCCGCATGAAGCGACGAGCCTGATGGATGCGGTCCTTGACCGTGCCCAAAGGGGCGCCGGTGATCTCGGCGACCTGAAGGTAGGTCAGGTCGCCGAGATCGCGGAGCACGAAGGACTCCACCAGGGCCGGGTGCCGCTCCTCCAGTGCGGCCAGCGACTCCATGAGGTCCAGACGGGTCCCCGCGATGACGCTCGTCGTCCGAGGGTCGACACCGTCGGGAACGACCGCATGACTGTCCTCCGCGCGCCGGCGCATCGAGCGATACGTCGCCCTGGCGGCGTTCGAGGCGATCACGGTCACCCAGCCGAGGAACGAACCCCGCCCGCTGTACTCGTGCAGATGCGTGCTGATGGAGAACAGGGCGTCCTGCGCGGCCTCTTCGGCGTCGGCATGGTGCGGAAGGAACCGCGAGCAGCGGCGCATGACGGTGGGCCGAAGCCTGACGAGGAGGCGGTCCAGGGACGCCCGGTCACCTGCCTGGGCAGACGCCACGAGCCGCGTCAGCTCATCCTCCTCGAGCACCCTGCTGTCCCCCCGCTATCGTCCGACCTGGACCCCCACTGGGTCGCACGGAAGCCCCCGACCACGGCCGGCCACGGTCGGTCATGTCTCTCTCCGCCACCTCGCCCCGGAAAAATGTTGCCACATGCAGAAGCTAGGTCGTTATCTCCTCGAGGACAGGCTGGGAGCCGGTTCGTTCGCCACCGTCTGGAAGGCATACGACCCCGAGCTCGACACCGACGTCGCGGTCAAGGTGCTGGCCGACAACTGGGCGTCGAACGCCGATGTACGACAGCGCTTCCTGGCGGAGGCGAGGCTGCTCCGCAGGATCTCCAGCCCACGCGTGGTGCGCGTGCACGACGTCGGCGTCCAGGACGACCGGCCGTACTTCGTCATGGACTACGTCCGAGGCGGCACGCTGGCCGAGCAGACAGGGCACTGCGGGCCGGCGGAGGCGCTCCGGCTCGCGGCCGAGGCCGGGTACGCAGTCCAGGTGCTCCATGACGCGGGCGTCATCCACCGCGACATCAAGCCCTCGAACCTGCTGCTCGACACCGGCCGCACGCCCGCCGCCGTACTTGTCGCGGACCTCGGCAGCGCGAAGCAACTGGCCGACGCGTCGGGGCTGACGGTGACCACCGGCACTCCCGCGTACATGGCGCCCGAACAGGCCTTCCAGACCAGCGGGTTCGACGGTCGATCCGATGTGTACGCCCTCGGTGTCGTCGCCTTCGAGCTGCTGACCGGACGCAAGCCGTTCGGGTCGGGCGGTCGCACGGTCCTTCTGACGCGGGAGGCGCCGCCGTCGTCGTTGCCGCCCCTTCCCAGAGAGCTGGGGGTTCCGGACGGCATCGAAACACTGCTTCATGCTGCGCTGTCCATAGAACCTGACGAACGACCGCAGACCGCACAGGCGTTCGCGGATGCGCTCCTGTCACGGGAGAAACGGGAGCTGTCACAGGAGGAAGAGGAGTGGGCGCCGGGCGGGTCCTCGGGACCGACCCGCCTGATGGTCTGGCTTGCGGCGGTCGTCGTGTTCCTGGCGACAACGGTGCTGACCTGGTTGTTCCGTTGAGGGCGAGCGGACGCACTGCACCGGCCGGACCCGTTTCGGGGCACTGCGCCCGCCGCGCATGCTCAGTCGCCCTCGTTGATACGGCGCAGGAAGGCGCGTGTGCGTTCGTGGGCGGGGTCGGTCATGAGCTTCTCAGGGGGGCCCTCCTCCAGGACGGACCCCTGGTCGAACATGACCAGTCGGTCCGCGGCCGAGCGGGCGAAACCCATCTCGTGCGTGACGACGATCATCGTCATGCCGTCGTCGACGAGTTCCTTCATCACGGCGATGACCTCGCCGACCATCTCGGGGTCGAGGGCGCTCGTCGGTTCGTCGAAGAGCATCAACTCCGGCTTCATGGCGAGGGCGCGGGCGATGGCGACGCGCTGCTGCTGGCCGCCGGACAGTGCCGACGGCCGCGCCGAAGCCTTGTGTTCGAGGCCCACCCTCGCCAGGAGCACCTGCGCCTGCTCCCTGGCCTCGGCCTTCGGCGTGCCGAGGACCTTGGCCGGCGCGACGGCCACGTTGTCGAGCGCGGTCAGGTGGGGGAAGAGGTTGAAGCGCTGGAAGACGAAACCGATGTTGCGGCGGCGTTCGGCCACCGCCTTCGGCCGCTCCTCCAGCGGCCGACCGGAGCCGGACCCGCGCGGCCGGTAGCCGACCGGGCGGCCGTGCACGAGGATCTCGCCCTCGTCGATGCGTTCCAGGTGGTTGAGGCAGCGCAGGAACGTGGTCTTCCCGGACCCGGACGGTCCCACCATGACGACGACCTCGCGGGCCCGGACGTCCATGGAGATACCGTTCAGCACCCTGACGTCGCCGAAGTGCTTGACCACCCCGCGTGCCGACATCACCGCCGACGCGTCAGCCGACCCGGCGGGCACCCCGGCCCCATGACCCTCTTGTTCCCCGGCCTGCCTTGTGATCGGTTCCATGTCAGTGGGCCTCCTTGCCCACGAGCGCGGCGTCCTCGCGGCCGGTGGTGCGGCCCAGGCCGCCACCGGCGAGCCGTTCCCGCAGCGAGGGTGTGGCGATCACCTGTCCGGGATCCGCGAGTCTGCGCTCGATGAACCGCTGGACGAACGACCACACCGTCGTCAGCGCGAGGTAGTAGCAGGCGGCGACGAGGAAGATCTCGAAGGTCTTGAAGGTCGCCGAGTTGATCGACTGCGCGGTCAGGAACATCTCCTGCAGACCGATGACCGACAGCAGGGAGGTCGACTTCATCATCAGGTTGAACTCGTTGCCCAGCGGCGGAACGATGATCCGGATCGCCTGCGGCAGCAGTACGACCCGCATGGTCATCGCCGGGGTCATGCCCAGCGCCTGCGCCGCCTCCGCCTGCCCTGGATCGATGGCGTCGAGGGCCGCTCGGAAGATCTCGGCCATGTACGCGGCCTCGTTCACGGCGAGCGTCAAAGTGGCCGCCTGCACGACGCCGAGGAGCACGAGCCCGCCGACCTGGATGTCGGCGAAGCGGTAGATGCCCGCAGCGGCGAGGCCGTTGTAGACGAGGACGAGCTGGACGAGCAGGGGCGTGCCGCGGATCAGCCAGACATAGGTACGGCCGCCCCAGCGCAGCGGGGCAAAGCGGCTGCGCTGGGCCAGGGCGACGGCGAAACCGAGGAGCACACCGAGCAGTTGGGCGATGACCGATATGTAGACGGTGCGCCAGAGTCCGTCGAGGAACGCCCCGGAGGGCGAGAACAGGTAGTGCCAGAAGAACGGCCAGTCGAAGCCGGCCGGCTGCCCCGCGTCGGCGAGCACGGTTGCGTGGGTCACGTCGTCTTCTCTCTGCGCGCCTGCCGCGGAATCAGTGGGCGATGTCGTCGCCGGACAGGTTCCACTTCTTGAGGATCGTGTCGTACGCGCCGCTCTTGCGTACCGCTGCCAGCGCCTTCGTGAGCGCGTCGTGCAGGGACGCGTCGTCCTTGCGGGTCGCGGCTCCCACCTTGATGCGATTGAACGGTTCGCCGACGAGGCCGAAGGTGCCCGGCTGCTGCTTCAGCACATACGCGGCGGTCTCCAGCGTCGTGCCGTAGGCGTCCACCAGTCCGAGGCGCAGTTGCTGGAGGGCGTCGCTGTCCTTGGTGAACTGCCGGATGTCGATCTTCGGCTTCCCGGCCGCCGCGCACTTCGCGGACTGGTCGGTGAGGTACTGGACGATGGTCGTGCCCGTCTGCCCGGCCGCCTTCTTGCCGCACAGGTCGTCCGCGCTCTGGACGGTCTTGGCGTTCTTCGCGGCCACGACGAAGGTGTTGGAGGCGTACATGTACGGGACGAAGTCGACGACCTTCTCCCGTTCCGGCTTGATGTAGAGCTGGCTGATGATCGCGTCGCACTGCTTGGCCTGCAGCGCCGGGATGATCCCGTTGAAGCTGGTGTTGGCCCAGTTCGCCCGGACTCCCAGCTCGGCGGCCAGCGCGTTCCCGAGTTCGATCTCCGCTCCCACCGGCTTCTGGGCGGTGTCGTAGTACGTCAGCGGCGGCGCGCTGATGTCCGAGCAGTAGGTGATCTGACCGCCCTTCACGAGCGCACCCGCGGGCACCTTGACCGCTGCCGCCTTCGTGGCGGTGGCGTCGGTGCCGCCGGAGCCGGCGGAGCATCCGGTGAGGGCCAGGGCGGCCGCGGCGGCGGCGCCGGTCAGCACGGGCACCGATCTACGGGAGAAGGAGAGCGACCTGGCCATTTCCGAACCCCTTTGAGAGTTCGCGCTGTTGCGCGGCGATGTAAGTCAATGCCATAGTCGATAACGTTGACTATGACTGGGAAGCTAGGCCCGCCGCTCTTGGACTGTCAAGAAATCCCTTGTAACGCGGCGGTTAAAGAGGCCGCACCCCAGGCGGCCTCCGGCGCACTCGGGAAAGGGAACGATGTCCGCACTCACCGAACGTCCGCTCGCCGCGAGGGGCGGCGCATGGGCCGTCGCCACGCCCCACGCCGCGGCCAGCGACGTGGCGGCCGAGGTGCTGCGCGGGGGCGGCAACGCGGTCGACGCGGCGCTCGCCGCCGCCGCCATGCTGACGGTGGTGTACCCCAACCAGTGCTCTGTCGGCGGTGACCTGCTGGCCCTGGTGGGCACCCGGGACGGCGACATCCGCTTCGTCAACGCCGGCGGCCGGTCGCCCCGAGCCGTCGACATGGCGTCGCTGACGTCGGCGTACGACCTGATGCCCGTGCTCGGCGCCCTGCCGGTGACGGTTCCCGGCGCGGTCGCAGGGTGGGGCGTACTCGCCGAGACCTGGGGCACCCGTCCGCTCGCCTCGGCGCTCGCGCCCGCCGAGGCCGCCGCCCGTGAGGGGGTGCCCGTGGCTTCCGGACTGGCCCACGACCTCGCCCGCGAGAGCGGCCACTTGGCGCGCGATCCCGGCATGCGCGGCGTGTTCTTCGCCGACGGCGAGGTCCTCGCGGCCGGACAGACGCTGCGCCAGCCCCACCTCGCCCGCTCCCTGGCCCTGATCGCCTCGGACGGCCCCGCGGCGATGTACGGCGGAGAGGTGGGCGCGAGCCTGGTGAAGCTGCTCGCGGCCGGCGGCTCCGCGATGACGGAGGAGGATTTCGCCGCGCACACCGTGGAGCTCTCGCCGGCGCTCGCCGTGGAGTACGACGGGGTCGAGTACCTGTCGGCCGGTGCGAACTCGCAGGGCCTCTACTTCCTCCAGGGCCTCAAGGCACTCGACGTGGCCCGCACCGTCCGCGGTCCGCTCGACCCGCTGGGCCGCGACGCCGGCCTGGTCGCCTCCGTCCTCGCCTGGACCGCCGGTGACCGTGACCGGCACTGCGCCGACCCGGAGTGGAGCAGCGCCCCCGTCGACCACCTGCTGTCCGACGCGTACGCGCGGCACATCGCCGAGCACGCCTTGGCCGGCACGGCGGTCGACCTGCTCGCACAGCGCAAGGCGACCGGTGACACCGTCGCGGTGGTGGTGGCCGACGCGGACGGCACCTGGGTCTCCCTGATCCAGAGCGTCTTCCACAGCTTCGGCGCCGCGCTGCTCGACCCCGGCACCGGGATCGTCCTGCACAACCGGGGCGCCTCGTTCTCCCTCGACCCCGCCTCGCCCAACCAGCTGGCCGGCGGGAAGCGGCCGCTGCACACGCTCATGCCGGTCCTGGTCCGCGAAGGGGGCGAACTGGTCGGCGCGCACGGCGCCATGGGTGGACGCGCGCAACCCCAGGTGCACACCCACATGGCCCTGCACCTGGCCGCCGGTTCCGCTCCCGAACACGCCGTGTCGGTGCCACGCTGGGTCCTCGGAGCCATGGAGGCCGGGGTGACGACCGGCGCGGGCGTCGTCAGCACCGAGCCGGACGTGCCTCCCGCAGGCGTCCACACGATCGAGAGGGCGGGCTTCACCGTCCGGCCGCTCGGTGCGAACGACGACGGGGTGGGCCACGGCCAGTTGGTCCGGCGGGTCCCCGGGGACGGCGGACCGCACCTGGCGGCGGCCACCGATCCGCGCGCGGACGGTTCGGCCGTCGCCGGCTGACAGCATGGCCGGATACGCGACCATGGGAGCGAGCGACGTGGGGAAGGAAGCATGACCGAGAGCAGTGCCGGGACGACCAGGAGGGCGGGCCGGAGCCGGCTGCCCCGAGGCACCCTGAGCCAGGAGCTGATCGTCCAGGCGGCGTTCCGGGTCGCGGACTCCTCCGGTATGGAGAAGCTGACGTTCCAGGCCCTCGGCCGTGAGCTGTCCGCCCATCCGACGGCGATCTACCGGCACTTCCGCAACAAGGACGAACTGCTGCTCGCACTCATCGACGCCCTGCACGAGGAGGCCCTGGCCAACACCCCACCGCCCACGGACGACTGGGCCCACGACCTCATGCAGATCGCGATCCACACCCATGAGGCGTTTCTCCGCCATCCCCGGGTCGGGGCCCTGGCCGCCGCGCGCACCGCCCGGCGGGAGAACGAGTTCCGGTCCGTGGAGCGCAAACTGGACTGCATGCGCCGGGCCGGTCTCGACGACACCGAAGCCGCCCGCTACTACCGGGTCTTCGCCGACCTGGTGCTGGCCTACAGCGCCATGGACGCGAGCCTGGCCGCGCTGTCCCCGGAGCTCCGGGACGCCGACCTGCAAGCCTGGCAGACGGACTACCGCACACTGCCGTCCGACAAATACCCCAACATCGCGCGGGTCGCCCCACGGTTCGTGAACCTGGACGACCCCCAGAACTTCGTGACGGCCGTCCAGGCGGTCATCGACACCGTCCGGGCGAAGACGGAGCGCGGGGCCCGCCGCACCTGAGCGACAGCGCGCCCTTCACATGTCGTGAGGTACGTGCTCGAACGGGTCGAAGGACTCGTCGCGCCGGACCACGCACAGGGCCCAGATGATGAACCCGGAGAGCGCGATCATCACGACGGACCACACCGGGTAGTACGGCAGGGAGAGGAAGTTGGCGATGATGACGAGTGCGGCGATGGCCACGCCGGTGACGCGTGCCCAGGTCGCGGTCTGGAACAGCCCGATGCTGACGACGACGGCGACCGCGCCCAGGGCCAGGTGAACCCAGCCCCAGCCGGTCAGGTCGAACTCGAAGACGTAGTTCCGTGTGGTGAGGAAGACGTCGTCCTCGGCGATGGCCATGATGCCCCGGAAGATGTCGAGCAGGCCGACGAGGATGAGCATGACGCCCGCGAAGGCCGTCAGACCCCCGGCCCACCCCTGTTTCGTCGCGTCCGCCTGCCCTGTGTGTGTCGCGGTCATGCTAGTACCCCTTTGCGTGCCGCCCTGCGCGGGTCAGCGGCCGTAGGCGGAGGAGGTGGTGCCCGAGCCGTCTGCCGGCCCGTGGCCGGTCAGGACCAGTTCCTTCGCCTTGCTGAACTCCTCGTCCGTGATGTCGCCGCGAGCGCGGATCTCGGACAGCCTGGCGAGTTCATCGACGCTGCTGCGTGGACCCTGGTCGCTCACGGCCTCCCTGATGCGGGCGTCGAAGGCGTCCTGCTGTGCCCGGGCCTGCGCCATCTCTCGGCGGCCCATGTTCTTGCCGCGGGCGATCACGTAGACGAAGACGCCCAGGAAGGGCAGGACGACGGTGAAGACCAGCCAGCCGGCTTTCGCCCACCCGTTCATGGTGTCGTCACGGAAGATGTCGACGACGACGCGGAAGAGCAGGATGAACCACATGATCCACAGGAAGAACAGGAGCATGCTCCAGAAGACGCTCAGCATGGGGTAGTCGTACGCGAGGTACGTCTGCGCGCTCATGTCATTCCTCCATCCCGGGCGCTCGCCCGGCTCCATTGCGTGCTCGCTTCAGTGTGTGCACGCTCCAGGGCCCGTGCCTCACCCTCCGTGGGTGAGCGTGCGGGTGGTCCGGTCCGGCCGGTCAAGGGCCGGCCTGGCGACAGCAGCGCCGCCGACAGCAGGGACAGTGCCCGTCACCCGCTTGTCAGGTCGTCGCGGCGGGACTGCGCGAGTCCGGGCCGCGTGCCCTTCGGAGCGCGGCCCGCCATGCGAGGGCGACCGCCGCTTC
The DNA here is from genome assembly GCF_042893475.1 of Streptomyces sp. NPDC001604. Lineage (NCBI taxonomy): Bacteria > Bacillati > Actinomycetota > Actinomycetes > Kitasatosporales > Streptomycetaceae > Streptomyces > Streptomyces sp. NPDC001604. Next base: position 418,371 of record NZ_JBIAUY010000002.1, on the reverse strand, counting down.
GGCCAGACCGAGCAGGACGAGCCACAGGCCGAGCAGCCGGGTCAGGGCGCGGGCCGATTCAGCCGGCAGGGCGAGCACCACGATCCCCGCGACGATGCCGAGCAGCGCGACGCCCAGGACGACGCCGCGGTGCGGCATCTCCTTGTCGGCGATGGCCGTGTAGAGGGTGAGAACGCCGGACACCAGCCAGACGACGCCGACGATCAGGGACAGTGCGGCGATGGTCTGCAGTGGGTTCCGCAGGCACAGCACCCCGGCCAGGACGTACAGTACGGCCGGCAGCAGCCCCGGGAGCCGTTCGCCGCGTTCCTCCCGGCCGAAGCAGGCCACGAACCGGAACGCCCCGGTCACGAGCAGGTGCAGGCCGATGAGGACGGCCAGGACGTGCAGGGTCTCGTCCGGCCAGACCAGCACCAGGACACCCGGCACCATCGTCGCGACCGCTGAGCCCAGGATCCAGGTCCACGAGCGGCCCAGCTGCGCCAGTACGTCCGCGGTATCAGTCACCGGGCGCGGGGCCGCCCCGTCGGCAGGGGGTTCCGGTTCGGCAGGCGACGCCGGATCACGCGACATGGTCATGGCTCCTCCTCGCGCGATCGTGCGGGTCGCTCCCGGACCGCCGACGGGGCGGTGCATGGGGAGCCCCTGGCTGTCTCAGCGTCCCGCGTGCCACCCGACCGCCGGGTCACCCACGGCGGGTGATCGGACGGCACCACGGTGGCGACCGACCGGACGTGCGCCACCGGACCACGTGAGGCCCATGCAGGAGGTCGGTGCGCGAGCCCGTTCAAAGGCCGGGTGGCGAGCAGGGCGCGGCACCCGCCCGCGCCCCTTCCGGCTGCTCTCGTGTCGGGACTGTCAGTCGGCCTGGTCCTCCGGCAGTTGCCGCATCTCCAGGACGCGCAGTCCCAGCGACTGGAAGCGGGCCAGCAGTCCGTAGAGGTGCCCTTCGTCCACGACGGGGCCGAACAGGACCGTCTGGCCGGACATCACCACGTGGCCCAGCTCCGGAAAGGCCTTGGTGAGCGTTTCCGACATGTGTCCCTCGACGCGAATCTCGTAGCGCATGGGCAGTTCTCCCGCGGACGGCGTGGGGGGGCAGGCGGACGGCGCCTTCCCTGAGATCGTCCACCTCCCTGCCTGGCCGGACCTCACCCGGTACAGGTGACCCGCCGTCTGCTGCATATGTGATCTCGTGTGGTATCCGACGGCGCGGACCGGGCCCCTGGGACACGCCGGCCGGGCGTGCGCTCAGGGAGCGCCCGGTCTCCCGGGCCTGCGGTACCGGGTCGAGCCGCGGTGGAGAGGCTCGTGCCGTACACGCGAGGAGAAGCCATGGACGACTACCCTCCGATCGCCGATCACGGGCTGGTGGGCGACCTGCAGACCGCGGCGCTGATCGCCGCCGACGGCACCGTCGACTGGTGGTGCACCCCGAGGTTCGACTCTCCCAGCGTGTTCGCCTCCCTGCTCGACAGCGACCGCGGCGGTCACTGCCGGCTGGCCGCCGACCCCGGGGACGAGGTCACCGTCCGCCAGCTCTACCTTGCCGACACCGCGGTCCTGGTGACCCGCTACATGGCCCCGGACGGCGTCGGCGAGGTCCTCGACTTCATGGAGCCGGACCCGTCGACGACCCCCTCCGCCCGGCACCGCCTGGTCCGGGTGGCCCGTGTGGTGCGCGGCAGCCTGCCGTTCGAGCTGATCTGCCGGCCGCGCTTCGACTACGGCCGAGCCGAGCACTCCCTGGACCGCCTCGACGACGGGTCCCTCGTCTTCCACGGCCCCGACACGGACCTGCATCTGCAGGCCACCGCCCCGGTCGACCTCCACCCGGACGGCAGTGATGTCACCGCCCGCTTCACCCTGCACGCCGGTGACCTGGCAGCGATCGTCCTCACCAGCGAGAGCGGCGACGCGGCCTCCCGCAGCGGGCGGCCCGGCGGCCCGGCTCCCGACGCCGAGGCGATCGCCGCGGCCTTCGACGCCTGCCGCGCGTTCTGGCTGACCTGGCTGCGCTCCTGCCGCTACCGCGGCCGCTGGCACGAGATGGTCGTACGCTCCGCGATCACCCTCAAACTCCTCACCTACGCCCCCACCGGCGCCCCGATCGCCGCCGCCACGATGGGCCTGCCCGAGCAGATCGGCGGCGAACGCAACTGGGACTACCGCTACACCTGGATCCGGGACGCCTCGCTCTCCGTCCGCGCACTGATCGACCTCGGTTTCACCGACGAGGCGGGCGCCTTCCGCCGCTGGCTGCGCGAACGCCTCGACGCTGGCACGACCACCTCCGGCGAACCGCTCCAGATCATGTACCGCATCGACGGCGAACCCCACCTGAGCGAGGAGGTCCTCGACCACCTGGAGGGGTACCGCCGTTCCGCACCGGTCAGGGCCGGGAACGCGGCCGCCGACCAGATCCAGCTCGACATCTACGGCGAGGCCGCCTACGCCCTCGCGCAGGCCGGGGACATCGGCGGCATCCGGGGCTGGAAGGCCTTCGGCGGCCTTCTGGACTGGCTGGCCGACCACTGGGACCGTCCCGACGAGGGCATCTGGGAGACCCGCGGAGGCCGCCATGACTTCACCTACAGCCGACTCATGACCTGGGTGGCCTTCGACCGCGGCATCAAGCTGGCCACCGCCCACTCACGCCCCGTCGACATCGGCCGCTGGCTGGCCGCCCGTGACACCGTGTTCCACCAGATCGTGGACCGCGGCTGGAGCGAGAAGCGCCACGCCTTCGTCCAGCACTACGACACGGACGTCCTCGACGCCTCCCTGCTGCTCATGCCCCGGGTCGGATTCCTCGCCCCGACCGACCCCGACTGGCTGACCACCCTCGACGCCATGGACGAGGAACTCGTCAGCGACAGCCTCGTCTACCGCTACGACCCGGCCGCCTCCCCCGACGGGCTGCTGGGCTCCGAAGGCACCTTCAACCTGTGCAGCTTCCTCTACGTCGAGGCACTCGCCAAGTCCGGCCGCATCCACCAGGCCCGCTACGCCTTCGACAAGATGCTCACCTACGCCAACCACGTCGGTCTCTTCGCCGAGGAGATCGGGCCGTCCGGCGAGCAACTCGGCAACTTCCCCCAGGCGTTCACCCACCTGTCCCTCATCGACGCCGCGATCGCGCTCGACGAGGAACTCGACCGGGAAGAAGGCGCGGCCCGCTGACCGCCCGGCGTACGACACGACGCGAGGGAGCGCAGGGACCATGACCGCTCACCGACCCCCAGTCGGCCTCCGCCCTCCGCCGCAGGCCGGTTCCCGCCGACGGGCCCTGGCCCCGCTCGCCCTCGCGCAGTTCATCTGCAGCTTCGCCGGGTCGAACATGAACGTGATGATCAACGACATCAGCCACGACCTCGACACGACCGTCCAGGGCGTCCAGGTCGCCATCACGATCTTCCTGCTGGTCATGGCCGCGCTGATGATCCCCGGCGGCAAGCTGACCGACATCCTCGGCCGGAGGCGCTGCTTCCTGACCGGCCTCGTCGTGTACGGGATCGGCGCCGTGCTCAGTGCGGTGGCGCCCGGCCTCGGCGTGCTGATCCTCGGCAACTCGATCCTCGAGGGCGTCGGCACCGCTCTGCTGATCCCGCCGGTCTACATTCTCACCACGCTGCTCTTCGCCGACCTGACCTCACGCGCACGCGCTTTCGGTGTCGTCATGGCGGCCGGCGGCATCGGGGCGGCGGCGGGCCCGCTGATCGGCGGTCTGATCACCTCGGCGATCAGCTGGCGGGCGGCGTTCGTCTTCCAGGCCCTGGTGATCGTGCTGATCGTCGTCCTGAGCCTCTCGCTGGAAGACCCGCTGCCGCCCGATCCACGCCGGCACTTCGACAGCACCGGCGCCGTGCTCTCCTCGGTCGGCCTCGTACTGATCGTCATGGGAATCCTCGCCGCCGACAACAACCTCTGGCTGATGGCCGCGCTGCTGGTGGCCGGGACACTCGTCCTGGTCTGGTTCCTGCTGTGGGTCCGCAGAGAGGAGAAGGCCGGGCGGGAGCCGCTGCTGTCGACCGGCCTGTTCCGCAACCGCACGTCCAATCTCGGCCTGATCACCCAGAACGCCCAGTGGCTGGTGCTCATGGGCACGTCCTTCACCGTCGCCGCGTTCCTCCAGGTCGTCCGCGGCTACGACGCCGTCGACACGGGCGTGATCTTCACCGCGGCCACCCTCGGCCTGCTCGCCTCCTCGCTCGCCGCCGAGCGCCTGGCGAAACGATGGCCGCAGCGCTCACTGATCATGACCGGGTTCGCCGTGGCCGTCGCCGGGATCGGCGTTCTGATCGGCCTCGTCGCCGGCTCCTCCGGTCCGTGGGCGTTCGCCCCGGGCCTGCTGCTGATCGGCCTCGGGCTCGGCGTGATGCTGACTCCCTCCGTCAACGTCGTCCAGTCCGCCTTTCCCGAGCAGCGCCAGGGCGAGATCTCCGGTCTGTCCCGCAGCGTCTCCAACCTCGGCTCGTCCTTCGGCACCGCCATCGCCGGCACCATCCTCGTCGCGGGCCTGACGAAGAACGCCTACGCCGCCGCCATGGCCGTCCTCGCCGTCGTGGGGCTCGGCGGCCTGACCGCCGCCGCCTTCCTGCCCCGTACCACCGCGCCGACCGCGGGCCGGCCCCCGGCCGATCTCCGGCAGACGCCGGGACCCCACCGGTAACCGGCCCCGGCACACGCAAGGCTCCCGTCGGCCCGTTCACCGACGCCGGTTCACAGCAGTTTGAGGTCGCGCGCGCGGCGCACCGCTTCGTTGCGCCGGTTCACCGCCAGCTTCCGGTAGACGCTCTTGAGGTGGGTCTTCACCGTGTTGACCGACACATAGAGGTCGGCGGCGATCTCCTCGGTCGACATCATCCCGGCGAGCCGCTCCAGGACGTCCTGCTCGCGTCGGCTCAGCCCCTCCGCGACGAGCGACAAGGGCCGCTCGTCGACCGCGGTCGGCCCACCCGGTCCTGACGGACCAGGGGTGAGCCAGCCCTCAGCCAGTTCGCGGAGCGGCTCGGTGGACAGGAACGAGCCGATCCAGGGCCGGGCATCGAGGAACGGTCTGCGCAGTCGCTCGCGCCGGGCATCGAGGAGTGCCTGCTCGACGAGCCTGCGGGCGGCGGCCGTATCCCCCGCGGCGTCCGCGACCCGGGCTCTGACCAGGCAGGCCCGGACAGACACCGCCGGACCCGTCCGGCCCCGGGGCGCGATGCTGTCGAGCAGGTCGACCGCCGCTTCCGGACGGCCCGCGGCGAGCAGGGTCCGCGCGGCCTCCACCGCACATGCCGGCTGGTCACCGGACACGCCCTGGAGCACCTCGGCGGCCCGGTCCGGCCGCCCTTCGGCCAAATACGCGGCGGAGGCGACCAGCGCCTCATGACTCGCCGCCCAGGGTGAGGGCACGACGGCGCGGACGTCCGGGTGCGCCGCCTCCACGGCGGTACGTGCGTTGCCCTGGAGCAGCAGCAGACGAGCCCTGGCCATGGCCTGTCCCGCGGCCGTCACCGGATCGTGTGTCGCGGAGGAGAGCAGGACGGTCTCGTCGAGGAGAGCCTGGGCCCGGTCCAGCTCGTCGCGGTCCACGGCGACGGAGGCGAGCACCAGCAGTCCTATGCCCGTGCCCGCGACCGGTCCGGAGGCGCCCGGCTGGGACGGATCGAGCCGGCCCGCCTCGGAGACCCCCGCCAGAGCCTTGCGCTCCGCCCGGCCGATCCAGCCGTTCAGGTAGTCGATCAGTGCCAGGTGCCCCATCGACTCCTCACGGGGGAGAACGGTGGACGAGCCGCCAGGAGCAGCGGCCACCGTGGCCAGGGCGGCCCGCGCGTCCTCGAAGCGCCCGGCCCACAGGCGTGTGGAGCCCAGATGGGTCAGCAGGAGCGCGGTGACCTCGGGATGCTTGTCCAGGAGATGTGCGGGGACCTCCCGCTGCAGTTCGTCCGCGGCCTCCGCGGCCTTCTCGGCCCGTTCGGGAGAACCGGTCAGCCGGGCGGCCAGTGCCTCCAGCAGCGCACAGCTCAGTTTCGCGGCCGCCCCGACGGGCGCCGAGGCCAAGCGCTCCTCTGCGTGGTGCAGGTGGGAGAGACCGCGCTCGACATCGCACCGGGACAGCTCACGGGCCGCCCGGACGAGGTCCGGCGCGGGGCCGGTGGCCTCGATGTCCATCCCGGCGAACAACTCGTCAAGGTCACCCGAGCGCAGGCCGGTGAAGAGCTGTCCGATCGCCAGGTCGTCGACGAGGGCGCCCGCGGTGAAGCCCCAGTCGCCCGAGGCCGCGCCGTGCGCCAGTGTCTCCGGCAGGGATCCGCAGCTGAGCAGCCACTGCGCGGCCCGCCGGTGGAGTTCGGGCTCCAGCCCGGGCAGGCGCACCCGCAGATGGGCCCGGAGTATCTCCCCGAACAGCGGGTGGAGCCGGTACCACGAGTGTCCGAGGTGCTCGACGAACGCGTTCGCGCGGTGCAGTCCGACGAGTATCGGTTCGGCATCGGTCCGCCCGGTCAGCGCGTTCGCCAGGTCGGGACAGAAACGCTGCAGGACGCTGACGCGCAACAGGAGGTCCTGCGCCTGCTCCGTCTGCCGCTTGAGCACCTCGGCCAGCAGGAAGTCCGCGACCGTACTGCGGCCCGCCTCGAACTCCTTCAGATACACCTCCGGGGCGGCGCTCTCCCGCGCGGCCAGGGCGCACAGGCGCAGGCCGGCGGCCCAGCCCCGGGTGCGGTCCACCAGGGCGTGCACGGCGTGGACCGGCAGGCTCAGTCCGTGCAGCTCCAACAGGGCGACGGCCTCCTCTGGGGTGAAGGCCAGCTCCGCCGCGCGGATCTCGGTCAGCTCGCCGGCCGTCCGGTAGCGGTGCAGCGGCAGCAGAGGTTCCGTGCGGGTGACGATGACCAGGCGCAGGCCCCGGCCGGCGTGGTGCAGGACGAACTCCAGCTGCTCGGCCACCTCGGGGGCGGTCACGCGGTCGTACTCGTCGAGCACGACGACCACCGGCTGGTCACGTTCGTTCAGTTCGGCGGCGAGCGTCGCCAGCAGTTTGTGGTCCACACCTGCCGCCTCGGTCAGAAGCCCGAGGGCACCGGAGACCGGCACACCGCTCGCGCGCAGAGCCTGGAGGACGTACGCCCAGAACACACCGGGACGCGCGTCCCCCTCCTCGGCGGTGAGCCAGGCGACCGGCTGCCGCAGTCCGGCGGCCCAGTCGGCGGCCAGCAGGGTCTTTCCCGTGCCGGCCGCTCCGTTGACCAGGGTCAGGGGCGTCCGAAGAGCTTGGTCCAGGTGCCGGACGAGCCGCTGCCGGCGCAGGTAGGTCGGCGGCCTCGACGGCAGCGCGATCCGGGTGCGGAGAAACGGGTCCCCCAGAGGATCGACGTACGGATCAGGGGGATCGGCCGGTCCTCGAGCACGGTCTTCGGCATCCGCCACGGCGCTCACCACCACTGTCCGTCAAAGCCGCGTCATGGGCAGCGCTCTCTCCTCCAGCATCCCAGCGTTCCTGCTTCCTCGCGCGGGAGCAGTGGACCGCCGTCGGCCGTGGCGGTGAGCTGGGAATTCCCGGCACCCGGGCTCCGTGTTCCTCCGGCCGGATGGCCGCGATCCCGAAGGAGATGATCAGCAGTCCGAGCAACAGGTCGACCGATGCCGTGGTGGCCACAAGCCACCGCGAAGCACCGGCGCGCCGTGCTGCGGCGACGGACGGCGGCTTTGTCGGGATGGTCCTGGTTCTGGACACCGGCGACTCCCCGAGCCGGAACGGTCAGCTCCGGGCCGAGCCGCCTTGGAGGTCGGGCCGGAAGGTGCCGATCACGTCATTGCCCGGCTGGATGACGCCGTAGCTGTTCTCCGGTACCTCGTTCCAGGCGCCGGGGAGGTCGCCCAGCGGTTCGGACACGACGAGGCGGGTCTCGTCGGAGACGTCCCGGAGGAACCCCGCGTCCGGGTGGAGTGCGCGCAGGGTGTCCACCTTGGTACTGAAGTACAACGACCGTGAGCGTCCTTCGCTGGAGTAGCGGAAGGCCCATACGCGCTCGCCGTCGGCCACCGCGACGGTCATCTGGAGCGGGTGCCGGACGTCGTGCGCGTGGCCCGTTCTCTCGACGAGGCCCGCCATGCGTGCCACGGCTCCGGGCGGATCCTCCGGCAGGCCGAAGGTCAGGGCGAGGAAGAACATGAGCTCGGAGTCGGTGGACCCCTCGATGTCGGGGTACAGCGCCGGATCGACGGCCAGGGCGAGGTCACGCCTCAGGAGGCGGAATCCGTTGATCATCCCGTTGTGCATCCACATCCAGCGACCGTGGCGGAAGGGATGGCAGTTGGACTGCTGCACGGCTGTCCCGGTCGCCGCCCTGATATGGGCGAAGAAGAGGCCCGAGCGAACGTGTTGGGCGACCTCCCGCAGATTGCGGTTGTTCCAAGCCGGCCCCACGTCTCGCACGATGGCCGGAGTGTCGGCCGTGTCCCGGGCGTACCAGCCGACACCGAAGCCGTCACCGTTGGTCGTCTCCACCCCCAGACGGGAGTGCAGACTCTGGTCGATCAAAGAGTGGGCCGGCTCCAGCAGAACCTGGCTGAGAAGGACGGGGGTGCCCGAGTAGGCAATCCAACGGCACATCTGGGATCCCTCCACTCCTGGGGTCAACAGCCGTTTCGCCGCCTTCGCGGGGCCGCTGATCGGCATGGCTGTGCGGTGCCGAGGGAGCCGACGCGGCACGGGGGTGAAGGGTGACGTTGACGCCCCCGCCGGCGCTGGATGTGGCGTTCCGCCATGCCGGCGGCGGACGGAAGCGACTGCGGCGAGTACTCACCAGTATCGCCTGCGCACGCCCCCGGGGCACGCCGGGCGTGGCCCGGGGCTTCCGGTGCGGATGGAGGCGGCCCGTGCGGGCGTCGGCTCCCGCGGGGGCCTCGGTCCCCGCGAGCCGCCCCACCTGGCGCCGGTTCACGGAGGGTGTGCCAGGGGGACACCGGGACGGTGGCGGGGCATGCGTACGCGGAGGGCACGCACCTCGATCCGCCCTCGGTCGAGATCCCGGACCCACAGCCGCACTGCGCAGCGGTCGAGCGGTCAGGAACCGAGCAGCTTGCGCTTCTGGTCCTCGAACTCCGCTTCAGTGAGAACGCCCTGGGCCTTGAGGTCGCCCAGCTGCTTCAGCTGTTCGATCTTGCTGGTCATGTCGGTGGCCGGGGGAGCGTACGGCTCGGCAGGAGGCGCGGGCTGCGGTGCGGGCGCCTGGTTCTCCTGCTGGGCCGCCCATCGCCCCTGCTGCCGACGGGACACACGGTTCGACACGGCGGTGGCCGTTCCGGCGACGACGGCCGTCCGGGCGATTCCTCGGAGGAGTCCCGGCATGGCGATCTCCCTTCTCGCTTCCACTCTCTCGTCAGGGCGCGGTCTCGGTCGCGTCGAGCGCGGCCAGAACGGCCGGTGCGGGAATCCTTCCGGAGGCGACCAGCTCGGCACCGCCGCGGTGCAGGGCGGCGGCGAACGGGGCGGCCCAGAGGTTCTCGTAGATCAGGACGCCGGCGGAGTTGCCGGGTTCCAGGGCGGCGGCCGCCTCTTCGAGGTCGTCCTGGCCCAGCAGCCCGGAGGAGGCTCCTTCGAAGACGGCCAGGTCGAGTCGGCCGTCGCCGGTGAGGTCTCCGATCTCCAGGGCGGTCACGGATCCGTCGGTGTCCTTCCGGATGAACGTCAGGTCGAGGATCCGGATGAGGCCGCGGTCCACCAGATCGACCAGGATGGGGAAGCCCTCGCCGGTCATTCGGTTGCCGGGAAACTCGACGACCAGATAGTCGATCGGTCCCATCTCGCCGGATGTGTCGACTTCATCGAATGCGTCGCTCACGGCGTCACCTCTGAGCTCGTGGCTGTCCCCCCATGCCATTGCATCATCGGACCGCGCCGGTCGCACGTCGTGCGCGGTTCACACGTGGGGCTCACCCGGGACGCGCCCGCGGTACCGCGTGGGTGCCCTCGAGAACGCAGGACCGCGGCAGTCAAGTGCCCGCTCCCACAAGGGACTTTTGCCAAGCCCCAGGTCGCTGACCTCGGGCTTCAAAAAGAGCGGGTGACGAGAATCGAACTCGCGCTCTCAGCTTGGGAAGCGACGGCGCCTGGCCGGTGGAATGGGCTCCGACCTGCGCGGATTCGGTGTGTCGGTCATCGTTGTACGGGGGCCGGGCGCCGACCCGGGCATGCGGCGAAGCCGGTGCCACCGCCTTCGGCCGGGGACGGCGCGAGGTTGCGGTGTTCGTCCGCGGGCCCAAGCATGAGGTCAGGGGACAGTGACAGCGCCCCTCAGAAGGCACCTCCCAGGAGGACATGAGAGCCATGACGTTTCCTGCGCCCCGGTTCGCAGGCCGTCGAGGGACAAAGCGCACTCGAAAGGCATGCGTGCGGCCGGCATGACCGACGTCGACCGGCCGCTGCGCTGTCTGGTCACCGGCGCCACCGGCTACCTGGGTGGAAGGCTGGTGCCGGAGTTGCTGGCCGCCGGGCATTCCGTGCGCTGCCTGGCCCGGTCGCCCGGCAAGCTGCGGGATCATCCGTGGGCCGGGCAGGCGGAGGCCGTGCGCGGGGACGTGACGGACGAGGGCGCCGTGCGCGCGGCCATGGAGGGCATGGACGTCGCGTACTACCTGGTGCACGCGCTGGGCACCGGTCGGGGCTTCGAGGAGACCGACCGGCGCGCCGCCCGGATCTTCGGTGAGCAGGCGCGGGCCGCCGGAATCCGCCGGATCGTCTACCTCGGCGGACTCAGCCCTTCCGGAGTACCCGAACACGCGCTGTCGCCCCATCTGCGGTCCCGCACCGAAGTGGGCCGCATCCTCCTGGCCTCGGGCGTGCCGACCGCCGTACTGCGGGCAGCCGTGATCATCGGGTCGGGTTCGGCCTCGTTCGAGATGCTGCGGTACCTGACCGAGCGGCTGCCCGTGATGGTGACCCCGAGCTGGGTGCGCACCCGCATCCAGCCCATCGCCGTCCGCGACGTGCTGCGCTTCCTCGTGGGGTGCGCGGGGCTGCCGTACGACGTGAACCGCGCGTTCGACATCGGCGGGCCGGACATCGTCACGTACGAGGAGATGATGCGGCGGTACGCCGTCGTCGCCGGGCTGCCGAAACGGGTCATCGTCCCGGTTCCGCCGCTCACCCCCCGGCTGTCCAGCCTCTGGGTAGGTCTGGTCACCCCGGTGCCGGGCGCTCTCGCGCGCCCGCTGGTCGAGTCGCTCAAGCACGAGGTGGTCTGCGCCGAGCGGGACATCGTCCGTTACGTGCCGGACCCACCGGAGGGACCGGTCACGCTCGACCGGGCGATCCGGCTGGCTCTGCGGCGTGTGCAGGACGCGGACGTCGCCACTAGGTGGTCCTCGGCCTCGGCTCCGCGCGCCCCCAGCGACCCGCTGCCCACCGATCCCGACTGGGCGGGCGGCAGCCTCTACACGGATCAGCGCGAGCGCTCGGTCGCCGCGCCGCCGCAGGCGCTGTGGCGGGTGGTGGAGGCGATCGGCGGCGAGAACGGCTGGTACTCCTCGCCGGCGGCCTGGTCCCTGCGGGGCCGGCTGGACACCCTGGTGGGCGGTGTCGGTCTGCGCCGGGGCCGCCGGGACGCGACCCGGCTGCGGGTCGGCGACAGCCTGGACTTCTGGCGAGTGGAGGAGATCGAGCCGGGCCGGCTGCTCCGGTTGCGCGCGGAGATGCGGCTGCCGGGCCTGGCCTGGCTGGAGATGGCCGTCGACCGGGATCCGCAGGGGCGCACGGTGTACCGGCAGCGGGCCCTGTTCCATCCACACGGCCTGGCCGGGCACGCCTACTGGTGGAGCGTTGCCCCCTTCCACTCCATGGTCTTCGGCGGCATGGCCCGCAACATCGCCGCCGCGGCCGAAGCGGCTGCCCCTGAACCAGCCCGTACTCACTGAGGGGGCTCGAGGAACCGTGCGCGTCTCGGTCGCCCTGTTCACCGCCGATCTGCGGGTGCACGACAACCCGGTCCTCCAGGCCGCCCTGAAGGACGCCGAACGGGTGGTCCCGCTCTTCGTCGTCGACAGCGGCATCCGCCGCACCGGCTTCACCGGACCCAACCGCGCGGCGTTCCTCGCCGACAGCCTGGCCGATCTCGACGCCGCCCTGCGGTCCCGGGGCGGCCGGCTGGTGGTGCGCGTCGGCGACGTGGTCGAGGAGACCTGCCGGGTGGCGGCGGAGACGGGGGCCGCCGTGGTGCACATCGCGGGCGGGGTGAGCCGCTACGCGGCACGGCGCGAGGACCGGCTGCGCGCGGAGCTCGCCGGCGACCGGCGCGAACTACGTGTCCACGATGCCTCGTTGACGGCTGTGCCACCGGGGGCGCTGACGCCCGCGGGCAAGGACCACTTCGCGGTCTTCACCCCGTACTTCCGCCGCTGGGAGAGCTTCTCCGCGCGCGGCGTCCTGCCCGCACCGGACGCCGTACGGCTACCGGACGTGCGCTCGGCCGCCCTTCCTCGCGCAGAGTCCCTCACGTCGGGTTCCACCTCGCCGGACCGTCCCGCCGGCGGGGAATCCGAGGCCCGCCGCAGGCTGCGGTCATGGCTGGCAGGCCCGCTGTCCGCATACGGCGACCGGCATGACGACCTGGCCGCCGACGCTACCTCCCGGCTCTCCCCCTACCTGCACTTCGGCTGCCTGTCACCCACCGAACTGCTGCACCGGGCCCGCGCCCAGGACGATCCCGGTGCGCGGGCCTTCGTCCGCCAGCTCGCCTGGCGGGACTTCCACCACCAGGTCCTGGCGGCCCGCCCCGACGCTGCCGACCACGACTACCGGCCCCGGCACGACCGTTGGCGCCGCGCCACGAGGGAGTTCGAAGCCTGGCAGGACGGCCGCACGGGCTACCCCGTCGTCGACGCCGCCCTCAGACAGCTTCGCCACGAGGGCTGGATGCCGGGCCGTGCCCGCCTGCTCGCGGCGAGCTTTCTCACCAAGACGCTGTACGTGGACTGGCGGGCGGGAGCCCGCCACTTCCTGGACCTCCTTGTCGACGGCGATGTGGCCAACAACCAGCTCAACTGGCAATGGGTCGCCGGGACCGGCACGGACACCCGCCCGAACCGGCTCCTCAACCCACTCGTCCAGGCACGCCGGTACGACCCCAGCGGTGAGTACGTACGCCGCTGGCTCCCCGAGCTCAGCCACCTCGACGCCACCACGGTCCACCGCGTCCACGACCTCGACACAGCCACCCGTGCGGGCCTGGACTACCCCGCCCCGATCGTGGACCTCGCCGCGGCCGCCGCCCGTTTCAGGGAGCGGCGGAGAGCCGACTGACCGGACAAAAACAGTGCGGCGGTGAGATCACCGACAAGGACTACGTCGGACGAGTACGGAGAGGAACTCGTGTTCGCCCGGCGTCGGGGCGAGGAAACCGCTCGGCTCTGGCACAGCGACGCGGACTGGGAGATGTTCCTCGTCGGTGACCACTCGATTCGGCTCGACGGCCCGATGGACGGGATGATCACCGTTGCGGACCTGATCATCAACCGCGAGGAGGCGACATGGCTGTCCTCCTGCCTCGCAGCTTCCCGCCGTCTACGGCAGGGACGGACCTGACCACGCACCGTGCTGAGGCCTCAACGGACGGGCCTGGCTCAGCGGAGGCGTCCGGGCCCCTGCTCGTGGCAGCCAAGCGTGCCTGGCTGACCGGCGGCGACTCACACGTCGGGGACATGCGCCGGCGCGGCGCTCGAGGACACGATGGTCTGCGTCGGCCAGTTCTCGGAGAAAGCCGCTTTGAGCTATCAGCACTCCGACGGCGAGGGACAGCAGGAGCTTGCAGCCAGTCTCGACACCGTGCACCGCCAGCGTCGGCAGGGGAGCCCGAAGGACGTGCGGAAAGCTGTCTGTCGCACGCAGTAAATCTTTGATCAAGGAACACTGAGGTCGTCCGAGTCGGTGTTAGCGTCCGGCTGCTGTGCGGTCCCGTACCGCAGCAGCGGGGGTGGAAGGCCGCGTGTGTGGGGAGACGCATGCCGCCCTGGCAATCGCCGCGCGCGCAACCGAGTTCCCGGGCGCTGCCCCCCGGCGAGAGTGCAGACACTCGACACTGACGTACGGGCATGGCCCGGGAGGAAGACACCTGTGAATCGAACCGCGCACCAGCGCGGCTGGCTCGCGCTTCTGCTGGCCGGCGCGATCGTGGCGGCGCTTCCGGCGGCAGCGGCCGCCGACGAGACCCCGATCGACCCGGCACTGCCGGCGCCTACATTGCCGGCTGGAGCGGACTGCGGCAGCGACAGCAGCCCGACCTGGCGGACCGTGCCCAGTCCGCCTCCCGCGGGGATGACCGTCTCCATCGGCATACCGCGGTCCACGGTCAACGGGGTGACGTACCAGGGGGTCGTCCACGCGTGGGACGTGGACGGTTCGCAGGCGGCCGACGGGTCCGTCTCCGGGCAGCCCGTGCTCGTCCAGTCCGTGTACGTCCCGCTGCCCCTGGCGGACGGGCACACTTACGGTTGGCACGCGTCGACGTACGACGGGACGGCGTACTCGAACCCGACCGAGCCCTGCTACTTCAGGGTGGACGGGAGCGCGCCCCTCGCGCCGGTCGTCACCAACCCGGACTTTCCCCCGGTGGGCAGCCCGGGAACGCCCACGAAGATTGCCGGGCAGCCCACCACGTTCAGTTTCAGCTCTACCGGCGATCCCCTGCCCAGCGGGTGCGCCGAGGCGGGGGCCCCGGACTGTCAGGCCAGCGGCTTGGACCACTTCGAGTACGCCCTGGACCAGGAACCGGGCATCGATGCCGCCCGGGTTCCCGCCGATGCGGGGGGCAACGGCAGTCTGACGACCGCCCTGTCCTGGGGCGTGCACACCCTCTACGTCGTCGGGGTCGACGCCGCCGGGAACCGCTCGCAGGAGCCAGCTGCGTACACGTTCATGGTGCCGTCGCAGCTCCCGCCCCCGAGCCGGCCCACCCTCGACCTCACCACACCGGAGACAGCCGGCCGGGGGGCCCAACTGACCGTCTCTGGGCAGCTGTCGGCAGCTCCGTACCCGTCCGGCGAGGTTGTGCACGTGCTCAAGAGCGACCTGGCCCATCCCACCGGTGTTGCGCTGCCCGACGCGCCGTTGTCCGCCGACGGCACCTTCCGCATCGCAGATGTCCCGCAGGTCGGGGGAGCCAACACATACGCCGTGACCTACCCGGGTGACTCCACCCACGAGGCCGTCAACGCGTCCGCGACCGTCCAGGTCTCCCGCAGCGCCGCCGCGATGTCCATCACCACCAACGCTCCGTCGTACGCCTACGGCGCGACCGCAAAGATCACCGCCCACCTCGGCACGACCTACAACGGCCGCACCCTCGCGATCTACGCCCAGCCCTACGGCGGCAGGAAGGCCCTGATCGAGACCGGCACCGTGGACAGCCACGGCAACCTGGCCACGACCTACGAACTCACCCGCAAGACCACCTTCACCGCGGCGTTCGCCGGTGACTACCGCTACGCCCCGACCACGGCCGCTACGACCGCGCCGGCCTACGCCAAGGTGTCCGAGTCGCTCAGCGGCTACTACGGGAGCACCCACTACGGCGGTCTCCTCTACCGGGTCTACCACCACACCGCCAAGGCCAAGCTGAACGTCACGGTCACGCCCAAGAAGGCCGGCCAGTGCGTGAAATTCCAGATCCAGCGGTACTACAGCGATGCCTGGCACACACAGAGCACCTCCTCCTGCCGCGCGCTCAGCACCACGAGCACCAGCTACACGACGATGAGCCTGACCAACGCGCTCAACAGCAAGTTCCGTATGCGGGCCGAATACGTCCACAGCAGCAACGACACCGGCAACCTCAGCACATGGGGCGCATGGCAGTACTTCACCGTCAGGCAGTGACGCACCAGGCGCCGGGCCCTACCGCTGAGCGGGGGTCCGGCGCCTGGGAAAGCTGCGGCGGTTACGGCCACCCGGAAAGCTACTCCGAGGGGCCCGCATGACCTCCAAGCGGCAGAGATCATGGCGTGCCTGCGAGCCCTCGACGAGAGTGCCACGCTGCGGCACCACTTCCGCCACGCTGACGAAGAAGGCGGCCTCTTGTACATCGAGGCCGTACCCGACCGCGAAGAGGATCGACCATCGCGGGTGCCAGGTACTGGATCTTGGCCGCCATGCGGCGTGGGCGTGGTCGCCCACGTGACGGCCGTCCTGGATAGGGATGAGGGGCGGCACTCAGTCGCCGTCGCAGGTACGACGAGCCTTCGCGAATGCGCCGCCCCGGACCAGAAGCACCGCACCGGGCACGACGAGCCCCAGAGCTACGGTGGAAAGCACCATCTCCGCTCCGGGCCGAGGTGTCTGGGTCCTTCGTCCACGCGGGCGCCAGCCATCGGCGGTCAGTGCCGTGCGGCTGCCGTACGGCGTCGCGCCGCGAACAGCATGCCTGCGCCGGCCGTGATCACCACGGCGGCCGATCCGCCGATGAGGGTGGTGTCACTGCCGCCTCCGGTCTCGGCGAGTCCGGTGCTCGCAGCCGGCGAGGACGCGGACGTCGAGGGGACCGGGGACGTAGAGGTCGCGGGCGCGGCGGCCGGAGAGGTCGGCGTCGCGGTGACGGTCGGCGATGCCGAGGGGGCCGGGCCGGTCGGGGTGCTGGAGGGGTGGGAGGAGGTGGCCACGCAGGGGGTGTCCGGGGAGATCGGCAGGTTCGTCAACAGCTCTTCGTGGATGTTGCCCGCCGTCACGTAGATGTTCCACTGGTAGCCCTGCACCCACGGCACCAGGACCGTCGTGCTCACACCTGCCGCGGTGGGGTGCTCGATGTGCCCGGTGCCGACGGTCTCGCCATCGCTACCCACCGCCATCCGCATCCGCACGGTGATGTCCGCAGGCGTGCCGGAGGGATCCTTGTCCGTGACCGTGATGGCGGCCCGGGCCTCGCCCGTGCTGGTGTCGCATGTCGCCTTCGCGGTGAAGTCGCCGATGCTGCACGCGTAGGCGCTTCCGGAGGCCAGGAGCACGGCAGCTGTTGCGGTCGCAGCGGCAGCGGTGACGGCACGCTTGAATGTCACGGGTCCCTCCCCGGGGAACGTTCAACGGAGAATGCCCGGACCCGGGCACTCGTTCGCCGCGGGCGCACACCCGCGAAGGGCTTCGAGGGGGCGGAAAGCCCGATCGGAGCGGCTCATCATTGCACCCTGGCGATCGGTCACTGCACCTGCCCCTGGCTGCGAGAGACGTGCCCGTCGACTCTCAGCAGGGGCGGGGACCAACCACTGATGTTCCTCGACTCTGCTCTGGCGTTGAACGCCTGCGGCGACGCGTGAGGCACCGTCTCTGAGCTGGGGGAGGGCTGTTTCGCTGGCTGCCGTCATCTGTCGTCGTCGGCTGGTCGCGGACGGCCCAGAGACGGCCCAGAGACGGCCCGGCGCCCCGCCCACGTGTGCGGGGACCGTCCCTTCACCCGTCTTACGGGCTGTCGATGATCGGCAGGCTGCTTTGGATGTCCTTCCGCCGCTCGGTGCGCAGTTTCGCCAGGACGGGGGCCACGTGCTTCTCGACGGTGCGGGGGCACAGGAACAGGGTCTGGGCGATGTCCTGGTTGGTGGCGCCGTCGGCGAGCAGCTCGGCGACTTCCAGTTCACGGGGCGACAGCTGGGTTCCGTAGCCGCGGCGTCCCGGTCGCCGCGACGTCTGGACACCGAGTGCGCGCGGGCGGTGTTGGCAGCGTGCGGCGTCGCCGGTCGCGCCGAGCCCGGTGAAGCCGCACGCGGCATCGGCCAGGTGCGCCGCCGCGTCTTCGGGAGACGAGCAGGTCAAGGCTTCGCCCCGGCGTTCGGCGGCCTTGGCGACCTCGTAGGGACGGCCGATGTCCTGCCACCCGTGCTGCGCCTCGGCGAAGTGCTCGGCGGCCCGCGCCGGCTCGGTGGCGCGGAGCAACACACCTCGGGCCAGCGCCAGTTCGGCCGAGGCGGTCGGCGCGTCGCGGTCGCGCAGGTCCGACTCGGCCTCCGCCACGAGCCGTTCGACCAATGCGTGGTGCCCAGCGTGGTGCCCACAGGCCAGCGCGGCCTCGGCCGCGACCGGGACGAGGTCCATGGTCCGAGTCCAGGACCTGAGTCCTCGCAGCATCGACAGTGCGGGTTCAGCGATCGCCCAGGCCGCCTGCGGGGCGCCCTCGGCGAGCCGGACCGCGGCGCGCGCGGCGGGCGATCCTGATGCACACGTCCACCTCGCTCGTGCCGCTGGCGGCGGCCGCCGCGATGGCAAAGTGGTCGTAGGCCAGAGAGCGCCGTCCCTGGGCGAGAGCGAGGTGACCGCGACCCACGACTGAAGGGGCATCCGGAGCCCGTCCTGTGGGTACATTCGTGCAACTTAGGGCACGCGGAGGGCACGCCACCCCCAAATTGGCCTAGACAACAAACAAACCCCAGGCTGTTGACCTGGGGTTTCTCTTTGGAGCGGGTGACGAGAATCGAACTCGCGCTCTCAGCTTGGGAAGCGACGGCGCTTCCGCGGTCGGAGCGCCTCTGACCTGGTCGTATGCACTCTGGCGTAGTGGTCGGGAGTGCTGGGTCGCACCGCTGTCGACCGTGGTTGACCGCTTTTATGGGCACGCTCTGGGCACAGGACTGAGGAGCGAGTGTCGGAGCGCCGCTTCGACGGGCTCTCGGCTCGACTCGGCTCGATCACTCGGCCGACCCGGGGATGCTTCGCTCGTGCACACTCCTCCGCTGAGGCCGCTCACTCGCCGGCTTTCGAGTCCTGCCAGGTGGATGTGCGCTCTCCGGCCACGTCGGCGGCGTAGGCTCGGAGGCACCGAGGGCACCTCGTGTGCCGGCTCACGCGCCGGTGCCGTTCTCGGCGAACGACGACGCCGGGCCGGACCCGTCCGGACCCGGAGCAGGGTTCGCCCATGACCGTGAACACGCCGGACCGCCCGCAGACCGCCCACCCGGGGACCCCCGGCCGGCAACCAGCGCTTCCCGGGGCGCCGCCCCAGCGGCGCCGGCAGGGGCCCTCACCCGAGAAGGGCGAGTTCGTCCGCCCGCTGACCCGGTGCCAGATCGACGACCGCATGGAAGAGCTCGGCGAGCTGTACACCAACACCTCTTCCCACCAGGTGCGGGCCTCGGACGCGTCGGGCCAGGACCGGTCCGCCGTGTTCCGGCGACGGCTCGCGGGCCACATGCGGCGACCGGGGTTCGAACTGCTCGTGGCGGAGACCGCCGGTCCCTCGGGCGCCATCGGCCTCACGGCCTGCGCCTACGGTTTCCCTGTGCGTGGCGACGGGCCCTGGTGGGACGGCCTCGACGGGTGCCTCCCGCAGAGCCTGCTCCGTGTCGCCGCCTTCGGCAGGCTCTTCGCCGTCGCCGACATTCTCGTGGAGCGACGGGTACGCACGCAGGACCAGAGCCGCGAGTGGAACCTCGCCCGGCGCCTGCAGAAGCGTCTGCTGAGCGATCACGCAGCCGCGCTCGGTGTCACGCTGGTCGACCGGGACAACGCGGACATGCTCGAAGCACTTCTGTCCTGGGGCTGGCGCTGCCTGTCGGCCGAGGACCGCGAGGCGTCGCATCTCGCTCCCAGCCGGCTTCTGGTGCTCCGCTGACCGACGGGCGCGGGCCCCTGTCCGTCCCCGTCTGACCGGCAGCCGCGTCGGTCGGCCCCCCCGCCCCCACGTTCCACCCGTCCTGGATCCGTCCCCGACCCTGGTGAGACACCATGCGCTGTGTGATCGCCCGTTACCCCGTCGACCTGTCCAAGGCCGAGGTGGAGATGTCGATGGAGAACGTCCGACCCGAGCCCGTGACGGGGAAATGTGTCGTCATCGGGGACCGGGTGTACCCCGTCAAGCAGGTGGGAGTGGTGATCACCCGCCAGGACCCGCGCGACTTCACCGCCGCGGAGATGGTCCGGGCACTGGTCCGTCTCGGCTTCACCTGCCGGACCGCACCTCAGCAGCCCTCGCCCCCGCCCGGCCTGTCGTACGGTTCCGTCGACCGGTCGCTGGGCTGACCATCCCGTACGTCGCCGTGCCCTGCCTCCTCGGCAACCCCAGCAACCGCTACGCCGAGTTCGCGCCCCCGGGTGCGGGAAATCTGCGCCCGGTACGGGCTGCCGTACGTCACCGGGGCTCCGGGGCGGCAGTACTACGCGTCGATGTGGGGGCGGGTGCCGCGCCACGCGCTGCCGTGGGCGTTCCGCTCCAGGCGTCCTGGGCGCTGGCATAGGCGGGGAAGCGGCCGAGTACCCCGCCGTCCAGCATGACGAGTTCTATGCCACGGCTGCTGTGGACGACGCGGACCCAGCCCTGCCGGGCCCGGCAGTCGTCCCACGCCTCGCACAGCGGCTGCAGGATGCTTCCGTCCGCGAAGGTCACCTCGCGGAGATCGACGATGAGGAAGACGCGCCTGCATCCGGTGCGGGCACCCTCCAGAGCCTGCACCAGAGGTGTCATGGTGGTCAGATCCAGCTCGCCGCGGGCGTGCACCATCCGGCATTCGTCGAACAGTTCGGGCATACGGAAAGGCTCGGGCGGGTCGGGATGAGCGCACATGCGCCCCATCTCCTCTGTCCGGTGGGGACCTCAGAGTTCTTGGACGGGGCATCGGACGAATGCCGTCCGCCGAACGGCATCACGCGTCATGGAGGCCGGGGCTGCCGAGCGCTTCCGAGGCGGCCTGGAGGGGGCTACGGGCACCGGCATCCGGGGTCGGTGCGGCCCCGGGACGGGAGTGGCAGGTGAAGCCGAGGCGGCCCATGGTCCGGATGACCTCGCCGCTGGTGAAGTCGCGGCGGTCCTGCCGGGTGATGACCTCACCGACCTGCATCACGGGATAGCGGCGGCGGCCGATGGTCACGGAATCACCGGTGACGATCTCGGGTTTGACGCCCGCCATCGAGTCCAGCACTCCGTGCTTGGTCAGTTCGAACGGGTAGCGGGCGATGACACAGCGCATGGTGCCTCACAGGGAGAAGGAGGAGGGGCGGATGACCTGGCACGGTGCGTCGAGGACGTCCCGCAGCCGGACGTGGTCCGTGTAGGCGGAACTGTCGCGGTGAACGGCGAGTTGGGCCCGGGTGACCGAGCCAGTGCGCTCGTCGTCCCCGTCGCACAGGAGCAGGTGGTCCACACCGGCACCGGCCATGACGGACAGGGCCACCTCGACGGTCATGTCGTCGAACACACGTAGCTCGATCGCGTCCACGTGGTCGACCCGGGCCATGACCTCGGAAGTGCTCGGGTTTCGATGAGTCTGGATCGGTGTCACAGCTGCCTCCTGCGGTACGGGCGGATTCTCTGAGCGCGACGGGATTGCGTAGGCGGTCCGTCGCCGACCGGCGACGGACCGGCGACATGTCATGCTGCGCGGCGCTTCGCCGCGGACCGGCCCCCGGCGGTGCGCCCCCGTCGGCTCCGGGCCGAGGCCGACCCACCGGACGCCGCCCGGCGAGGAGGCTCCGCGGTCGGCGTGGAGATGACGACCGGGACGCCGGACGGGGCCTTGGCACCGGTGATGCGGCTCAGTTCCGCCTCTCCCGAGCGCACCGCGGTGATCGTCGGGTTGATGCCGGCCGAGGCCATCAGCCGGCTCATGTCACGGCGCTGGCCCGGGGTCACCAGGGTGACGACGCTGCCCGACTCGCCGGCCCGGGCCGTACGGCCGCCGCGGTGCAGATAGTCCTTGTGGTCGCCCGGCGGATCCACGTTGACGACCAGGTCGAGGTCGTCGACATGGATGCCGCGCGCCGCGACATTGGTCGCCACCAGCGCCGTCACCTGCCCGCTCTTGAACTGCGCGAGCGTCCGGGTGCGCTGCGGCTGGGACCTGCCGCCGTGCAGGGCGGCCGCCCGGACACCGCTGCCGAGGAGGTGCTTGGTCAGCCGGTCCACCTCGTGCTTGGTGTCCAGGAAAATGATCACCCGGCCGTCCCGCGCGGCGATCTCGGTCGTCGTGCGGTGCTTGTCCGCCTCGTGCACATGGAGGATGTGGTGCTCCATCGTGGTGACGGTCCCCGCCGACGGGTCGACGGAGTGGACCACCGGGTCGGTCAGATAGCGGCGGACCAGCTTGTCGACATTGCGGTCCAGGGTGGCCGAGAAGAGCATCCGCTGGCCTGAGGGACGCACCTGGTCGAGCAGCGCGGTGACCTGGGGCATGAACCCCATGTCGGTCATCTGGTCCGCCTCGTCCAGGACGGTGACGGCGACCTCGCCCAGTCGGCAGTCGCCCCGGTCGATGAGGTCCTTCAGCCGCCCCGGCGTCGCGACGACGACCTCGGCCCCGTCCCGCAGCGCATGCGCCTGCCTGCCGATCGACATCCCGCCGACCACGGTGGCCAGCCGCAGCCGCACGGCGCGGGCGTACGGGGTGAGCGCGTCGGTGACCTGCTGGGCGAGTTCGCGGGTGGGTACCAGGATCAGGGCCAGCGGCTGCCGTGGTTCGGCTCGGCGGCCCGCCGTACGGGCCAGCACGGGGAGGCCGAAGGCAAGGGTCTTGCCGGAGCCTGTACGGCCGCGGCCGAGTACGTCACGGCCGGCCAGGGAGTTCGGCAGGGTGGCCGCCTGGATCGGGAACGGCACGCTCACGCCTTGGTGGCCGAGCGCGGCCAACAGCGGTGCCGGCATGGCGAGTTCGGCGAACGACTCGACGGCGGGCAGTGCGGGCTCGATCGTCGTGGGCAGCGCGAACTCGCCGCCGGGCGCGGCCTGTCGGCCGTCGTGGAGCTTGGGGCGGCGCCGGGCGCCGGAGCGGTTTGCGGGGGAGCCCTCGAAACGGTCGTAAGGGCGGGTGGCGCGCGTGGTTCGCTGGGGGCGTTGAGCGCGTGAAACGCGTGCTCTGTTCATGTGGATTCTTCCTCGATGCGGGCGCGTATCAAGGAATTCCCGCAGCATGATGAACGGCGCAGAGAATCGCGAGAACGAGCCGAAGACGACAGGGGCGATTTCCCCTGAAAATGCAGCGAGCTGGGGCCCGCACCCCAAGGTGCGGGCCCCAGCTGCGAAGTGTGCGTCGGTGCTGTGGTCAGGCCGGAACGATGTTCTCGGCGGTCGGGCCCTTCTGGCCCTGCCCGATGTCGAACGACACCTTCTGGCCTTCCTGCAGCTCGCGGAAGCCCTGGGCGGCGATGTTCGAGTAGTGGGCGAAGACGTCGGCGCCGCCGCCGTCCTGCTCGATGAAGCCGAAGCCCTTTTCGGCGTTGAACCACTTCACAGTGCCTGTAGCCATGTCATTTCTCCTTCGGAAACGGTGCTCGGAGTTCGCCCTGTGCGTCCTCCGTGTCGCCGCGATGATCAGCCCGTCGGAAAATGAACCTTTTGGCAACCACAACTGCAACCTGTCTCGACAGTAGCACGCGCATTGGGCCACCGGTCGCGAATAATTCCGCTCAGCCGGATAGGTGGGAGAAATATTCCTCCTCCCCCGTGCCTAATTCTCTCTTCGCGGCAACAGATATGTGCCGATCAGCGGGTCAGGAGCGCGTTCGCGCCGAGGTGGAGCGCGGGGTCGGCCGCCGCGGTCATCAGCCGGGAGGCTTCGCCGGCGGACTCCTGGGGCGGGACGACAAGGAGCACGCGGCGTCCGGCGGTGTCGCAGTCCAGCGTGATGACATGCTTCTCGCCGGCGGTTCGGGTCGCTTCCACGGTGATCACTCGGCCGGGTGCCATCACCGTGTGCGGTGCGTCGGGCCATTGAGCGGCGTCCACGGTGACGTACACCGTGCTGCCCAGGTCCGGCTCCAACGCGGCGACGAGTGACGGCAGTTCCAGTTCAAGCGCGTCACAGCGCGGCCACCAGGCTCCGTCCAGAGGGCCGTGGCCGACTCCCGGGGTGAGAGCCAGACGCGGCAGGGGCATTCGGTAGTCGTGCCCGCCGTCAGCGGGCAGGTCTTCGGCAGGCGTTCTGCTGGGTTCCATCGTGCGCTCCCGTCCGGGAGCCGAGGGCGGCTGCCCGCATGGTCACTCGCCGGGAACGGCACCGCCGGTCGCGCTGCGCGAAAAGCCCTCGGTACGTCCA
Source organism: Streptomyces sp. NPDC001604 (assembly GCF_042893475.1). Lineage (NCBI taxonomy): Bacteria > Bacillati > Actinomycetota > Actinomycetes > Kitasatosporales > Streptomycetaceae > Streptomyces > Streptomyces sp. NPDC001604. The sequence goes on along the minus strand of NZ_JBIAUY010000002.1, from coordinate 394,389 downwards.
GGCTACGCCTGGGCGGGGAGGAGCGGTTCGAGGAGCGACGCCCTGGCCGGTCAGGCCGGTCACAGCGCCAGAACCGCGCGCACTCTGTTGCCGCCCCCGTCGACCGGATCGATGTCGAAGTGCTGTGCCAGGCACCGCACCATGGCGAGGCCGCGCCCGCTCTCACCCCACGTCGTCAGCGGCCGAACCTCGGCCGGGGCTGCCGTCGTAGAACTCGACGCCGCCGTGCGACGGGCCGGTGTCGTGGTGCGCCGAGAGCGACGCCGACGGGGAGCCGGCGTACGGGCAACTCCTGGTCCGTTCCACGCCACTCCGCCCCGGCGCGTGGACCTGCGGGCCCGTCCGGTGGATTCTCCACGGCCCTCAAGGGGTTCTCACCCGGGGCGAGTCCACCTAGGCTTGCGGCATTCCGCCGTGCACAGGTTTCGTCGGAACGCACGACGGTCGGCAGCCCGTTGGCTGTCTGTGTCCCGAGCCCCGGGCAAGGATCGAGTCTCAGCCTCTGCAGAGCAGTCGGCTTTCGCCACACGTTGTGGTCGGCTCCTGTGCTCGCCACGTCCTGCTTCCCCTCGTCGCGAGACCGGCGCGGTGCCTCCCGCATGCCGTCGCGCGGTCCGATGCGGGGCACACGGCTCCCGATCGCGCGCCCGTGAAGGGGGATTCGGCCGCGCGGGGAGTCCCAGACGGCCGCCGCCGGGGATCTAACGACCGGCGGCGGCCGTCGGAAGACGCTTGCGCGGGCGGACCTGTGGCCGTTCGCGCGCGCAGCATCCGCCCGGTTCAGGCGCGCAGCAGCCGCCCGGTGATCTCCCGGTACTCCCGCAGCGCGAGCCGGAGTTCGGCGGACTGCGTCTCGGGATCCCGGTCCTGCCAGCCCGCGCGCAGGGCGCGCCGACGTTCCGTAAGGGCGTTCACCAGCGCCTCCGTGGCTTCGTCGAAGGCGTTCTCGGCCTCCTCCAGGGCCTCGCCCGGAGCGTCCGCGAAGGTGTTCACGGCGTGTCCGAGGCGCCGGACGATCCTGTCCCGTTCGTCGGTCGGGAGCAGCGGTTCCACGCCCGGGGCGCGGCGCCCGGCGAGGCCCGGGGGCCGGTCGGCGGGTTGTTGGGCGCGTGTCTGGTCGTACATCGTCGTATCCACCGTTCCCGTGGTGATGGGGGCCGTCGCCCGAAGACGCCTTTGGCCTTTTCGGCGGCCTGCTTCAGGCTGCCTGAAGCCCGAACGGCCCTGCCATCACGGCTCTGCGCCGTCCCGTCAGTCAACGTCCGGCGACGATCCGTGTCAACGCGGCACCGGCCCGAGCGCACCGCGCCCGGGGGCCTGACCAGCGGTCTGCGAGGGCTTCCCGGCACGGGGAGTACGGTGGTGGGGAGAAAGAGGGTGCGTCGTGCCCATCCGACAGGTCGTCTCCAGTACGCCACCCATCCAACCACGGGCAGCCCGTGACCCCGGCCGCACCTCCGTCCCAGCGGCCTCCGCCGAGGTCAAGGAGCCCTCACCCACACCGTCGACATCCTGCTCGCCGTGGTCCCCTGCCCGATCAAAACGATCACGGGCAGCCGCATGATCGGTGAGCGCCCCTTTCGCATCAGTCACCACGACCGGGCCACCAGCCTGTGGCCGCCGGGCCCGCTCTCCTTCGGTGAGAGCCCGCACCCCCTCCACCACGCCAACCCCACCAGCGCCCGGCACGGCGCCGACCGCGGTCTGCTCGCCCCGTCGGCCGCAGTCATACGACTCCTCGAACGCCTCGGCGGCTGCATGACGCGCGCCGGCCGACGCAGGTTCGGGCCGCGGCCTGTCGTGCCCGGCGTCAACCATCCCATCGTGCAAGGCAGTTGGCAGGAGCCGTCATGACCACCGCACTGCAGCCCCCGCTTCCCTCCCAGCCCGCCCTGCGCCTGCGTCTGGCCCCGCACAGGGATCTGCCTCGGGCCATCGACGGCGCGTGGTGGCCTCGTTCGTACGACCTCCTCGCCGAACTTCCATTGCTGCTCGCCGGGTTGCCGCACGCGTGGGGCCACATCACCAGCGTCACGGTCAGCGGGGCGACCTGGTCCGCGGTGCCCGGCCGGATGCTCGTCTCCAACCAGGTCGTACGGCTGCGCAGGACACCGGCGGCATCCGCCCCGCGCACCGTCGTCCTGCTCGCCCCCGGCCGGGGGCGCTGGGACCTGCTCGTGGTGCCGCCGGACACGACCGAGGAGGCCGCGGAACCGCTCATGTCGGCCGCCGCGGACGGTCAGGGCTGACCCGGCCGGTGACCGGCTGCCGGGCCGCTCACCTGGCCGCCGGGGCACTGAAGGCCAGGGCGGGGAGCAGGCCGTCACATGCCCGCCGCCGGCCGGTCCGCCGGGCCGGCGCCGGTGTCGTACGACGATGCTGTGCCGTCGGGCTGTTCCGCCGTCATGAGGGCGGACGCGGTCCAGCGCGGGCCCGTGCCGGCGCTCGCGGCAGCCATCAGCCGGGCGGCAGCCGCGTCGGCGGTCTCGGGCGGAACCACCAGCAGGTTCCGGGGGCCCGACGTGCCGGACAGCAGCAGGATCTTGTGCGGATCCAGCTCCGAGGTGAACCAGCCGACCTTCACCACATGGCCGTTGACGAAGATTCTGTGCGGAATGATGGGCCAGTAGCGGGGATTGAAGGCGATCCGGGTGATCCGGCCCCACAGCGGGTCCAGTACGTCGGCCAGCGGGGCGAGTTCCTGTGTCAGGTCACGTGAGTGGGGCCACCAGGCGCCGTCCAGCTCGACGTGTTCCGGGGAAGGGCTCACGGGTCTGAGGGCGAGGCGTGCGGTCGGAGCCCTGAAGGGCATGGCGCTCAGCGGAGGACGGCCGGTGGTCGCGGACATCGTGCGGACCCGTCTCCGGACTCCCTGCGCGTGGGCAGTTGTCCGGCGTCGTTGCTCACCAGGAACGACACCGGCATCGGGGTCGGTGTGCGAAATGCTCCCGATGACCTCACGCTACTCCTCGAACAGGCCGAACGGACCGCCGTCGGCCGTCGCCTCACTCGCGCCGGCTGTCCGCTCCCGGGGAGCGGCTGGTCTCCAGCCAGGACCGCGCCGGCTCCGCCGCCCGCGTCGTGTCCACGACGAGCTCGAGGCGCGTTCCTCCCCCGGCGCCCGCGGGATAGCTGCGCTGCTCGGTCGCCGCGAAGCAACGTCGGAGCACTTCCGCGACACGACGGGCGACCTCGGGTGAGGCCGCGACGATACGTACGTCGGCGTGCCCTTCCGAGGGGGTTTGCCTGGTCTGCTGCATGGCGACCTCGGGGTGTCTGGGCACGGATGAACGGACCGGATGTTCGACTCTACTCCGGCGCGCCTCGCGGCTCACGCGCGTGACCAGCGGCCTTCCCGGCCGCAGTGAGCCGCGGAGTACCGTGGAACGAGGAATCCACTCCGCGCTTCCGCCGGCGGACAGACAGGTGAGTGTGATGCCCGACTCCGACTCCCCGCGTGCGACCAGGCTCCTGCCGGACACGCTCCACCAGGTGGCGAAGCCCGGGACGGCCGTCGTACGGCTGGAGACGACACATGAACGGCAGGGCGTTCTGGACGGGGCATGGTGGCCGCGGTCCCGTGACATCGCAGCCGAGCTGCCCGCCCTGATCACCGCATTGACCGAGTATCTCGGGCCGGTCACCCGCATCGGCCTGGACGCCACCGCCTGGGAGGAACTGCCGACGCGACTGATCGTCGACGACCGCGTCGTCCACATCGACTCCTTCCCGGTCGGCGACGACACCGTCCTCGTCACCAGGGGCGAGGCGGATCACTTCTCTCTCCTCGTGGTCCCGCCGCATGCGGCGCCCGAGGCGGCACGCGCCGCGATGGCCGAAGCGGTACGCGCCGACAACATCACCCAGGCCGCACAGATCCTCATCGACACCGGCACCGGCCGGGTGGAGCCGGGGACGTGACGACGGTCGGTCCGGTGCCGGGATGTCTGTCCGCGTCCGCTGCCGCGCGCTGGACGTCGACCTCATCGACGTGTTGAGCGTGGCACTTGCCGACGGCCTACCGCTCACGGGCTGAGGGCTCGCCTCCGGCCCATCCACGTGAAAGTACAGGTCAGCGCCACACTGAGACGTGGATGAGGCGCCTCCTCAAGGCGCGTATGCCCTTTGCGTGCCCGATCTCGGGGTACCGGAGCACGCCAAAACGCAGCAACAGCTCCGCTATGAAACAAGCCCCAGGCCGTTGACCTGGGGCTTCAAAAAGAGCGGGTGACGAGAATCGAACTCGCGCTCTCAGCTTGGGAAGCGACGGCGCTTGGGGAGCCAGATGGCTTCTGACCTGGGCTTATGTGCTCTGGCGCGGCGTCCGAGGGTGGAGGATCGCACCGCTGTTGACCGTGGTTTACCGGTCTTATGGACACGCTATGGGCACGCCGTCGGCTCGGAGGCGCGGGAGCACGCCACCTTCAACACGGTCAACAAGTGGGCCGCCGGCATCTGCGACACACCCGCCCTGGGCATCCTGTGCGAGGCGCACGGCATGGGCATCCCGACCGCTGTCCTGCCGTACCGGAACTCGGCCCAGGCCGCCCACCCCGCCTACCGCCGAAGTCTGGAGCACCTCCGCGAGACAGCGTGCAAACCGCATGGGCTGGCGGCACGAGCTGTCACTGCGGGCGGCGCCGTGCCGCCTGGCGTAGTGCCAGGGAATCGGGTCGGCGGGCTCACGCCTGTCGCGGGTAGCACCGGACAGGGACTGCCGTTGGTCGCGTGTGACACACGGTGCTCAGAGAACGGGTCGCGCGATTTCAGTGGAGTCGAGCCGCACGAACGGGATGTACCGGCCGTGCAGCCCGCGATTGCGCAGTCGCCGGTGTGGGCGTAGCCGCGGTTGCCGCCGCTTGCCTCGCTCGCGTACACCGCCCGCTCGAACGGCTCGCCATCCTCGATCGGTTGCGTGCACATGCCGCACATGCGCCGGCCGTATGGTCTTCTCGACGTCCCCCGCCCGGTATGGCTTGCCAAGCCTCGTTCACCCATCACAGCTTGACCTGCGCCGCCGGCGGAGTGGTGGAGGCAACGGGCGGTCCGCCAACCACGGTGGGGCCGCAGGCCGTTGCGCCTGCGGCCCCCTTAGGAGGTCGGGATCTCAGGAGGGGTCGCCGTACTGGAGACCGCGTCCGTTGGTGCCGATGTAGACGCGGCCGAAGGTGTCGGGGTCGCCGGTGATGATGCCGATGCCGCCGATGCCGCCCCACTGGTGGGCGTCGTCGTTGACGCGGAGCCAGGTGGCGCCCTTGTCGGTGGAGCGGAACACTCCGGTGACGTCCTTGACGGTGCCGATCAGGTACAGGGCCTGGTAGGAGGCGCCCGATGCGGCCTTGCCGAAGCCGAGGGCGGAGGCGGACTGCACCGAGGAGAGCGTGGTGAAGCTGCGGCCGCCGTCGGTGGAATGCAGCAGCCCCTTGCCGCCGCCGGAGAGCCACAGGTCACCCGCGACACCGGGGACGGCGCTGAGCTTGCCGCTCGGCAGGTTGGATGCGCGGGCACCGAAGGTCGCGCCGCCGTCGGTGCTGGCGTAGAGCGTGCCGTTGTTCAGCGAGTAGAAGGTGTTGGCCGAGGACCGGTCGGCGACGACCACGGCATCGTTGCCGAGACCGTTGACCCTCGACCAGCTCGCGCCCCGGTCGGTGGAGCGGTACGGGGCCTGGCCGGCCTCGGCCCAGACGAACGTGGAGCCGTCCGCCGCGATCGCGATGTGGCCGCTGTCCGCGCTGGGCACCGGCTCGCCCGTGAAGCCGTTCCAGGTGTGGCCGCCGTCGGTGGAGAGGGCGCCGTCCTGCTTGCCGCCCCGGCCGACCCGGACCACCAGCGAGGGGTTGGACTGGGCGAAGTCGACGGAGGTGCTGTTGTACATCTCCGGGTTGGTCAGCCGCCCGGTGGGCTCCTTCGTCAGGTCGTCGTAGACGAAGCCGCCCTGGTCGCCCAGCGAGGTGATGAGGGCGGCGGCGCCGGGCGGGGAGACCGCGTCGTAGTACGCCGTCTCCTCCAGCCCACGGGCTCCGATGAACCAGTGGCTGGTGCCGCCGTTGTCGGTCGCGTTGGCGTCGTTGCTGGCCCAGATGCCGTTGCCGGTGCCGTACAGCACGTGCCCGGAGTCGAACGGGTCGATGCTCAGCGCGGTCATCCAGTGTCCGATGCCGGTGCCGAGGTACGGGGCGATGGAGGCGTTCCGCACGGACTTGTCGGACTGGGTCTTCCAGGTCGCACCGCCGTCGGTGCTGCGGTAGACCTCGTCCTGCGGCCACCAGCGGTCCAGCGTGGTGACCATCACCGTGGACGGCTTCTGCGGGTCGACGGCCAGACCGCCGAAGCCGTAGTTGCCCTGTGACGGCGAGATGTTCTTCCACGCCCCGCCGGCGTACTTCCACACCGAACCGCCCGACACGTTGTTCGGGCCGGTGTTGTTGGAGTACGACACGTACAGCGAGCCGTCACCGGAGAGCACGCCGTGCTGCGGCACCTGGCCGGTGGGCTGCCCGGGGACCGCCTGCCAGGAGTTGCCGCCGTCGGTGGACCGGTACAGGCTGGTGGACCTGTCGGCGACGCCGACGTAGATCGTGTTGCTGCCGGCCGGGCCGTACGTCACGAAGGAGATGCCGGTGCCGAAGCTCGCGCCGTCCTTGACCGGGAACGAGGAGACCTGGCTCCAGGTCTCACCGGTGTCGGTGCTGCGCCACAGGCCGTTCTTGCGGGTGCCCAGCAGCAGGTGGTCGTGGTTCGCGGGGTCGATCACCAGGCGCTCGCCCGCCCCGCGGGCGTCCTCGTTGCCGCCCAGCTTGAACGGCAGGTCGGTGCGCTGGAAGGTGCGGCCGCGGTCGGTGGAGCGCAGGAGCGCCCCGTTGCCGGCCCACTCGTTGGTGTAGGTGCCGGCCGCGAGGTAGAGCCGGTCCGGGTCGACCGGGTCGGTGGCCAGCGACTCGATGCCCAGCAGGTTCCAGTCCTTCTCGCCGAACTGGTCGGTCAGCGGGATCCACTGCTCGGCCCCGGTGTCCCAACGGTACGCGCCACCCATGTCGGTGCGCGCGTACAGCAGGCCCTTCTCCTTCTGGTTGAAGACCAGGCCGGTGACGTACCCGCCGCCCGCCACCGGGGCGTTCTTCCACACATACGGTCCGGCCGCGGCCGTGGTCTGCGCGCTGCCGGTCCCGGACGCCTGGGTCTCGGCTATTTTCACCAGCTTCCACTGCTGGTTGGTGCCGCCCGTGCCCGGATACTGGATGACTGCCGCGCCGTCGGCCGTGGAGCCTCCGGAAACGTCCAGGACCTGGCCGCTCCTACGGGAGGTGAAGGTGACGGCGTCGGAACCGCTCACATCGCTGATCCGCCACTCCTGCGAGGTGGCGGAGCCGTCGGTCTGCTGCTCGGCGGCGGCCGCCTGGGCGGTCGAACCGCCCGCTATGCCCAGCACCTTGCCGCTGTTGCGGTTCACCAGCTCGTAGTAGCCGTCCCCGGTGGACTTCAGCTTCCACTGCTGGTTGGCGGTGTTCTGATCGGTCCACTGCTGGATACGGGTGCCGTCGGCCGTGGAGAAGCCGTTGACGTCCAGCACCTTGCCGCTGCGCACGGAGACCAGCCGGTAGTAGGCGCCGGCGTCGACCGTCGCAGCCTGCGAGTCCTCCTGCATGAACAGGAGATACGGCACGACGATGGCGGGCGCGCCGACCAGCACAGCGGTGGCGGTCCAGCGACGGCGGTGACGCCCGCGGCGCCTGCCGTTCGTGGGGTTGCTCATGGGTAAAGGCTCTCCTTGCGGACTGTGCACGAGGGGGGAGCCGGCCACCGGGCTGGCCGGATCCACTCCCTTGTGGTCGCAGGAGCCGCAAAGGGTTGCCGCGAGCCGAGAACTTCTTGACGGGAGTTTTCCTCCCTGATCACGGCAACCTTTTTGTGCGCGCGGCGGCAACTGACGGGTAACCGGGGCCGGACCAAGGCTCACTGCGCCGAAGCGTCCGCCACCGCGTACATCAGCGCCGTCCAGGACTGCCTCAACGTCCCGCGCTGCACGGGCATCACGGTGTGGGGCATCCGCGACAGCGACTCCCGGCGCGGCCTTGATCGGGCGCATGCGGCGTCACTGTCTGCATGCTCCCTGTGCACCCGAGTCGGCAGAACCGTCACGCAGCGGATTCACTTGCCGATGCTCCCAAGGCGCGTGGGCAGCGTGTTCCCAGCCCTGTCGCGACGTGCCCGACAGGCCGTCCGGTGGTCCGGGCTTCGCCGATCACCCCTTGATCGCCCAGTGGGCCCCGGCGCTCGATCCGGTTCAGAAGGGGTAGTGCGCTTGCTGCGTGGCGATGGTCACCCAGCGGGTGTTGGAGAACGCTTCGATCCCCCACCGGCCGCCGAAGCGCCCATACCCGGATGCCTTCGCTCCACCGAACGGGGCTTGCGGCTCGTCGGCCACCGACTGGTCGTTGATGTGCACGATGCCCGTACGGATCCGGCGCGCCACCGTCAGTCCGTGCGTGGCGTTCTCCGTGATGATGCCGCAGGTCAGGCCGTTGTCGGTGTCGTTGGCGAGGGCCACCGCGGTGTCGTCGTCGGTGAAGGTCTCGATCACGCAGAGCGGGCCGAACGCCTCCGCGTGGTAGAGGTCCGCGTCCCTCGGGACATCGGTGAGGACGGTCGCCGGATGGACCGCGCCGTCCGCTTCACCGCCGCCGACCAGGACCTTCGCGCCCTTGGCCACGGCGTCCGCGACCAGGTCGGCCACCCGCCGGGCGGCTCGCGCACTCACCAACGGGCCCACGACCGTGTACGGCTCCCCGGGGTCGCCGGCCGGCAGCGAACCCGCCTTCGCGGTGAACTTCCGGGTGAACTCCTCCGCCAGGGACTCGTGGACGAGGATCCGGTCGCCGGACATGCAGATCTGCCCGGCGTTCATGAACACGCTGAACGTCACGGCGTCCACGGCGTAGTCCACGTCCGCGTCGTCGAGGACGAGCACCGCGTTCTTGCCGCCCAACTCCAGTACGGCGGGCTTGAGGTGACGGGCCGCCAGCTCACCGACGATCCGCCCGACAGCGGTGGAGCCGGTGAAGTTCACCGCCCGCACCCGCTCGTCGGCGACCAGCGTCTCGGCGATCTCGGCAGCGTCCTCACGGGCGTTGGTGATGACGTTGAGCACGCCGTCCGGCAGCCCGGCCTCCCGCAGCACGTCGGCGACCAGCAGCCCACAGGCGATCGGCGCGTCCTCGCTCGCCTTGACGACGACCGTGTTGCCCGCGGCCAGCGGCGCCGCCACGGCGCGCACGCCCAGGACGACCGGCGCGTTCCAGGGCGCGAACGCCGCGACCACGCCCAGTGGTTCGCGTACCGCCAGGCCCAGCGCGCCCTGCTCCTGTGCGCTGAGCACCTCACCGCGCGGAGCGGTGACCCCGGCTGCCGCCTCACGCAGGATGTTCGCCGCCAGCCCCACGTTGAAGAACGCCCATGGACGTGTGCCGCCCGCCTCCTGCGCCATGAGGTCGGCGACCTGTGCGCCGCGCCCGTCCAGCAGGTCGGCTGCCTTGAGGAAGATCGCCCGACGGGCGAAGGGGGCCAGCGCGGCCCACGCCTCGAAGGCTGCGTCGGCCGCGTCCACGGCACGTACGACGTCCTCGGGGCCGGCGGCGGCGACGGTGGCGTACACCTCCCCGGTGAAGGGGTTGATGTCGTCGGTGGTCCGGCCGGAGGCGGCGGGCACGTCTTTGCCGGCGATGTACAGGTCTCGGGTGATGGCCATGGGGTCGTTCTCCTTGCTACGTAGCGCCGTTGATACGCGTTCTTGTGTGGTGATACGTGGCGGGCCTGGTCAGGACGGTTGAGCCACGGCCTGGTCGGTCAGTTCGGAGGCGCCCGCCTCGACACGGTCGGCGGGTTCGCCGGTAGCGGCGGGGCCCTTATGGTCCGCCCATGCAAACCACCCTCTCCCGGCTCGCCGCCGGGACGCTCGCCGACGTGTCCTCGAGGAGGTGGACGGCCGCGGACCGTCCAGGGCGGTCCGGCTTCGCCTCGGAAGGGGAGCTCGGGGACGTGCCGGCGACGTGTCCGGAGTCTCGCATTGCGAAACAGTCCTGGAGCTGTACGCGGGCAAGGGCCCCGATGGTCTCGTGTTCCTCGGCGAGAAGGGCGCTCCATTCCGCCGGAGCACGTTCGGCCGGAAGTGGCGCAAGGCCCGCATGGCCGTCGGCATGCCGCAGGGCTTCTTCCGCTTCTACGACCTTCGCCACACCGGACACACGCTCTCGACCCGCTCGGGCGCGACTCTCAAGGACACGATGGTCCGCGCCGGCCAGTCCTCCGAGAAAGCGGCGCTGATCTATCAGCACTCCGATGACGACCGACAGCAGGAAGTTGCAGCCGGTCTCGACGCGACCGTACGCAAGGCACGCCAGGAAGCTGCTGCCGTGCCAGAACCGCAGATCCCCGACTCCGACGATCAAGCATCTGGCACGAATCTGGCACGCGACCACTGATCACAGCGGACAGCAAAAAGGCCCGGGTCTCTGACCTGGGCCTTAATCATGGAGCGGGTGACGAGAATCGAACTCGCGCTCTCAGCTTGGGAAGCGACGGCGCCTTGGGCGGCTGTATGGCTCTGACGTGCGCAGATGGCTTTCGCCTGGACGGTCCTGCGGGTCGGATCACACCGCTGTTGACCGTGGCTGTCCGCTCTTACGGGCACGCTATGGGCACGGGGTGCGCAGACCGTGGGAAGAGTGCCTGCTCGGACGGGCACGGTGTTGAGTTGGGCCCGGCCAGACGTCCAGTCGGGAACGCCTTTGCGCGTGCACAGAGCCTGGAGGAAGCCCCTGACGAGCCTGGAGGAAGCCCCTGACGAGGAGGCCCATGACGCTGCAAGGCCGACGGCCGCGCATGCCGGAGCCAGAGGACCGGGTCTCCCTGCTGGTACGGGTCGCCTACCGGCCCGTACCTGGCATGGATCAGGGCGTTGTCATCCAACGGGCGTTGGATCCGGGCCCGCGCTTCGGCACGGGTCTCACATACCGGTGTGGCGACCGCGACCTGGATTTCGTTGACTCGCTCCTGCTTCCAGCCGTACAGAATGTCGGCGGGGTAGGGGTCCGGAGCTTTGTCGATCGTCGTGTGGCAGTTGGCGCACAGCAAGATCAGATTTCGGTGATGCGCGCGGGCCTCGGCGGAGACCTCCGACAGAGGTACTGCGCGCGGGCCGACGGGGGAGGCCGGGATGATGTGGGCGAGTTCAGCGAAATCCACGTCGAGATCATCGGGGAACAGGTACGTCCGGCACTTGGGATTTCCTCAGACCACCGGATGGGCCACGAGCGGCGGCTCTGCTCGGCGGCCATCGGCCTGGGCAGCCCCGACCTGGGCGTCGCCACCACGGCCGTCGTCCTCTACCTGGGTGCGGTCCAGAGTGTGGAGCTCCGCTTCGTTGGTGCCGGGGAGTGCGGCTCGCGGTCGCCGGTTTTGGTCACCGAGCCGGGCTGCCGTTGGGAAGGGGGACCCGGCCGAGGAGGATGGACACGACCTCGGCAGCTCCTCACCGGTGCAGAGCGTCGGGGGACAGGCGGCGGGTGAGGAAGGAGCGGGCCAGGTCGTGCAGCAACTGGCCGTGGGCGGCGGCGTGTGCGCGCAGCCGCAGCAGGGCCTGGTCGATCGGGATGTCGAGTGCGGCGGCGAGGTAGCCGGTGGCCTGGTGGACTTCGGCACGGTAGAGCCGCAGGTCGGCGCCCGGTGCGGTGCCGCCGGTCGGATCGCAGAATTGGGTGACCAGTACAAGCAGCAGGATCTGTGCCAGCCCGTGCAGGGCGTCGAGGCAGGCCGGGGTGAGCGGGCCGGGGGTGGTGCGGTGGCCGGTGAGGACCCCTGCGGTGGTGGCCCCGATCTGCAGGGGCAGCGCCACGATCGTGCGGGCCGGGGTGCGGGCGGCGGCCGGCAGGAACAGCGGCCAGCGGGCCGGGTGCGCAGCGTGCAGATCCGGTTCGGTCACCGTCCGGCCCTCCCGGGCGGCCTGGAGGGTGGGGCCGTCGCCGAGGGTGTACTGCAGGGTGTCGAGATCGATACCCAGACCCTGCGGCGGGTCTGCCCACAGCAGTTCGGGCCGGCCGTCCCGGGTGACGGCGTTCAGGGTGAAGGCGTGCAGCCCGAACAGGCGAGCGCTGCCAGACGGCAGTGCTCGCGACGGTCCCTCTCCGGCGCGGACCGCGGCGCGCGCACGGGCCAGTAGATCGGTCAGGGCGTCGTCGGGTCGCGGGACACTCCGGGATCCGGTGTCCTCCGTGTCGCGAGGCACGTCACTGGATGATAGTGAGTTCGGCCGGGATGTCCCCCCGCACGACCTGGTGGGCCAGGTCGGTGAGTTTCTGCCGTCGGCAGCGGGCGTGCCCGCGCAGCCGTCCGAAGGCGTCGTGCACGTCGATCCCGAGCCGGGCGGCCAGCACGCCCTTCGCCTGCTCGATCACGATGCGCGACTGCAAGGCGGTCTCCAGCTGGGCGATGGTCTCGTCCCTGGAGATCAGGCCCTGGCGGTGGTGCAGACAGGCCCCGGCGGCATCGGCCAGCACCTGCGCCCGCTGCAGACCGTCAGGTGTGATCGGGCGTGGCCCGCCATGCAGCAGGTTCAGGGCACCCGGTGTGTGCTGGGCGACGCGCAGTGGTACGGCGGCGACACTGGTGAAACCCGCGGCCGCCGCCCAAGGGGTGAAGCCGGGCCAGCGCTGCGATCCGGGGCCGCCCGGGTGCAGCGAGACCGGTTCGAGCATGCTTCCGGTGCGCGCGCTGTCCACGCAGGGGCCCTCACCCAGGTCGAGCTGAGCCTCCTCCAGACGCCCGCACGCCTCGTCGGAAGCGGTCAGGTAGTCGACCCGGCCGGTCCCGTCGAGGACGGTGACACCGGCCGCGTACACGCCCGCGAACCTCATCGCATACGCCGTCAGATCGTGCAGCATTTCCAGGACATCGAAACCGTCCGTGCGCGAGCCCAGATCGAGCACGGCCCGGGCCAGCAGAACATCGTGGGGCACGGCAGACATCACAAAGATCCGTTCCGTCGCCTCCCGGGACGCACGGCGAGCAGATGCCGGGGTACAGACACACCCGAAGAGGCCACCGTTTGAAGGGTTCGGCTGATGGCAGCCGTGTCATGCCCGCTGACGGAACGCTCCGAATCTCGCCTCGTTTCCTGTCCACCGTCCGAGCCGCCCCTCACGACCGGATCCACGGCCCGGGCAACTCACGGTACGCAGCCCAGCGTATTACCGCGTCCGTATCAAAGCCTTCGCCGCATTCATATCGGCGAAGTCGATGGCCTACGTCGCCCACAGCCGACTGCCCGGCCCAGCCAAGTCCAGGCAATGGTTCCGAGCGCCGTTCTTCGGCGTACTCCCGCTACGTCCAACCGTCGAGTGACACCTGAGAGCCCCCGCGGAGACAGTCGTGGAGGGCGCTTGCGGCGACCCGTGGGGGCTTCGGTGTCAACTGATCGCGCAGGTCGCCCGCGCGCAGTTCGCCCTGGGGGACATGGCGTTGGAGGAACCCTGCCAGAGCCGGAACATCAACCTTGCCCGGCAATTCCGTACCGGCACCGGCAAGCGGGGCCGGAGACCCCGCGATCTGGGATGTGATCCTGATGGACACCCCTCGGAACGGCACCCCCAAACTGCGGCGCAAAGCCGGCCCCCCGGGGCCGTCCGGCAAATCGGCCGGTCGACCGCCTGAGCGCACACGCCGCGGGTCTCACGCCGTACCCGGAGTAGCGTGGTCGGGGCGAGGTGAATTCTGCTCGCATCGGATCCCGAACGGGTGGTCCACGATGGCCGACTCCGACGCATCCCCTGGTTCCGGGGAGCTGCCGAGTGGTGTGCACCATGCCGTGCGGCCAGGGAGTGCACTGCTCCGGCTGGAGACGACGGCATCGCGCGAAGGCATCCTCGACGGGGCGTGGTGGCCACGGTCGCGTGACATCGGTGCCGAGCTGCCCACGCTGCTGAGCGCCCTCACCGAGCACCTGGGGCCTGTGATCCGCGTCGGGCTGGATGCCACGGCCTGGGAGGGGCTCCCGACACGGATCGTCGTCGGTGACCACGTGGTACACGTGGACTCCTTCCCGGTGAGTGACGACACGGTCCTGATCACCCGGGGCGAGGGTGACCTCTTCTCGCTGCTGGTGGTCCCACCGGACACGCCTCCCGAGGCCGCCCGCGCGGCGATGGCACAGGCTGCCCTGGCCGGCAACGTCAGCGAGGCGGGGCAGATCCTCATCGACACGGGAAGCGGTGAGAGGCCGTCCGGCTGACCTTCGTCGTGGCCGCTGGTGCGGTCAGCCGCGCCACTCCACCAGGAGCAGCGTCGCGTCGTCCGTCGTCTGTCCGCCCCGCGCCCGCTTGAGGGTGTGCGACAGGGAGCGCGCCACCGCCCGCACCCCGCGGCCCGTTCTCTCCAGCCGGTTCACCCAGTCGATCAGCTGGTCCTCCCCGAACTGTTCCTCACCAGCCGTGTGCTCCTCGATCAGCCCGTCGGTGAAGCAGAGGACGCGGTCTCCGCGCTCCAATCCCAGCTCGGTCACCTCCGGCGCCGGTCCGCCCAGGCCGACCGGAAGGGTCGTGGGGGCGAGCAGCCGACGCACGACGCGGTGATCGCGTACGAGTATCGGTGGCGGGTGGCCCGCATTGACCAAGTGCACCCGCCCCGTGGTCGTGTCCAGCCGCAGCATCTGGGCGGTGACGAAGTGGTCCGGGCCGAACTGGTGTGCCACGGCTGCGTCCATGGCGGCGTAGATCTCCGACAGGCCGGTGCCGAGGCGGCGGGCGTGACGGTAGGCGCCGATGGCCACGGTGGCCATGGTGGCCGCACCCAGGCCGTGCCCCATCGCGTCGATCATGGCCACGTGGAGGACGTCGCCGTTGAGGGCGTAGTCGAAGCTGTCTCCCGCCACGTCGTAGGCGGGCTCCAGTATTCCGGCCACGGCGACCCGCGGCATGATCATGGCCAGAGGCGGCAGCAGGGACCACTGGATCTCGGCGGCGACGCTCATCGGTTCTCCACGGCGGGTTGAGAAGAACAGGTCGGAGTAGCCGTGCTTGGTCACCAGCAGGTCGGCGACCAGGCCGGAGAGCCTGGCCAGCAGCCTTCGGTCGTCGTCATCGACCCGGTCCAGCGTCACGGACATGACGCCCACCTGGTCTCCGCCGTCCAACAGCGGCAGGTGGATCCGTACACCGTCGTCCTCGGGCACCTCGACGGGCCGGCCATCGAGAAAGCACCGGCCCGCGGCGGAGGCATCGATGTCCTGTGCATCCCCGCCCGCGAGGCCCTCACCGCGCAGAGGTACGAGCAGCAACTGGCCGTAGTCCTGGAGCAGCACCTGCGGACGGCGGCCCCCCAGCCGCTCCACCACGTCGGCGACCAGCGGGCCGATGAGGTGGGGCGGGAGCTCGTGCGCCCGGTCGAGAACCGCCCCCAGGAGGGCTTCCCCGAAGCTCTCGGAGCGGTCCGTGCCCGGTGCGGCCGTCATCCGCTCACCCGCCGTGATCCACATGGACGCGGGCGGCGGGGTCGGGTCGGTGAAAGAGCTGCACGTCTCATCGCTTCATCATGGGGCGTGCGGTTCCCCGGCGCCCTCCTGGCCGAAGCCGTCCTCGACACGTGCCAGTGTGCGCTGAGCCGACAGCGGGTTCCGCGGATCGGCGGCGGCGGTCAGCAGGCGCTCGGCGGTTCTGGCCGGCTCGTCGGGCGGGACGACCAGCAGCTCCCAGCGCCCCACGGTGCCGCAGTCCAGGGTGATGGCATGCTCCTCGGCGGTGGCGTCGCTCAGGGCGACCTCGATCACGTGGTCGGGCGCCGACACGGTCAGCGGCGCGTCGGGCCAGGCCGCAGCGCCCACCGTGACGCGGGTGACCGTGCCACGGCCGGGGTCGAGCGAGCCCACGAGCGCGGGCAGCTCCAGTTCCAGGGCGTCGCAACGCGGCCACCACGCTCCGTCCAGCGGGCCGTGGCTGGCCTCCGGCGTGAGCCTCAGCCGCGCCAGCGGCATCGTGTACGTGTGGGCGTCACGCGGTGGCGCGCCTCCGGCCGGCGGTGTGAGGGAGTCCATCGTGCGATCCCGTCCGGGCGGCTGGCAGCCACCCTCGTTCCGTCACTCGCCGGGAACGGCGCTGTCGTGATCGTGCGCCCGACATGCTCTCGGTGCCACCAAGGCTACGCCCGGCCCGGACGGGCGGCCCGAGGCGCCGGAAGCGACGGTCCGCTTCCCCGGAACAGGGTCAACACGCAAGGAGCACCCCGACCGGGCAGCCCGACCATCTCCCCGAGGTTCCGCCAGCCCCACGAGTCGTAGGCGGCTTGCCCGGCCCGGTCGGCCGGACTCAGCAGGGCCACTCCGAGCTCGGTGCGCTCATCGGCCAGCAGACGCTGTTGCAGACGGCGGCCGATGTCGCGGTGCTGCGGGTGCCGGTGCGTCACGACCTGGGTGAGGAGCAGGAACCGGGCACAGCCGGTGAGCCGTTGGATGCTTTCCTGCAACCCCCGCTCGGACGGGCCCACGGGGCTCACCGGGAATCCGAAGACGCATCCCACCAGCACCGTCGTCTCGGCGAGGAGCAGCGCGAAGCCAGGCCGTCGGGCGCTGACGGCAAGCCGCCGCAGGAAGTCGCTCCGTGCCCGGTACGCCTTTCCGGAGGAGCCCGCCACAGACGCCACGGACAGGTCGGCCATGTCCTCTCGCATGTCTTCCGCCTGCCGACGGGTAAGTCTGCGCAGGCGGATCGCGCCCGCGACGACCGACGCATGGGCGCAGTCACCGGGGGGCAGTCTCCCGGGCGCCGGCGGAACCGCCGCGATCGTGTCCGGCAGACCGCGGAGCAGGGCCGGCGGCACAGGATGTGCCGGGGACGGTAGGAGCAGGGGCGCGGAACCGGTGGCGGCGAGGAGCTTGGTGATCTGCGCGCACGGATGGTGCAGGTGCAGACAGGCGTGTACGCGGCCGGCATGCCGTGACGCCGTCAGGAAGACGTCCAACCCCTTGGCGTCACACGAGCCGACCGTGGTCAGATCCACGTCGATGGCGGTCATGCCGTCGCGCAGGCACTGCTCCAGCGCGGCCCGCAGCAGGGGCGCCGTGGCCGGCCAGATGTCGCCGACAAGGGTGACGAGGGCCCGCTCCCCCCGGTCACGCCGGTGGATGTCCAGGCGCTGCACGTCCATCACCCCGCCCTTCGGCAGGGAAGCACAACGACCAAGGGAAGGTACGGAGTTGCTGTGATCGCGGCGGCCATGACGCCGACCTGTCTCCGCACCGCCGCTCGGACGACCCGGGGTTGGTCTCTCGCCGAGGACGACCCGGCAGGACGGCCGGAGTGCGTGATGCCCTCGGTATCTCCACCGTACGCCGCCGGCCACCTCGACCCGCAGCAGCGGACGGGTCCACGGAACGAGCGCACCGCCTGCCGGGCACTCATGAAGACATCCGGGGCAGACGGCCCACTCGTGAGGCACACTGCCGAACCTCACGCCGCCCGGGTATCCGGTGAGGGCGGTCTCACACAAAGCCGCCACAGGTAGGCGCGTTTCCGCTCACGCAGGGCCCTGAAGACGAAGCAGCGCCGGAAACTCGGGGTACGTTCAGGCTACGCCTGGCCTGGGAGCGACGCCCGGGCCGTCACAGGGCCAGGACCGCGCGCACTCTGTTGCCGCCCCCGCTGACCGGATCGATGTCGAGGCGCTGTGCCACGCACCGCACCATGGCGAGGCCGCGCCCGCTCTCGCCCCAGGTCGTCAGCGGTCGCACACGGGGCCGGCCGGGGCTGTCGTCGTAGACCTCGACGGTCACCTGCGTGTCGAACGCGTGCAGGCGCAGGCGGCAGGTGCCGCCGTGTCGCGTGGCGTTGGTGACCAGTTCGGAGACGATGAGGGTCGCGTCGCCGATGTGCTCGGCGTCGAGCCCTGCCGCCCGGCGGTCGGGCCGGGCGAGGAACTGCGAGGTCAACTTCCGTGCCCTGCCCGCCGATTCGGCCTCGCCGGGCAGGAGGTACTCGACTCGTACGGAACGCCGATGGGTACGCCGATGCGCACGCATGGCGGATCACTTCCCCTCCTGGGCCACCGACCGCCATGGCCGTGGCCACTCGCCGGGCCGCGGCATGTCCTGCCCGGCCGGGCCTGTCCCCTCCTGATGCCCCGCGGGGCTGATCGCCAACCGGAAGCGGGCGAGCGACTCACCGGTCGCGGCGCGGCGGCGCTGCAGCGCGATCGTCACGTGTCTTCTGCCGGAGAGGACTTCCTCCCGCATCCTCCAGGAGCGCGCTCGCCGTGAGGTGAAGCGCGGGATCGGCCGCGGCCGTCATCAGTCGCCCGGCCGTGGCCGCCCCGGTCCCGGGCGGGACGATCAGCAGGTCCCGGCGTCCGACGCCGTAGGAGAAGAGCCGGATGGCGTGCGGGTCGAACCCGGACGTGTACCACGTGGCCCGCACCGTGTGACCGGCGACGGGCAGCTCGCACGGCGCCTGCGGCCAGGCACTGCGGTGCGCGGCCATGCGCGTCACACGCCCCCACGATGTGTCGAACGCCTCGATGAGAGCGGGCAGTTCGGCGGGAAGGTCGTCGGAACGGGGCCACCAGGCGCCGCTCACGGGGCCGGGCGGAAAGGTCGGCGGGCGCAGGGTGAGCCGGGTGGGACGAAGTGAGGAGGGGCGCTTCCGGGAGGAGCGCTTGCGGTCGGGCGAGGCGCGTCGACCGGTGGGCGCGTTCATGTCGCGGTCCCTGTCTCCGGGCCGCCGGGCGACGGGCCGGTGTCGTGGTGCGCCGAGAACGACGCCGACGGGGGCCGGCGCACGGGAAACTCCCGGTTCGCTCCACGCTACTCCGCCCCGGTGCGTCGACAGGCGGGCCGACCGACGGATTCTCAAGGGTCGTCATGGGTTCCCACCCGGGGAGAGTCCGCATAGGCTTGCACGATTCCGCCGCGCACAGGATTTCGTTCGGAACGCACGACGTTCGGCAGCCCCTCGGCTGCCAGTGCCCCGAGAACCCGGGCAAGGACCGATTCGCAGCTCCCACAGAGCAGTCGGCTCTCGTTGCCCGCCCGGTCGGCTCCTTTGCTCGCCTCGCCCTGCTTCCCCTCGTCGCGTGACCGGCACGGTGATCTTCCGCTCGCCGTGGCACGGTCCGATGTGGGGCACACGGCTCCCGAAAGCGCACCGAGACCGGGGGGAATCGGCCGCGCGGGGAGCCCAGGGCGGCCGTCGTCGGGGATCGGACGCCCGACGGCGGCCGTCGGAAGGCGTCTGCGCCGGCGGACCCTGCGCGTGTGCAGTCGTCCGGCGTCGTGCTGCCGGTCACCGTTCGGCGACGGTTGGTGGGCGTCAAGGCGCCGCCGGCCCGGAGGTACCTGCCGGAGGGTGCTGACCAGCGGTGTCCGGGCGTTCCCCCGCACGAGGAGTACGGTGGGCAGAACGAGGGTGTGTCGTGCCGATCCGACAGGTCGTCTCCAGCACACCACCCGCCCCATGGGCAGCCCGTGACCCCGGCCGCACTTCCGTCAGAGCGGCCTCATCGAGGGCAGGAGCCCCGTCCCATGTCACTCAGTCCCACCACGCCTGTCACGTCTGTCCCGGCACCCCCGCCGGACACCGTCCCGCCGCCGCAGACCTACGACGGCACCTCCCCCTTCCCCTCGGACGGCCCGTTGCCCGCGCGCGACGGCGGGGAGCGGCTGTACGTGGCTGTGACCGCGGTGATCGTCGTCCTGCCGTTCGTGGCCCTCGGCCTGGCCGGCCGGCTGCTGTGGGGCAGCCTGATCCACCCGGCCGACATCGTGCTCGCCGCCGTCCTCTACACGATCACGGGCCTCGGCGTCACGGTCGGCTTCCACCGCGGACTCACCCACGGCGGCTACCGTGCCGCCCGTCCCGTGCGCATCGCGCTCGCGGTGGCCGGTTCGATGAGCTTCCAGGGCGACGTCATCGGCTGGGTCGCCACCCACCGCCGCCACCACGCCTTCACCGACCGGCCCGGCGACCCGCACTCGCCGTACCGCTACGGCACGCATCTGCGCGGCCAGTTGCGCGGGCTGCTGCATGCCCATGTCGGCTGGCTGTTCCGCAACGACCGTACGCCTCCGGAGCGTTACGCCCCCGACCTGCTGGCCGACCGCGACATCCGGGCCGTCTCCCGCGCCTTCCCGCTGCTGTGTGTCCTCACGCTCGCGCTGCCGTTCGGGCTGGGCTGGGCGATCGGCGGCAGCCGGCTGTACGGCGTGACCGCCCTGCTGTGGGCGGGACTGGTCCGCATCGCCCTGCTCCACCACGTCACCTGGAGCGTCAACTCCCTCTGCCACCTGATCGGTGAGCGTCCCTTCCGCACCAGGCGCCACGACCGGGCCACCAACCTGTGGCCGCTCGCCCTGCTCTCCTTCGGCGAGAGCTGGCACAACCTCCACCACGCCGACCCCACCAGCGCCCGGCACGGCGTCGACCGCGGTCAGCTCGACCCGTCCGCCGCCGTCATCCGCCTCCTCGAACGCCTCGGCTGGGTGCACGACGTGCGCTGGCCGACGCCGGAGCGGGTCGCGGCCCGTCGCGCCTGACGTCAACCACCCACTCGCGCACGGCCAGTCGACAGGAGCCCGGCCCATGACCACCGCACTGCAACCCCCGCTTCCCTCCCACCCTGTCCTGCGCCTGCGCCTGGCACCCCACAGCGATCTGCCCCGGGCCATCGACGGGGCGTGGTGGCCGCGCTCCTACGACCTCCTCGTCGAACTCCCGCGCCTGCTCGCCGGGTTGCCACGGGAGTGGGGTCATGTCGCCAGCGTCACCGTCAACGGGGCGGCCTGGCCCGTGACGGCCGGCCGGATGTTCGTGTCCAACCAGGTCGTACGACTGCACAGGACCCTGGCCGCGTCCGCCCCGCCCACCGTCGTCCTGCTTGCCCCCGGCCGGGGGCGCTGGGACCTGCTGGTCGTGCCCCCGGACACGACCGCAGAGGCCGCGGAACCGCTCATGGCGGCCGCGGTGGCCGACATCGAGGGAGGTTCGCCATGGGTACCGGACCCGGTTCCCCGCGGGTGACCCCGCTCCCGCCGGACGCCGTCCACCGGGCCGTGAAGCCCGGTACGGCCGTCGTGCGGCTGGAGACGACGGATGACCGGCGGGGCGTTCTCGACGGGGCGTGGTGGCCGCGCTCCCGTGACATCGCGGCCGAACTCCCCGCCCTGGTCACGGCGTTGACCGAGCTCCTGGGTCCCGTCACACGGGTCGGCCTGGACGCCACCGCGTGGGACGCGCTGCCGACGCGGCTGGTCGTCGGCGACCGTGTGGTCCGCATCGACTCCTTCCCGGTCGGCGACGACACCGTCCTGGTCACCCGGGGCGATCAGGACCACTTCTCCCTCCTCGTGGTCCCGCCGCACGCGACGCCCGAGGCGGCACGCGCCGCGATGGCCGAAGCGGTACGCGCCGACAACGTCACCCAGGCCGCACAGATCCTCATCGACACCGGGACGTGAGAGAGGTCAGCCGCCGCGGTCCACGGAACGGTCCGGTGCCGGTGGCGGGATGTCCGCGGTGTCGAAGCCGCCCGAGATGATCTGCGTGGCGAACTCCGACAGACGCAGGTGACGGGCGCGGGCGTACGACCGGAACGCGGCGAAGGCGTCGTCGACGGAGGTGTTCCAGCGTTCCGCCAGCACGCCCTTGACCTGTTCGATCAGGATGCGGCTGCTCAGCGCGGTCTCCAGCTGGCTGTTCTCGACGTGCGACTGCTCCAGTGTGCGCTGCTGCAGGATCGCGATGGTGGCCACGTCGGCGAGGGCGCGGGCGAGCGCGATGTCGTCGTCGCCGAGGCGTTGCGGTGTGGTCTGGAAGAGGTTGAGCGCGCCGACGATCCTGCTGCGCAGGCGCAGCGGTATGGCGTGGGTGGCCACGTACCCGGTCTCGCGGGCGCGGGCCGCGAAGCGCGGCCAGGGCACGGTCGTCTCCGGGCGCGTCAGGTCGATGTTGGTGCGGGCGTTGCCGGTGCGGTAGCACTCCACGCACGGGCCCTGGTCCTGCTGGAGCGCGAACAGCTCCAGCAGCCGGGTGTGTTCGTCCGAGGCGGCGATGATCTGCAGTTCGCCGTGCGCGTCGGCGAGCAGGATGCCGGCGGCCGACACGTCGAGCAGCTCGACGCAGCGTGTGGACAGCCGTTGCAGCAGGTCGATGACGTCGAAGTCGTCGACGAGGGAGTCGGCGACCTCCACGAAGATCTCGGCCAGACGTCGTTCGCGGGCCATGCCGATCATCCCTTTCCTCCGTCGGGCGAATTCGGCCCGCTTCCATCGTCGTCGAAATCGTCGGTGAAGTCGTCGGTGGGGTCGTTGCGGAAACGGAGCCTGCGGGCGACCACGTCCTCGGCCACCTCCCCGAGGGGGCGTTCGCTGCCGTAGGCGTGGGCCCGCAGGCGCAGGAGCGCTTCCTGCATGGACACATCGAGCTGGACGCTGATCATTCCCGTGGCCTGGTGCACGGCCGGGCGGTGCAGCACCGACGGTGGCTCCGGAATTCCGAGCGGCGAACCGTCCCCGCCCCGGCGCAGGTCCCCGCCCAGGAACGCGCCGGTCAGCGCCGCCGCCAGGGCGCCGGCGTCCGCGTACTGCTGCTCGCCCATCCGCCGGTCCCCGTCGCACAGCACGGTCAGTACGCCGACCCGGATGGCGCCGATGCCGAGCGGGAAACAACAGACACCGTGGACCCCCAGCTCCTCCGCGGCGGACAGCAGCGCGGGCCAGCGCTCGGGGCGAACGCGGTCCAGGTCCGGCTCCAGGACGGGCGAGCCGGTGCGGACCGCGTCCGGTGCCGGGCCCTCGCCCAGCGTGAACTGGAGCTCCTCGAACCGCGCGCTCAGCTCGGGGTGACACCACAGTGGCTCCGGCGTCCGCTCGGCGCCGACGAGCAGGGTCAGCGCGACGCCCTCGGCGCCGAGGACCCGCGCCCAGGCCGCCGCCGGATCACCGGGCGCGTCCAGGTGCAGTCGGCGCAGCACCTCGGCCATGCCGTCGCTGATCACGGTGCCCGATTCTGCCACGGGCGGGGCTCCGTGCCGCGGGGCACCGCGCGGCCGCCGTCGCACCTCATGTGGGCCGGTCCGGTGCCGTGCGGCCGGCGGGTATGCCCCGCCAGGCGTCCCGGGGGCTGGCGTACCGGGGGAAACGGGCCAGCAGGCCGCAGGCCCGGAACAGGAGGGTCGTGCCCGGCCGGACGTGGACGACGCGCACCCATCCGCCCCGCCGGCGGCAGTCGTGCCACGCCGCGCACAGCGGATCCAGGACGCTGCCGTCCATGAAGGTCACGCCGCGCAGGTCGACTATGAGGAAGGGTGGCCCGCCGTCGCACCGGGCGGCCTCCAGGTCGTGCGCGAAGGCCGGCGCGGTCGTCACGTCCAGCTCACCGCCGGCCCGGACCACATGGCACTCGTCGAACAGATCGGGATACGGGCTCATTCGCGCCCATCTCCTCTGTCGGTGGAGTGGCTTTCGCCTTGCGCAGGGCCTCTGTTGCGCGGAACGGTGCTGCACGGAGAGGGCCGGGGGCACGGGCGGCCGTGCACCCAGCGTACTGCCGCGCACACGCGCGGCGGGGCGGCGGCCGGGCCCGGTTTTCCGCACCCTCTCGTCACCCCGGCCGTTCGGCTCCCCCAGCACGTTGGCTGAACCGGAGAAGCCTGGGCGGGGCCAGTCCCCAGGGGAACGCTGCTGAAACCCGCCTTGTACACCAAGTCCCCTGCCCGGCCGAGCGCACACCTCCGCGGAGCGGTTCACTCGTGTCTTTCCGCGATCAGGAATCAGGCAGACGCAGGGCGAGGAGGGCCACGTCGTCGGTGCTGCCGGGCGGCATCCGGGCCAGCAGTTCGTCGCACAGCGTGTCCAACGGTGCGGTGGCGAGCGCGAGGGCGTGGCGGCGCAGCCGGCCCAGGCCGGTGTCGAGGTCGCTGCCGGGGATCTCGATCAGCCCGTCGGTGTAGAGGAGGAGGGTGGCGGCAGGGGCAGGGTGGCGTCGGGCCAGGCCAGGGACCGCAGGATGCCGTGCAGTTGGGCCATCCCGGCCGCCGTGGTCAGATCGTGGCCCACGACCGACCCTCTCGGCCAGCGCCTGGAGCAGCGGGCACAGCTCCCTCAGGAGGGTGCTGCCGTCCGCATCCCGGTGTAGCAGCTCGTGCGCGTCCATCCCGCGCATCGCCCGGGCGGTCCGGCCCAGCAGCCGTTCGGCGGCAGGGTTGACGGCCAGGATCCGTCCGGCCGGATCCACCACCATCAGGGCGGTGCTCAGCTGCTCGACGACCTGCCGCCAGAAACCCTGCTCGATCGCCCCTTCACCTCCCGCACCCTCCACCGTGCCGCCCTCCTGTCATGGCGGCCGTCAGCGGACAGGACGCCGTCTGGCGCGCCGGGACAGCCGCACCGCGAAGAAGACCATGTCGGCGACGAAGAGCACGATGCCGATGGCCAGGAGATAGCCCAGGCCGTTCGCTGCCGCACCGATGATTCCCAGCACGACGGCCACGAGGACGAGGACAAGGAACAGCGCCATCAATCCGATCACCTCCTCCGGGCCGCGCCTGCGGGGTCAGCGGCGCGCGAGCTGACGTTCGCCCCCTGCTCCCGGCCGGTACGTCATGTCGTAGTGCCGGAAGATCTCTTCCTCCTGCTCGGCAGGCAGCACGTCGTCCGTTCCGATCGACGGAGCCTTCCGTACCTGCCCCCTGTCGTAGGAGACCTTCACATAGCCGGGTCCGAGGACGGCGTCGTGGACGGGGACGAAGACCAGTCGGTGACGGGTGGGCAGTCCGGTCCGGACGGTGGCCATGGCCGGTTCGTCGGTGGCCGTGTCCACATAGACCGCTTCGAGTACGCCGATCCTGCGCTGTTTCGGGTCGACCACGGCATGGTCGCGCCACTCACGGATGTCGGCCGCACGGATCATGCCCTGCTCCCTGTCTGCGCGCTCCGCCGGTGGTACGACGGCCTCGGCTGACCCACATGTCATCGTATGACCCAAAAACCCTGCCGTCATTGGATGCTTCTGCGGGCACTACGGCGTCCGAGGCCCAGCTGCGCACCGGGTCGTTCCTCCGCCGACCGAACGGTCCGTTGAGCCTGTCCGAGGAGTACGCTGAAATCACCGAGGATATTTCGCGCACCGGCTTCCATGCTTGTGACGTTTTCGGCGATCGAATATGCCGGGCCGGTTACGGCCGGCCCGGGGCAGGGTTCGCGTCATGACTGCGACCATTTCCCTCCCGCCGACAGCCGAAGCGGAAGACCGTTCCTCCTCGTCCTCCGTCCGTCTGTCCCTGGCTCCCGTCGGTTCCGCACCGGCTCTGCTGGACGGCGCCTGGTGGCCCCGCTCCCGCGATCTGGTGGCGGAACTCCCCTCCCTGACCGACGTGCTGGATCCGCTGTGGGGGCGGATCACCCGGGTCACGGTGAATCCCACCCATTGGCCGGTCGTCCCGCGCAAGGTGCCCGTCGCCGGGCATGTGGTGAAGGTGGGCTGGTTCCTGGCCGAGCAGGACCCGCATGAACTGCTGTTGCTCTCCTACCGCACGGGCCGCTGGAACCTCCTCGTGGTCCCGCCGCAGACGACTCCCGTCTCGGCCGCCTGGTTGATGTCCGCCGCGAGCGACCCACTGGGCACGTCGACCGCGAGCCGGCTGATGGAGGAGGCGGCGCGCCTGCGGACGGTGTCCGAGACCGACCGGGCCGTCGAGGCGGTCTGGGTCTCCGAAGGAGGACATGCGGCCCGCGATCCGGTCGCACGTCCACGGATCCCGGCCGTGACCGAGGCGCTGCCGCATCAGCCGATGGGAAGGTGAGGGTCGTGGAGACGTTCGTGACGGTGCTCGTGATCCTCGCGATGATCGCTCTCGGGGTGTTCCTCATCCATCTGCTCGGCGCACAGCACGGCGACCGCATCGCCGCATTCCACTACGGCCGCTCCGGAACGCCTGTCGCGGGACCGGCCGCGTCGGCTCCGCGGAAGGCCCGCGGCGGGGTGGGGACGAGCAGCGCCGGCCGCCGCCGCGACCATCGCGACGGCGGACGCGGGCGGCTCCGGCCCCGGCGCCGCACCCGTGACGGAGCCGGGTGAGCCCGTCTCCGGCAGGCACTCCCCGCCCGTCACCGAACGGGCGAACCGAACCAACTGATGCGCACAGCCCGCAGCCCGGGACCCCGGCCGCCGCACCGCTCCTGACAGGCCGGGGTCTTTCCGTGTCCTGCTTCCCTCCGAGCCGACCAGGCTTCCGACAGCGCCGTCCGCGCCCCGGACGGTAACCCTTCAGGACACGATGCCCGCCGGGTGCGGACCTTCCGTCCGATCGCCAGGCACATCTCCGAACGGCCGATCCACCACCGCCCTCCCCGACTCGGGCTGCCGGACCGGCCGTTCACTCCTCACCACGTACATCCCCGCATCGGCGGTACGCCGCGACGGGCACCCCGAACCGAGGAGCCATGCCCCTACCCCAGCTGAAAGTCCACCGGCACGACCGCAGCCACCGCACCCTGATCACCCTCGCAGGAGAGATCGACACGGCCACCGCCCCGCTCGTACGCACCGCAGTGGCGGCATGCGTGCTCGACGGCGTCCGCTACGTCGACGTCGATCTCACGGCGGCCACCTTCTGCGACGCCGGCGGACTCAACGCCTTCCTCGCGGCACACCGGACGGCCACCGGAGGACGAACTGGTCGCGTTCTTCAATCAGTCTGGTGGGGACGACGGTTCGGCCTTCGCCGAGCGCTTGCGGTCCCTGGATACGGACACGGTTGTATGGCGCCGGCAGCTCCTGCGGGATGGCGAAGGTCGCCCGGTCGCTCTCTACGCATGGGCGCTGGACGGGCGAACGCTGATCGTCCCGGTGCTCCGCACCGCAGACCACGCGCTCGAAGAGACCCTGGCCAGGCAACTCCTCTTCCTGCTCAAGCGTCTTGGGCGGGACTCTGGCGCGGAGATCATTCGCATCACCGATCCGCACCCCTCCGCGGTCGCCAAGGCCGCCGCCGGGAACGACGGTTTCTTCGAGCACGACGGCAGGCTGGTGGCCCTCCTGGTGAACGTGTGCGGTACGGCGGCCGAGGTGGAGGCAGTGGCTGGTGGGCTCGCTCGCGAGTTGACCGTGGAGGCGGCCGCACTGCATAAGGGCATGCCCGCCGTGGTGGCCGCCGTGGTGGAACGTGCCTGGTGGCCTGCGAAGGTCATCGACTCCGGGCTGCCGTCCTTCCTGGTGCCGATCAAACCGCGTTGGTCCACCGAACTGTTCAATGTCCCGGCGATGCTCCTGCCGCGTAGCCAAGTTCTCGGCATCAGCAGGGAGCACGTCTACTACCGTTCCTCGGGGCGTCGCGGCGAGAGCGTTCCCGCTCGCCTCCTTTGGTACGTCAGCGAGGGCCCTGCCGGCGTGGAAAGCCAGATGGTCGTGGGCAGTTCGAGGCTGGACGAGGTGCTTATCGACACACCCGATGCCCTCTTCTCGAAATTCGAACACCTGAGCGTATATGGTCGAGCTGAGGTTCAAGAAGCCGCTGACGCCTCAGGTCACGCCATGGCCCTGAGGTTCTCGGACACCGAGATCTTTCCCAGGTCGGTGACGCTGAGGCGATTGGCCTCGCTGGCCAGGGAGCTGGGGCTACCTTGGTCGTCGAACTCGCTGATCTCGCTGTCGAAGATCAGCAACGAGCTGTTCCAGGCGGTCTACCAAGAGGGGCACCGAAAGACGTGAACGATCCGGAACGCGCGATGCTGCTGTCCGTCCACCCGCGCTTCGCCACCGCGATCCTGGCCGGCAGCAAGACGGTGGAGGTCCGCCGGCAACGCGTCGCCGCGCCTCCCGGAACGCCCGTCCTGCTCTACGCGACCGCACCCACCATGGCCCTGGTGGGTATGGCGCGCATCGCCTCGGTACACGTGGCCTCCCCCAAGGAGGTCTGGTCGGCGCATCGCGCCCAGACGGGGATCACTCGACGCGAGTACGACGCCTACATGGACGGCGCGACCCAAGCGAGCGGTCTCACCTTGGAGGACCCCGTGTCCTTCGACGAGCCCGTGACGCTCAGCGCGCTGCGTGCTGCGGGGACCTTCCACCCTCCGCAGAGCTATCGCTACCTGAAGAGTGCTGAACTTCGTCAGGTATCAGAGGCTGGGCCCGCCGTGGGCAGTGCGCTGCGGCAAGCACTGCCAGATGTGGTGCACGCGTAGCAGGCGGGGCTCCGAGCCGATTGATCGCGGGAGCCCCTCCGCCGCTCGTTAGCCGCCGAACACTGCTTGGTACGCCGCCTGCCCCTGCTGCACCAATAGCGTGAGGCCGGCTGTCGTGGTCGTGACCGCGCCCAGAGCCTCATGCACGCGCAGGTACGCAGCCCTGATCCGCCCGGGCTCCGGCTGCTCGGCCGAGGTAGCCTCCTCCAGCACTTCGACGTCCTGAATCAGAGCTTCGTGCTGGTCCGACGAGGCTCCTAGCGTCGGGGCCAACTGCCGTGCCAGGGCTGCGAACTCGGCGAGAGCGGAGGCGTCGAAGCCGAAGTCGTTGTTCTGCACCACGCTCTGTTGGGACCCGGCGACGATGCCGGAGGAATTGTTGATGTTGTATGTGTCGCCGGTGCGCTGCTGGCGGCTCAGATAGTCGCTCACTGTTCCTCCGGACAGTACGCAGTCAGTGCCTGAGTCAGAGACTGCGGCCTTGATCGAACTCGTGGGACTCGGGTCCTCGTTTGCCCGGTGGACAAGCCCCCGCCGGGTCAGGTGCTCCAGCGCGCCGAGGATCTCGTCCACGGACAGAGAGTCGCCCGCGAAGTACGAGCCCGGCGCCTCGACGAACGCCATGACCTCTACGAGTTCTCGACCGCGACCGGTCTGGAACAGCCAGTACAGCAAGGCGTCGCATGCGTGGACGAAGCGTGCGACCGAGTCGGTCTGCAGCGTCCTCAGCCGTTGAGCTGCCAGCGTCCCCTCGTCGGTGAGGAAGACCTGGGAGTCAGTGCCGGAGAGGTCCCGGGAGATCTCGACGAGCCCATGCTGCTCCAGCTGCAACGCCATGGTCTTGGCCTCGACTGAGGGGAGTCCTTCCGAGTCGACATACGAAGAGACGTCAGCGGCCACTCCTGGCTGGAGGGCAGCCAGATCGTCAAGCCACACGAGTAGACGCGAGAGATGCGGGTCCTTCTCGATGCCTGCGTTCACGGGTGAAGCCGACGGGATCTCTGGAGCATCCACCTGGACCGGAACGCGGATGGGATGCTTGCGGGCCGCGCGCTCGAATTCCTTCGCGATCTCTCGCTGCATGTTCTCGATGGCCCGCTTGTTGATCTCGAACCCGGCCATGCGCGGCCTCCTGTCGTCGGTGACATCAAGAAGCCTAATGAGCACCGCTGACAACGGGGCTCCCGAAGAGGCGGCTGGGCTCACCGGGTGAGTCGGGGACGGCCGCCTCGGCTCCGGGTGGGGCATCGCTCGCGGTGGTCTGCACGTAGCTGCCGTGAACTGCCGCTTTGCGTAAGCGACTTCACAGGAGTCCCATGCAATAGTGGTGCAGGTCACACGAAATGCGTCTCGCCATTTGAGACGTCCAAGGGTGGAGTCGCTCAAAGTGGCGCCCGAGCACCCCTGTAATGGCCGCTCGACCTCGACTTAGGGCACGTGGAGGGCACGCAGCCCCCGAATTGGACTAGACAACAAACAAACCCCAGGCCGCTGACCTGGGGTTTCATTATGGAGCGGGTGACGAGAATCGAACTCGCGCTCTCAGCTTGGGAAGCTGATGTTCTACCATTAAACTACACCCGCGTAAGACGCCGACCGGAGTCGGTGTCCGAACGCATCGTCACCTTACCTCATCCCCGGCCCCCGGCGCTGAAGCCGTGGGGCCCGTGTGCGTTTCGGGGGGCGATGAGGCTGCGGGGGGCCGGAGTTGGGGCGTACCGTGGAGGGGTGGGTGAGGGTCCGGGGAGGTCGGAGAGCCCCCTGGAGAGTCGTTCCTTTGATCCCGTAATGTGGCATTTGTCGTCAGGTGATCAGTAGCCGGACGCGGCTCTTGGGGAAGGGACTCTTGGACTTGATGGAGCGCACCGTCGTCCGTTGTGCCGATGGGCACGTGTTCAGCACCGCTTCGTTCCCGATGCGGCAGGCCGAGCGGCTCGGCCCCGGTCGGCTCCTCCGGTGCCCACGGTGTGCCCGGCTCCGCAGTGTGGTGCCGGTCAGCCTTGAGAGGCAGAAGTACTAGGCGGAGCAGTAGCGGGCGCGCGGGTGGCTGGATTGTGGCCGGTCCGCGCGCCTTGCGTATCCTCAGGGCGTGCTTCTCTCAGACAAGGACATCCGGGCCGAGATCGACGCCGGGCGGGTGGTGATCGATCCCTATGACAAATCCATGGTGCAGCCGTCGAGTGTCGACGTGCGGCTGGACCGGTTCTTCCGGGTGTTCGAGAACCACCGCTACCCGCACATCGACCCCTCCGTCGAGCAGGCCGATCTGACGCGGCTCGTGGAGCCCGAGGGTGACGAGCCGTTCATCCTGCACCCCGGGGAGTTCGTCCTCGCCAGCACGTACGAGGTCATCACGCTTCCCGACGATCTTGCCTCGCGGCTCGAGGGGAAGAGCTCGCTCGGGCGGCTGGGCCTGGTCACCCACTCCACCGCCGGGTTCATCGATCCCGGCTTCTCCGGGCATGTGACGCTGGAGCTCTCCAACCTCGCCACCCTGCCCATCAAGCTGTGGCCGGGCATGAAGATCGGCCAGCTGTGCATGTTCCGGCTGAGCTCGCCGGCCGAGTTCCCGTACGGGAGCGAGCGGTACGGCTCCCGGTACCAGGGGCAGCGCGGTCCCACCGCGTCCCGGTCCTACCTCAACTTCCACCGGACCCAGGTGTGAGTGAAATGGGGAGTGCGCGGGAGAACCTGACCTACGAGGCCTTCGGGCAGGCCGTGCGCGAGCTCGCGCAGGCCATCGCCGACGACGGGTACGAGCCGGACATCGTGCTCAGCATCGCGCGCGGCGGCGTGTTCGTCGCAGGTGGGCTGGCCTACGCCCTCGACTGCAAGAACATCCACCTGGTGAACGTGGAGTTCTACACGGGCGTGGGCACCACCCTCGAGATGCCCGTCATGCTCGCGCCCGTTCCCAACGTGATCGACTTCTCCGACAAGAAGGTGCTCATCACCGACGACGTCGCCGACACGGGCAAGACGCTGAAGCTGGTGCGCGACTTCTGTCTCGACACCGTCGCCGAGGTCCGCTCCGCCGTCGTCTACGAGAAGTCGCAGTCGCTGGTGAAGTGCGAGTACGTGTGGAAGCGTACCGACGACTGGATCAACTTCCCGTGGAGTGTCCTGCCCGTGGTGCGCAAGTCGGGGGAGCCGGTCACCCCGTCGAAGGAAGCACTCTGACCTGCTGCTCTGCAAAGACCTCAGCGGAGCTGCTCAGCGCCTGTCCCGAAGGCGGGTGCGAGCTTGTGCCAAGATCGCGGGATGCTGCGACTCACCGATTTCATCATCGACTGCCCGGACACGATGAAGCTGGCGGCCTTCTACTCCGAGGTGACGGGCCGTCCGATCAAGGAAGGCAGCTCCGAGGACTGGGCCGGCATCCAGTTCGGCGCGATCGAGCTGGCATTCATCCGGGTGGACGACTACCGCGCTCCGCAGTGGCCCGACGGTGAGCACCCCAAGCAGTTCCACCTCGACTTCGAAGTGGACGAGATCGAGGCCGAGCAGCGCCGCGTCCTCGACCTCGGCGCGACGCTGAGGCAGGACTTCATCGGCCCCGACGGCTACGGCTGGCAGGTCTACACCGATCCGTTCGGCCACCCCTT
Organism: Streptomyces sp. NPDC001604; assembly: GCF_042893475.1. NCBI lineage: Bacteria > Bacillati > Actinomycetota > Actinomycetes > Kitasatosporales > Streptomycetaceae > Streptomyces > Streptomyces sp. NPDC001604. Next base: position 362,571 of record NZ_JBIAUY010000002.1, on the reverse strand, counting down.
CTGCCTGTGCCGCAACAAGGGCGCCATCTGGACCGACCAGGGCCCGACCTGGCCCGGCGCGGCTGACTAGCCGCCCGACGGAAAGGGCTCCCGGCAGTGCGCCGGGAGCCCTTTGTGTCGTACGCGTGTGTCAGAACGTGCCCAGCTTCACGATCGACAGCAGGGCGATCAGCTGGATCGCCGAGGCGCCCAGGGCCTTCGGCCAGGGCAGGTCGTGGGAGCGGCTGACCATCATCGTCAGCAGCGCGCCCGCCGCGACCCAGGTCGCCCAGCCCAGGGCCTGGACGAAGGTCGCGTTGCCGCCGAAGAACATGGCGAAGACGAGACGGGGCGCATCGGTCAGGGACATGATCAGCATGGAGAGGCCGACCGTGGGCTGCCAGGCGCCGTCGCCGCCGAGCTGGCGGGCCAGGGTGTGGGTGACCACGCCCAGGATGAAGGACGAGAGGACCAGCGCGACGGCCGTCGTCAGGACGATGGGCACCGCGTTCGCCAGGGTGGCGTTGATCGCGTCCGAGCGTGCGCCGTCGAAGCCGAAGACGGCGAGCAGGCCGTAGAGGAAGGTCACGATGAGGGCCGGGCCCCACATCGTGTAGTCCCGCATCTGCAGGAAGGTCTGGGCGGGCGAGAGGACGATGCCCCTCAGGAGGTCCTTCCAGTGCAGGCGGGGGCCTGCGGGGGCCGCCGGGGCCGAGCCCGCGCGGTAGGTGCCGCCCTGGTTGTACGGGTCCTCGCCGACCGTGAACGCCTGGGTGTGGCCCGGGTTGTTGGCCGCGTACGGGTCCGGGCCGCCCTGCGGTGCGTAGGCGCCGCCGTCACCGAAGTACTCCGGCTCGCCGTACCCGCCGCCGTTGCCCTGCGGCCACTGGCCGCCGGCGTTCCCGTACTGCGGTGCCGCGGGTCGGCCGTACGACGGGCCCTGCTGTCCGTACGGGGGTTGTTGCGGTCGCGTTTGCGGAGCCCCGTTGTTACGGGCGCCGCGTCCGATCCTGAATCCAGCCACGTCTTCGAACGTACCTGGTCCCGGAGATCGAGGTGCAGGGCCCGGTGGTTCGGGCCCGGGTTTGCTGCCGAGCTGTGACATCCCTTAAGGGGACGGTAAGGGGATCCCTTAGGGAGAAGGAGGAGCCGGGCCCGAGGGTGAGGGCCCGGCTCCCGTAGGGGGCGGGTCAGTCCGCGAAGTTGGCGCCGAAGTACGGGGTGCCGGTCGTCGAGACGCCCGAGGTGTTCGGGGTGATCGCGCGGGAGCCGGTGGCGGTGATCCTCGTGCCGTCGGAGGGCAGGTAGGTCACCGCGCCGTCGCCGCTGTTCTCGGCGGAGCCGACGGTCAGGTCGGCTTTGCCGTCGCCGGTGACGTCGTCGAGCTTGAGGTCGAGGCCGAACATGTCGCCGTCCTCGTCGTCGCCCGGCACGCCCGGGGTGGACTGGGCGAAGGACTGGGCTCCGGACGTGGTGTCCAGGCCGCTCGAGGTGCCGTAGAGGACGGTGACCGCACCGGTGTCGGCGTTGCTGCCGAGGTCCTCGCCGGCGACGCCGATCGCCAGGTCGAGGAAGCCGTCGCCGTTGATGTCGCCCAGGTCGAGCTCGTAGCCGAACATGTCCCTGGACTCGGAGGAGCCGGGGACGTTGCCGGTGTCCTGGGTGATGCCGGTGGAGGTGCCGGGGCCGGAGGCGGTGCCGTAGGTGACCCAGACCTTGCCGCCCTTGGCGGAGTCGGGGATGGTCGTGCCGTCGGAGGTGGTGGCGTCCCAGTTGGCGCCGCTGACGATGTCGCCGTAGCCGTCGCCGTTGATGTCGCCGATGGCGGTGATCACGCCGGGCTTCAGGGCCTTGGCGGAGGCGACGCTCAGGCCGCTCGCGGTGCCGGGAACGTAGTAGTTGCGGTTCCAGCCGTAGGCGGTCTGTGTCTCGAAGCCGTCGACGACCAGGTCGGTGCGCTTGTCCCCGTTGATGTCGCCGGCGGTCAGGTTGAGGGGCCCCTGGGCGCCGCCGCCGCTCTGGATGGCGGGCTTGATCGTGTAGCGGCCGCCGGGCGTGCCCGTGGAGCTGAAGCCGCCCTTGAAGACGTAGATGGTGGAGGCGGAGCTGCCGACGGCCAGGTCGGCCTTGCCGTCGCCGTCGAAGTCGCCGGCCGCGAGGTTCTTGCCCCAGAGGTCGTGGCTGGAGGGGGCCGGGTCGGACACGGTGACGCCCTTGCCGGTGAGGCCGGCGCTGGAACCCCAGAGGATCGCGAGGGTGCCGCCGTCGGCGTCGGTGCCGACCTTCTCGTGCGGGGAGCTGACCGCCAGGTCGTCGTAGCCGTCGCCGTTGAAGTCGGCGTACGCGGTGTCCGAGGCGAAGGCGTCGCCGGCCTCGGAGGCGCCGGGGACTCCGGCGCTGTTCTGGCTGAGCGTGGTGCGCTTGGCGGAGGAGAGGCCGGTGGAGGTGCCGTAGAGGACGACCAGTTGGCCGGCGTTCTTCAGGCCGTTCACATAGGCGCCGGAGGCCGAGAAGGCCACGTCGCCGATCCCGTCGCCGTTGAAGTCGGCCTGTGGGACGTGGGTGGAGTCCGCGGCCGTGGCGTTCACGGCCGAGAACGTGAGCAGACCGCCCGTCAGAGCGACGGCGGTGGCCGACGCGAGGGCGAGTCGCAGAGGCTTGTGCATGCGGGTTTTCTCCTGCGGCATGCGGGGGATGCCTGGCGGGCATCCGCAGTCGGTGGGGTGCGAGCCGACCCGGGTTCGCCGGGAGTTGTCCTCGGGTTCATGGGTCGGTCGGCGATCAGGAGACCCGCATCGGGCCGTAAGGGTTGTACGTGAGTTCGGAAAAGCGTTGTGGCCGTTGTGGCCGTTGTGGCTGCTGTGACTGGCGCGGCCGGAGCCTGGCGCCCTTGGCGCCACGGTGGATGCGAGGGTGCCCCGCCGCTCCTGGTGGGAGGGGCGGGGCACCGGGGTTGCCGCGGGGTCAGTGCAGTGCGCCGACCTCCGTCGCCGTCAGGGTCCGCGGGTAGACGTGGACATCGGCGACCGAGCCGGGGAAGGCCAGGTACGGGGTCGTGGCCGCCGCGCTGTTGACGCAGCCGCCGATGGTCAGGGGCAGGGAGGAGTCGTACTGGGGGCTGAGGTTGGTGGCCGTGCCCATCAGGCTGCCGTTCTGGTAGAGGGCCATCACTCCGGTGCTGGGGTCCCCGGCGACCGGTGCCCTGTAGGTGGCGACCAGATGGGTCCAGGTGCCGATCTTGCCGGTGCCCGTGTCTCCTTCCGCGGTGGGGAAGTCGGAGCTCGGATCGTTGCTGGTGGTGGTCTGGAACATCCAGCCCTGGTTGCTCTTGTCGTAGGCGAGGTAGAACGCCTGGTGGGTGGTGGTTCCCTGGCAGAGGGCGGCGGTTCCCAGCGCTGAGTTGATCTTCACCCAGGCGGAGACGGTGTAGTCGCCGAGGGTGTTCACCGCGCTCTGCTTGCTCTTGAGGAAGCCGGTGCTGCCGTCGAAGGCGACGCTGCCGGACAGCCCGCTCGGCGCGTCCGTGCCGTAGGTGGCGCTGCCGGTGGCGGTGAACGGGTTGAGGGAGGCGCTGTCGGTCCCGTCCCCGGCCAGCTTCCACTCGTCCTCGGGCATGCCCTTGTCCCAGCCGGCCGGGACGATCACGCTGTTCGCGCCCGCGTCGCTCGCGGTCATCGCGTACGGGTAGACCCGCACATCGGACACCGAGCCGGGGAAGGCGTTGTACGGCGAGGTCGCGTCGGGGCTGTTGACGCAGCCGCCGACGGTCAGCGGCATGGAGGAGTCGTACTGCGGGGTGGGGTTGGTGGCGGTCCCCATCAGGGTGCCGTTCTGGTAGATCGACATCGTGCCCGTGCCGTCGTCTCCGTCGACGGGGGCGGTGTAGGTGACCAGGAGATGGGTCCAGGTGCCGAGGACGCCGGTGCCCGCGTCTCCTTCCGCGGTGGGGAAGTCGGCGTTGTCGTCGTTGGTGGTCGTGGTCTGGAACATCCAGCCCTTGTTGCCCCGGTCGTATCCGATGTAGAACGCCTGGTGCTGGCTGGTGCCCTCACAGATGGCGGTGGCCGGGTTGTCCGCCGAGTCGAGCTTCACCCACGCGGAGACGGTGTAGTCGGTGAGGGTGTTGACGGCGGTGTGGTCGCTCTCCAGGAATCCGGTGCTGCCGTCGAAGTGCGTGGCGGTGACCGGGGCGTTGACCGCGTCGGCTCCGGTCGAACCGAAGGTCGCGCCGCCGACCGCGGTGAACGGGTTGTCGCCGCGTGCGTCCGTGCCGTCGGTGGCCACCTCCCACTCGTTGTCGGGGGTGTCGCTGCCGGTGGCCTCGGGGACGATCATGTTCGGCGCGATGCCGACGACCTGGGTGTTGGTGTCGTTGAGGTAGCGGGCGGCGAGGTCGTCGTAGTACGCGTTCGACGGGTTGCCGGTGGAGAGGTCCGCCGCCTTCACGGTCGACGAGGTGGCCGTGCCGTCGGTGGAGACCGCCGCGGCGAAGTCGATGACCTGGCTCGGGAAGTTGTCGAGCAGATAGCCGTTCACCTGCTCACGTGCGGCCTCCTGCGTCGCGGTGCCCGCGTGGGCGGCGGTGAACGGCGGGATGGTGGTGAGGTAGACGGTGATGTTGGAGTTCTGGGTGACCGGCTGCCCGTTGACGAAGGTCTGTCCGTCGTCGGTGTAGTACGCGCTCAACTCGCTGTTGAGCGCGGCCAGTCCCTTCTCGACGCCGGTGGCGCAGGTGTCGGCCGTGCCGGTGCAGTTGAGCAGGTCGGCGGCGCCGGTGGAGACGAGTACGGTGCGCACGTTGCCCTGGGCCAGCACATTGCGGTCCACCGGGTTGAGGGCGTTGGTCGGGGTGTCGCTGTAGGTGCCCTGCGGCAGCAGGTTGTTGTTCAGGCTGGTGCTGTTGGTGCCGGCGTTGAGGATGCCGTAGTCGACGGTGTCGTCCCCGTTGGGGTCGCTGACGATGGCGTTGGTGATGGCGTCGCTCAGGTGGTGCCGCCCGTCGCCGCTCGCGGTGTCGGCGTTGACGCTCTGGTCGCCGTAGAGGACCAGTGAGCCGGTGGGGGCGGAGACCGGAGTGGTGACGTCGATTCCGGCCATGTACGGCAGACCGGTGTACGTCGTCTGCGTGAACCTGGCGGCCGCGGTGTCACCGGTGCGGTTGGCCGCGTCGCTGACCCACACGGGGGTCCGGGCCGCGGCGTGGCCCGGCATGGCGGAGACGGAGCCGTGGACCTGAAGGCTGACCAGGACGGTCGCCTGCTGCGGCACCGTCAGCGTCACCGGGTCGCTGGTGACGTCGCCGCCCGCCGGAATGGTGATGGCGGTGGTGGTGGGGGAGCCGAAGGTCAGCGGCACTGGGGCCGCGGCCGCCGTGGCGCCGCCCGCCGTGCCGTCCTGCAGGGCGACGGAGGCCGCGTCGAAAGTCACCGGGCCGGCGCCGAGGGCGTTGGACAGGTGGATGCGCACGCCGTTGCCGGCGTCGGTGCCGATGCTGACGTGTGCCGGGACACGCAGCGTCTGCCCGCTGACGGAGGCTGTGCTGCCACTGGACAACTGCACCTTGGCGGTGTCCTGGACGGAGGACCAGGTGCCGACCCAGTGCTGGGCGCTGGTTCCGCTGCCGGTGACGGTCACCGGACGCAAGCCCAGGCCCAGGACGTGCAGCGTGGGCTGGCCGGCCTGGACGCCGTTGGTGAACAGCGGCAGGGAGATGCTGCTGACGACCGAGCCGGGGCACTGCAGCGGGACGCTCACCGCGTAGATCTTCGGGCCGGAAGCCGGGCTGGTCTGGGTGTTGTTGCTGTGGTTCTCGTGGACCAGGGTCAGCGAGGCCGCGGAGGCGGGGCCGCTGATCCAGTCGGGCACGGTGTCCAGCGTGTACGACTGGTCGGCCGGATTGGCCGGGTCGATGCAGTTGTTCTTGGCGTAGGTGATGGAGCCGGTGGCTCCCTTGGCCGCACCGCCGGTGGCGAAGACGAGGAAGACCACGGAGCCGCCGCTGTTCACCGCGCCGCTGCCCGGCACGGTGACCGTCTGCCCGGAGGCCAGCATGTTGTCGTAGGTGCCCGTGCCGAACTTCGGCAGCGCGATGCTCGCCCCGTCGACGGTCACCGACTTGCCGCTCTGCCAGCCGGATGTGCCGGTGAGATCACCGGAGTTGATGCTGTTGCCTGAGCCGTCGGCGTCGGCGGTGCTGGTCGTGGTGGTGAAGGTGCTGGTGGCGGTGTTGTTCAGGCAGCTGCCGGTGCTGTTGATCGCGCAGCTCAGTGCGGGAGCGAGGCGCAGCACGTCGATGCCGGCCTGGTAGCCCGTCGAGGAGGGGTTCTTGCCGGTCAGGGTGAGGGTCAGTGTGTGAATGCCCTGTTTGAGGGTGAGGAGCTGACCGTTCGCGTCCTTGGGGATGCCGAGGTTGACGAAGCGGGTGGTGGTGTACGAGTTGTAGGCGTCGAGGCCGCTGATCAGCGTGGCCTGGGTGGGCTTGCCCGCGTCCAGGACCAGGCCGTAGATGCCGTAGTCCTTGCCCTTGGTCAGATTGACCCCGAAGCTCCAGGGGCCGTCCTTGGGGATGTCGAAGGAGAAGGTGGCGCTGTCACCGGCGGCCACCTTCGAGGTGGTGCTCTTGTTGGCGAGCATGGCCTGGTAGCCGTCGGCGAACTCGTAGCCGCTGTAGGCGGGTTGGCTGATCAGCTGGCCGCCCTTGGACGTGGTGGTCGCCTTGGGTACGACGGTGGTCGTGCCGTCGGTGTTGGTCGCCGTCCAGCCGCTGATCATCTTGTCGCCGTAGGCGTACGTCGGGGTGCTCGTGCCGGCGTAGAAGGCGTAGCTCGTCTGGGTGACGGACGTCGAGCCGGCCTGGTCGACGGCCTTGGCGTACAGCGTGTGCGGGCCCGCCGTGCCGGGGGCGAAGGCGGGGGAGGCGCTGCCGTTGACGACCGAGGTGCCGGTGCCGGGGCCGTTGTCGGAGGTGACGTAGTAGACCTTGCCCGGCGTGATCTTCGTACCGGTGGTCCAGTGCGTGACGCTGCTGCTGTAGACCGTGTTGCCGAGCGTGCCGTCCAGGTCGAACAGATAGCCGGTGATGTTGTTGGTGTGGTTGTTGCCGAGCGTGAAGGTGCCCTTGTCGCCGAAGGCGGCGCCGATCTGCTTGGCCGGGAACTGACTGGAGGTCACGGTCGGGGCTGGGGGTGCGCTGGTGTCCACCGTGAAGGTCTGCGTCTTGGTCCAGACACCGGAGCCGGGGCCGACCCAGTAACCGGCCGCGTTCTGCGCGGTGGCCTTCCAGGTGTAGGTGCCGTCCGGCAGGCTCGGGGTGGTCCAGTCGCTGCCGTTGGTGTTGTAGCGGGCCCGCTTCTTGGAGTCCGTACTGGGCCCGAAGCCCTGGTGGATCAGGGTGCCCGAGGAGTTGAAGACGTTGTAGTCGATGCGCACCAGTTCGCTGCCGCCGGCCAGGTCGGGGTCGACCGCACGCGCGGAGAGCGTCGGGGTGTGCGTGGTGGTCATCGTCTTGCCCATGCTCACGGTGGACGGCTTGACGGCGGGCGTGCCGGTGCCGTTCTTGAGCTTGGGGCGGTAGCTGTAGGTGACCGACATGGTGGCGCCGCCGCCGTAGGCGAGCTGCTTCCACTGCGTGGCGTCGTTCATGTCGGGCGACTGGACCATCAGCGTCATGCTCTTCCAGCCACCGGCCGCCGCGCTCTGCGCCCGGGAGGTCACGTCGAACTCCAGTGACGGCGGGCTGACCCAGGAGTTGGCGCCGTCGGTGACCGGGCAGGTGCCGGCTTCGTGGCTCTTGGGGTTGGTGCCCAGCGAGCCGGTGCGCCCACCGGGCTCGTGGCCCCAGTACAGCGAGGAGGAACTCCAGCCGGCGGGGCGGTCGGTGCCGTAGACGGCGGCCGGGGTGTCCGAGCAGGAGGCGGCGGAGAGTTGCTTCACATACAGCGAGGCGTGCGTGACCACGGCGCCTTTGATGCCGCTGGTGTTCATCTGGTAGTACGTGCGGGCCCGCTCGCCGTTGCCGGGGGTGGAGTTGTCCCACCCCTCACGGGCGTTGGTCGACCCCGAGGTGGACGTCGAGTTGTAGACGTTCCATCCGTTGTCGGAGATCCGTGCCCAGTCCAGCTGGGAGGGCCTGCCGCTCCACTCCGGGTCCACGTAGACCGGGTAGGCGGTGCTTCTGTCGGTGAGCAACTTCCGGTCCAGGCCGAGCAGTTGCCTGCCGTGCCGAAGGGTCACCCGGACCTGGGCGCGATGCCTGCCGACCTCGGCGGCCGCTTTGTGCTCGGCCCGTGCGGCGGTGTCGGTGGTCGTGCGGGCCAGGGAGGAGGGGCCGGTCCTGCGGCCGGCGCTGTCCCACATCAGCGCGGTGTCGCTGTGGAACACCGTCTCGCCCGTGCGCCTGTCCTTGGCCTGCGCGCCGCCGTCGCGGGTGGCGGTCAGTTCGAGGTTGGCCGACGTGGTGCCGAGCGCGAGGCTCTGCAGACGGGGATCGGCCGCCGCCTTGCGGGACTTGACCACGAGCATCGAGGAGTAGCCGGAGGCGTCCGCGGTCAGTTGCAGGTCCACCTGGGGCAGCACCTCGGGGTACGTGGCCGTGTCACCGGAGATGACCGGTGCGGGCAGGGTGCCGGGCCACGAGAACCCCAGCCGGTCCGTGCCGCTCCTCATCGTGACCAGCGCGCCGGAACCGCCGCCGGAGAACGTCACCCCGGTGACGGCGGCCCGGGGCGCCCAGGTCCCGTCCGCCTGCCGCACCAGCGTGGTGTCGATCGGCACCCATTTCCCGTGCTGCCGGGTGCGCTGCGGCATCGAGGAGTCGGTGCGGGTGAAGGTGCCGTTGGGATTGGCCACCACCACCGTGCCGGTGTCGGTGAGTTGCTCGACCGTGACCGGCCTGCCGGTGGCCTTGGCCCGGGCGGACGCCGACTCGGTGGCGTTCAGGCGCCGCGCGGCGGGCCGGTGGGTGCTCGGGTGGGACGGGCGGGTGGGCGCGGCGGGCGCCGCGTGGGCGGGCACCGCCGCACCCAGCGATCCGGCGGCCAGGGCCGCGACGACGGTGACGGCCACGGGTCTGGACCTGGGGCGTCGGGACATGCGCATGCGTGTGCGGAAGGCGGGCATGGAGGTTGGGATCCTTCGCGGGTCTCAGGCGGTCCCCCCGTGGGCCCGCGCCGCAGTGCATTCTGTGGGCCGATGTGAGCCGGGTCCATCAACAACGGATGGTCCAAGGGGTGTTCGAGGTCCGCTTTTGACGCATGTGCATCAACTTGCGTTCCCGCTCGGGTGATTCCTTTGTTCTTCTTATGGAGATCCTTTGCATGCCGTGTCGAACTCAGGACCTAGCGTGATGATCCGCGGGGGGCCGGAATGAGCTGCGCCTCCGCTCTGTCATGCACTCGAATCGCCACATGTGCTGGACGTTGGGCGATTTGAGCAGGGGGAGGGGAAGCATCGTGGCGCGGACATCGAGATGGAGACGCGGCTGGGCTGCCTGGGGCGCCCGGGGGGTCCGTCGCACGGCAGTGGCGACGGCCGGTGTCCTGGTGGTGGGCCTGCTGCCCGCAGGAGTGGCCACGGCGACTCCTGCCGCGGGGCCGCAGGTGACGGCTCCCGCCGTGCCGCGCGACAAGCGGATCCCTTTCACCCATGCCACACCCGAGCGGCACTCCGCCCCCAAGCGGTTCAAGCACTTCGATCCCACCGGGCACGCGAAGCTTCCCGCGGCGGCCGACGCCGTGGTGACCCTGCCGGCCCTGGCTGCCCCCGCGGGCGTCAGGGCGCCGCAGGTGCGGGCCGGATCCACCCCCGTCCTGCTCGGCGCCGCCGACGCCCAGCCGCACTCGGCCGGCGTCATCGGCTCGCAGCAGGTGCGGGTGTCGGTGCTGGACCAGAAGACCGCGCGCGCCGCCGGTGTGCACGGCCTCCTTTTCACCCTGCACCGCACCTCTCCCGGCGGCGGCAGGATCGCGCTGCGGGTGGACGACTCGTCGTTCCGCTACGCCTTCGGCGGCGACTTCGCCTCCCGCCTGCACCTGGTCCGGCTTCCCGCCTGCGCACTGACCACGCCGAAGCTGGCCAGGTGCCAGGCGCAGACCCCCGTGCGCACCACCCCCGGCACACCGCTGTCCGCGCAGGTCACCGTGGGGGGCCCGGCGCCGCTGATGGCGGATGCCGCCGGCTTGTCGAGCTCGGCGACCGCCGCGTCCGGCGCGACGGTGGTGATGGCTGCGACCTCGGGCACCTCCGGCTCCTCGGGTGACTACTCGGCGACCAGCCTGTCGCCGGGCGGCTCCTGGTCGACCTCGGGGAACACGGGCGCGTTCACCTACAGCTATCCGATCTCGGTGCCACCTGCGATCGGCGGCGCGGTCCCCAACGTCGACCTCTCCTACAGCTCCTCCACGCAGGACGCGCGCACCGAGGGGACCAACAACCAGTCCTCCTGGCTGGGCGACGGCTGGGCCTCGACCGAGAACTACGTCGAGCGCACCTACAAGTCCTGCAAGGACGACTCGGCGTCCGGGGCACCGAAGAACGACGGCGACCAGTGCTGGGCGGGGCAGATCCTCACCCTGTCACTGAACGGCAAGTCCACCGACATCGTCTACGACGCCACGACCAAGACCTTCCGCCCCGCCGAGGACGACGCCGGCACCAGGATCGAGGACCTGACCGACGCCACGAACGGCACGGCGAACGGCGAGTACTTCAAGGTCACCGAGGGCGGAGTGCAGTACTTCTTCGGCCGCAACCGCCTGCCGGGATGGACCAGCGGCAAGGACGAGACCAGGTCCGTGTGGACCGAGCCGGTCTACCACGCGCACAGCGGTGTCTCCGACTGCCCGGACAGCACCGACTTCGCCGCCACCGCCTGCACGCTCGGCTACCGGTTCAACCTGGACTACGTCGTCGACACCCACGGCAACGCCACCGCCTGGTACTACTCGCCCGAAACGGGCTACTACGGCGCGGACATGAAGGACACCGCGGTGTCGTACGTCCGCGGCGGCACCCTGTCCCGGATCGACTACGGCATGACGTCCTCGACGATCTACTCGGGCACCGCCCCGGAGCAGGTCCTCTTCGCCACCGCCGAGCGCTGCATCCCCGGCACCCCGTCCGGCAACACCTGCGCGGACAGCCAGTTCACCGTGGCCAACGCGGCCTACTGGCCGGACGTCCCCGTGGACCTCAACTGCACCTCGGGCTCGACGAACTGCACCAACCACGGCCCGAGCTTCTGGACGCGCAAGCGCCTGACCTCCATCACCACCCAGGTCCAGGTGGGCGGTGCGACCAAGCAGGTCGACAAGTACAGCTTCGTCCAGTCCTTCCCCGACGGTGGCGACCACGCCCCCACCCTGTGGCTGGACTCCGTCCAGCACACCGGACTGGACACCCTGGGCGGCGCCTCGGGAAGCACCTCGACCCCGGCGGTGAGCTTCGACCCGCCGCTGCAGCTGCCCAACCGGGTCGGGACGATCCCGCAGATGCCGCTGATGTACCACGACCGGATCCAGACGGTCACCACGGAGACCGGCGCCCAGACGACCGTCAGCTACGACCGCCCGGACTGCTCCAGCGCGCCGGCGAGCGACCCGAACGACCCCAACGACGCGGCGGCCAAGACCTTCGCCTCCACCAACACCCTGTCCTGCTTCCCGGTGTACTGGACACCGGACGGTCAGCCGGCGCCGTGGATGGACTGGTTCTACAAGTACAAGGTGGGTTCGGTCGTCACCATCGACCCGAACAACTCCTACCAGGACGGCACCCAGCCCGAGCTGGAGACGGACTACGTCTACAAGGGCAATCCCGGATGGCGCTACGACGACAACGAGCTCGTCAAGGCCAAGAACCGCACCTGGGGCCAGTTCCGCGGCTATCCGGAGGTGGACGTCACCACCGGTGACCCGAACGTCTTCCACCTCACCGACGGCGTCAAGGTCCACGACCAGAGGACGCTGACCAAGACGTACTACTTCCTGGGCATGAACGGCGACACCCTGCCCGGCGGCAAGACCCGCTCGGTGCCCGACCTGACCAGCCAGGACGGCGCCACCTCGGTCGCCGACGACAACGCCCTGGCGGGCCAGACCTTCGAGACGGACACCTACACGAGTGCCACGGGCAGCCTGGACAAGGCCGTCGTCAGCGTGCCCACGATCATCGGCCCCACGGCCAGCCGCAGCCGCAGCGGACTGCCCGACCTGACGGCGTTGATGGTCCGCCCCGCCAAGACGCTGACGCGGCAGGCGGTCTCGTACGGCTGGCGCAGGACAGAGACCGACACCTTCTACAACACGACCCTGGGCAAGTCGACGACCGGTATGCCGGTGCAGGTCGACGACCGGGGCGAGAGTGCCGACAGCGACAACGTCGCGAAGTGCACCTACACCCGCTACCTCACCGGCACTCCGGCCACCCTGGTGCTGCCCGCCGAGACCATCACCACCGCCCAGGACTGTTCCGTCGCCGGCGCGAACCCCGGCGGCACCCTGATCTCCGACTCCAGGACGTCGTACGACACCAACCCCTTCGCCTACGACGGCGACGGGCAGCAGAACCCCGCCCTGCCCAAGACCGGTGACGTCACCCTCGTCCAGCAGGCGTCGGCCGCGAGCGGCGCAGCGGCGACCGCCTTCGTCGACGAGGCCGCCACCAGGTACGACTCCTACGGCCGCGTCACCAAGGTCACCCGGACCCCCAAGTCCACCTCGCCGGACGGCAAGAGTCTCGCGCAGACCGTCTTCACCTCCTACACGCCCGCCACCGGCGCGCTTCCCACCGGCTCCACCACGATCACCCAGGTCACGCCCGGTGTGGACTGCTCCGCCGTCACCACCTCGTCCAAGGACTGCCAGGTGGCCGGCAACACCCTGGACCCGGCACGGGCCGTGCCCGTCTCCAAGACGGACCCGGCCGGCCTGCTCACCTCTCTCACCTACGACGCCCTCGGCCGGCAGACCGCAGTGTGGCTGCCCAACGAGATCAAGGCCAACAGCGCGCCGGCGAACATGACCTACAGCTACACCCTGTCCCAGTCGGCACCCTCGGTCGTCGCCTCCAACACGCTTCTGGACGACGGCAGTTACAAGACCAGTGAGGCGCTGTACGACGCGATGCTGCGCCCGCTGCAGACACAGGCGACGGCGGAGAACTCCAGCACCACGGTCTCGGACACCCAGTACGACTCGCACGGCTGGAAGGTCGTCACCAACAACGCCTACAACGTGGGCGGCAGCCCCGGCAGCAAGCTGGTCTCGGTCTCCCAGGTCTCCATCCCCGACACCACCGTCACCGACTACGACGGACAGGGCCGCGCGGACCTGGTCACCGAGGAGCACGACGGAGCCAGGACCCGGTCCACCGCCACCGCCACCACCGGAGACCGGACCACCGTCGTGCCGCCCAAGGGCGGCGTGGCCACCACCACGGTCGTCAACGCCCGCGGCCAGACCACCGAACTCGACCAGTACACCGCCCCGCCCGGTCTGACCGGGACCGCGGCGACCGGCTTCACCGCCACCGGCGGCACCACCTCGGCCACCACCTACGGCTACAACGCCGCCGGACAGCAGACCCAGATCACCGGTCCCGACAAGACGGTGTGGAAGTTCGGCTTCGATCTGCTCGGCCGCAAGAAGTCCCAGACCGACCCGGACGCGGGCAGCAGCAGCTACGGGTACGACGACGCCGGCAACCTGATCTCCGCCACCGACGCCAAGCAGGTCGAACTCGACTACACCTACGACCTCCTGGGCCGCAAGCTCACCGCCACCGACCACGCGAAGTCCGACTTCCAGTTCGCCTCCTGGACCTACGACACCCTGCGCATCGGCCTGCCGACCTCCTCCACCCGCTACGTCCAGGGCGTGACCGGCGGCTACACCGTCGCCACCACCGGCTACACCAGCCTCGGCAAACCGACCGGCACCAGGATCACCCTGCCCGCGTCGGAGGCACCGCTGCCCTCGACGTACACCACGACCCTCACCTACACCATCAGGGACCAGCTGCCGGCGACGCAGACCGACCCGCGTACCCAGGGGCTGAACAGCGAGGTCATCACCTACGGCCGTGACACGCTGGGCAACCCGATCAAGACGAGTAGCAGCGCCAACATCTACGTCGCCGGGACGGTCTACACGAACTACGGCGAACAGTCCCAGGTCACCCTCGGCGCCTCGACCAACCCGGCTTGGGCCACCTTCAGTTACGACGACCAGACGCGCCGCCTGACCGACCGTCTGATCTCGCGGACCCAGGCGCCGGGACCGACGGTCGACGACACCAAGTACACCTACGACGCCTCCGGCAACCCGACCTCCACCACCGACCAGCAGTCGGAGACCGGCAACACCGTCACCGACCAGCAGTGCTACGGCTACGACGCGCTGGACCGGCTGACCGACGCCTGGACCGCCAACGACAACTGCGCCGCAAACCCGCCGACCTCCACCAGCCTCGCCAAGACGGCCGGTTCCTACTGGCAGTCCTTCAGCTACGACGCCATCGGCAACCGCCACCAGAGCGTCGACCACGCCACCGGCGGCTCCGGCACAACGGCCACCACCACCTACACCGACGGCTGCACCGCGGGCTGCAACCGCACCGGCGCGCAGCCCCACACCCTCACCGCCACCACCGGCGGCACCAACCCGACCGGCTTCACCTACGACGAAGACGGCAACCTGCACACCCGTACCCCCACCACCGGCCCCGGCCAGACCCTGACCTGGGACGACGAGAGTCATCTCGCCCAGGTGGACACCACGGGCGCGAGTCCCACGACCACCAAGTACCTCTACGACGCGGACGGCAACCAGCTCATCCGCCGAGACCCCGGCCAGACCACCCTCTTCGCGGGCGACACCCAGATCGTCGTCGACACCACTGCCACTCCGAACGTCCTGCTGGGCGCCGTCCGCACCTACAGCCACGGCGGCACCGGCGTGCCCGTGGCCGTACGCTCCAGCCTCCCGGGCGGTGGGCTGAAGTACCTGTTCAGCGACCCGCACGGCACGGCCACCCTGGCGATGGACGCCACCACTCAGCAGGTCGCCCGAGAGGAGTACACCCCCTACGGCCAGCCGCGCACCGGCGCCAACACCACTGCCTGGCCCGACCCCACCCACTCCTACCTCGGCAAACCCCAGGACAAGAGCACCGGCTACACCGACGTCGGAGCCCGTAAGTACGACCCGGCACTGGGCAGTTTCATCAGCGTCGACCCGGTGCTGGAGGCCACCAACCCGCAGGAACTGGGCGGCTACACCTACGCTGCCGACAACCCCGTCGCCTCCGCCGACCCGACCGGCCTGGAGTCGTGCTACCCGCACTTCTGCTCCGGCAGCAACGGCGAATACGGACCGTACAAGTCGCACAACGACCCTGCGTCGAAGGATTACGACGGGACCAGCTATGACGCACCGGGAGACGAAGGCTATCTGCCGCCGATGAAGCTTCTGAAGTCGTGGAACTCGGCCCATCCCGTGCCCACCGTCAACATGATGGTCAACTATGGGACCTACCGTGCGGACCTCTCCCCGGTGCGGAACGTCGAACTCTACTTCCGGGAGCGCTGCACCGCTGAGGATTCGCTGTGGACCAGTTCCTGCCAGGGATTCCAGCACTTCTACCACAACTGGACGGACATCAAGAACGTCCCGAGCAATCCCTGCGAGGCCGTGAGCCTGTGCCAGTCACTCGGTGACCTGGCTGCCGGAATCGCCATGCAGGCAGCGGTGGAGGGCGTTCCCTTCTGCAGTTTCGATCCGAAGACACCGGTCCTGATGGCCGACCGCAAGACGAAACCGATCGGCAGGATCAAACCCGGTGACCGGGTGGAGAGCGCGGACCCGGCCACCGGGAAGCACCGTGGCTCCCGCAAGGTGACCGCTCGGCTGGTCCACCGCGACGACGACCTGGTCGACGTCACGATCCGCGGCACCGACGGCCACCGGACGACCCTCCACACCACCTCACGCCACCCGTTCTGGGACGCCACCCTCCACGCCTGGATCCCGGCCGGCCGAATCAAGCCGGGGCATGCCCTCGTCACCCCCACCGGTGGCCACCTGCGCATCGACGCGGTCACCGTCCGCCCCGGGGCCGCGGAGATGTACAACCTCACCGTCCAGGAGCTTCACACGTACTACGTGATGGCCGACGGAACCCCGGTGCTGGTGCACAACTCCTGCGGCATCTCCGAGCACGCGGACGAGTGCTACTGCAACTGGGGAGAGCCGGCCGTGCCCCGCGGCGAGGCCGCCGGCGAGGCGGTCGCCTCGGAGAGCGAGGCGGCCTGGGACGCGGTGGCCCGGGGAGAGGTTCCCGACGAGACCGTCGGTGCCGGCGGTTTCACGCGCCATGCCGTGCAGCGTCTGCAGCAACGCGGCGTCTCCGAGGAGGACGCCCAGGCCGTGCTGGAGAGAACACCCTTCTCCTACAAACATGATGACCAGTACAAGATTGGCTACTATGACCCGGATTCGAAGATATTCGTCGCCAAGACCGTCGACGGCAACGTCAACACGGTCATGACCAACGTCGATCAGGCCTACATCAACCGTCTCCGGGAAGCGAAGTGACCATGGCGGACGTCAGGGTGACCTACGACGGGCAGGCGGACGCGGCGTACATCTCCTTCGCCGAACCGGGATCGGAGCCTGCGGTCGCGCGCATGTATCCCTGCGATCCCGTCGAGGTGGGCGGCATGATCAACCTCGACTTCGACGAGGACGGCCGGCTGATCGGGGTGGAGGTGCTGGCGGCTCGTTCGAAGGTGCCCCCGTACCTGCTCGACCACGCGAAGCGGCTCGACACGGACACCGGATGAACGAGGCCTCCTTCTGGGGCCGATGTGAGGTCAGTTGGCCGCTGCCAGGAACTCCGACGTCGAGAAGGTGACCGTCGGCTTCGCCGTCAGGAGCTCTTTCTTCCTGCCGGGATAGACGGCGACCGTGTCCTTCGTCTCGCCCCGGTATGTCCGCACGGCCAGGTCCGCCCGGCCGTCCCCGTCCCAGTCGCCGACCGCCAGCACCTGGGTGGTCCCCCGGGCCGATGGCTCCACGGTCACCGTGCCCGCCGTGGACAGGCCCGTCGTACGGCCTCGGAACACCCGAAGTCCCGGGCCGCTGGAGACGAGTTCGCTCAGGCCGTCGCCGTCGAGGTCGGCGGCGTCGAGCAGGGAGCCGGGGGAGCGGAGGGTGGCGCGGGCGGCGGTCGGGAGGTCGTAGCGCAGCAACGTTTCGTCCGGGGTGCCGACCGCCGCGTCGAGGGCGGCGCCCCTGCCGAAGCGGCCGAGGGCGACGTCGAGGCCCTCGGGCAGGACGGTGCCGGTGCGGGTGGGGCCGGCGGGACCGCCGAGGACGACGGTCGCCTTGCTCTGGCCCTCCGCCGCACGGACCACCAGGTCGTCGTAGCCGTCGCGGTTGACGTCGGCCGCGGGGCCCGTGGGGACCTCGCCCGGTGCCGGGACGGGGGCACCGGCCTCGTGCGGGGTGCCCCTGCGGCTGAACGGGCCGCGCAGATAGCTCAGTTGCTCCCCGGACGCGTGCAGGACCAGGTCCTGGGCGCCGTCGCCGTCGAAGTCACCGCACACCGGCCGGTCGGGCCAGTCGTTGCCGAAGCGGGCGACGGCGGGGACGGTGAGTGTGACGGCGTGGGTCAGTCCGCCGGGGGAGCCGAAGAGGACCTGGAGGGGGACCGGGGGGCGGCCCTGGCCGTCGTAGGGCGGGTCGGTCGAGACGATCAGGTCGGTGAAGCCGTCCCTGTCGAGGTCGCAGCTCGCCTCCGCGTCGAAGACGTGGGGGAGCCGGCCCTTGGTGCGGGCCGCGTACCTGGCGGAGCCGAGCAACTGCCGTGCCCCCGGGGTGAGTCCGCGCGCGCTGCCGTAGACGACGCCGATGCCCGCGTCGTCGGCGTGGCTCTGGGCCTTCACGAGCGTGTCGAGGACGAGGTCGCGGTGCCCGCGTCGCCATTGAAGTCGTCGGGGGTCTTGCTGCCCTTGCCGCGAGGGATCGGCAGCTTGGCCGGGGCGTCCGCGATCCGGACGGGCGTGGGGCGGGCGGCTCCGCCGTCCCCGCCGGGGCCGCAGGCGGCGAGCAGAAGGAGACAGCCGCTCACCGATGCCGTAACCGCAGCCCAGTTTCTTCGCACGCGCACCGTCCACCTCGTCAGCACCGTCGACAACGCCTGGGTAATGATGCACGTGTTCGAGGTGGCGTTGCAGCCGCGGGGCCGGGCGGCCGTTCGCTCCGGGACGGCGGGCGGTGCCGCGCCATACGGGTGAAGTGTGCCCGCACAGCGCTGTGCGGGGTGCGGGCACCGGCCGGGCGTCCTTGACTGGGAGTCGGTATCCGTCGGCCCCACAGGGGAGAAGACATGGCAGGCCCTCTGGCGAAGAGGACGACCCGGTGTGGTGCGGTTGTGCTGCTGGCGGCCTGCGCCGGGGCCGGCACGACCGGCTGCTCCGACACTTCGGGGACGCCGTCGAGCAGCCACAGCAAGGCGGCCTCGGCCGCCTCCTCGGTGGCCTCGGCGGTCGCCTCCGCCGTGCCGTCCCTGGCCTCGCAGGGTGCCTCCGCGCTGGCTTCGGCCTCGGCTGAGGCCAAACGGCGCCTGGACGAGGTGAAGAACGCGGTCGAGGCGAAGGACGACGTACAGCTGGGCGCCCCGGCCCAGGATGCCGAGGGGCGGAGCACCGTGGCCGTGAGCGCGCACAACAGCGCGGGCTCGGCGAAGTCGTTCCTGGTCCAGGTCGACTTCCGTGACCAGGGAGGCAATCTCCTGGACACCACGGTGGTGACGCTCAGCGAGGTCGGGGCGGGGAAGGACGGCAAGGCCACGGCTCGCAGCAACCGCAAGCTGTCCGGTCCCGTCCGCGCCGAAGTCGCCAGGGCTCTGCGCTACTAGGCACGGCATGCCGTGCGTCGCCGGACGCGCCATCACGCGCGAGCGCCTTGTCAGAACACTGACGTTCTGGCTCCGTCCGGCTTTCGCCCTGCGGGTCGTCAACCGCTTCCAGAAGATCGTGGGCTTCGACCGCTCCATCGCGCTCGCCTCGGGCGCACTGACCGCACTCGTTCCCCTCGCCATCCTCACCGGCGCCGTCCTGAGCGACTTCGTGCACTACGACGCGGCAGAGCGCATCATCAACCGTTACCACCTCACCGGAAGCGGCGCCGAAGCCGTGCACATGCTCCTTGACCCGCCGGAGGGCACCGGCGCGAGCGTGGGCCTGCTCGGCGTGGTCTTCCTGACGATCTCGACGCTGAGCTTCGCCCGGGCCGTTCAGCGCCTGTTCGAACAAGCCTGGGAACTCAAGCCCCTCAGCGTGCGCAACACACGCAACGACCTGCTGTGGATCGGGGGCCTCGGCGCCTACGCCGCACTCCTGGGCTGGATCCAGGCGATGCTCGGCGGGGGCCGGATCGGCCTGGCGGCGGCGTTGTCCGAGATGCCGGTGACGGCGGTCTTCCTCACGTGGAGTGGCCGCATCCTGTCCGCCAAACGGATCGCCCCGTCGACACTGCTCCCCTTCGGGATCATCGCGGCGGTACTGACGGCGGCCTACTCGGTGGGCGCGAACGTGTACCTGCCGAGACTGTTCAACTCCTACGCCGCCCGGTACGGAGCACTCGGCGCCGTCTTCGCGATGATCTCAGCACTGTTCGCGGCCATGCTGGTGATCGTGGCCTCCGCAGCGCTGGGACGGGAGATGCACGACGAACTCACCCGGATCCGCGCGGGGAGCCGACCGTCGGATCACGAGATCCGCCGCCAGTGGGACAGCATCCTCGAGCAAGCACGTATGCGCTGGCGCACCGCCCGCGAACAGGTCACACACCACCAGCCCAAGGACTGAGAGCGGCCCTCACGCCCTCCTGATCACCCTTGCGGCAGGATACGGGTATGAGCGTCGTCAAGATCAACGTACTGACCGTCCCCGCCGAGCAGCGCGAGGTGCTGGAGAAGCGGTTCGCCTCGCGGGCCCATGCCGTGGAGGGGTCCGACGGGTTCGAGTGGTTCGAGCTGCTGCGGCCGGTCGAGGGGACCGACCAGTACCTCGTGTACACGCGGTGGCGTGACGAGGCGGCCTTCCAGGCCTGGATGGAGGGGCCGATGAAGTCCGCCCACCAGGGCGGCGGCGAGGGCGCCGAGCGCCCCAGGCCGGCGGCCTCCGGCTCGACCCTGTGGGCGTTCGACGTGGTGCAGTCGGCGGGGCCCAAGGGCGCGTAGGCGTTCCCGTCGGGAAACACCACGGCGCCCCCTGTCCGGCGAAGGACAGGGGGCGCCGTGGTACCGCCTTGCGGGCTACTTCACCGGCTCCGGCTCCGGAGCGGTCTCCGTCTCCTCCTCGCCGGCCGGGTCGACCGGGGTCTTGACGGACTCGAGGAGCAGCTGGGCGACGTCCACCACCTGGATGGACTCCTTGGCCTTGCCGTCGTTCTTCTTGCCGTTCACGGAGTCCGTGAGCATGACCAGGCAGAACGGGCAGGCCGTCGAGACGATGTCCGGGTTGAGGGAGAGAGCCTCGTCGACGCGCTCGTTGTTGATGCGCTTGCCGATCCGCTCCTCCATCCACATCCGGGCGCCACCGGCGCCACAGCAGAAGCCGCGCTCCTTGTGGCGGTGCATCTCCTCGTTGCGCAGGCCCGGGACGTTGGCGATGATCTCGCGCGGAGGCGTGTAGATCTTGTTGTGGCGGCCCAGGTAGCAGGGGTCGTGGTACGTGATGATGCCCTCGACCGGGGTGACCGGGACCAGCTTGCCCTCGTCGACCAGGTGCTGCAGCAGCTGGGTGTGGTGGATGACCTCGTAGTCGCCGCCGAGCTGCGGGTACTCGTTGCCGATCGTGTTGAGGCAGTGCGGGCAGGTGGCGACGATCTTCTTCGCCGACTTCGGCTTGGCGGACTCGGGCACGACCTTGCCGTCGTCGTCGAGCTCCTCGCCGAACGCCATGTTCAGTGCCATGACGTTCTCCATGCCGAGCTCCTGGAACAGGGGCTCGTTGCCCAGGCGGCGGGCGGAGTCACCGGTGCACTTCTCGTCGCCGCCCATGATCGCGAACTTGACGCCCGCGATGTGGAGGAGTTCGGCGAAGGCCTTGGTGGTCTTCTTGGCCCGGTCCTCCAGGGAGCCCGCGCAGCCGACCCAGTACAGGTACTCGACCTCGGTGAGGTCCTCGATGTCCTGGCCGACGACCGGGACCTCGAACTCGACCTCCTTGAGCCACTCCAGGCGCTGCTTCTTGGCCAGGCCCCAGGGGTTGCCCTTCTTCTCCAGGTTCTTGAGCATCGTGCCCGCCTCGGACGGGAACGCGGACTCGATCATCACCTGGTAGCGGCGCATGTCGACGATGTGGTCGATGTGCTCGATGTCCACCGGGCACTGCTCGACACAGGCGCCACAGGTGGTGCAGGACCACAGGACGTCCGGGTCGATGACGCCGTTCTCCTCGGCGGTGCCGATCAGCGGGCGCTCGGCCTCCGCGAGAGCCGCGGCCGGAACGTCCTTCAGCTGCTCCTCGGAGGCCTTCTCCTCGCCCTCCATGGTCTTGCCGCCACCCGCGAGCAGGTAGGGCGCCTTGGCGTGCGCGTGGTCGCGCAGGGACATGATCAGGAGCTTGGGGGAGAGGGGCTTGCCGGTGTTCCAGGCGGGGCACTGCGACTGGCAGCGGCCGCACTCGGTGCAGGTGGAGAAGTCGAGCAGGCCCTTCCAGGAGAACTGCTCGACCTGGGAGACGCCGAAGACGTCGTCGTCACCGGGGTCGGTGAAGTCGATCGGCTTGCCGCCCGAGGTCATCGGCTGCAGGGCGCCCAGGGCCGTCGAGCCGTCGGCGTTGCGCTTGAACCAGATGTTCGGGAAGGCCAGGAAGCGGTGCCAGGCCACACCCATGTTGGTGTTCAGCGAGACCACGATCATCCAGATGAACGAGGTGCTGATCTTGATCATCGCGACCAGGTAGACCAGGTTCTGCAGCGTGCTGACGCTCAGCCCCTTGAAGGCCAGGACCACCGGGTACGACGCGAAGTACGAGGCGTCGTAGCCGTCCACGTGGTGGATCGCGCCCTCCAGGCCGCGCAGCACGTAGATCGCGAGGCCGATGGTGAGGATGACGTACTCGACGAAGTACGCCTGGCCCGACTTGGAGCCCGCGAAGCGGGACTTGCGGCCGGGGCGGGAGGGCAGGTTCGACAGCCGGATCGCGATGAGCACGAGGATGCCGAGGACCGTCATCACACCGATGAATTCGGTGTACATCTCCAGCGGCAGCCAGTCGCCGACGACGGGCAGCGTCCAGTCGGCCTGGAAGAGCTGGCCGAAGGCCTGCGCCAGGGTCGGCGGCAGCGTCAGGAAGCCGACCGCCACGAACCAGTGGGCGAAGCCCACGATGCCCCAGCGGTTCATCCGCGTGTGGCCGAGGAACTCCCTGACAAGAGTCACGCTTCGCGCGTACGGGTTGTCGGTCCGGGTGCCGGCGGGCACCGGCTGGCCCAGTTTGAAGTACCGGACGAACTGACCGATGGCGCGTGCGAGCAGCGCAACGCCGATCACGGTCAGGACCAGCGACACGATGATCGCGGCGAGTTGCATTTGGGGGCTCCTCGGGACTGCGAGGGTCATTACTAAGCGGTAACTTATGTAGTCCGATTGAGACTACCCCCATCCTCTGTCGCACTGTAGCCGGGCGTGCGGTGATCTGCGTCGCTGAGGGTTGCCTTAAGGGGGCGCGACCAGGCCTGCCGCCGGGCTTGCGACGATGCGATCGTGTTATTCATGCCAAATTGGTACATTTGCGCCTAACTTAGACCCGTGCTATACGGGATCGCCGCCGCCACCACCGCCCTGCTGCTCGCCGCCGTGCTCACCGCACTGCTGCGGGTGCCCGCACTGCGCCTCGGCATCGTCGAGCGGAGACGGCAGCGGCAGCGGCCCGTGCCGCTGCTCGGCGGTCTGGCCGTGGTGCTCGCCACCTGTGCGGTGGCCGTGGCCATGGACCGGACCGGCGTCGCGCCCCTCGGTGCGGGGGTGGGGCGACTGCTGGTCGCGGGCGGTGCGGTCGCCCTGCTCGGGCTCGTCGCGGACATCGGGCGGGTCAAGGCGCGGGTCCTCGTCGCCGGTACGGCCGTGGCCGCGGCCAGTGTCGTGCCGTACCAGGAGACCGGGGTGCCGGCCGGGCTGCTCGCCGTCGGCTGGATCGTCTTCGTCGCCATCGGGTTCAAGGCGCTCGATCACGCGGACGCGCTCGCGGGGACCGTCTCGGTGCTCACCGCCTTCGGGGTGGGGGCCTGCGCGGCGGCCGAGCTGATGGACGGGCTCGCGGTGCTGCTGAGCGTGCTGGCCGCCGCACTGACCGGGTTCCTCATGCACAACTGGCCGCCCGCGCGCGTGGGGCTCGGCGCCTGCGGGTCGCTGTTCACGGGGTTCCTGCTCGCGGCGTCGGCCGTGTTCACCCGGGCGGGCTATGCACTCGCGCCGAGTGCGGGAGTGCTGTTCTCGCTCACCGCCCTGGCGAGCGCCGACGTGCTCCTCGTGGTCCTGTCGCGGCGGCTGGCCGGGCGGCCGTTGCTGCGCGGCGGGCCCGACCATGTCGCCCACCGGCTGCGGCGGTTGGGGCTGACTCCGCAGGGGGCGACCGTGCTGCCCGGAATCGGGGCCTTCGCCGGGGTGTTCGTCGGGGTGCTGATGCACATCGGGTGGACCGCGCTGTCCGCCGTGTACTGGGTGGGGGCGGTGGCACTCGTCGTCGTACTCATGCTCCTTCGGGTGCCTGTGTACGGTCTCCGGCGGTCCGTGCCCACGCAATCGACGCAGGTCAGCGGCCCATTGCGTGTAAGGAACGGATAAGAGTTGAGTCGGTTGGACTCAGGTCTGTTGACCCATCGCCGGGCGTCGTGCACACTTGAGTCCGTTCCACTCAAGTCAGCTGGAGGAATTCACCATGGCACGTGCGGTCGGCATCGACCTGGGCACGACTAACTCCGTCGTCAGCGTTCTGGAGGGCGGCGAGCCCACCGTCATCACCAACGCCGAGGGTGCCAGGACCACGCCGTCCGTCGTCGCCTTCGCGAAGAACGGTGAGGTGCTTGTCGGCGAGGTCGCCAAGCGCCAGGCGGTCACGAACGTGGACCGGACCATCCGTTCCGTGAAGCGCCACATGGGCACGGACTGGAAGATCGAGCTCGACGGGAAGCCCTTCAACCCGCAGCAGATCTCCGCGTTCATCCTGCAGAAGCTGAAGCGGGACGCCGAGGCCTACCTGGGCGAGAAGGTGACCGACGCGGTCATCACCGTCCCGGCCTACTTCAACGACTCCGAGCGCCAGGCGACGAAGGAGGCCGGCGAGATCGCCGGTCTGAACGTCCTTCGTATCGTCAACGAGCCGACTGCGGCCGCGCTCGCCTACGGCCTCGACAAGGACGACCAGACGATCCTCGTCTTCGACCTCGGTGGCGGCACCTTCGACGTGTCCCTCCTGGAGATCGGTGACGGCGTCGTCGAGGTGAAGGCCACCAACGGTGACAACCACCTCGGTGGTGACGACTGGGACCAGCGCATCGTCGACTACCTGGTCAAGCAGTTCGCCGGCGGTCACGGCGTGGACCTCGGCAAGGACAAGATGGCCCTGCAGCGTCTGCGTGAGGCTGCCGAGAAGGCCAAGATCGAGCTGTCCTCGTCCACCGAGACCTCGATCAACCTGCCCTACATCACGGCGTCCGCCGAGGGCCCGCTGCACCTGGACGAGAAGCTCACCCGGGCCCAGTTCCAGCAGCTGACGGCCGACCTGCTGGAGCGCTGCAAGACGCCGTTCCACAACGTCATCAAGGACGCCGGCATCTCCATCAACGAGATCGACCACGTCGTCCTCGTCGGCGGTTCGACCCGTATGCCCGCCGTCGCCGAGCTCGTCCGCGAGCTGACCGGCGGCAAGGACGCCAACAAGGGCGTCAACCCGGACGAGGTCGTCGCCATCGGCGCCGCCCTGCAGGCCGGTGTCCTCAAGGGTGAGGTCAAGGACGTCCTGCTCCTCGACGTGACCCCGCTGTCCCTCGGCATCGAGACCAAGGGCGGCATCATGACCAAGCTCATCGAGCGGAACACGACGATCCCGACCAAGCGGTCCGAGATCTTCACCACCGCCGAGGACAACCAGCCCTCCGTGCAGATCCAGGTCTACCAGGGCGAGCGCGAGATCGCGGCGTACAACAAGAAGCTCGGGATGTTCGAGCTGACCGGTCTGCCGCCGGCCCCGCGCGGTGTCCCGCAGATCGAGGTCGCCTTCGACATCGACGCCAACGGCATCATGCACGTGACCGCGAAGGACCTGGGCACGGGCAAGGAGCAGAAGATGACCGTCACCGGCGGCTCCTCGCTGCCGAAGGACGAGGTCGACCGGATGCGCCAGGAGGCCGAGAAGTACGCGGAGGAGGACCACGCCCGCCGCGAGGCCGCCGAGACCCGCAACCAGGGCGAGCAGCTCGTCTACCAGACGGAGAAGTTCCTCAAGGACAACGAGGACAAGGTCCCCGGCGAGATCAAGACCGAGGTCGAGGCCTCCGTCGAGGAGCTGAAGACCGCGCTCAAGGGCGAGGACACCGCCGAGATCCGCACCGCCACCGAGAAGGTCGCGGCCGTCTCGCAGAAGCTGGGCCAGGCCATGTACGCCGACGCCCAGGCCTCGCAGGCCGCCGCAGGCGGTGCCGCGGGCGCCGAGGCCCCGAAGGCCGACGACGACGTGGTGGACGCCGAGATCGTGGACGACGAGCGCAAGGACGGTGCCGCGTGACGGAGGAGACCCCGGGCTTCGACGAGAAGCCCGACGTCCCCTCCGGCGCCACCCCCGACGACGCCGAGCCGCAGGCCGCCTCCCCCTCCGCGGGGGAGGGGGCGGCCCCGGCCGGGGACGCAGCACAGATCGCCGGTCT
Organism: Streptomyces sp. NPDC001604; assembly: GCF_042893475.1. Lineage (NCBI taxonomy): Bacteria > Bacillati > Actinomycetota > Actinomycetes > Kitasatosporales > Streptomycetaceae > Streptomyces > Streptomyces sp. NPDC001604. The sequence continues at coordinate 336,661 of NZ_JBIAUY010000002.1, read as the reverse complement.
GACGGCCCAGCTGGACCAGGTGCGCACGGCGCTCGGTGAGCGCACGGCGGACCTCCAGCGGCTCCAGGCCGAGTACCAGAACTACCGCCGCCGAGTGGAGCGGGACCGGATCACGGTCAAGGAGATCGCCATCGCGAACCTCCTGACCGAGCTCCTGCCCGTGCTCGACGACATCGGCCGCGCCCGGGACCACGGCGAACTCGTCGGCGGATTCAAGTCCGTCGCGGAGTCGCTGGAGACCGTCGCGGCGAAGATGGGACTGCAGCAGTTCGGCAAGGAGGGCGAGCCCTTCGACCCGACGATCCACGAGGCCCTGATGCACTCGTACGCGCCGGACGTCACGGAGACGACCTGCGTGGCGATTCTGCAGCCCGGGTATCGCTTCGGCGAGCGCACCATCCGCCCCGCGCGGGTGGCCGTCGCCGAGCCGCAGCCCGGCGCCCAGACCGTCAAGGCCGAAGAAGCGACCGAGGCGGCCGACGACAAGGAGAGCGGTGGCCCGGACGAGGGCTGAGCTTGAACCAACGAGGAAGGAGGGGCGTCGGGGATGAGCACCAAGGACTTCATCGAGAAGGACTACTACAAGGTCCTCGGCGTCCCCAAGGACGCCACCGAGGCCGAGATCAAGAAGGCCTACCGGAAGCTGGCCCGCGAGAACCACCCGGACGCCAACAAGGGCAACGCCAAGGCCGAGGAGCGCTTCAAGGAGATCTCCGAGGCGAACGACATACTCGGCGACCCCAAGAAGCGCAAGGAGTACGACGAGGCACGCGCCCTCTTCGGCAACGGCGGCTTCCGCCCCGGGCCGGGCGGCGCAGGCGGCTCCTTCAACTTCGACCTGGGCGACCTCTTCGGAGGCCAGGCGGGTTCCGGGGGCTTCGGCGGCGGAATCGGTGACGTCTTCGGGGGCCTGTTCAACCGGGGCAGCTCCGGTACGACCCGGGTGCAGCCCAGGCGCGGCCAGGACATCGACACCGAGGTCAGCCTCAGTTTCACCGAGGCGATCGAGGGGGCGACGGTCCCGCTGCGCATGTCCTCGCAGGCGCCCTGCAAGGCCTGCTCGGGCACCGGCGACGCGAACGGCAACCCGCGGGTGTGCCCGACGTGCGTCGGCACCGGCCAGGTCGCGCGGGGTTCCGGCGGCGGCTTCTCGCTCACCGACCCCTGCCCGGACTGCAAGGGCCGCGGTCTGATCGCGGAGAACCCCTGCGAGGTCTGCAAGGGCTCGGGACGCGCCAAGTCCTCGCGCACCATGCAGGTCCGCATCCCGGCCGGGGTGTCGGACGGCCAGCGCATCCGGCTGCGGGGCAAGGGCGCACCGGGCGAGCGGGGCGGCCCGGCGGGCGACCTGTACGTCACGGTGCATGTGGACGCGCACCCCGTGTTCGGCCGCAAGGGCGACAACCTCACCGTCACCGTCCCCGTGACGTTCGCGGAGGCGGCACTCGGCGGCGAGGTCAGGGTTCCCACCCTGGGCGGCCCGCCCGTCACCCTGAAGCTGCCGCCGGGCACGCCCAACGGCCGCACCATGCGCGCCCGCGGCAAGGGCGCGGTCCGCAAGGACGGCACCCGCGGCGACCTCCTGGTCACCGTCGAGGTGAGTGTCCCGGCGGATCTGACGGGGAAGGCTCGTGACGCACTTGAGGCGTATCGCGAGGCGACCGCGGGCGAGGACCCGCGGGCGGAGCTGTTCAAGGCCGCGAAGGGAGCATGACCAGATGGACGGCCGTCGACGCAACCCGTACGAGCTGACCGAGGAAACCCCGGTCTACGTCATCTCGGTGGCGGCCCAGCTCTCCGGCCTGCACCCGCAGACCCTGCGCCAGTACGACCGCCTCGGCCTGGTCTCGCCCGACCGCACCCCCGGCCGTGGCCGCCGCTACTCGGCCCGCGACATCGAACTGCTGCGCACCGTGCAGCAGTTGTCGCAGGACGAGGGCATCAACCTGGCCGGCATCAAGCGGATCATCGAACTGGAGAACCAGGTCGCCGCGCTCCAGCAGCGTGTCGCCGAGCTCCAGTCGGCGGTCGAGGGCGCGGCGGCGGCGATGCAGCAGCGCGAGGCGGCGGTGCACGCGTCGTACCGCCGCGATCTGGTCCCGTACCAGGAGGTGCAGCAGACCAGCGCGCTGGTGGTGTGGCGGCCGAAGGGGCGCCAGGACTGACGTACGTGTGTGACAGGGGCCCGGAGGCAGAACCTCCGGGCCCCTTCCGCATGCCGGGCACGACGGCCGGTCACGGCCGGTCGTGGCCGCGGCGGTCGTGCGTCTGGCTGGGTTCATTCGGTCATCTGGTCGGGACGGGAACGGCTGACGGAAGCCGCCGTGATCACGACTCGTGAGGAATGGGGTCGGTTGTACGGATCTTTGCCTGCCGATTGCCTGCGGTTGCATGGAGAGTCCGTAAAGAACCTTTGGAGGCGTTTCCGTCATGCCTTTACATGGTCGGCGGAGTGTTGCGTTGCGCACTCGTTAAGTAGTTGCGCTTGACGCCCGGGGGCCGCTCCGCGTTGGCTTTTCAGTCACCTGGGTCGCAAGTTGCGCCCGCGTCCGGAAGACACCAGAAGTGAGCTCCTCCATGCGTTCCACGCGTCGTACCGCCATCGCCGTGGCAGCGTCCACGATGACTCTGTCGCTCTCCTCCTGCGGCGTGCTGAACGTGTCGGGGGACAGCAGCTCGGCAAGCCCGACGAAGGGCAACGACGTCACCGTGGGGCTGCTGCTGCCGGAGACGGCCAACACCCGGTACGAGGACTTCGACTACCCCATCATCAAGAAGCAGGTCGCCGCGCTCACCAAGCAGCAGGGCAAGGTCGACTACCAGAACGCCGGGCAGAACGCGGCCAAGCAGGCGACCCAGATGCAGAAGATGATCGACGACAAGGTCGACATCATCCTGCTGGACGCCGTGGACTCGCACGCCATCGCCGGTGAGGTGAAGAAGGCGAAGGACGCCGGTATCCCGGTCATCGCCTACGACCGGCTGGCCGAGGGCCCGATCGACGCGTACATCTCCTTCGACAACGAGCTCGTCGGCGAGGTCCAGGGCCGCACCCTGCTGGAGGCGCTGGGCAGCGGGGTCGACACCTCCGACAAGATCGTCATGATGAACGGCTCGCCCACCGACCCGAACGCCAAGCAGTTCAAGGCGGGCGCCCTGTCCGAGCTCAACGGCAAGGTGACGATCGCCAAGTCGTACGACACCACGGACTGGGACCCGAAGAACGCCCAGGCCAACATGAAGGCGGCCATCGAGGCGATCGGCAAGGGCAACATCGCCGGCGTCTACTCCGCCAACGACGGCATGGCCGGCGGCATCGTCAAGGCCCTGGAGGACGCCGGCGTCACCAAGCTGCCGCCGCTCACCGGCCAGGACGCGGAACTCGCGGCCGTGCAGCGGATCGTGTCGGGCGAGCAGTACATGAGCGTGTACAAGTCGTACCCGCAGGAGGCCGCGGCCGCCGCGCAGATGGCGGTGGCCAAGGTGCAGGGCAAGGAGATCGAGTTCGACGCCCTCACCCAGGACACCGTCGACAGCCCCACCGACAAGGGCATCCCCGCGCAGCTGGTCACCGTGACCGCGCTGACGAGGAAGAACATCAAGTCGACGGTCGTCGCGGACGGCATCTACAAGGTCTCCCAGATCTGCACGTCGAAGTTCGCGTCGGAGTGCTCGGCGATCGGCCTGAAGTGACGGTTCCCCGCGCCCCGAAGGGGCGCGGGGAACCGCGCGACCAGCCACAACGGACCCGCGGCTGATGGAACGGACATCCAGCGAAGCGTTTGGTCACCCCACCCGCGTGAACACCACCGACACGTCCGGCGGGCCGCCCGCCACACCCCGGTAGATGCCCTTGTGCGGGGTGACGTCGTCGTAGTCGCGGCCGCGGGCCACCACGACGTGGGACTCGTCGGCACGGGTGCGGTTGGTGGGGTCGTAGCCGCACCAGTCGCCCGCCCAGTACTCGATCCAGGCGTGGCTCTGCCCGGCGACCGGCCGGTGGAGCTCGGCCTCGCGCTCCGGGTGGAGATAGCCGGAGACGTAACGGGCCGGCAGGCCCACGCCCCGCAGCAGCGCGACGGTGAGATGGGTGATGTCCTGGCAGACGCCGGCGCCCTGCTCCCAGGCCTCCGCCGGGGAGGTGTTCACGCTGGTGGCGCCGGGCAGGTACGACACCCGGTCGGCGACCAGGGCGGAGACCGCGACCGCCGTCTCGTGCGGGTCGAGGCCGGCCGCCGCCTTCCGGGCCTTCTTCACCAGCTTCGCCGGGACCGTCGTACGGCCGGTGGGGCTCGCGAACTCCAACAGACGCGAGTTCGCGATGCGTTCGGCCACCTCGGCCCAGGTGGGCGCAGGCGGCAGCGCCCCCGGCGGGGACGTCTCGACCAGGCTGGAGGCGGTGATGGTGAGGTCGCCGTGCGGGTCCATCAGGTCGAAGCCGGTGACCTGGGTGCCCCAGTAGTCCCAGTACGACCAGGTGGAGGTCGTGGGGTTGACGGTGACCCGCGCGTCCAGGGTGGTCTGGCCCGGGAGCGTCAGCGGGGTCATGCGGACCTCGTTGTGCGAGGAGGCCGCGGGCTGGGCGTAGGAGACCCGGGTGGTGTGCTCGATACGGAGGCGGCGTACGCGTTCGGCGGTCATCTCACGCTCCTTCCTGGGCCCACTCGATGGGCCCCTGGTACGGGAAGAACCGCTCGGCCACCGCGTCCGCCGACGCCATGCAGGCCTGCTGCAGGTCGCCGAGGAGCGCGGGCAGCTGGCTCTCCAGAGCGTGCGTGTCCAGATACTCGAGACGGGTGCGCAGCCTGCCGATGGGCCGGCGCGCGGGGTCATGGCGGGGGCGGCCGAGCGCGGTCAGGCACTCCTCCGCGGTCGTGAGCGCATGCAGGGCCGAGCGCGGGAAGTCCCGGTCCAGGAGCAGGAATTCGGCCACCCGGGGGGTGTCGCCGAAACCGCCGTACACCCGGGCGTACGCCTCATCGGCCCCCGAAGCGCTCAGCAGTGTCGGCCAGTCGGGCGCGTGCACGGCGTCCAGCACGCGCACCGACAGCAGCCGTACGGTCATGTCCACCCGTTCCAGGCTGCGCCCCAGCACCACGAACCGCCAGCTGTCGTCCCGGCTCATGGTCGAGTCGGCGAGCCCGAAGAAGAGCGCGGCCCGGCGCCGCACCAGCTCCAGATAGGCGTAGGGGCCGGTGCGGCGGGCCGCCAGCCGCTGGTCGGCCAGCGCGTGCCAGGTGGAGTTGAGGCACTCCCACATCTCGGAGGAGATGGCCTCACGGGCGCTGCGCGCGTTCAGCCGGGCGGCGCCCAGCGCGCCCTCGATGGAGCCCGTCGAGCGGGCGTCGAAGGCCAGCTGTTCCAGCACCTGCTGCATGTCGCAGGGCCCTTCTCCCGCGTCCATGCCGAGGATCGCGTACAGCGACCGGCAGGCCGCGTCCTCGTCGCGCCAGGGGTCCTCCAGCAGCCGGTGCAGATACGCGTCGAGGATGCGGCCCGTGGCGTCGGCGCGCTCGACATAGCGGCCGGTCCAGGTCAGGGCCTCGGCTATCCGGGACAGGATCACGTCGTTCACTGCTGCTGGGCCCCTTCCTGTACGACGGCGTGGGTGCCGTCGGGTCCGAGCCGGCGCGGGGCGACGGAGGGCAGCACGGCGGCCGGTTCGGGCGCCGGCTGCTCGGCGGGGCCCTCCGCGAGCACCCAGGTGTCCTTGGAGCCGCCGCCCTGGCTCGAGTTGACGATCAGGTTGCCCTCCTGGAGGGCGACGCGGGTCAGCCCGCCGGGCAGCACCCAGACATCGTTGCCGTCGTTCACGGCGAACGGCCTGAGGTCGATGTGGCGGGGCGCCATGCGCTCGCCCGCGAGGGTGGGGGAGGTGGACAGGGCGACGGGCCGCTGGGCGATGAAGCCGCGCGGGTCCGCGGAGACGGCTTTGCGAGTGCGTTCCAGGGTGTCCTTGTCGGCCTTGGGGCCGATCACGATGCCCTGCCCTCCTGCGCCGTCGACGGGCTTGATGACCAGCTGGTCGATCTGGTCGAGGACCGCCTCCAACTGACCGGGCTCGTCGGGACGGTAGGACTCGACATTGGGGAGAATCGGTTCTTCGGAGAGGTAGTAGCGGATGAGATCCGGGACATACGTGTAGAGCAGCTTGTCGTCGGCGATCCCGTTGCCCACGGCGTTCGCGAGTGTGACGTTGCCCGCCATGGCGGCCCCCATGATGCCGGGGCAGCCGATCACCGAGTCGGGGCGGAAGTGGAGCGGGTCGAGGAAGTCGTCGTCCAGGCGCCGGTATACGACATGGACGGGCACCTCGCCGCGTGTGGTGCGCATCCACACCCGGTTGTTCCGGCAGACCAGGTCGTGCCCCTCGACCAGCTGTACGCCCATCAGCCGGGCCAGCAGCGCGTGTTCGAAGTAGGCGGCGTTGCTGGGGCCCGGCGTGAGGACCACGACCCGCGGGTCCTGCACCCCGCCGGGGGCGGCGGCCCGCAGCGCGGCGAGCAGCTTCTGCGCATACCCGTCGACGGGCACCACGTGCTGCTCCGCGAACAGGGAGGGGAAGATCCGGGTCATGGCCCGGCGGTTCTCGATGACGTACGAGACCCCGCTGGGGACCCGCACATTGTCCTCCAGCACCCGGAAGTCCCCGGCCTCGTCGCGCACGAGGTCGATGCCGGCCACATGGATACGGACGCCTCCCGGAGGTTCGACGCCCTGTGCCGCCCGGTGAAAGTGCGGGGAGTTGAGCAGCAGCCGCCAGGGCACCACCCCGTCCTCGAAGGCACGGCAGTGCCCGTAGGCGTCGGCGAGATAGGCCTCCAGGGCCCTGACCCGCTGGCTCACCCCGCGTTGTATGAGATCCCATTCGAGGGAGTCGAGGATGCGCGGCACCAGGTCCAGCGGCCAGGGCCGCTCCTCGCCCGCGAAGGCGTAGGTCACGCCGCGGTCCGTGAAGGCTCTGGCCATCTGGTCGGCCCGGAATCTCAGTTCGCTCGGCTCGATGGGCTGTAGTGCCGCCAGTACCGGCTCGTAGGCGGTCCTGACCTCACCCGGCCGCTCAAACATCTCGTCCCACGCGTCGGCCAACGCGTATGCGTCAAATATGTCCGCCATGAGGGGACGTTAGAGGCGGGGTGTAACGGGGTGATCACTGACTCATTTCCGCAAGACTTCGCGAGCTGCGCCCGGATGCGTCGTCAATTTTCCGCGGCGCCGTCGCGGTTGCCCGCGCCGTCCTCCTCCCCCCGCGGAGCGCGGAGAATACCTGTACGAATGGGTGTTTTCAGGCGCTCGGTTCGGGCCGAGCCGTGTTGCGGAGCTGGTCCGGGCCGCGCATAGTTGCGCTGCGACAGACGGTGGAACCGGGGGTGGGATGGGCGATGACCGGGCACGGGACGGATGAGCATCCACACGGTGCCGACCGACTGTGCGACGCCGGGGACCGCGTGTACTCCCGGGCCGTACGGCGGGGCCGGGTGGCGCGCCGGGACGCCGAACCGGTGCCGTGCCTGCTGGAGCTCGCCCTGCTGCACCCGGACCCCGACGACATGGACTGGCTGGTCCCGACCGCCCCGCAGGAGGTCATGACCAGACTGCTGCGCGGGGTGTACGACGAGGTCAGCGCGAGCCAGCGACGGGTGGGCGCGGCGGTGGCCGCCGTCGAGCGGTACGCGGGCCTCGGCCCCGCCACGCAGGCGGGCCCGGGCGTCGGGGAGGGCGCCGCGATCCGCGTCCTCGACGGGCTCTCCCGCATCCAGGCCGCCATGGACCAGGCGACGGAGGCCTGCACCACCGAGGTCCTCACCGTCCAGCCCGGCGGTATCCGCCCCGAGCACGAGCTGACCGAGGGGCTGCACCGGGCGCTGGCGCTGCGCGGGCGGGGCGTCAGGATGCGCGACCTGTACACGCATGTCGCCCGGCACGGGCAGGGACTGCTCAACTACCTCGAACTCATGGGCGGTTCGGTCGAGGCCCGCACCCTCGACGAGGTCATCGACCGGCTGATCCTCTTCGACCGCACGGTGGCGTTCATCCCGGCGAACGCCGACCGCACCCTGGCGCTGGAGCTGCGCCACCCGGCGCTGGTCGAGTACCTGGTCACGGTCTTCGACCGGCTGTGGCGGCTGGCGATCCCACTGACCGCGCCGCTGCCCGACACCGGCATCGAGGGCATCTCGCACCGGGAGCAGTCCATCGCGGCGCTCCTCGCCGAGGGCCACCAGGACGCGGTGATCGCGGAACGGCTCGGCATAAGCGTGCGGACGTGCCGGGCGCACATCGCACGGTTGTCGGAGACGCTGGGCGCGGCCAGCCGCACCCAACTCGGCGTCCGGATCGCCCAGGTGGGCCTCGACGGGCCCCGCCGTCCGGCGGACGTCGCCCCCTCGGTCACCCTTCCCGGCCAGGAAACCCCGAGGGTCGGCTGAGGCGGGGCGTGGCGTTTGCCCCCAAAGGCGGCGCCACAACCACCCGCGGCCACCGGCGCAGCACGGTCACCCTTCCCGGTCGAGAATCCCCGACTGCCCGATGAGATAGCCGAGCTGCGCCCGGCTCTGACTGCCCAGCGTGGCCGCCAGTTTGGCGATGTGGACGCGGGCGGTGCGGATGTTCATGCCGAGGCGGCCGGCGATGACGGCGTCGGTGTGGCCCTCGATCAGGAGGGCGGCGATGGCGCGTTGGCGGGGGGTGACGCCGTTCAGAGAAGGGCGGTGGACGACCTCGGGATACATGGGGGTGGCGAGCTGCCAGAGCCGGTCGAAGGTCGTGACGAAGAAGGCGATGAGGGCGGGATTGCGCACTTCCAGCGCGAGCGAGCGGTCGGCGTTCGCGGGCACGAAGGCGACGGCCCGGTCGACGACGAGCAGCCGATCCGTCACTTCGTCGAGCGTGCGCGCCTCGACGTCGCCGGCCAGCTGTTCGTAGCGGGCCAGGACCGAGGGCGCGTGGCGGAGCGTGTGCTGGTAAAGGGTGCGGATACGGCCGCCGCGGTCGAGCAGCAGCTGGTCGCGGGCGAGCGCCGCAGCGAGGCGGTCGGCAGTCATATGGGTGTGGGTGGTGTGCGGCTGGATGGCGAGGAGCTCGCGGGAGGCTTCGGCCAGGGCCTGGTTGAGAGCCGCGTTGATGCGCTCGATACCGCTGAGAACCGTGAGTGTCGGGGTGGCTGTGGTTTCCCTGGCGCGGGCGTCGATCCGCAGGAGTGGTTCGAAGGTTTCCGTCAGTCGTTCGCCGCGCCGCCGCTCGTCTGCGATCCGGTCCTCGGAGGTGCGCAGCAGCCGGCGCAGGGCGAGAGCGGGAGAGACGGGTTCCAGCCAGTCGAGGTCCTCGACCATGGGGTGCAACAGCCCGAAGTCCAGCAGGCAGGGGGTCGGTGCGGCGTCCTCGGCGCGGACCCTGCCTTCCTTCACCGCCCGCTCGTACAGCTGTGTCCCGGCGGCACACAGGTCCTCCACGCCATGCGCATGCGCCCCGGTCACGGGTGATCCTCTCCCTCCGGTATCGACTGGTCCGAGTTGAGGATCCCCGACTGAGCTATGAGAAAGCCGAGTTGGGCACGGCTGCCACTGCCGAGGGCGGTCGCCAGCTTGGCTATGTGGGCTCGGCAGGTGCGTACGTTCATGCCGAGGCGGCGGGCTATCGCCTCGTCGACGTGACCCTCCACGAGGAGTTTGGCGATGGAGTGCTGGATGTCCGTGATGCCGTCGGGAGCGGTTTCGTAGGGGGCGCCGGCGCTCAGCGGGACGGCACGGCTCCACATGAACTCGAACACCTTGATCAGGTACCGGACGAGACCGGGATGACGGAGTTCGAGGGCGACCTGCCGGTCGTCGCGCGTGGGGATGAACGCGACGGTCTCGTCGCAGATGATGAGGCGCTCCACCAGTTCGTCGATGGTGCGGTACTCCGCCTTCCCGTCGGCGAAGTGGTCCACCCAGGCGAGCCGCTCCGGGCTGTAGCGGGCCGTGTGCTGGTAGAGGGTCCGGATCCGCACCCCTCGTTCGATCAGCGGCTTGTCGCGCTCCAGGGCTTCCATGAGCCTGCGCTCCGGGTGGCGTTGGCTCGGCTGGACGGTGAGCATCTCGTTCCGGCACTGCGAGATCGCCAGGTCGAGCGCCGCGTTGATGCGGTCGAGGCCCTCCAATACGCTGATCGAGTGAGTCGACGCCGTGACCTGGGCACTGAGAGCCATGAACGGCTCGAACGCGTCGGCCACCTGGATCGACAACTGCCGGCGTTCCGTGATTTCGCGTTCTATGGGATTGAGCCGCTGGGCCAGGGCGATCGCCGGAGGAACGGGGCGCAGCCAGTTCGCGTCGTCGGGATCAGGGTGGAGCAGGGCGAACTCCATCAGACAAGGGGCGGGCTCCACGTCCGCGCGGGCGATACGTCCCGTGCGCAGCGCGTTCGCGTAGAGACGGCTCCCTTCCTCACACAGCTCCGTCACGGCGTGGGGATGCGTCGCTTTAGTCCGATTTGCTTCCAAATCTCCACCCCCCAGGGTCCTGAACATGCAGGAACATGATGCACCGATCGTGTGGCCATGACGTGCCCGAATGAGCCATCGTCTTACTCAGGACGGGGGAAGAGGGGACCTTCAAGTGAGGACGAAGCCGACTATGCGTAAGAGAATGCTTCGCTCGGTGCTTGTCGCCGCCTTCTCCGCCGTTGTGGCCTTCGGGACGCTGAGTGGCCTCTCTGGCGCGAAGGGTGACGTGCGGGCGGACAGCGTCTGGTCGCTCACACCCGCCACCGCGGCTGCGGGCGGCGCTCCTGTCCACCCGGACGACAGTGTGTGGAGCTGATCGTGAGCACCCCACCCGACGACCGCTCCTTCCGCCGCGAAATGGCCACGGCCTACCGCTCCGGCTGGCACTTCATCGACCTTGTCACCGCGATCCCCCACTCCGGTGACTCGCTGATGGTGACCGTCTTCGGTGAGCCGGTCGTCGTCACGCGGGACGAGGACGAGGACGTACGGGCGTACCGGTGTCTGCGGCGGCCTCGGGGGGCGCCGCAGCCTGTGCGATGTGCCATTCGGTACGGAATGATCTTTGTGAATCTCGACCAACGAGACCACCGGCTGGTGGAACCGGAAACCCCCGATGTTCGGACCATCTCAGCCACCCCCCGCAGTGCCTGACGCGAATCCCCCGTCGTAACAGTTCGCTCAGGTGCTTCCCCCCGCAGCGGCGTCACCGTGACCTGAACACGGTGACGCCGCTGCAGCTTTGCGGGACATTTCGGGGTATCGGCGTATTCGGCCGCCTTCGAGTACTGGCTGAAAACGGTCTGCGGCGCCACGACCGCCCCAGCCGTCATACGAGGCCCATCGCCCGCGTCAGCCCGATCTCGATCACCACACGTGACGGGTTCGGGCCGGGTGTGCGCCGGTAGCGCTCGGCGTACCGCCGCACCGCCTCCGCGACCCGCTCCGGCTCGGTCCGTACGACCGCCAGCCCCTCCAGCGTCGCCCAGCGCCGGCCGTCCACCTGGCACACCGCGACCCGGGCGCCCCCGTCGCCGGCGGCCAGCACGTTCAGCACCTTGGTGCTCGTCCTGTTCGTGATCACCCGAGCAAGGCCCGCGCCGGGATCGTAGGTGACCCCGACGGGCACCACGTGCGGGCTGCCGTCCGCACGTGGGGTCGTCAGCGTGCAAAGGTGCCGTTCCCGCCAGAAGTCGAGATACGCGGCGTCGGGGGCACCCGGGTCCTGCGAATAGGTCGCCATGGCTCCGGAACTTAGCCCCCGGACCCTCCCGGGCGCCTCCTTGAGTGGAATAGACTCAACTTTGTGTACGCTGACTGAGTCAGTACTGGGAGACGTGGCCGACGGCTGACACCAGGAGGAGAACGCGACAGTGGACGCCGAGCTGACCAACCGGAGCCGGGACGCCCTCAGGGCGGCCGAGCAGCGGGCCCTGACCGACGGGCACGCCGACCTCACCCCGGCGCATCTGCTGCTGGCCCTGCTGCAGGGTCGAGGCCATCAAGAAAACGAGAACATCACCGACCTGCTGGCCGCCGTCGACGCCGACCAGGCGGCCGTACGGGCCGGCGCGGAGAAGATCCTCGCCGGGCTGCCCAGCGTGACCGGCTCGACCGTCGCGCCCCCGCAGGCCAACCGCGAGCTGCTCGCCGTGATCGCGGACGCCGCCGAGCGGGCCCGGGACCTCGGCGACGAGTACCTCTCCACCGAGCACCTGCTCATCGGCATCGCCGCGAAGGGCGGCGCCGCCGGTGACGTACTGTCCGGGCAGGGGGCCGGTGCGAAGAAGCTGCAGGAGGCCTTCCAGCAGGCGAGGGGAGGACGCCGGGTGACCACAGCCGACCCGGAGGGCCAGTACAAGGCCCTGGAGAAGTTCGGCACGGACTTCACGGCCGCGGCGCGCGAGGGCCGGCTCGACCCGGTCATCGGCCGAGACCAGGAGATCCGCCGCGTCGTGCAGGTGCTCTCGCGCCGTACGAAGAACAACCCGGTCCTCATCGGCGAGCCCGGCGTCGGCAAGACCGCCGTCGTCGAGGGACTCGCCCAGCGGATCGTCAAGGGCGACGTACCGGAGTCCCTCAAGGACAAGCGCCTCGTCGCGCTGGACCTCGGCGCGATGGTCGCGGGCGCGAAGTACCGCGGCGAGTTCGAGGAGCGGCTGAAGACCGTCCTCGCGGAGATCAAGGACTCCGACGGCCAGATCATCACCTTCATCGACGAGCTGCACACCGTCGTGGGCGCGGGCGCCGGCGGCGACTCCGCGATGGACGCCGGCAACATGCTGAAGCCGATGCTGGCACGCGGCGAGCTGCGCATGGTCGGCGCCACGACCCTCGACGAGTACCGCGAGCGCATCGAGAAGGACCCGGCCCTGGAGCGCCGCTTCCAGCAGGTCCTGGTCGCCGAGCCCACGGTCGAGGACACCATCGCGATCCTGCGCGGACTCAAGGGCCGCTACGAGGCCCACCACAAGGTCCAGATCGCCGACAGCGCGCTGGTCGCCTCCGCCACCCTCTCCGACCGCTACATCACCTCCCGCTTCCTGCCCGACAAGGCCATCGACCTCGTCGACGAGGCGGCCTCCCGCCTGCGCATGGAGATCGACTCGTCCCCCGTCGAGATCGACGAACTCCAGCGCGCCGTCGACCGGTTGAAGATGGAGGAGCTGGCGCTGGAGAAGGAGACCGACCCGGCCTCCCGGGAGCGCCTGGAGCGGCTGCGCCGCGACCTCGCCGACAAGGAGGAGGAGCTGCGGGGCCTGACCGCCCGCTGGGAGAAGGAGAAGCAGTCCCTCAACCGCGTCGGTGAACTGAAGGAGAAGCTCGACGAGCTGCGCGGCCAGGCCGAACGGGCCCAGCGCGACGGCGACTTCGACACCGCCTCCAAGCTCCTCTACGGCGAGATCCCCACCCTGGAAAGGGACCTGGAGGCCGCCTCCGAAGCCGAGGAGGAGGCGTCCAGGGACACCATGGTCAAGGACGAGGTCGGCTCCGACGACATCGCGGACGTCGTCGCCGCCTGGACCGGCATCCCCGCCGGCCGCCTCCTGGAGGGCGAGACGCAGAAGCTCCTGCGCATGGAGGAGGAGCTGGGCAAGCGCCTGATCGGCCAGCAGGAGGCCGTGCAGGCCGTCTCCGACGCCGTCCGCCGCACCCGCGCAGGCATCGCCGACCCCGACCGCCCGACCGGTTCCTTCCTCTTCCTGGGCCCGACGGGCGTCGGCAAGACCGAACTCGCCAAGGCCCTCGCCGACTTCCTCTTCGACGACGAGCGGGCCATGGTCCGCATCGACATGTCGGAGTACGGCGAGAAGCACAGCGTGGCCCGCCTGGTCGGCGCCCCGCCCGGCTACGTCGGCTACGAGGAGGGCGGCCAGCTGACCGAGGCGGTGCGCAGGCGCCCGTACAGCGTGGTCCTGCTGGACGAGGTCGAGAAGGCCCACCCGGAGGTCTTCGACGTCCTCCTCCAGGTGCTGGACGACGGCCGCCTGACGGACGGCCAGGGCCGTACGGTCGACTTCCGCAACACGATCCTGGTCCTCACCTCCAACCTGGGCAGCCAGTTCCTGGTCGACCCGTTGACCAGCGAGGCGGAGAAGAAGGAGCAGGTCCTGGAGGTGGTCCGGACGTCCTTCAAGCCGGAGTTCCTCAACCGCCTCGACGACCTGGTGGTCTTCTCGGCGCTGACCAAGCCCGAGCTGAAGCGCATCGCCAAGCTCCAGATCGACCGCCTGGCCAAGCGCCTGGCGGAGCGGCGTCTCACCCTGGAGATCACCGACGAGGCGCTGGACTGGCTCGCCACGGAGGGCCTGGACCCGGCCTACGGCGCCCGCCCCCTGCGCCGCCTGGTCCAGACCGCCATCGGCGACCGCCTCGCCAAGGAGATCCTCTCCGGCGAGATCAAGGACGGCGACACGGTCCGGGTGGACGCGTTCGGGGACGGGCTGATCGTGGGTCCCGCAACGGGCAAGACCCTGTGACCGTCACGTGCCGTACGGGCCCGTCACCTCACGGTGGCGGGCCCGCCCCATGTCATACGCCGGTCAGGGCGAGGTACCCGGTGACGAAGAACCGGAGGGCGAACACGATCGTGTCAGCCACGGGCTGACAGGACCGCCCAGGGTTGCCACCCCCCTCCCCGCATGGGGGAGGATGGCGGCATCCGTACGAAGGGAAAAACACGGTGAGCATCGACCCGTCCTCGATTCCGAACTTCGGGGGCCAGCCCGAGCCGCAGCCCCAAGGACCGGCGGGCCCCGTCGTCCCGGATCAGGACCTCGTGAAGCAGCTCCTCGACCAGATGGAGCTCAAGTACGTCGTCGACGACGAGGGTGACCTCGCGGCGCCGTGGGAGCAGTTCCGTACGTACTTCATGTTCCGCGGCGAGGACGAGCAGCAGGTCTTCTCGGTGCGGACGTTCTACGACCGCCCCCACCAGATCGACGAGAAGCCCCAGCTGCTGGAGTCCGTCGACGACTGGAACCGGCGGACCCTGTGGCCCAAGGTCTACAGCCACACCCACGACGACGGCACCGTCCGTCTGATCGGTGAGGCGCAGATGCTGATCGGCACCGGCGTCAGCCTGGAGCACTTCGTCTCCTCCACGGTCAGCTGGGTACGGGCCGCCATCGAGTTCGACAAGTGGCTCGTCGAGCAGCTGGGCCTCGAAGAGGAGATCAACGAGGCAGACGAGAAGCCCGGGGACGACGAGGAGTAGTCCCCCTAAAGGGGCATCTGGGCGATCACGACCAGATACGCCCCGTACACGAACGAGAGCCCGGCCAGGGCGGCGACCACCACGGTCGCGTGCCACGGCCGGGCTCTCGCCGTACGGACGAGGGCCTGGGCGAGGGGCAGCAGGAGCGGGAAGGCGGGGAGCAGGAAACGGGGCTTCGACTCGAAGAAGCCGGAGCCGCCGAGCGCGATCAGCAGCAGCACGCCGCTGTGGACGAGGAGCGGGAGCGGGGCGCGGTCGGCGAGCAGGAGGGCGTACAGCACGACACCCGCCGCCACGATCACCATCGTCATCGGGAAGACGAACCGGTCCCCGTGCAGCAGCAGGTGCTTCACGAACTGGAGCGAGCCGCGCCCGAAGTCGAACCGGGAGCCCCAGTGCCGCTGCACCGCGAAGTAGCCGCCGAGGAGATCGCCCTCGTGGTGCCCGACCCACAGGATGTACGCAGTCCATCCGGCCGGGGCGAGCGCGGCGCCCGTCCACAGCCTGTGGGAAACCCTGCGGCGCTCACGAAGGCACCGCCACACCTCGCAGACCGCCGCCGCGAGCACCGCCGCGGCGACCGCGAACCCGTTGGGCCGGGCCAGCCCCGCGAGCGCCGCCAGCGCACCCGCCCACAGCCAGCGACCGGCCAGCACCGCGTACAGCGACCAGGCGGCGAACGCGGTCAGCAAGGGCTCGGTGTACGCCATGGACAGCACCACGGAGTGCGGCAGCAGCGCCCACAGCAGCACCAGCGCGAACGCCACGGCACGGCCGTGCAGCCGGGCGCCGATGGCGTAGATCCCGCAGGCGGCGACGGCGGCCGCGGTCCAGGACAGCACCAGCCCGGACGCGCCCCCGCCCAGCGGGCTCACGGCGCGCAGGGCCCGCACCAGCGCCGGGTAGAGCGGGAAGAACGCCATGTCGCTGAACATGACCCCCGTGCGGGGATGCTGGATGCGGCCGTACCCGTGGGCGGCGATCCCCAGGTACCACACGGAGTCCCAGGACCGCCCGAGCAGCCCGAGGGCGTCCCGGCCGGTCGTCGCCCGGGCCACCAGGGCCAGCGTGGCGACACCGAGCAGCCGGACGGCGAGGAACAGACCGAGCGCGGTGGCCATGGCCGCCACCCGGGTCGCTTGGACACGCCCCTGGGCGGCAGGCTCCGCGACGGCGGAACGAGTGAGGGTGCTGGCGTGGGTCACACGGGCACAGTGCAGGGTGATCCGGGCGTGCGCGAGCGCTGGGCGTCCGGCCGGGTACGGTCTTGCGGCGCTCGGCGTGGCGGCGTGACAGGCCAGGATCAGCCCGCCAGCGCCTTGAGCCGCTTCGCGGCCTCCACCAGGACAGCCGTCTGCTTGCAGAACGCGAACCGTACGAACGGGGCGCCCGCCTCGCGGTGGTCGTAGAAGACGGCGTTGGGGATGGCGACGACCCCGGCGCGCTCCGGGAGGGCGCGGCAGAAGGAGAGGCCATCGCTTTCGCCGAGGGGCTGGATGTCGGTGGTGATGAAGTAGGTGCCGGCCGGCTGGAAGACCTTGAAGCCCGCGTCCGCGAGGCCCGCCGCCAGCAGGTTCCGCTTGGCCAGCATGTCCTCGCGGAACGCGGTGAAGTAGCTGTCGGGGAGCGCCAGCGCCTCGGCGACGGCGTACTGGAAGGGGCCGGAGGAGACGTACGTCAGGAACTGCTAGGCCGCTGGCTCTCCCGTCAGTCCCGGCGGATCAGCTCCGGATCGATCCGGCGGCCGACCAGTGGCAGTGAGCCCGCTGCCGCTGCCCCCACCGCTCCTGCCGCCGCCAGGAGCAGCAGGGGGATTCCGGCGACGTGCCAGCGGATGCTGCCGCCGCCGGTGATCAGGTAGCTGGACTCGGCAAGCTTCCCGGTGACGACTGCCAGGCCGAGCCCGAGTCCGAGCGGCCCCCGCCAGGAGAGGGCGCAGCCCGCCAGCGGTTTGGGGGACTTCTTCCTTCTTGCGGAAGGTGAAACGGATCCCCGTGAACTCGTTGCCAGCGCAGCAGCTTCGGTGGGGGCAGGTCCTGTAGCGGGAGCGGGACCTTCAGCCGCTACCCGCCTCGCGATAGAAATCAGAACGCAATCAGAGTACAGTCTGAGTATGAGCATCGCACCCTTGGCATCCGAATCTGAGTCTGTCTCGTTCACCGATCTGTCGCGGAACCCGAAGGCTGTCGCGGCCAGGGCCGCCGCCCTGGGATGCCTGCGTGTCACGCACCGAGACGCGCCCGACATGGTGTTGACCACGGCTATATACGCGGAGCGCGCCGAGGAGAACCTGACCACGGCGTCCCGGCTGTTCCTTGCACTGTTGAAGCAGGACGACGGTGCCAAGTCGCTTTTGCTCGCCCTGCCCGAGGTGTTCCCGTGGGTGCGCCACCTGGACGCCGAGGAAGTCCGGGAATTCACTGTCGAGCTTCTGGAGGCGCTGTCCGACGCCGCTGAACTGGGCGCCAGGGAGGCTGTGCACCGAGCGATCGTCTCGTGGCGGGCCACCGCCCGCATCAACGCCGACCCTGAACAGCTCAGGGAAGCGCTCCATCCGCTTGGTGGCGTCGACCTCGGTCCGGTCGAGGTGCACGAGTGAGCCCGAAGAAAGGCGATCGGGTCAGCGTCCCTCCTCTGAGCGGCTGGAATGTCATCCACGGGACGACGGAGGCCGCGACCGGTTGGGAGGAGCTGTGTCGGGTGGCGTTGCCGAACGCCCATCGCTGCCTGGAAGCGCTTCGCACAGACCCGCTGTCGCGGGCCAACTGGAACCGCCAGCACCAGCTCCGCGGCAGGCACGCGACCAGAGAATGGAAGGGCTCTGAGCTGGAGCAGTGGGAGTACGAGATCACCAGTGGCGGCCGGGTCCGCTATCTGGTCAGCCTGGAGACCTCGACTGTGATCCTGGTGTACGCCTCCCCGCGGCACCCGAAGGACACCGAATAGCCTGCGGCGCTTTGCCCGTGCAGAAGGCGGAGCGAACCGGGGCGCGGGCCGCCATGGGGTCTTGCGGTGCTGGTGGCGGACCGGCCGGAGTCTGAGGATGACCGTGCCAAGGACGACCGACCCCCTCGGCAGCGGTCAGTGGGCGAATGCCTTGCGGAGCCGTTCCGCCGCGTCCGCCAGTACCTCGACGCGTTTGCAGAACGCGAACCGGACGTATGGTGCGCCCGCCTCGCGGTGGTCGTAGAAGACGGCGTTGGGGATGGCGACGACTCCGGCGCGCTCCGGGAGGGCGCGGCAGAAGGAGAGGCCATCGCTTTCGCCGAGGGGCTGGATGTCGGTGGTGATGAAGTAGGTGCCGGCCGGCTGGAAGACCTTGAAGCCCGCGTCCGCGAGGCCCGCCGCCAGCAGGTTCCGCTTGGCCAGCATGTCCTCGCGGAACGCGGTGAAGTAGCTGTCGGGGAGCGCCAGCGCCTCGGCGACGGCGTACTGGAAGGGGCCGGAGGAGACGTACGTCAGGAACTGCTTCGCGGAGCGGACCGCCGAGACCAGCCCCGGGGCCGCCGTCACCCAGCCCACCTTCCAGCCGGTGAAGGAGAACGTCTTGCCCGCCGAGCCGATGGTGACCGTCCGGTCGCGCATGCCCGGGAAGGTCGCGAGCGGCAGGTGCTCGGCCTCCTCGAAGACCAGGTGCTCGTAGACCTCGTCCGTGACGACGAGCAGATCGCGCTCGGCGGCCAGCTCGGCGATCGCGGTGAGCTCCTCACGGGTGAGCACCGTGCCGGTGGGGTTGTGCGGGGTGTTGACGAGCAGCAGGCGGGTGCGGTCGGTGACGGCGGCGCGCAGCTCGTCGAGATCCAGGCGGAAGGAATCTTCATGCGGACGCAGAGTGACCGGCACCCTGGTCCCGCCCGCCATGGCGATGCAGGCCGCGTACGAGTCGTAGTACGGCTCGAGGGCGATCACCTCGTCGCCGGGCTCCAGCAGGGCGAGGAGGGTGGCGGCGATGGCCTCGGTGGCGCCGGCGGTGACCAGGACCTCGGTGTCGGGGTCGTACGCCAGCCCGTACCGCCGCTCCTGGTGTGCGGAGATCGCGGTGCGCAGCTCGGGAACGCCGGGGCCCGGCGGGTACTGGTTGCCGCGCCCGTCGCGCAGGGCCCTTACGGCGGCCTCACGAACCTCCTCGGGGCCGTCCGTGTCGGGGAAGCCCTGGCCCAGGTTGATGGAGCCGGTCTGCACCGCCAGGGCGGACATCTCGGCGAAGATCGTCGTCCCGAACTCGGCGAGTCGGCGGTTGAGGAGGGGGCGGGTGCTGGAGGTCATGCCGGTCATCCTGCGCCCAGGCTGCGGAGTTCCTCAACTCACCGCTTCCACGACTGGTACCGGGCGATCGCCTTCCGCAGTTCGATCCGCTCGGCCTCCGGCAGCTCGGCACCCTGCGTGAACGCCATGACGTGCTCGGCGACCACCCGCAGCTTGGTGTTGGTGCGCTGCGACACGTCACGCAGGACCCGCCAGGCCTCCTCGGGCGCCATCCGTCCGAAGACGACGACGGCACCGATGGCCTGGTCGACGATCGCGTGCGAGCTGACCGCCTGCTCCAGCTGGGCACACTCCGCTTCGAGACGCTCGTACTCCACGGCCAGATCGGTGGCGGACAGGAACTTCAGGGGCCGCGATCGGGAGACCGCAAAGAAGGCCATGAGTGGCTCTCCACTGGGCGAGAAAGGGCGGGGACTGGGCTCTGTGGTCCTGCTGCCCCGGGAAGCGGCTTGTACGCGCACCCTCTGAAGTTCCTCAACTCTGCTTTGGCCGCCGAGACCGCCGGGCATCCCCCGTTCACGCAAGAAGCGAGGCACCCACGGGGGGCTGCTTCGGGGGATTTCGAAAGGACGGTGGCGCCATGATCACCGGCTTCATCGTGGTGGCGGTCGTGATCGCGTTCGTGGCGGTCGTCGCGAAGGCAGCGGGCAAGGGTGGGGGGAAGTCGTTCGGTGGGGGGAGCCGGAGCGGCTCGTACAGCGGGGACAGCGGCAGCTGGTGGGCCGGCGGGGGAGACGGCGGCTCTTCGGGGCACCACTCCGGTGGTCATCACTCCGGGGGGCACCACTCCTGCGGGGGCGGTCACTCCTCCTGTGGCGGTCACTCCTCCTGCGGGGGAGGGTCGTCCTGCGGTGGCGGCGGTGGATGCGGCGGAGGCAGCTGACAGGGGGCGGCCGAGCCCCATGGGGGGGACCGCATACTCTCCCGGCACACCCGTCGAGCACCCGCCGGAGCGCACGCCCCGGCGGGTGCTCCTGTGCTCCGGCGTACGCCACGGCCGCCGTGGCGTACGCCGTGGTTGAACAGTTGAGCAGTGGAGCCCTCTGAGGGATGGAAACCCCACGAAGTTGGGTAAAAACGCTGTGACGGCGCCACCGTTCATGATTCCCTCTAAAACGCCGGTGCGGTCCTCGGACGTCCTGCTGAGACCTTCCTGACCTCCCTGATCTCCCGACTGGGCCGACCGGGCCGTCCGGGCCGATCCCCCGGAGTCGCCCGGTGTGCCGGACCCCCCACGCCTTCCTCCTTACCTTTCTTTGTGTGCCAGCGGAGAGCCGACCCATGCTCACGACCCTGAACACCTCATACACCGACACACGCGCGGCGGACCTCGCCTGGGCTCTTGGGCGTGAGCCGCTTCCCGCCCTGGCCACGCTCGACCTCGAACTGGCCGGGGCCAAGCTCCAGTTGAGACTCCTCGGCGCGTCCCACCAGGTGCTCCTGGAGGAACAGCGGGGCACTTGTTCGGAGACGGTGGCGTGCATGCAGGGCAGCAGCACACCGCTGCCGCTGGGCGTCGCCAAACGGATGGGCGACTGGGAGTACGAGTTCGCGGCCCGGGTGGAGGTCCTGCCACCGGGGTCGTTCGCGGGGCGCGCGCAGGAGTTGCTCGCGCTGGTCTCCGACCATCCGCACGGCCTTGCGGGCGTCTTCCCCGGCAGCCCGCACGCCTTCACCGCGCTGCTGGCCCAGTGGCACCAGGGCCAGGTCCACTGGCGGACCTGGCACGCGTACCCGCAGGACGGGCAGCTGGTGGCGACACGGACCCGGGTGGGAGCCCGCGTTCCGGCGCCGCAGGTCGGTCCGCCGGACGCCTGACCCGAACACGCGGCCTCAAACACGCGGGAACGAACTGTCCGCCAGTTCCACACGTGTGGGTGACGAGGCGTGAAGTTGCAGTGACGTAACGTCGCAGTCGTGATCGAACCGCACGCGCCGGCACCACCCGGCCCCCCGCCCCCCTGGGCGGGCCCGGCGCGGCTGCCCGTCCAGCCGAGCACCGGACGGTTCCTGGTGCTCGCATGCGTCTTCGTCTGCGCGGCCTGCGGACTCGTGTACGAGCTCGAACTCGTCGCTCTGGCCTCGTACTTGATCGGCGACTCGGTCACCCAGGCCTCGGTCGTCCTGTCGGTCATGGTGTTCGCGATGGGCATCGGCTCGCTCGCCGCGAAGCGGCTGCGCTGGCGTGCCGCGGCCGCCTTCGGCGCGATCGAGGCGACGCTCGCGCTCGTCGGCGGCTGCAGCGCGATGGCCCTGTACGCGGTGTTCGCGTGGACCGGCGACTGGGGCGGCCTGTGGGCGAGCGGGCCGCGCTGGCTGCTGGTCGCCTTCTCCCTCACCATCGGTCTGCTGATCGGCGCCGAGGTCCCTCTCCTCATGGAGCTGATCCAGCGCATCCGGCGGCAGGACGCGGGCGGCGCGGTGGCCGACCTGTTCGCCGCGGACTACGTCGGCGCACTGGTCGGCGGTCTCGCCTTCCCGTTCCTGCTGCTGCCCCTGCTGGGCCAGTTGACCGGTGCGCTGATCACCGGTGCGGTCAACGCGGTCGCGGGCGGCACCCTCGTCCTCGGCCTGTTCCGCCGCGACCTCACCCGCCGTACCCGCTGGCTGCTGCTGATCGCCAACCTCACGGTGCTCGGCCTCCTCGCGGCCGCCGCCGTCCTGGTCGACGACTTCGAACAGGCGGCCAGGCACGCGGTGTACGGCCACGACGTGCGCGTGGCCCTGCAGACCGGCACCCAGGAGATCGTCCTCACCGGCGGCACCGACGGCCGCCCCCTCGCCCTCTTCCTCGACGGCCGCCTGAGGGTCGGCGGCGACGAACTCCGGTACCACGAAGCCCTGGTGCACCCTGCGATGAACGGCCCGCACGCGCGCGTGCTGATCCTCGGCGGCGGCGACGGCCTGGCCGCCCGCGAAGTACTGCGCCACACGGGCGTGCGGCGGGTGGACGTCGTCGAGCTCGACGCGGGAGTCGTCCGGCTGGCCCGCCGCGACCCCGCCCTGTCGAAGCTGAACCGCCACGTCTACGACGACCCACGTGTGCGCGTGACGACCGCCGACGCCTTCCGCTGGCTGCGCACGGCGCCCACCTCGACGTACGACGTGGTGATCTCCGACCTCCCCGACCCGGGCATCACGGCCAGCACCAAGCTGTACTCCCAGGAGTTCTACGGCCTCGCCCGGCGCGCCCTCGCACCCGGTGGCCGCCTGGTGGTGCACGCCGGGCCGTTCGCCACCCGCCCGCGGGTGTTCTGGACGGTCGTCGCGACCCTGCGCGCAGCCGGTCTGCACACCGCCCCCTACCGGGTGGGCGGCCGCGACTCCGGCTTCGCCGCGGGCCCCGACCGCACGGCCGACGGCTCCCGCGCGGCGCGCGACTGGGGGTTCGTCCTGGCCTGCGCGGACGCCCGCCCCCGCCTCCGCCTGGACCCGCACGAGCCGCACCCGCGCACCCTCACCCAGCGGGCCCTGACCGCGGACGGCAGGGCCGCGGCGGCCACCCGCATCACGGGCCTGCCCGCGTCGACGCTGGTCCACCCCCGGTACTGAAGGCGGCCACGGACGGCGGCCCGTCCCGTCCCCCGAGCTCGGGACGAACCGCCGTACGCGTCCCCCCTCAGCACCGAGAATGTACGGGTGTCCCGCGCCGCCCCGAATCCCGCAGCGGATGGATCCGCGCCCCAACCGCTGAGGTAACCGGGCGGTTCCTGCAACTTCCGTGGTACTGCCGCAGGTTGACGCCCGGGCCCGCGCACCGGCGTTACGCTGCGGCGATGCGGATCCACCCACTCGCCGCCGACGGTCTCATCGCCACGGCGCTGACGACCGTGGCCGTCCTGCTCGGCAGGGAGGCCGTCGCGCAGGGGTGGTCCGCACTCGACCCGCTCGCCTGGATCCTGGTGCTCCTGGCCACTCTGCCGCTCGCCCTGCGCACCAAGGCCCCGGTGACCGTCTTCGCCTTCGTCCACGCGGTCGGCGTGCTCTACATCAGCCTCGGCTACTGGCCGGTGGTCATCACCTTCGGGCCCATGCTCGCCGTCTACACCGTGGCGTCCGTGCGCCCGGCCCGCACCACGGCGGTCTGCGCCGCGGTGATGAGCGGCGTCTGGGTCTACGCCGGGCTGGTCACCGACGGGAGTTCGATGGCGTCGGTGCTCGCCCAGGCGGTCGCCTACCCGCTGGTGTTCTGGTGGTTCGGCCACATCGCCCGCAGAACGGCCGAGCTGACCCGCCAACTCCGCGCCGAACAGGCCGAACGGGCCCGCCGCGAGGTCGCCGAGGAACGCGTGCGCATCGCCCGCGAACTGCACGACGTGGTCGCCCACCACATGGCGGTCATCAACGTCCAGGCGGGACTGGCCCGTTTCGTCTTCACCACCGACGCGCCCACCGCACGCGAGGCGCTCGACACCATCGCGGGCGCCAGCGGCGAGGCGCTGGAGGAACTGCGGCGCATGCTGGGCCTGTTGCGGGCCGAGGGCGTCTCCGGAGCGGACGGCGCCCCCGCCCCCGGCCTCGGTCAACTGGCCGAAATGGTGGACCGGGTACGCGCGGGCGGCGTCCCCGTGGACCTCCGCGTCACGGGCGAACCGCGCCCGCTGCCCCCGGGCGTCCAGCTCTGCCTCTACCGCGTCGTCCAGGAAGCCCTGACCAACGTGCTCAAACACGCCCCCGGCGCGAACGCTGCCGTGGAACTCGCCTACCGCGCGGGCGAGATGACGGTGTCCGTCACCGACGACGGGAAGGGGGTGGATCCGGACAGAAAGCGCGGACGCGGCGGACATGGCTTGATCGGAATGCGGGAGCGGGCCAAGCTCTACGGCGGGACGATTGTCGTCGGCCCGCGCAGCGAGGGTGGATTTGGCGTGCATCTCACCCTGCCGACGTCGGTACGGGCCGCACGCCGGGGAGACGCCGACGCGGAATGACCGGCAGCCACGACGCCACGGCCGCCACCGCCGACCGTGTGATCAGAGTGCTCGTCGTGGACGACCAGTTCCTCGTCCGCAGCGGACTGGTCGCGCTGCTGCGCGCCGCCCCCGGCATGGAGGTCGTGGGCGAGGCCGCCGACGGCGCCGAGGCGGTCGCCCTGGCCGCGAAGAGCCGCCCCGACGTCGTCCTCATGGACATCCGCATGCCCGGCACCACCGGCATCGAGGCCACCCGCCGCATCCTCGCCGAGGCCGCCGACCCGCCCCCGCGCATCCTCGTCCTGACCACCTTCGACCTCGACGAGTACGTCTACGGCGCCCTGCGCGCCGGCGCCTCCGGCTTCCTCCTCAAGGACGCGGGACCCGAACGCCTCCTCGCCGCGGTGACCGCCGTGCACGGCGGCGACTCCCTGTTCGCCCCGGCCGTCACCCGCCGCCTGGTGGAGGCGTTCACACGCGTGGCCGACCCCTCCGGAGCGCCGCCCGGCCTGGACGCCCTGACCAGCCGTGAGGTCGAGGTCCTCAAGCTGGTCGCCCGCGGCCTGACCAACGCGGAGGCGGCCGACCGCCTCTTCATCAGCGAGGCCACGGTCAAGACCCATCTGAACCGGACGATGACGAAGCTGGGGCTGGCGAGCCGGGCGCAGGTGGTGGTGGTCGCGTACGAGACAGGGCTGGTGACACCAGGGGGTACGGCCTAGCGACGGCGACACCGACGCGCGGTCACTTTCGGCCGACACGGGTGCATGACCCGGCCAGCTGGGTAGGCTCGGCCGACATGGAGCATGAGGTGTTCGTTCCGGTTCCGGCCGCACGGCTGAAAGAAACCCTCGCCGACCCCGCGCAGGTGGCCCGGGCGGTTCCCGGGCTCCAGCAGGACGCGGGCGCCGAGCCCGTCACCGGGCGGCTGAAAATGCGCGTCGGCAGCCACTCCGTCACCTACCGCGGCACCGTCCGCATCACCCGGCAGGACGACGGTTCGTACGCCGCCGAGGGCGACGCCACCGAGACCCGCGGCACCGGCTCGGTCAAGCTCGCCCTCACCCTCCGCGTGGCGGAGGCGGACGGCGGCTCCCGGCTGACCTTCGAGGGCACGGCCTCCGCGGACGGCCGCCTCACCGAACTGCCGGCCGAGCAGGTCGCGTCGGCCGCGATCCGCCTGCTGAACCGTTTCGCGGAGAGCCTGGCGGCGGGCGCGGAGGACGAGGGCACTCAGGAGCAGCCCGAGACGCCCCGCGAACCCGAGGAGACCGAGCCCCTCGTCACCCAGGAGTTCGAGCCCAAGGCGACCAGCGACTTCGAGACGACCCCGGACGCCGACGACGCCCCCGCCCCCGCCGCCGAGCACACCTCGGTCCACGACACCGAGGTCCCCCCGCCGTCCCTCGACCCGCTCGCCGAAGACACGGAGGACACGGAGGACACGGACGACGTCACCGAGGGCGCGCCCCCCGCCGAAGCGGCCCACGCCCGCCGCACGATGATCGGCCGCAGCGCGGAGGAGGTCGACCACGCCCCGCCCCGCGGCCGCTACGCCCCCGTCCCCGCCCCGCAGACGGTCTCCCCCGGCTCCTCCCTGCGCTGGGCGGCCCCGGCGGCGGCCCTCGTGGTCGCGTCCGCGATCGTGGTGGGCCGGCTGCTGCGCAGGCGGCACTGACGGCGGTCTTGATCGCCCCAGTAGGGTCGTCCCGTGAGTAACGAAGACATCACGCTGACCGCGGGCGACGCGGAGGTGACCGTGCAGCCGGGCAACGGCGGCCGGGTCGGAGGACTGCGCGTCGGCGGCACGGAGCTGCTCCGCCAGGGCGAACGCTTCGGCTGCTTCCCGATGGTCCCCTGGTGCGGGCGGATCCGCGACGGCCGCTTCCGGGACGGCGCCACCGTCCACCAGATGCCGCTCAACTCCCCGCCGCACGCCATCCACGGCACGGTCCGCGACGGCGCCTGGCACACCGCGCGTGTGAACGACGACGAGGCCGTCCTCACGTACGACCTGGTCGAGCCCTGGCCCTACGCCGGCCGCGTCACCCAGCAGTTCGCGCTCACGCCCGACGCCCTGACCCTGACGATGTCCGTCGAGACGATCGACTCCTCCTTCCCGGCCCAGATCGGCTGGCACCCCTGGTTCAACCGGAACCTGGGAGGCAAGGACGTACAGCTCGACTTCACTCCCGCGTGGCAGGAGGAGCGCGGCGAGGACCATCTGCCGACCGGCAACCGCGTCGACCCGCGCCCCGGCCCCTGGGACGACTGCTTCGGCATGCCCGGCGGCGTCGACGTCACCCTCACCTGGCCGGGTCAGCTGGAGCTCAAGGTCACCAGCCGCGAGGAGTGGGTCGTCGTCTACGACGAGCAGCGGGAGGCCGTCTGCGTGGAACCCCAGACCGGCCCGCCCAACGGCCTGAACACCCTCCCTCGCCTGGTCACCCCGCTGGAGCCGCTCGAGGCCTCGACCACCTGGACCTGGCACCGCCTTTAAGCTGGGCGGCATGACGGACGTACGTGGCGAGCTGCTGCAGCAGATCAAGGACAAGGCCGTGGTGCACGGCAAGGTGACCCTCTCCTCGGGTCTGGAGGCCGACTACTACGTCGACCTGCGCCGCATCACCCTTGACGGTGAGGCCGCCCCGCTGGTCGGTCAGGTGCTCCTGGACCTGACCGCCGACCTCGACTTCGACGCGGTGGGCGGTCTGACCATGGGCGCCGACCCGGTCGCGGCGGCCGTCCTGCACGCGGCCGCCGCCCGCGGCAAGCGCGTCGACGCCTTCGTCGTGCGCAAGGCGGCCAAGGCGCACGGGCTGCAGCGCCGCGTCGAGGGCCCGGAGATCAAGGGCCGCCGGGTGCTGGTCGTCGAGGACACCTCCACCACCGGCGGCTCCCCGCTGACCGCCGTCGAGGCGGTGCGTGAGGCGGGCGCGGAGGTCGTCGCCGTCGCCACGATCGTCGACCGCGCGACCGGTGCCGCCGAGAAGATCCAGGAGGGCGCGGGAGTGCCGTACCTCTACGCCTACTCCAAGGACGAACTCGGACTCGACTGAGCTACTCGCGGGTACCCCGGCCGTGTTGTCCACAAGCCGGACACGGCGGGCAAAGCATCAGGCCAAGTCTGGAAAGATGGGCCCGACGATGACGTCACCACCCAAGGTCTAGGTCAGGGCCGTAGTACGCAGCACGCCAACCCGCACATACCAAGGAGCGGACAGATGCCCATCGCAACTCCCGAGGTCTACAACGAGATGCTGGACCGGGCGAAGGCAGGCAAGTTCGCCTACCCGGCGATCAACGTGACCTCGACCCAGACCCTGCACGCGGCCCTGCGCGGTTTCGCGGAGGCGGAGAGCGACGGCATCATCCAGATCTCGACGGGTGGCGCCGAGTTCCTGGGCGGTCAGTACAGCAAGGAGATGGTGACCGGCGCGGTCGCCCTCGCCGAGTTCGCGCACATCGTCGCCGAGAAGTACCCGGTCACGGTCGCCCTGCACACGGACCACTGCCCCAAGGACAAGCTCGACGGGTACGTACGTCCGCTGCTCGCGGTCTCCGAGGAGCGCGTGAAGGCGGGCGGCAACCCGCTCTTCCAGTCGCACATGTGGGACGGCTCCGCGGAGACCCTCGCCGACAACCTGGCCATCGCCCAGGAGCTCCTGGAGCGCGCCCGCGCCGCGAAGATCATCCTCGAGGTCGAGATCACCCCGACCGGCGGCGAGGAGGACGGCGTCTCGCACGAGATCAACGACTCCCTGTACACGACGGTCGACGACGCCATCCGTACGGCCGAGGCGCTGGGCCTGGGCGAGAAGGGCCGCTACCTGCTGGCCGCGTCCTTCGGCAATGTGCACGGCGTGTACAAGCCGGGCAACGTGGTCCTCCGTCCCGACCTGCTGAAGGAGCTGAACGACGGCGTGGCCGCCAAGTTCGGCAAGGCGTCCCCGTTCGACTTCGTCTTCCACGGCGGCTCCGGCTCCACGGAGGAGGAGATCCGCACCGCGCTGGAGAACGGCGTGGTCAAGATGAACATCGACACGGACACGCAGTACGCCTTCACGCGTCCCGTCGCCGACCACATGTTCCGCAACTACGACGGCGTCCTGAAGGTCGACGGCGAGGTCGGCTCCAAGAAGACCTACGACCCGCGCACCTGGGGCAAGCTGGCCGAGGCGAGCATGGCCGCCCGCGTCGTCGAGGCCACGCAGAACCTGCGCTCGGCCGGTACGAAGATCAAGTAACTCCGGGGAACCTCTCGGGAACTCACGAGCCCGGCGTCTGTGCCACGACGCCGGGCTCGCGTATACCTGGGTCATGCCCGACGTCCGGATCGCCTCCCCGCAGGGCAAGTGGATCCTGCTGACCACCGTGCTCGGCTCCAGCATGGCCATGCTGGACTCGACCGTCGTCAATGTCGCCCTGCCGCGCATCGGCCGCGATCTGGACGCGAACCTCGCCGCCCTCCAGTGGACGGTCAACGCGTACATGCTCACCCTGGCCGGGCTGATCCTGCTCGGCGGCTCCCTCGGTGACCACTACGGCCGCCGCAAGGTCTTCGTGATCGGCGTGGTGTGGTTCGCGTCGGCGTCGCTGCTGTGCGGCCTCGCGCCGAACGCGGGCGTGCTCGTCGCGGCCCGCGCGCTGCAGGGGGTCGGCGGGGCGCTCCTCACGCCGGGTTCCCTCGCCCTGATCCAGGCGTCCTTCCACCCCGACGACCGGGGCAGGGCGGTGGGCCTGTGGTCCGGCTTCGGCGGGATCGGCGCGGCGGTCGGCCCGTTCCTGGGCGGCTGGCTGGTGGACGGGCCCGGCTGGCGCTGGGTCTTCCTGCTCAACGTCCCGCTGGCGCTGCTGTGCGCCCCCATCGCCGTACGCCACGTCCCCGAGTCCGCGGACGGTCGCAGCCACGGCCGCTTCGACGTGCTCGGCGCGGTCCTGGGCGCGCTGGCACTCGCCCTGGTGACGTACGCCCTGATCGAGGCCCGGCAGGGCTCCCTCGTGGTCGCCGTCACCGCGGTGGCCGGGCTGGCCGCGGGCGTGGCCTTCGTGTACGTCGAGAAGCGGCGCCCGGACCCGATGATGCCGCTGGACATCTTCAAGTCCCGCGAGTTCACGGCCGTCAACCTGGTCACGTTGTGCGTCTACGCGGCCTTCGGCGGCTTCTTCTTCCTCACCGCCGTCCAGCTGCAGGTCGCCGTGGGCTGGTCGCCCCTCGCCGCCGGTACGGCCCTGCTGCCGACGACCGTCCTGATGCTGCTGTTCTCCGCCCGATCGGGTGCCCTCGCCGACCGCATCGGGCCGCGCATCCCGCTCACCGTCGGCCCGCTGCTGTGCGCGGCGGGCATGCTGCTGATGCTGCGGGTCGGGCCGGGCGCCTCGTACGTGCTCGACGTCCTGCCCGCGGTCCTGGTCCTCGGCGCCGGCATGGTCACCCTGGTGGCACCGCTGACGGCCACCGTCCTCGCCTCCGTGGACACCGCGCGTGCGGGCCTGGCCAGCGGCATCAACAACGCGGCGGCCCGCGCCGCCGGCCTGATCGCGGTGGCCGCACTGCCGCTGCTCGCCGGGATGGGCCCGGACGCGTACCTCTCCCCGAGCGCCTTCGACGACGCCTTCCACCGGGCGATGCTGCTGTGCGCGGGCGTCCTGGCGCTCGGCGCGGTCGTCGCCTTCGCGACGGTACGCCCGCTGCCGCCCGGCTGCCGCCGCCCGGAGTGCCGTACGCACGGCTCGGTCACGGCGCCGCCGCTGGAGGGGGAGCGGGCGAGGAAACGGATCGCATGACAGCCCGTCCGGCGTTTGCGGACGAGGCCGTTCAGGCCGAAGCGGGGGTCTGGGGGCGGCAGCCCCCAGCAGGGGCGACACTGGTTCACATGTCGATTCACGAGAACCTTCTCGGGGGCCCGCCCCCGACCCACCTCCCCGACGACCCCGCGCCCCGCGAACTCCTCGCGAACGGCACCGCGCCCGCGGACGTCGCCGCCAAGTACCCCACGTCCTCGCTGGCCTGGGCCCAGCTGGCCGACGAGGCGTTCGAGCGGGGCAGCGTCGTGGAGTCGTACGCCTACGCCCGCACGGGCTACCACCGGGGCCTGGACGCCCTGCGCCGCAGTGGCTGGAAGGGCCACGGCCCGGTGCCCTGGGAGCACGAGCCGAACCGCGGCTTCCTGCGCGCCCTGCACGCCCTCGCCCGCGCCGCCGGAGCCATCGGCGAGCAGGAGGAGTACGAGCGCTGCACCCAGTTCCTGAAGGACTCCTCGCCGACGGCGGCCCAGACCCTGGGCTAGCCGTCCACTGCTGTCGCCTCTCGGGCCCGTCCGGTGTGACCGGGCGGGCCTTGCGCTGCGCGGCCGAGCGCCGCGCTGAGCAGCGTGCCCAGGAGAGCCACTGCCGCGAACACGGTCCACAGGGCGGCAGGGGAGGCGAGCAGCAGCAGGGCTCCCGCTGCCGGGACGGCCACGGAGGCGATGGACCAGGAGGCCTGGTACACCGCCATGCAAGGGGCTTCCATCCCGGGCGGCGCGAGCTCGGCCGCCTGTCCGTCGCTGGTGGGGGCGATCACGATCTCGCCGAAGGTGTACACCGCCATCGAGGCGAGCGCCAGGGCGACGGCGGCCGCCGGCACGGCCGTGTCCCGCAGCGGGGGGACCAGCGCGAACCCCAGCCCGGCGGCCGCGTACAGGGCGCCGCCCACGGCCATCATGCGTGGTGCGCCGCGGTCCGCCGTCCGTTTCACCAGCGACTGCTGGAACAGCACGACGAGGGCACCGTTCAGGGCCAGTACGGTGCCGGCCACCCAGCCGCCCAGTCGAGCGCCGTCGACCAGATAGAGACCGGTGAACGTCGAGACCAGCGTGGCGCACACCGTGAAGCAGGTCTTGGCGCCGGTCAGCAGCGCGAAGCCCGGCAGGCGCAGCACCTCAAGGGTGCCGGTCCTGGGGGCGTCGGGCCCAGGGCCGGAGGAGCCGGCAGCGGCCGGTGCGGCCGCCTGCCCCCGCAGCCGCAGCAGTACGACGGCGGTGACGGCGAAGCTCGCCGCGTCGACCAGCGCGATCACCCGAAGTCCGGCCGAGCTGTGCGCCGAGGCCAGCAGGCCGCCGGCGAGGGACCCCAGGCACAGGCCGACGTTGCGGGCCCAGCCCACCGTGCCGAAAGCACGGCGCGAGGCGGGCCCTCGGGCGAGCCGGGCGATCGTGGCGCCGAGCGAGACCCACGCCGCCTTGTCGAGTACGGCCGACAGGGCCAGCGCGCCCACGGCCGCGGGCGCGGGCAGGGTCACCGTGTACAGGACGAACAAGGGGGCGCGCACGGCGTTGACCAGGATGAGCGAGCGCAGATGACCCACCGACTGCACAAGCCGTCCCAGGGCAGCGCCCGACACGATGAGCGCCAGGTTCACCACGGTGAGCGTGCTGCCGACGGACGTGACGTCGAGGTCCTGCACACGCACGAAGTACAGCAGCGCGAAGGGCATGAACATCCCCGAGCCGACCGCGTCGACGATCATCGCCGACATGAACAGCCGGGGCAGCGGCCCGTCCTCCCGGTCCACCGACCGGGTCGGCGTCCGACTCACGCGTCGGGCACCTTGGTCAGCCCGAGGAGGCCGAGCAGCCGGGAGTTCGCCTCGGCCAGCTGCGCCAGGGTCTCGCCGCGGTCGGGGCCGCTGCCCAGGACATAGCCGGCCCGCCACCAGTTGGCGTCCACGCTCGCCAGGGCCGACCCGGGCGGCAGCAGTCGCTCCGCGTGGGTGACGAGCGGCAGACCCTCGCGGACCCCGGCCATCGTGGGGGCGTCCGCGACGGTTCCCGTACCCGCCACGAACTCCACCGCCGCCACCTGGGGGGCGGCACCGGGCCGGGTGCGCACGGGGTTCTCCTCGCCGAGCGCGAGCGACAGGGCGGCGTCGTACAGGTCGACTCCGCTGGCGCGCAGCAGCACGTCGCTGATCAGGCCGCCGGCGGGGCGGAAGGCGACCTCGATGAGGTGCCAGCGGTCGCCGTCGCGCTTGGCCTCCAGGTGGAGCACGGCGCTGTCGATGTCCAGCGCCTTCGCCACGCCGTCGACGAAGCGGGTGGCGGACGGGACCAGTTCGCGCTGTACGGCGGGGTCGATCACATGCCGGGTCTCGACGAAGGACGGCGGCGCGGTGCAGGTCTTCTCGGTGACCCCCACGAACAGGGTGCGCCCGGCCGACACCACGGCCTCCAGGGAGAGCTCCGGACCCGGCACGAAGTGCTCGACCAGCGCGCGGGGCTGACCGGTCGTGGACATCACGGCCATGAGGGCGGCAGGCAGTTCGGCGGGGTCGGCCACGCGTCGGATGCCGAGGCTCGCCGCACCGTCGACGGGCTTGACGATGACCTCGCCGGACGGAGCGGAACGCAGCAGCGCCTCGGCCTCGGCGGGGTCCGCGGTGAGCACGAAGGGCAGTCCGGCACCGGTACCGGCGAGCCGGCTCCGTACGTCGGCCTTGTGGGCGAGTTCGTCGGCCACGGCCGCTCCGGCTCCGGGCAGTCCCCACTCCTTGGCGAGGCGGGCTGCGATGCGGGTGCCCCAGTCGTTGAAGGCGAGGACGCCGTCGACCCTGCCTGCGAACGACTTCAGACGGTCGAGGTCCGGTCCCGGATCCTGATGGTCCGTCAGGCGCCAGGCGTGGTTCTCGGTGGCCAGCCGGTCGTAGCGGGAGTAGGCGGTCTCGTCCACGAGGATCGTGTCGACCCCTCTGCGCTCCGCCGCCGCGAAGAAGCGTTCCCGCAGGGGGCCGATGCCGATGATCAGGACGGTGGGGTGTGCGTTCAAGGCACTCTGCTCCTTCGCAGGCGGTTCAGCCGGCACAGGTGGTTCAGCGGGCTTCTCGGGAGGCGAACGCCGCGTCCGTGCGGCGCAACAGGGCGGCGTGGGCCCGGGCGGCGGGCGGTACGGCGCTCAGCAGCGGACTCGCCGTGGCGCCCCGGTGCAGCTTGGCCGTCGCGGTGCCCGTGCTGAGCAGCACACCGCGGGCCGCGCTGTCCCGGGCCAGGCGCGCCATCAGGTGGTAGGCGACGTGGAAGTACGCGCCGATCTCCTTGCTTCCGGGGCCGAGTCCCACCATGCGCGGCAGCACGTCCCGGGTGCCGAGGAGGGCCGTCGAACTGGCCACGGCGTTCCCGTGCCGGTCCCGTACGAGTGCCACGCAGTAGCGGGAGCCGAAGGCGTGCCGCAGGCCCTCGTTGACGCGCAGCAGCCGGGCCGGGTCGCCCGGGATGCCGTGCTTCTCGTCCGAGCACGCCTCAAGGTGCGCGACCTCCTGCTGGATCCGGTCGGTCACCTCGGCGCCCCGGTGGATCTCGGCGCTCGCACCGGCCTGTGCCAGGGACGCCAGCTCTCGCCGTAGTCGGCTCCGGCGGTGCGCCGAGAAGCCCGCCAGATAGGCGGCCTCGTCCGGCCCGACGTCCGCGATCCGGTAGTAGTGGTCGGTGACGCCCACGCTCCAGCCGCGCCGCCGCAGGGACGGAAGGACGGGGTCGTCCGCGTCGAGGTGCAGGAAGGTGAGCAGCCGCCCCTGCCTGTGCGCGTACTCCTCGAGGGCGGTCAGCAGCGCGTCCGCGTCGAACCTCGCACCGCGCGCGGGAAACACGGACTGCCCGTACCCGAGGGCGCAGACGTTCAGCTGGTGCAGCCCTTCGGTCCTGGCCCGCGCGAGGTCCGCTTCGGACTGCTCCACGTCGCGGCCCGTGCCGGCGGCCACGTCGGTGCAGTTCATCCGGGGGAAGCCGGAGTGGTGGTCCTGGGTGCGCACCGCGCAGGCGGCGCCCGCGCCGGGTATCTCCAGAAACCGCACTCCGTCCTCGGGCCAGCGGTTGGCGGTGAGCCAGGCCCGTGAGGACCTGGGGTCCGCCGGGTCGGCACTCCAGTACGCGCCGGGCAGACCGTCCGCCGTCGCGTATTCCGTGACCGTCACATCGCCACCGCTTCCACTCCGTTGCGCACCAGCCCCCAGCGCACCCTCGACTCCCGGTGGATGCGCCAGATGTGGTCCTCCGTCAGCAGCCGGGAGACGACACCCGGATACGCCTCCTCGAAGAAGGAGTACGGCGGGGGTACCTCAACTCCCTGAGAACCGTAGTCGAGTTGATCCTCCATGCCGTGCCGGTGGGTGATCTCCGTGCCCGGGTGGTACGTCAGGATGTTGGGGCTGGCGAGCATCAGGTAGCCGTCGTCGATGAGCCGGCCCACCTCCTCGATGGTCTCGCCGATGCTGTCCTCGGTCTCGCCGTCGAGCCCGAAGAGGACCGAACTGCCCACCCGGATCCCGTGGTCGCGCAGCAGCCCCAGTGCCCGGCGCACCCGCTCCTTCCACGGCGTGCTGCGCCGGACGTTCTTGTGGACGTGCTGCATGACCTGCTCGGACATGCTCTCGATGCCCACGTACACATAGCTGCAGCCGGCCCGGCGCATCGCGGTCAGACCCGCGCGTACGATCTCGGGCCTGGGGCCGGTGAGCACGTCGACGGTGAGCTGGGCACCCCACTGCAGGTCGGCGAGACCGCGGTCGATCTGCCGCGCCTCGGCCAGCTCGGCGCAGAACCGCCCGATGCGGGGCCAGGAGCCGGACCAGAAGATCGAGTCGTCGAAGAAGGCGGCCTCGGCGCCGTACTCGACGTACTCCCGCAGCCGCTCCACCGTCATCCCGGTGTCGCCGGGCACCGGGCGCCGCACCTGGCCCAGCAGGGCGGACTCCGAGCAGAAGGTGCACCGCATCGGACAGGTGCCGGAGACCAGGACATGGGCGCACCGGGCGACCGTGCCGTCGTCCCTGGTGAAGATGGGGAAGCGGGAACGGATCAGGAACGGGGCGTACGGCGACGGGTTCCGCTCCGCCGGTACGGGCGGGCCGTCCACCGCGAACGCGATCCAGCCGGCGGTGCCGCGGACGAGGATGCTGCCACGCCCGTACTCCTGCCCGCCCTCGCCCGCCATCCGCTCCAGCTCGGCGGCGACCGGGCCGGCACCGGCCACGCGGGTGGCCGGGTCCATGGCGCGGGCGACGGCCCGCAGGGTGAGGTCGAGCAGGGGGCCGCCGTCGCCGCTGACGAGGACGTCGACCGGGCAGGCGGTGCCGGTGGCGCTGGGCGCGAGGTGCACCTGCGCCGGCTGCTCGCGGCGCACCGTCTCATCCGCGTGCCGGCCGCCCATCACCACCAGGGCGGTGGGGCATTCCGCCTTCACCAGGGCGGCGATCTCCAGGGCGTAGCGGTGCGCCGGGGAGACGGCGCTGATCAGGACGACGGAGGGGGTGCGCCGGCGCAGCAGGCCGACGAGGTCGGCGCGCGTCCGCGGGGTCCATGTCCGGGGGTCGAAGACGGTGTCGTCGGTGGTCCGCACCTCGGTCTCCAGGCGGCGGGAGACGTCGGGGCGCTCCTTCTTGCCGGGGAGGGCGGGCCAGAGCGGACACAGGTCGTTGTAGACGTCGGTGGGCCCGAAGGGGTCGGTGAACGAGGCAGTCGCCCGGACCATGGGGTAACTCAGCGCCGAGTAGAGGGCCATGGGGTCGCCGGGATAGGCGACGTCGTTCTCCTCGTCGGTGATCACCGGTGCGAGAACCGCCAGCACACCGAAGGCGCGCGCCGCCCCGGCGGCCTCGGATCCGGCGCGCTCGGCCGCCGCCCGGACCTGTCGGCGGCGCGCCCGCAGGACAGGGCCGGTGTCCCGGCTGCCGATGTGCAGGAGGCCGGATCCGAACGTGGCTCGTACCTGAAGCGCCGTCATGCCGCCGACCGTTCCTTCCACTTGCCCGACAGGGCGCCGATGTGCGCGGGGGTCGTTCCGCAACAGCCCCCGACGAAGGCGGGCGCGGACCCGGCGGCCCAGCCGCGTGCCAGGTCGGCGAAGACCTCCGGCGACAGGGCCGGCGGCAGCGTGTGGGCGCTGTGCTCCCACGGGCCGAGCGCGGTGCGGTCCTCCAGGTTGGGGTAGACGCCGACCGGTACGCCGAGGCCGGACAGCCGCTCCAGGGCGCGGGGGACGGCGGCGGGGGGCAGGCAGTTGGCGGCCACGGCAGCCGCTCCGGCGTCGACGCAGGCTCGCGCCGCCTCGTCGAGCGCGTCACCGTCGGGGAGCGTGATCCCGTCCGTGACCACGAAGCTCACCCAGGCCGTCAGCCCGTGCCGCACCGCGGCCTCGACCGCGATCACGGCCTCCCGGCGGGTGCACTGCGTCTCCACGAGGACGAGGTCGGCCCGCGTCCCGGCGAGCACCCCGGCCAGCCAGCGGTGCTCGCGGCGCAGGGAGTCGTCGTCCGGGGTCAGCGCCGGGGTGTAGCAGTCCTCGACGGGGGCGACCGAGGCGGCCACCAGGGCGTGCGGGGTGCCGGCGGCCTCCCGGGCCCGTACCGCACAGGCCACGGCCCGGTGCACGTACTCGTGCTGTTCCGCCTCGGCCACGCCCATGCGGGACAGGGCCCGGGCGTTGGTGCGGAAGGTGTTGGCGGTGACGACGTCGCTGCCGCTGCGCAGGAACCGGGCGTGCACCTCGACCAGCGCGTCCATCCCGGCGGCGGTGCGCAGGGGCGCGCTGGTGAGCCACGGCTCGAGCATGGGGATCCCGGCCGCCTGCAGGCCGGTGGCCGTGCCGCCGTCGAGGATCCTGGGGAGTGGGCTCATACCGTCTCCCTGAATCGCTGTGTTCTTCCGGCGCTGCCCCAGGCGAGGAATTCCTCGACCCATTCGGCCGGCATCAGATTGATCTTCTGGTCGGCGAAAGGGCGTTGTTCGGGAGGGATCCAGTCGGCGTCGCCGCGGCGTGGAACCGAGCCGTCGGGTCTGGTGATGTGCGGGCCGTGGTAGAACCAGGCGATCTGCCCGACGAACTCGTTCAGCACCGCCCGGTGGATGCCGGGCGAGAACATCCTCAGATGCGCGTAGGCCACGGAGAGTTCACCGCGCAGATCGAACGGGGCGCGCATCAGGTAGTGCCCGAAGTAGTCGTGCGTGGCGCGCAGGACGTCGTTGTGGAGGGCCGGCGTTCCGTCGATCTCGGTGCCGGACGGGGCGAGGAGCGGGTTGTCCGGGTCCTCGTAGCCCTCCGGGCCGTGCCCGTGCGCGGTGGGGAACACCTGGAGGTCCTCGCCGGCGTCCAGGGCGCGGCACAGCTCCCGGGACGCGGTGTAGGGCTGCCCGGAACCCCGGAAGAAGCGCACCTTCAGCCCCATGTCGGTCATACAGGCGAGCTGGGTCCGGGCTTCGCGTGCCATCTGCAGGTACTGGCCGCGGGCGTCGGGATCGGTGGGGCGGCTGGGTTGCTCGTGGAAACGCAGCGCAATTCGCCGCACCAGGTCTTCCGGGACGCCGGACGCCGCGAAGGGAGAACCGACCCAGTCGTGTTCCATACCGGTGCGGCGAAGGTACAGCCGGGAGACCTCGCAAACATCAACGACCATGGCTTCCATGGTCGTTGTGGCCGCCCGCCGGGGCATGCCGCAGGATCCGGGGACACCGTTTCCGGGGACATGACGGGGCCGGGAGCGCAGCGGTATCGATTCGGGAAGGCGCGCAGGGACCGTTGCCCCATGCGAACTGCGATATGTGAGCGGCGGCCGTTGGTGCTCATGGGGTTGGTGCAGCTCCTGAGCACCCAGACGTCCTGCGAGGTGGTGTTCACCTCGACCGAGGGGCTGCCCGCGGCCGGGGACCGGAGCGCGTTCGACGTGCTGGTCGTCGGGGAGAGCCTGGCGGACGGGATACCGGGGACACCGGGGGCCGAAGTGGTGGTCGTACGGGCGGACGCGACCGCGGAGGAGGTGCTGCGGGCGGTGTCCGAGGCCGCGGGTGAACGCGCGGGGTCCGCCACGTTGTCCCCACGGGAACAGGAAGTGCTGCGCTTCATCGCGCTGGGGATGACCCACGGTCAGGTGGCGCGGCGCATCGGGATCAGCCACCACACCGTCGACACCTACGTGAAGCGGGTGCGATCGAAGTTCAGCGTGGGAAACAAGGCCGAACTCACCCGTATCGCCCTCGGTTTGGCGCCCCTTTGAACGAACGTTTACTTGCGGCCGGGAACTGTGAATTTGGCCGTACCCTCTGCCACCCAAACCTCTTATGATCCCGGGGCGAGGCCCTATCCGGGTCTGCTGAAAGGCCCCTACCTGGGCCTTCTGGATGACGGGGGGCAGAGCATCCATGTCCGAACGGGGAGATTCCGAACGGGTAGCTGCAACACTGCGGTTCAACATCCTCGGACCGCTCGAAGCATGGTCCGGGACCACCAGGCTGCGCCTGGGCGGAGCGATACAGGAACGGGTTCTGACGACCCTGCTGCTCGAACCGGGCAGAGTGGTGCCGGTGGCACGCCTGGTGCAGGCCGCGTGGGACGACGATCCACCGGCCACCGCCCCGCATCAGATACGCAAGGCCGTCGCCGATCTCCGCCGGCGTGTTCCGCAGGGCGGCCGGGTGATCGTCACCGACGGACCGGGCTACCGGGCCGTGGTGGCCGACGGGGAACTGGACCTGAGCGAGTTCGCGGGACACCTCCGGGACGCCGGCCGGGCGGTCTTCGAGGGCAGCCCCCGCGAGGCGGTGGAGGCACTGAGCCGGGCGCTCGTGCTGTGGCGCGGGCCCGTCATGGCGGACACGGGAAGCGCCCTGATCCAG
Organism: Streptomyces sp. NPDC001604; assembly: GCF_042893475.1. Lineage (NCBI taxonomy): Bacteria > Bacillati > Actinomycetota > Actinomycetes > Kitasatosporales > Streptomycetaceae > Streptomyces > Streptomyces sp. NPDC001604. The sequence goes on along the minus strand of NZ_JBIAUY010000002.1, from coordinate 297,640 downwards.
GCCGCCGGAACCACGCTCGACGAGCGCCGGCTGGCTGCCGCCGAGCAGCTCTTCGAACTGCGCCTCGGGCTCGGCGAGGCCGCCGGGCTCATCGGTGACCTGCGCGATCTCATCGCCCAGAAACCCCTGCGCGAGACCCTGCGCGGCCACCTGATGCTGGCCCTGTACCGCACGGGCCGGCAGGCGGAGGCCCTGGAGGAGTACCGGAAGGTACGGGAGCTGCTCCTGGAGGAGCTCGGCATCGACCCCGGGCCGCGGCTCGCCGAGCTGCACGCCGCGATCCTGCGCGAGAGCCCCGAACTCGCCGCTCCCGGGCCCCCGTTGCAGCCACCGACCGCTTCCGCGGCGCCCGCACCCGGCAGGGCCGAGCCGCCCTGCTCCCTGCCGTACGACCTGTCCGACTTCACCGGCCGCAAGCAGGAGCTGGAAGCCCTGGTCGACTGCATCAGGGGCGGCGGGGGACCGGCCCGGCGCACCAGCCGTATCGTCGCGATCGACGGAATGGGCGGCAGCGGCAAGACCACGCTCGCCGTCCGCGCGGCCCACCAGGTCGCCGCGGACTTCCCCGACGGCCAACTCCACCTGGATCTGCGGGGCTTCACCCCCGGCGAGTCCCCGCTCCCCCCGGCCACCGCACTGGACGCCCTGCTCAGGGCGGTCGGCACACCGGGCGACCGCATACCGGACGACCTCCAGGGCCGTACCGCGCTGTGGCGTTCAACCCTTGCCCAGCGGCAGTTGCTGCTGCTCGTCGACAACGCCCTGGACGTCGGCCAGGTCCTGCCCCTGCTGCCCGCCTCGCACGGCTGTCTGGTCCTGGTCACGAGCCGGGCGCGGCTCGTCGACCTGGACGGAGCCGAGTGGTTCTCCATCGGCCCGATGTCCCACGAGGACAGCATGCTGCTGATCGAGGAGGTCCTCGGCTCCGGGCGCGTGACGGCGGAGCCGGAGGCGACGGCCGAACTGGTCCGCCTGTGCGGCAGCCTCCCGCTGGCCCTGCGCATCGTCGCCGCGCGGCTGCGCAACCGTCCCCGGTGGACGGTGGAGTACCTGGTCGACCGGCTGCGGGACGAGACCCGCCGGCTGGAGGAGCTGAGCGCGGGGGAACGCAGCGTCGCGGCGTCCCTGCGGCTGTCGTACCAGATCATGGACGAGGAACACCGCGTCGCCTTCCGCATCCTGGGCCTGCGCCCGGGTGGCGACATCGACGTGTACGCCGCTGCCGCCCTCCTCGGCACGGACCGGCGCGTGGCGGAGCTGGTCCTGGAACGGCTGCTGGACGTGCACCTGCTGCAGCAGCCCGCCATCGGCCTGTACCGCTTCCACGACCTGGTGCACAACTTCGCGCAGAGCCAGTGCGGTCCGGACAGCGCGCAGGACGACGTCGAGGCCGTGCGGCGCCTCCTGGACTACTACCTCACGACCACCGAGACGGCGTGCGAGCTGCTCTTCAGCGGTCGTCGCCGCCGCTCCACGGGGATCCCCGCCTATCGCGGTGACCAGCCCCTGTTCCGGGACGCGGCGGACGCCGCCGACTGGTTCGACCGTGAGCACGCGAACCTGGTCGCCGCCATCTCCCTCGCCCACCGCCGCGGCCTCGACCGCCACACGGTGTGCCTGACCCGCAACATCGTCTTCCGGCTCAACGCCCGGGGGCAGTTCAAGGAGTTCAGGGACGTCGGCCGGATCGCCGTGGAGGCCGCGCGACGGCTGGGGGACGTGGCCCTGCTGGGCGTCAGCCTGTCCAACCTCGGTGTCGCATGCTGGAAGCTGGGGCACTTCGACGAGGGCCTCGCGGTGGCCACGGAGGCGCGGGACGTCGCCGTCCGCCTGCGCGACCGGCACACCGAGGCACACGGCGAGTCCACCATCGGCCTGCTGCTGACGGTGCTCGGGCGGCACCCGGAGGCGCTGGTGCACCTGGAGCGCGCGATCACCCTGGAACGGGAGCTGGACATCCCGCGCGCCGAGGCCGAGACCCTCACCAACCTCAGCACCCTGTACGCCCAGTGGGGCAAGTGCGAGGAGGCCGCCGCGGCGGCCCGGCAGGCCCTGGAGCTCCACCGGGGCTTCGACTACCGCGACAACCATGTGATGGCGCTGACGGATCTGGCCTTCGCCCACATCGGGCTCGGCCAGTACGACGACGCCCACCAGCGCCTGGAGCAGGCGCGCGCCCTGTGCGACTCCTCCAGTCCGCCGGGAGACGTCGCGTTGGCGCTGGCCCTGTCCGCGTGGGTCGCCGAGTGTATGGGCCGGCCGGCGCCCGCGGCCGGCTTCGCCCGCCGGGCGCTGGAGCTCGCGCGGGTGAGCGGCAGTCCGACGCGGCAGGCGAAGGTCGAGAACCTCATCGGTGAGTTCTGCCGGCGCCGCAGCGAGCACGACAAGGCACTGTCCCTGCACACCCACGCCCATGAGCTCGCCACCGCCATCGGATACCGCGCGGAGCAGGCGCGGGCGCTGAACGGGATGGCCGACGCGGCCGAGGCGCTCGGCGACACCGCCCTGGCTCTGGAGCACCGGGCCGCGGCGAGGGAACTGTTCGACGCCATGGGCTGTCCCGTCCCGCTGGTCGACGACCGCCTCAGTGCGTGAGGACCGTCGGCCCCTGGTTGTCCGCGACGAGGTGGTGGGCGCTGTGGGCGCTGTGCGCGGCGCCGGCGGACGAGCCGACCGCCGCACCCACGCCGAGGACCAGGGCCGTCGCCGAGAGGACGCCGATGAGGGTGGCCAGCATGCTGCGCATGGTTCTCCTTCGTGACCGGTGCTGTCTGTCGTGTGGTCGCCATGCTCGGCGCGGCCCTTCCCGTGCCGGTCCCGTCTCGTTACCGCGACCCCGGCCCGGTGCCTGCGCCGACCCGGGGCCTGTCTGCCCGGTGCTGGCCTACGGCGGCCGGGTTGGTGCCGTCCGGGTCCGGTGCTCGGGTCGGCCCGGGGCCCGTCCGCCCAGTGCTGGCGTACGGCGGTCAGCCGTGCCTGCGTCGGTCCGGGGCCCGTCTGCCCAGCGCCGCCGTACGGCAGCCGGTTTGGTGCCGTCCAGCCCCGGTGCCGCGTCGGCGCGGGCCCTGTCTGCCCACTGCCGCCGTACGGCGGTCAGCCGGGTTGGTGTCGTGGCGGTCCGGTGCCTGCGCCGGCCCGGGGCCTGTCTGCCGAGTGCTGTCGTCCGGCAGCCGGTTTGGTGCCGTCCAGCCCCGGTGCCGCGTCGGCGCGGGCCCTGTCCGCCCAGTGCTGGCGTACGGCGGTCAGCCGGGTTGGTGTCGTCCCGGTCCGGTGCCTGCGTCGGCCCGGGGGCCGTCTGCCCAGTGGCGGCGTACGGCGGCTAGCCGGTCTTCCAGTTCCTGGTGCGTTGCGCCGTGGACGATGACCTGGACGTGCTCGGGGCTGTCGGCGCCGGCCGCCACCACCCGGACGTCGTCGACGTGCCGCATCCCGCCGATGCCGGTCAGGAACGCCGCCAGGTCCCCTCCGGGGCGGCACAGCGGCAGCCGGGCCAGGGCCGCGGGGCGCCCGGGGGCCGGCCGGCGCCGCGGTGATCCGGCGAGCGCCGACAGGACGTCCTCCTCCGGGGTGCGGCCGGTCGACGCCCGCAGCAGGCGCCGTATCGGCTGTGCGCCGAGCCGCGCCTTCGCGGCGGCGATCCGCGGCCCGTTCTCGGTGACGACCACCTCGGTGTGGGCGGGCCCGCACTGGAGCCCCGCCAGATCGAGCAGGGCCCGCACCGCGGCGCGGATCTCGGCCCGGTCCGCCTCGGACAGGGCCGCCGGATGCAGCAGGACCGCGCCGGCGTGCCGCCGGGCGGTCATGCCGGTCACCTCGTGCATGCCCTCGCAGGTGAGGGTGTCCACACTGACCCGCTGCCCGGTCAGCAGCTCCTCGACGAGATGGGGTCCGGCAGGGGCCTCGGCCAGCCAGCGGTCGAGGTCGTCCAGGCTGCGGATGACCGTGGTCCGCGAGGCGGGGCCCGACTTGACGGCCACGGGCAGCGGGAAGTCCTCGACCAGCGCGCGGACCGCCTGAGCGGTCGCGGCCGGCTCGGCCCTGACCACGGAGACCCTGCTCTGGTTGAGCATCCGCCGCATGAGCACCGGATCACCCAGCCTGCGCAGCGGCTCCGCCCGCTCCGGCGCCACCGCGTGCAGGGCCCGCTCGGCGGCCCGGTGGAGCACCTCCGCCTCGCCCAGGTACAGGATGTGCCGGATGCCGTGTGCGCGAGCGGTCCGCACCAGGGCGGAGTGCAGCGCGTCCGCGTCGTCCAGATCCACGGACACCGTGCGCCCGCCGGCCTGCAGGACGTCCCCGGGGCCCTCCACCGACCAGGCGTCGAACCCCGTGCCGGCCGCCGCCTCACGTACGCGGGCGTCCGGACACAGCAGGAGGACCCGGCGTGGGTTCTCCGGCACGGACTCCGAGGTGAGCGGGCGGCGGGACACGGGGCTCCTTGGGCGTCGGGCGTGTCAGTAGTAGTGGCGCATGATGTCGGTCGCCCAGTCGGGCTGGGTGGTGGTGCCCTGGGGGCCGAACTCGCTCATGTAGGGCTTGATGTCGAGGACGGGGGTGCCGTCGACGGCGTCGAGGCCCTGGACGTGCAGGTCGAGCCCGTCGGTGCGCAGCAGGCGGCAGCGGGAGACGCCGAGGCGGTTGGGGCGGTTCTTGCCGCGCTGGGCGAAGATGCCGACCATCGGCCAGTCGGTGTTGCCGCGCGGATGCCGGGCACCGGTCTCGATCTTCGCCACGGGCACCCGGTCGAAGTGGTAGACGATCTCCAGGTGGGAGAAGGCGTCCAGGCCCGCCAGCGCGTCCGCGTCGAACTGGTCGCCGTCCAGGCGGATGACGGCCTCGACCGTGCCCCAGTCGTCGTCCTTGACCTCCTCGCGGCCGCCCACCACCCGGCCCACCGGAACGGAGACCACCTCGCCCGAGGGGTTCTTCTCAGCCATCTTCCGTGCCTTTCATCAGGGTTTCTTGTGTCACGCGGCGCCCGAGCGTACTGCGGGCGCGGCCGGGGAGCCGTACCAATGGATCTCCATGCGTGTCTGCAACTTCCTCAGGAGCCCGGCGAGTTGGGCGTGGTCCCCGGTGGTTCCGTAGATCACGCCGAGCGCGCCGAGCGTACCCGTGCGCCAGTCGTCGTGAAGGTCGTCCGGTACGGAGACGTCGACCAGGTCGACGCCGGGCAGGTCCGCCAGGGAGTCGAGGAGCGAGGGCGGTCCCGGGGAGACCGGGCCGGAGGGCGGGAACAGCAGGTACTGGAAGGCCACCCGCCCCGCCTCCCCGCCCGGCAGCAGCGGCTGCGGGGGTGTCACGGGCAGGCCGAGGGCCAGGCGCAGCGCGGAGGCCACCATGTCGTGGTCGGTGCGGCGTTGCACGATCTCGGCGATGAATCCGCCGAGCCGCCCGTTGACCTCGATGATCCGCGGCCCGTCGGCGGTGAGTTTGACCTCGGTGTGGGTGACGCCGTGGCGGATGCCCAGGGCCCGCAGGGCCCGTTGTTCGAGCTCCACGACGTCCGCCGCCAGGTCCGCCGCCAGGGGCGCGGGCAGGACGTGTCCCGTCTCCCGGAACGGCGGGGTCAGCGGCGGCTTCCCGGTGACGGCGACGGTGTGGGGCTCGCCGTCGAGCACCAGGGACTCGACGGAGACGTAGTCGCCCCATCCCGAGTCCGCGAGCGCCGGGTCGCCCCGCAGGTACTCCTCCAGCACGAAGTCCCGTCGCGCCCGATCGCCGAACTCCGCCAGCCTGTCCCGGCATTCGGCGACCGAGCCGACCAGACAGGTGTCCACGCTGCCCGCGCCGTGCCGGGGCTTGAGCACCGCGGGCGTGCCCACTCGGGCGAGCGCCTCGGCGCAGTCGTCGGGGTGCCGCACCAGCACGCACCCCGTGTCCTGGACGCTGGAAAGCGCCTGCCGCTGACGGAACTTGTCGGTGAGGACGTCCACCAGCTCGGGCGTGTGGAACCGCAGCCCGCAGCGGGCGGCCACGGCGGCGGTGAGGCGCAGCCGGTGCTCGCTGAACGTCACCACACCCTCGGCGCCCAGCCCCGCGGCGATCCGGCACACCTCCTCTTCGCCGAGCCCGCCGATGTCCACGACCTCGGCATGCCCGGCGATCTGCCCCAACTCGGCTGCCACCGAAGGCTCTCGGGCCTCGCAGAGGAAGACGACCCGGCACAGCCCCCTGGCCGAGGACAGGATGCGCAGAGGGCCGGCGGAGCCCTGGTCGTGGACGACCAGGAGGACGGGGAGGGCGGTCATGGCGGTCAGGCCCTGCGGGCCGTGATGTTCAGTCGGACGTAGTCGACGACCGGCTCGGGCAGACGGGCCGCGACCGAGCGGACGAAGTCCTCGTGGTCCGCCTCGGGGAGGCGGTCCAGGTGGGAGCCGAGCACCACGGTGGCGAGGTAGCTCCACAACTGCTCACCGGGCTCGAGCCGCGCCGGGTCGGGCAGCAGGCTGACCTCGATGTCGGTGAAGCCGGCGTTCCGCAGCCGCTCGGTGGTCTCCTCGACACCGGCGAAGTACCAGACCTTCTTCTTCTCGTCGGTGGCGCCCAGCACCTCCTCCACGGCGGCGTTGATCAGCGCGACATTGCCCTGGCCGCCGCACTCGGCGACGAACTGGCCGCCCGGCCGCAGGTACTGGGCCAGGTTGTCGAAGAGGGCGGCATGGTCGGTGATCCAGTGGAACGTGGCCACGCTGGTGATCGCGTCGACCTGGCCGGTGATCGGCAGCGGCTTGGTGAGGTCGGCGTTCACGACCTCCACCCGGTCGAGGCGGTCGGCCAGCTTCACCCGCAGCTGCTCCAGCATCCGGCTGGACCCGTCGATCCCGATCACCCGGCCGTCCGGCACCAGGTCGAGCAGCGCGGCCGTGTCGCGCCCCGTGCCGCAGCCGGCGTCCAGGACGGTCTCACCGCCCTTGAGGTTCAGCCGGCCGAGGGTGCGCTTGCCCCACTGCTGGTGCGGCAGGGGCAGCGAGTCGTATGTCTTGGCGTCCCATTCACGGGGCACGGTGCAGCTCCTTCACGTGGTGGTTCCGGTGTGCGGTACGGGGACCGGGGTGCCGTCGAGCACCAGGGTGACGTCGATGGGGTGGGCGTCCCTGACCAGCCGCAGCGCGTCCCCCTCGCCGAGCCAGCGGCGCACGGCTCCCACGGGGTCGGTGCCGCCGCCCGCGGACGGGTCGGCGGGCAGCAGCTGAACGAGGATGTTGCACAGACCGGCGGGGGCGTCCTGCGCGGAGTACGGCCCGCGCAGGTCGATACGGCCGGACGCGTGGACCGAGGCGGCAGGCGCGTCCGGGGCGGTCGAGGCTCCCTCCGGGGCGGCGAAGCCGAGCGCCTCCGCGGCAAGTGCGGCCAGGAAGTACTCCTGGGCGCTCGGCGCGAGGTCGCCGCCGAACAGCTGCTTGGGCTGGTCGGACTCGGCCCGCACACCGTCGACCTCGGCGAGGACATGGGTGCCCACCTCCCACATCACCCGTGCCGCGCGCCGCCGTACGGGCACGAAGGGCTCGGTGCCGGCCGGTACGGGACGGCTGGTGAGGTGGACGTCCTGGGCGGTCTGCACCACGGCCCTGATGTCGTTCGGCTCCTCGAGGGTGCGGTGGGCACTGCCCCGCTCACGGGCCGCGGCGAGCGCGCGCAGCGCCTGCGCGGGCGACACGTCGCCGTCGAGCCGTATCTCGTACGAGAGCCGTGCCGCACCGCCCGCCGCGAACTCGACGCGGGGCAGCACCTCCAGCAGCGCCGGGCTGCATCCCTCGCCGGTGAGCCCGGTGACCACGCTGTCCGCGACGGACGCGCCCAGTGCCACCAGCAGTGAGCCGACCGGGTCGAGGCAGTCGCCTGCGCCGGATCCGCAGCGCTGGTCGATGCCGAAGGCACGGGCGACCCGGGTGGACCCGAGCCGCATCGGCTCGGTGCGCACCCGGCAGCGGTCGGCCGCCGCGGGCTGTGCCGCCACGCCGATGCTCAGCTGTGCCTCCCACGAGTCCTCGCGGATCTGCTCGGCCAGGGTCCGTCTGGCGCGCAGATTGACGCCGTTCAGCATCACTCGCCTCCCTCGCTCTGCCGCAGGGCCGCATCCAGGGCCCGCCGCAGTCGTCGTATCAGCGCGTCGGTGTCGTCGAGGCCCACCGCCAGCCGGACCAGCCGGCGGGAGACGCCCGCCTCCCGGCGGACCCGCTCGCTCAGATGGGCGTGGGTGGTGTGGGCCGGGAGCCGGGCCGCGGTGGCGAGCCGTGTGCCGTCGCCCTCCGGGCCGCACGCGGCCAGGACCCCGGACAGGTCCCGGATTCCCTCCACGACCTCGAAGGACAGCAGTCCGCCGAAGCCCCGATGGGTCTCCAGGGCCCACGGCGACTCGTCGAACGACGGCCGGTGCACCTGCCGTACGGCGGGATGCGTGCGCAGCGCTCCGGCGACCCGCTCCGCACCGTCCCGCTGGGCGGTCAGCCGCAGCTGCAGTGTGGACAGGGAACGTTCCAGCAGATGGGCGGCCCACGCGTCGACCTCGCCGCCGAGCCGCGCGCACTGCTCGGCGATCCTCGGCAGACACCGGTCCAGGCCGGTGACCAGGGCGGCGCCCACGTCCGACCAGCCGTCGAGATAGGGCGCCGTGTCCTCGATGACGACGACGGCGCCGGTCTCCAGCGGCCGCAGCTCGGCGGGCGAGAGCGCCGTGTTGTCCACCACCAGCAGCAGGTCGTTCATCTGGGCGTGGATGGCGATCTCGTTGAGCGGGGCCGGCTTCATCAGCGGGTCGCTGAGGGACGGGGTGTGGACGACCTGGGTGGCGGGCTCCACGGCGGCGAGGACCGCGTCGGCGTCGGTGCAGTCGACGAAGGTCACCGTGCGGCCGAGGCCGGAGAGCTCCTGGGTGAGGACGCCGCGCAGCGGGTCGCTGGTCTGGTCGGAGGCGATGATGTGGCCGCCCGGATTGGTCAGTGCGAGCAGCGTGGCCGTCGTGGCGGCCACCACGCCCGGCACCAGCAGCGCGCCGTCGGCGCCGTGCAGGGCGGCGAAGGCGTCCTCGACCCGGCGGGCCGGGGACGTGCGGGCGGTGGTGGGTGTCGGTCGCACGGTCACCGCCGGCACACGGGCGCGTCGGAGAGGCCGATGCGCTGGTGGAAGTAGTGGAAGATGATCTCCTCGTGCAGCGCCTCGCCGTCCAGGGTCGGCTTGATCGCGCTGGAGTCGTTCACCATCTCGACCAGTCCGCGCTCCAGCAGCTCCGCGAACGCGGAGGCGAAGGGCTCCATCGTGAGCAGGTCGGCGCCGAACCGCTGCTTGTAGCGGTCGAGGACGATCGGCTGGTTCGCCTTGAAGTTGAAGCCGAGCGCGGTGCCGATGGCCTTGTGTCCGGACAGGCGCCGGCCGAAGTTGAGCGGCAGGCCCTCGTCGTTCTGCATGAAGGAGACGTACTTGCTGATGTCGGTGATGTTGTGCGTCTGGAGGAACTCCTCCTGGTCGCCGGTCAGCCAGCCGTAGGCGCCGGGACCGTACGCGATCATCGTGTTGTAGTGCTCCCACTTGTTCTTCGACGTCTGCGGGATGTTCCCGCCCTCGTAGGTGTCCGGGCGGCTCCACCAGCCGCAGGGGCTCGGGTGGTACCCCTGCTCCAGCAGGACCTCGACGGCCTCCTGCCGCATCGCGTACGTCGAGTCCAGGTCCGGGAAGCGGCCCTCGGCGATGAGGCGTTCACGGACGGCGGGGTTGTTCCAGACCGCCCGGTTGCCGATGCCCATCTCCTCGCGGTCCGCGTTGCGCAGCCGGTAGATGGTGATGGTCGGGACCCCGAGGCCGGTGAGGATCTGCATGTCGCGGCGGACCGACTCGGGGGTCTGGTACGGCAGGCCGAACATCATGTCGACGTTGAACGGGCAGCCCGTCGCCAGCAGGTTCTCGACCGCCTCGATGGACTGGGCGGAGGAGTGGCGGCGCTTGGTGAAGTCGTTGACCTCGTCCTGCAGTGACTGCACACCGAGGCTGAACCGGTTGAAGCCCAGCTCCCGCGCGGTTTCCAGGTGGTGGCGCTGGAAGTTCTCGGGGTTGCCCTCGATGTTGAACTCGATGTTCTCCGACAGCGCGTAGTTCTCCCGCACGTGCCGCACCAGCGGCTCGATGAAGTCGGGGCTGTTGAGCAGCAGGGCCGCGGTGCCGCCGCCTATGTAGAAGGACTCGATGCGGGCCCGGGGTATCCAGTCGAAGCGGTCCAGGTACCGGCGGGACTCCTCGATCAGCAGGTCGGACCACAGGCGCAGCGCGCCGTCCTCCTTCCCGCGCGGCACCAGCCGTTTCACGTAGTTGCAGAAATGACAGATGTAGTTGCACAGCGGGAGGTGGAAGTACAGGTGCGCCGGGTGGCCCGCGCCCGGGAACGCGGCGTACTCGGCGGCGAGTTCGTCGCTCGTGAGCCGGTCGCCCTCGTTCGAGGTGACGTTGATGTTGTACTCGTCGCGGGGGATCTGCAGCTGGGGGTTGCGGTCGAGGAGGCGGCCGAGGTTGAGCTCGAGGTCGACCGGGGTGCCGCTGCCGTTGGTGAGGACGGACATGGTGGGTCTCCTTGGCTGTGGACGGTGCCCCGGGCCGGCTTGTGGCCGGACGGCGGGGCGGGGGTCAGAAGCGTCAGAGGTAGTAGGCGGACATCGCCTCGTGGAGCCACGCGGGTTCGCGCACGGTCTCCGGGTCCGGCTGGAAGAGCCGCTGGTACGGCTTGACGTCGAGGACCGGTGTGCCCTCCAGTGCGTCGAGGGACCGCACATGAAGGTCGAGGCCGTCGACGCGGATCAGTTCGCAGCGGGAGACGCCGAGCCGGTTGGGGCGCTCCTTGAGCCGCTGGGCGAGGATGCCGAGGCGTGGCAGGTCGGTGCGGTCCCTGGGGTGGACCGCGCCGGTGACCACGTCGGACTCGGGGACGAGATGGAAGTGGAAGACCACTTCGAGGTGCGAGAACTGCTCCAGACCGGTCACGGCCCCGGGCTCGAGGACGGCGGGGTCCAGCTCGATGACCGAGGTGACCGAGCCCCAGTGGTCGTGCCGGGGGACGGTGCGGGGCGAGCGGACGACACCGATCGGCCGGAAGCCGTAGGCGGGCGCGGTCGCGTCGCCCGCGCTCATGCGGCCGCGCCGGGCACGAGTGCGAGCTGCTCCCGCAGCCGCCGGCCCAGGACCTCGACCTGGCCCGGTTCGACCATCGTGAAGTGGTCGCCCGGCACGTCGCAGACCACGGCCCGGGCGGCGTACTCGCCCCAGCCCAGGTCGTCGGGCAGGGTGCCGCCCTCCATGGACCGGTCCGTCACCCGGAAGACGGTGACCGTGCCGTCGTACGAGCCCACCCGGTACGCCGCGAGGGCGTCGAGGTTGAACTGGTACATGTCGATCATGCGGCGCAGCCGGTCGGCGTCGAAGTCGGCGGGCATCGTGCCCGCGGCCACGGCGCGCTGCACCAGTTCCGCCGCCCGGGTCTCGGGGTCGAGGCTCCGCAGCCAGTCGATGTCCAGCTCCAGCTTGAGGCCGCGCCACAGCAGGGCCCGCAGGGCGAAGTCCGGGTCCCCGCCGGGGTCGACGGTGATCCGGGTGTCGAGCAGGCCGACGAGGCCGACGCGCTCGCCGCGTTCCCTGAGCCGGCGGGCGGTCTCGTAGGCCAGGAGGCCGCCCATGGAGTAGCCGATCAGATTCCACTCGGCGCCCTCGGGGTGGACCGTGCGCAGCTGCTCGATGAAGGCCTCGGAGATCTCCTCCAGCGAGGTGAGGGGCTCCTCACCCGGCAGCAGTCCGATCGACTGCACGGCCCAGAACGGCTGGTCGAGGCCCATCGCGCGGGCGATGGGCGGGTACAGCAGCACGGTCCCGGACACCGGAGGCAGCGCGTAGACGGGGCTGCCGCCCGAACCGGCCTGGATCCGCACCAACTGGCCCGGCCGGTCGGCCGTTCCGCGGCGGACGATCTCGGCGAGTTCCGCGACGGTGGCCGCGGACAGCAGGTCGGCGGCGGTGAGATCGACCTGGAAGAGCCTGCGCACCTCCACGGTGAGCTTGATGGCGAGCAGTGAGTGACCGCCCAGCGAGAAGAAGTCGTCGTGGATGCCGACGTCGTCGCGGCCCAGCAACCTGCGCCACACGTCGCACAGTTGGAGTTCCACACCGTCGCGGCCGACGCCGCTCGACGGCAGGGTGGATTCCCGGTTGGCCATCTTTTCCCCCATCAGGTGGTGTTGTACGGGCCTTGCGGACCGCTCTCAGGCGGCGGTGACCGGAGCGGGGTCGGCCGCTCCCGCGCTGCCCTGACGGCGCTGTGCCCAGCGCACGGCCGGTGCCATCGACAGCCCGCCCACCAGGAACACCGCGCCGAGCAGCAGCCAGCCGGGTGTTCCCCAGTCGATGACCAGCAGGGTCAGCGAGAGCGGGCCGAACATCTGGACGGCGGCGATTCCGGTGTTGAACAGGCCCTGGTACTGGCCCTGTTTGTCGGCGGGAGCCAGTTCGTAGCCGATCAGCCAGGAGGCCGCCGACTGCACCATCTCGCCGTGGACATGCAGCGCCGCGGCGACCACCAGCGCCGCCGTCGCGGCCACGGCACCACGCCCGGCCGACAGGGCGAAGGCCGCACAGCAGGCGAGCAGGACCACTCCCGCCACCCGGAAGGCGCGCACGGCCGGCTCCAGGGCATCGATCTTCTTGGTGACGGGGACCTGGAGGGCGACGACGGCGAGGGTGTTGAACAGCAGCAGGGCGGCGGTGAGCGAGTGCGGTGCGTGGGTGTGCAGGGCGATCCAGAGCGGGAGGATCACCTCCAGGATCGGGATGTGCAGCAGCATCACCATGTTGATCAGGGCGAGGACCGCGTACGGGGTGTCGCGCAGCACCGCGAGCCGCGGCTCACCCGGCGGGCGCTCGGGCGACGGCGGCACGGCGGGCAGCCGCAGGAACAGCAGACCGCACACGACGAAGCTCAAGGCGTTCCCGGCGAACACGATCTGGTAGGCCGCCTTGGTGTCCCACAGCAGGGCCAGACCGCCCAGCGCCGCTCCCGCCGACACACCGACGTTGGTGACCACGCGGACCTTGGCGCGGACCCGCACGAGGTTCTCGCCGCTCAGCACCGCGGCGATCAGCGCCTGCCGTGCCGCGTGCGCACCGCGCTCGAACAGCGCGTACAGGAAGGCGATGACGACGAACAGGGGGTACGAGTCGGTCGTGAGGTAGGCGGCGGTGGCGAGGCCGGCCAGCGCCAGCAGCGCCGCCGAGGTGCCCCGCGGGCCCCTGCGGTCCGCGAGGTGGCCGAAGGGGACCCCGGCGAGCAGGCCCGCGATTCCGGCGATGCTGAGACCGAGGCCCAGCTGGGCCGGTGAGAAGCCCGCGATCCGCACGAAGTAGAGCGCCGAGCACGTCAGGAAGACGCCGTTTCCGAGGGAGTTGGCGAGCTGCCCCAGCACCAGGGTGCGCGCGGGGCCGTCCTCGATGAAAGGGACTTTCATGACGGTTCGGCCTCCTTGTGGGCGGCGGGGAAGTGGTCCTCGTAGAAAGCGCGCAGCGCCGAGGTGATCTCACCCGTATTGCGATGGCAGTCGGCGTGCGAGCCCTCGATGAATTCCAGCCGGAACAAGGCGCTGTCCCGCTGCGAAAGGCGTTCTCTTTCGTCCGGCAGAATGTTCGTGCTGTCGGCGGCGGCCAGCACCAGAAGGGGAATTCCCAGCCGCTGGAGCAGGTCCGGAAGGTGCCCGAAGTCGTAGGTCCAGCGCAGCAGGCTCCCCTCGGCCCACTCGTCCGCGACGTGCAGATCCGGGTGGGCGTCGAAGGACTGGTCGACGACCACCACACTGCGCACCCGGGAGGCGGCCCAGGTGACCGCGGAGACGGCCGCCACCAGACCGCCGTACGAGTAGCCGACCAGGTGCAGCTCGTCCGGCAGGATGTCGCCGAACCGGTGCACGTCGGCGGCGAAGTCCAGCACCGAGTAGCCCCAGTCGGGCCGGTGGCTGGCGCCGTGGGCGCGCAGCGAGGGGTAGACGGCGCTCTCGCCGGGCGGGCACAGCGCGTCGCCGATGGGCCGCAGCTGTCCCTTGTCGCCGCCGAATCCGTGCAGCAGGAGCATGCTGCCGGGTGCACCGCCGGCCTCGGGGAGCCCCGGGACCGCGTCGTAATCCAGCAGTTCGACAGCGCCGCCGGCCAGAAGTGGTCCGGTAAGAACGCGTGCTTCCGGTGGGAAGGCCCTCATCGACAAACCCCTTCGAGAAATTACGGCCCGGCTCCACAAGATTCACGACCGGTCGGCCATGACGTCAACGGCGGCCGCTGTCCCCGGAATCGGGTACGTGACACCCCATAAGAAGGGGACGTATATCTGCTGGGGTATCCGCTGGAGTATCCGCTGAGGGCCACCGCGATCCGGTGGCCCGTTCGGTCCGCATTCCGCCGGCCCAACCGGAGGGCTTTTCATGGGAGTCGAGCTCATACACCAGGCCGTCGCACACCGGGCACGGTCGGCACCCCGGGCCCTCGCCGTGGTGGACGGCGGCCTGCGCCTCGACTACGCGTCACTGGACGCGGCGGCGGATGCGTGGGCCCGGCACCTGGCGGCGACGGGCGTCGGCCCGGGCACCCTGGTCCCCGTACTGCTGCCGCGCTCCGCCCGTCTGTACGTCGCCCTGCTCGCGGTGCTCAAGTGCGGCGCCGGCTACGCGGCCCTGGACCCCCGCTGGCCGCGGGAGCGGATCGACGGCGTGCTACGGCAGTTGGACGCGCCCGTGCTGATCACGGACCGGGAGGAGGACGCCGTCTCGCATCCGGTGTGGCGGCCTCCGACGGACCTGTCCGTGCCCCGACCCGGTCCGGACGAGGGGGAGTTCACCCCCTATGACGGGCCGGCCGACGCACCCGCGGCGGTCTTCTTCACCTCCGGCACCAGCGGCACCCCCAAGGGCGTCGTGTCACCGCACGCGGCCACCACCCGCCTGTTCGCACCGGACGGGCCGCTCGCCTTCGGTCCGGGCACCGTCATGCTGCAGGCGGCCCCCGCGGCCTGGGACGCCTTCTCCCTCGAACTGTGGGGGATGCTCACCACCGGTGGCACCTGTGTCACGGCCCGGGAGGACTACCTCCTCCCGGACACCCTGCGCCAGGCGATCGACACCTGCTCGGTCAACACCGCCTGGCTGACCGCCTCCCTCTTCAACCTCTTCACCGAGATCGACCCGGACTGCTTCAAGGGCCTGGACCGCCTCTACATCGGGGGTGAGCGGCTCTCGACGGTTCACGTCCGCGACTTCCTCGCCCAGCACCCCGGGATCCGGCTGTTCAACGGGTACGGCCCCGTGGAGAGCTGTGTGTTCGTCACCGTCCACGCCATCGGGGCCGGGGACTGCGACGGGCCGTACGGCGTCCCCGTCGGCCGCGAGGTCCCCGGCACGACGGTGCACGTCCTGGACGACGACGGCAGGCCATGCCCGCCCGGCGAGGTCGGCGACCTGTGCGTCAGCGGCGCCGGACTGGCCCGCGGGTACCTCGGCGATCCGGCCCTGACCGCCGCCCGCTTCCCCGAGGGCCACCCCGAGGGCGTCCCCGTGCGCCTGTACCGGACCGGCGACCGCGGGTTCCGCGACCCCGACGGCGTCCTCCACTTCACCGGACGCACCGACCGTCAGGTCAAGATCCGCGGCTACCGCATCGAGCCCGAGGAGATCGAGGCGCACGCGGCCCGGCTGCCCGGCGTCACCCACTGCGCGGCCGTGCCCGTCCCAGGCCGGCTGGGCAACTACGACCGGCTCGCGCTGTTCTACACCTCCTCCGACCTCGCCGCCGAGCCTCCCTCCGAGCTGCGCCGCTCCCTCGGCCGGCTGCTGCCCGCCCACGCCGTGCCCGACGTCGTCCACCGCGTGGACCGGCTCCCGGTCACCGACAACGGCAAGGTCGACCGCGCCGGGCTGCTGACGCTGCTCCCGGACTGAACCGCTCGCCCGCGCCGGCCGGAAACCGTCCTCCAGGAAGGCACCGCCCCATGCCCGTCATCACCCTCATGTCGCCCGACCCCAGCCCCGGTCGCGCCGCTCTGGACCGGCTCGCCAAGGCGGTCACCGGACTCCTCGGCATCCAGCCGGAACACTGCTGGGTGATCTGGCAGCGGCTCGACGCCGAGGCGGCGCACCGCCAGGAGTGGCGGCGCCCGTCGGGCCCGTACGCCCCCATCGGGTTCGTCACCTGCAAGGCGAGCTATTCCCGGGAGACCGTGGGGCGCCTGCTGCTGCTCCTGCGCGACGAGCTGAGCACCCTGCTGGGCGTACCGGCCGCCGAGGTCTATCTGGCCGTGCGCCGGGCGACACCGGGCGAGCTGCTGGTCCGCGGGGACGTCTGGACGGCAGACGCATAGCGGCGCTCCCGGCAGAGGCCTTCCACCCGTCGCCCCACCCGCACCGAGGAGATCCATGTCCCGCCGCCTGTTCACTTCGGAGTCCGTGACCGAAGGCCATCCCGACAAGATCGCCGACCAGATCAGCGACACCGTTCTCGACGCCCTGCTCAAGGAGGACCCGTCGTCCCGGGTCGCCGTGGAGACCCTCGTCACCACGGGGCTGGTGCACGTCGCGGGCGAGGTCACGACCACGGCATACGCCCCGATCGCCGCACTGGTGCGCAGCAAGATCCTCCAGATCGGCTACGACAGCTCGCTCAAGGGCTTCGACGGCACCACCTGCGGTGTGTCCGTGTCCATCGGCGCGCAGTCACCGGACATCGCCCGCGGTGTGGACAGCGCCTACGAGTCCCGCACGGCCGCGGGCGACGGCGAGACGGACGAGCTGGACCGGCAGGGCGCCGGCGATCAGGGGCTGATGTTCGGCTACGCCTGTGACGAGACGCCCGAACTCATGCCGCTGCCGATCATGCTGGCCCACCGGCTGGCCCGCCGGCTCGCCGAGGTGCGCAGGGACGGGACGCTTCCCTACCTGCGGCCCGACGGCAAGACCCAGGTCACCGTCGAGTACGACGGCGACCGGCCGGTCCGCCTGGACACCGTCGTCGTGTCCGCGCAGCACGCAGCCGACACCGACACCGACTCGACCCTGGTGCCGGACATCCACGAATGCGTCGTGGAGCCCGAGCTGGCCTCGCTCGGCATCGACACCGAGGGCTACCGGCTGCTGGTCAACCCGACCGGACGCTTCGAGACCGGGGGCCCGATGGGCGACGCCGGACTGACCGGCCGGAAGATCATCATCGACACGTACGGCGGCATGGCCCGTCACGGGGGCGGTGCCTTCTCCGGCAAGGACCCGTCCAAGGTCGACCGCAGCGCCGCGTACGCGATGCGCTGGGTGGCGAAGACCATCGTGGCGGCCGGTCTGGCCCGCCGCGCCGAGGTGCAGGTGGCGTACGCGATCGGGAAGGCCGAGCCGGTCGGCCTGTTCGTCGAGACGTTCGGCACCGAAACCGTGCCCGTCGAGCGGATCCAGTCCGCGGTGACCGGCGTCTTCGACCTCCGTCCGGCCGCGATCATCCGCGACCTCGACCTGCTCCGCCCGATCTACGCCCAGACCGCCGCGTACGGCCACTTCGGACGGGAACTGCCCGACTTCACCTGGGAGCGCACCGACCGGGCGGACCTGCTCCGGGCGGTGGCCGGGGCCGACTGAGGACGGCAGCGCGCCGTCTCCCGTACCGGCCCGCCCGGTGTGACCGGGCGGGCCTTGCGTTCCGGGCGGACCATCGAAGAAGATGCCCGGCGGGGACCGGGGCCCCCGTGTCGGTAACGGCAGGGGCGGACCGCTACCCGGAGTACAACAGGAGACAGCGATGTCCCACGAGGCTCACGCATCCCAGGAGCCCGAGACCCCGCATCTCGACTTCGCAGGCACGACGCCGTACGAGGACTACGTCAAGGCGGACGTGCTCACCCACCTCCAGCACACCCTCTCCGACGACCCCGGAGAGATGGTCTTCCTGGTCACCACCCAGGTGATGGAGCTGTGGTTCACGGTCATCGTCCACGAGTGGGAGACCGCGGCGCACGCCCTGCGCTCCGACGACGTGCCGACCGCCGTCGCCGCGCTGAAGCGTTCGGTACGGGAGCTGGAGGCGCTGAACGCCTCCTGGAAGCCCCTCGGCCAGCTGACCCCGGCCCAGTTCAACTCCTACCGGAGTGCGCTCGGCGAGGGCTCCGGCTTCCAGTCGGCGATGTACCGCCGGATGGAGTTCCTGCTCGGCGAGAAGTCCGCGTCCATGCTGGTCCCGCACCGCGGCGCACCCCGCGTCCACGCCGAACTGGAGAAGGCCCTCGCCGAGCCGAGCCTCTACGACGAGGTGCTGCGGCTGATGGCGCGGCGCGGCTGCGCGATCCCCGCTTCGGTGCTGCGCCGCGACGTCTCACGGCGGTACGAGCCGTCGGAGGCCGTCGAGGCCGCCTGGACCGCCGTCTACGCGGGCGACGAGAACGCCGAGCTCGCCCGCCTGGGCGAGGCGCTGACCGACGTCGCCGAGCTGGTGTGGCGATGGCGCAACGACCACCTGGTCGCCACCCGCCGCGCCATGGGCTCCAAGCCGGGCACGGGCGGCTCGGCGGGCGTCGCCTGGCTGGAGAAGCGCGCGCAGAAGAACGTGTTCCCCGAGCTGTGGACGGCGAGGTCCCATGTCTGAGCTGACGGCACGCGCGCAGGAACTCGACGCCGCCGACGAACTGGCCGGGACACGCAAGCAGTTCGTTCTCGACGATGTCGTCTACCTGGACGGGAACTCGCTCGGCGCCCTGCCGGCCGCGGTCCCGGGGCGGGTGGACGACGTCGTCCGCAGGCAGTGGGGTGCGCTCCGCATCCGTTCCTGGGACGAGAGCGGCTGGTGGACGGCGCCCGAGCGGATCGGCGACCGGATCGCCCCGCTGGTCGGGGCGGCGGCCGGGCAGATCGTCGTGGGCGACTCGACAAGTGTCAATGTCTTCAAGGCACTTGTGGGAGCGGTACGGCTGGTGTCCGGCACGGGCAGGGACGAGATCCTCGTGGACGCGACGACCTTCCCCACCGACGGCTACATCGCCGAGTCGGCGGCCCGCATGACCGGGTGCGCGCTGCGTGCGGTGACCCCGGCGGAGGTGCCGGACGCGCTGTCCGGCCGTACCGCCGCCGTACTGCTGAACCATGTCGACTACCGCACGGGCCGCCTGCACGACCTGCCCTCGCTGACCGCCGCCGTGCACGCGGCGGGTGCGGTGGCCGTCTGGGACCTGTGCCACAGCGCGGGCGCGCTGCCGGTCGGGCTGGACGAGCACGGCGTCGACCTGGCGGTCGGCTGCACCTACAAGTACCTCAACGGCGGCCCCGGTTCCCCGGCGTACCTGTACGTCCGCCGGGACCTCCAGGACCGCTTCGACTCCCCGCTTCCCGGCTGGAACTCCCACGCGGAGCCCTTCGGGATGCGGCCCGGGTACGAACCGGCGGCCGGGGCCCTGCGCGGCCGGGTCGGCACGCCGGACATCCTGTCCATGCTGGCCCTGGAGGCGGCACTGGAGGTCTGGGACGGGGTCTCGATCGAGGCGGTGCGCACCAAGTCCCTGGCGTTGACGGACTTCTTCCTGGAGTGCGTCTCGGCGTACGTCCCCGAGGGGCGGGTGGAGTCGCTGACCCCCCTCGCCCACCGGGAGCGCGGCAGCCAGGTGGCGCTGCGCTGCGACGACGCCGGGGACGTGATGAAACGGCTGATCGAGCGGGGGGTGGTCGGGGACTTCCGGCACCCGGACGTCCTGCGGTTCGGGTTCACACCGCTGTACGTCGGGTTCGGGGACGTGGAGCGGGCGGCGCGGGTGCTGGCGGAGACGCTGGGCGATCTCGCGGGATAGCCGCAGGGGCTGGTACCGAGCGGTCCGCGGTGGCTTCGGCGGCCGCGGAACCGCCCGGCCCGCGGGCTGCAGGACCGTTTCCCCTCACCGAGCGTGACATCCCCGTGTCGGCCCACGTCACCGGCCTGATACCGTCCCCGCCAACGGCCGGTTTCCCACCCTGGTCCGCCACGTCAATAACGTTACGTCGCTGAGAGGTTGGAGCATGCCGGACGACTCCGCAGCTGCCCGGGCCGCCGCCGAAGAGGAGTCGGCGTTCTCGCACCCGGCGGTCGATCCCGACTCCACCGCCGCGTACGGAGACCACCCCGACCAGCTGATCGACTTCTACGCCCCGCGCACCGACGTGGTGCCCGGCGCCCTCGCTCCGCTGGTCGTCGTGCTGCACGGCGGCGCGTGGCGGGCTCCGTACGACCGCCGGCACATCTCGCCGTTCGCGGACTTCCTGGCCCGGCGGGGTTTCGCGGTGGCCAGTGTGGAGTACCGGCGGGGGAGTGCGATCCCCGCCCAGGGCGGCAGCCCTGTCGCGGGGCGCTGGCCGGAGACCTTCGACGACGTCGCGGCCGCGCTGGACGCGCTGCCCGCCCTGGTACGGCAGTCCCTTCCGGGGGCCGACCCGCGCCGCATGGTCATCACCGGGCACTCGGCCGGCGGGCACCTCGCCCTGTGGGGGGCGGCCCGCCATCTGCTGCCCGCCGACGCTCCCTGGCGCATCGACCGCCCCGCACCGCTGCGCGGGGTCGTCGCCCTGGCCCCGATCGCCGACTTCGAGGTCGCCGAGAAACTGGACGTGTGCGGGGGCGCTTCGCGTCAACTGCTGGGCGGAGAGGAGAAGTTCGCCGAGCGGCGCCCGTACGCGGACCCGTCGCTGCTGCTCCCGACGGGCATCGCGACCACCCTGGTCCAGGGCCGCACGGACGTCACCGTCCCGCAGGCGGTCGCCGAGTCGTACGCCGACGCTGCAGCGAAGGCCGGCGAGGTCGTGGGCCTCACGCTCCTGGAGGACGTGGGCCACTTCCCCCTCATCGACCCGGCGGCGGACGCCTGCGCGGTGGTCGCGGAGGAAATCGCCCAACTGGCCTGGTGACCCGCCCCTTACATACCCGTAGTACTTGAGAGCTACGTCCCAGGACAGCTCCCTGGCGTGACGCGGACGACAGGTGACACTCCGTAACTTCCCTTCCGGACAAGCCCGATGGCCGGGCGGACTGGAGGGGAGACGACCATGGGGCGCGGGACGAGGGTTCGGGGGGCGACAGCCGACGGAGCCGGCAGCCGCCGCAGCCTGCGGGCATTCGTGCCGCCTGGGGCGGCACGGGTGGGCGCAGGCGGCACCCGGCCAGTGCCGGCAAGCGAAGCCCCTCGACCCGAGCCCCAGCGCTGCCGCACCCACAGATGGCGCCGAGCCACCCTCGCAGCCCTCATCACCGCCGCCGTCGTCGCCCCCCTCTCGGGCGCCGCCCGACCGCAGATCCCCGCCCCGCCCCCGGCAACCCTCGCCCCCCTCACGCCCACCACGCTCGACGCCGCCTACAAAGCCAACCGCACCAACGCCGCCCGAGCCGCCCGCATGGCCGCAGCCCACGGCGACCACAGACGTGCCGCGGCAGACCGGGAGATGGCCGTCCCCACCCGCCACCTCCTCGCCTACGACGGCCGAGGCGAGGGCCAGGCCACCGAGGTCTTCGGCGACCTCGCCACCGCCACCCGCATCGCCGTCCTCGTCCCGGGCTCGGACACCTCCCTGGACACCTACGACCGCTTCCGCGCGACGGCAGTCGCCCTGCACGACCGCCTGCTCCGGCAGTCCCCGAAGGGCACCCGCACCGCCGTCATCGCCTGGCTCGGCTACCGAACCCCCGGCACGGTCAGCACCACCGTCCTCACCACGGACCGCGCCGACCAAGCAGCCTCCCACCTGCGCGAGTTCATCGCCGAACTACGCCGCACAGCAGGCCGGAAGGCCGACATCTCCCTCCTCTGCCACTCCTACGGCACGGTCGTCTGCGCCCGCGCCGCCGCCGGCCTGGACGTGCAGGACATCGCCTTCGTCGGCAGCCCCGGCACCGGCGCGGCCACGGCGGCGGCCCTGCACACAAGGGCCCGCATCTGGGCCGCCCGCGGTGCCGACGACTGGGTCGAGGAGGTCCCGCACGTGAGGGCGGACCTCTTCGGCTGGACGGTCGGTTTCGGCACGGACCCCGTGTCCCCTGCCTTCGGCGCCCGTGTCTTCGCGGCGGGCCCCGGCGGCCACAGCGACTACTTCAGGCCGGGCTCGGTCTCCCTGGCCAACCTCACCCGCATCGTCCTGGGCGACACAAAGGAGGTGACCCGTGCGTGAGTCGAACGTGCGCCACGCGTGGGACGGCATACGACACGGCGCCGCAGGACAGAGCGCCGCAGGACAGGCCGGCGTACGAGACAACGGCGTAGGAGACAACGGCCCACGAGACAACGGCCCACGAGACAACGGCCCACGAGACAACGGCCCACGAGACAACGGCCCACGAGAGCGAGAGGCCTCCGTACGCCAGAGCGCCCTGCGGCGGGCCGCCGGCCGGATCGACGCCGCCACCCCCGCCGACCGCGACCGCGCCGTGGACGCCCTGCGCGCCTTCGCGATCCTCGGCGTCGTCCTCGGGCACTGGCTGGTCACGGCCCTCGTGGCGGACAGCGGCTCCGTGCACGCCGCCAGCCCCCTCCAGCACATGCCGTGGCTGGCCCCGATCTCCTGGGCCTTCCAGACTCTGGCCGTGTTCTTCCTGGTGGGAGGCCATGTGGCCACCCGCAGCTACACGGCGGCTCGCGCCGGGGGCACGCCGTACCGGCAGTGGCTGACCGCCCGCCTGTCGCGGCTGTTCAAACCGGTGGCCGCCGTACTCGTCCTCTGGACCGTCGCCGCGACCGCCCTGCTTCTCTCGGGCGCGGCACCCGACACCATCCACACACTGGTCAAACTCGCCCTCTCACCCCTCTGGTTCCTGCTGGTCTTCGCGACGCTGACCGCGGCGACCCCGCTCCTCACCCGGCTCAACCCCCTGTGGCCGCTGGCCGTCGTCCTCCATGTGGACCTTCTCCGTTTCGGCCTCGGCGCCCCGCAGAGCCTCGGTTGGGTGAACCTGGCGGCGGGCTGGCTGGTGCCGTACACCCTGGGCGCGGCCTGGACCCGCGGCGAACTGGAACGCGCCCGCGCGGGCTGGATCCTGCTCACCGGCGGTGCGGTGGCGACGGCCCTGCTGGTCGCCTTCGCGGGCTACCCGGCCTCGATGGTCGGCGTCCCGGGGCAGACGATCTCGAACCTCAACCCGCCGACCCTGGCCGCCGTCACCTTCGGCCTGGCCCAGTGCGGCCTGGCCCTGCTCCTGCGCGACCGGCTGCGCCGCACGATGCGGCGGCCCCTGGCCTGGGCTGCGGTGGCCTTCGTGAACCTCTCCGCGATGACGATCTTCCTCTGGCACCAGACGGCCATGATGGCGACGACCGCCACCGCCCTCCCGGCGGGCCGGCTGCCCGGCCTGCACACCGTCCCCGACGGCCTCGGCTGGGTGGCGTTCCGCCTGGCCTGGCTCCCGGTGTTCGCCCTCGCGCTCACGGTCTGCTGGACGGCCTTCCACTCCTACGAACGCGGGAGCGTGCGCGGCAGAAGCACCGGCCCCTCCCGGGTGATCCGCCGCCACGACGGCCCGGACGGGGCGGGAGCGAGGGCCGCCCATCGTGCCTAGGGTTGGCCGCGTGATGGAAACGGGGATCCAGCGGGTGTTCGGGGGCCGCGTGCTGCGCTGGCTGCGTGTGCTCCGCGACGACCTGTGGACGGCACGCGCGGACCCGCTGCCCGCCTTCGTATGGCTGCGCCGGCTGCCGCACGGGCTGCTGTGCATCGCCGCGTTCGGGATCACGCTGGGCGGCACCGCGCAGCTCTCGGACAACGGCCGTCTGGGCTTCGTCTCTGCCTTCCTGGTCTCACTCGCGCAGGGCGGCGCGGTGGCGCTGGCGCTCTGGCGGCCGATCCCGGCCTGGTGGCTGTCGACGACGGGCTCCGTCGCGGGAGCCGTCGCGGTGCACTTCAGCCTGACCGGCGGCGCGGCGCACGACTTCACCTGGCCCTGGACCGCGGCCGGGATCATCGCCCAGCTGCTGGTGCTGCTGCTGCTCGCCCTGCGTGTGCGGACCCGCGTGTCCGTGGAGGCACTGTCCCTGACGGTGCTCGTCACCCTGGTCCTCCAGGGTGTGTGGGAGTCGCCGCACCCGGTGTCCGACGGCCCCCAGCAGTCGACGGGCCCGCTCGCGATCGCCCTGTCCGCCGTCGCCGTGTTGCTCGGCATCGCGCTGCGCAGCCGCCGCGAGGCCCGCGCTGAGGTCGGACGGCTGACCACGCTCACCGCCGAGGAGCGGGCCCGGCGCACCCTCCTGGAGGAGCGCAACCGCATCGCGCGCGAACTGCACGACGTCGTCGCCCACCACATGTCCGTCATCTCCATCCAGGCCCAGGTCGCCCCGCACCTCGTCGAGAACCCGCCCGACGAGCTCAGGGAGAACCTCGAGGGCATACGGAACAACGCCCTGGAGGCGCTGACCGAACTGCGCCGGGTGCTGGGCGTCCTGCGCTCCGAGGACCCCGGCACGGACGCACCGGCCGACGGCGGCAACGACCCGCACAGCCCGCAGCCCACGCTGGACCGGCTCGACGCGCTCGTCGAGAACACCCGGGCCGCCGGTCTGGCCGTGACCACGCGGACCACGGGGGAGCGGCGCCCCCTGCCGTCGGGCGTGGAGCTGTCGGCGTACCGGATCGTGCAGGAGGCGCTCAGCAACGTGCTGCGCCACGCGCCCGGCGCGAGCGCGAGCGTCGAGGTCGCCTACGTCCCCTTCGGGCTGCGCGTGGAGGTCGTCAACTCCCGTCCGCTGCACGAGGCTCCGGCGTCACCGGGCGCGGGGCACGGTCTGCTGGGCATGCGGGAACGGGCGGCGATGCTCGGCGGCGACCTGTCCGCACATCCCCGGCCGAACGGCGGCTACCAGGTCTCCGCCTTCCTGCCGGTCGACCCGCGCACCGACGGCCCGGACCTGCCCGATGCCCCCGACCCCGCCACCGACCCGAAGGACGACACCGCATGACGAGCAGCAGCAACAGCCCCATCCGGGTAGTGATCGCCGACGACCAGCAGATGGTCCGGCAGGGCTTCACCGTGCTGCTCAACACCAAGCCGGACATCGAGGTGATCGGCCAGGCGGTCGACGGCCTGGACGCCGTCGCCAAGGTCGCCGAACTCGCCCCGGACGTCGTCCTCATGGACATCCGCATGCCCGAGCTCGGCGGCATCGAGGCCACCCGCCGCATCACCGCGGAGACACCGCACATCAGGGTGCTGGTGCTCACCACCTTCGACCTCGACGAGTACGTGTACGAGGCGCTGCGCGCGGGCGCGTCCGGGTTCCTCCTCAAGGACGCCTCGGTGGACCAACTCGCCGAGGCGGTACGGGTGGTGGCGGCCGGCGACGCGCTGCTCGCGCCCGGCATCACCCGACGGCTGATCGCCCAGTTCTCCCGCCTGGACGGCAAGCCCCGCGCCCCGCTGAAGGAACGCGTCGGCGACCTGACCGAGCGCGAGACGGAGGTCCTCGCACTGATCGCGCAGGGACTGTCGAACGCGGAGATCGCCCAGCGCCTGGTCGTCGCCGAGCAGACCGTGAAGACCCATGTGGGCCGCATCCTGGTGAAGCTGGGCCTCAGGGACCGCACGCAGGCGGCGGTGTTCGCGTACGAGTCGGGTCTGGTGCGCCCGTCCGGCTACTGAACCGTCGGTCCCGGGGCCCGTACTCCCCGTACTCGTAGTACCTGAGAGGGAGGCCGAAGGACCCTTCTCACTGGTGACGACCGCGACCCGCGCCGCGGCCTACCTTTTCATCGTGACCGAGACGCCCCGCACGCAGCCGATACCGCCGGACCCCACCAGGCACCTGGAACCGCCGGACCGCGCATTCGAGCCGTACAAGCCGAGCAGCCCGGAGTTCCGGGCGGCCATGGACGCCCTGCGCGGAATGCGTCAGGACCTGTTCCACCACGCCTTCGCATACCGTCCGCTGCCGCGCCTGAGCGTCGAGGCCCCGTTCGTCCGCCGCTTCTCCGGCCGGTGGCGCGAGTACGCGACCTGGACGCCGCACGCCCTGATCACCGCGGCAGGCCTCTTCGCCATGCTCGTCGCGTCGCACAGCGACTACCGCGGCGCGGGCGTCAACCTCTTCCTCAGTCTGCTCGCCCTGGGCCCGGTCCTGCTGACCATGGTGCGGCCGATCGGCGCGTTCTGGCTGTCGATGGCGGCGACGCCGGTGGCCGCGGTGTTCGGCAGCAGCTGGGGCGACGCGTGGCCGTGGCTGCCCGGCAGTTTCGTCTGCCACCTGTTCGTGCTCACCATCGTCGCCCTGCGCACCAGGCCGCGCACCGCGGCTTGGATGTGGATCCTGACGGGGCTGTACGGCGCCGCGGCGGAGATCTTCTCCGCCGCCCCCGAGGGCACCCTCGACTCGAACACCGCCCAGCTGCTGTCCTTCTCGGCCCTGATCCTCCTCGCGGTCTCCCTCCGGCACATCCGCCGCCAGGCCCGCCAGGAGGTGACCGCCCAGCAGACGGTGACGGCCCATGAGCGCTCTCGCCGCACCCTGCTGGAGGAGCGCACGACGATCGCCCGTGAGCTGCACGACGTGGTCGCCCACCACATGTCGGTGGTGGCCATCCAGGCGGAGGCGGCTCCCTACCGGGTCGAGAACCCGCCCCCGGAACTGGAGAAGGCGTTCGCCACGATCCGGGAGAACGCGGTGGCGGCGCTCACCGAACTGCGCCGTGTGCTGGGCGTGGTCCGCGCCGAGGACTACGAGGCCCCGGACGCCCCGCAGCCCACCCTCGCCGACCTGGACGCGCTGCTCGCCAATGTGCGGGAGACGACGGGCCTGAGCGTCGACAAGACGCAGACCGGAGCGGTACGGGAACTCCCGCAGGGCGTCGAGCTGTCGGCGTACCGCATAGTGCAGGAGGCGCTGAGCAACACCCTGCGCCATGCACCGGGCGCGGCTGCCAAGGTGGAGGTGTCGTACGTTCTCGGCGGCCTGGGCCTGCGCATAGTGAACGACCCGCCCCCGATCCCGTCCCTGGTCAAGCCCTCACCGGGCGCCGGCCACGGCCTCACCGGCATGCGGGAGCGCGTCACCATGCTGAACGGCGAGATGACGGCGGCCCGTACGGACGACGGAGGCTACGAGGTGACGGTGTTCCTGCCGGTCGTCGCCCACGCAGGCGAAGGTGCAGCATGACCATCCGTGTCCTGATCGCGGACGACCAGATGATGGTGCGCGAGGGCTTCTCGGTCCTGCTCAACGCGATGCCGGACATCGAGGTGGTCGGCGAGGCGGTGAACGGCCGCGAGGCGGTCGACCGCGTCCGCGAACTCGCCCCCGACGTAGTCCTGATGGACATCCGCATGCCGGAACTGAACGGCATCGAGGCGACCCGCGAGATCGTCGCCGCGAACAGCACGGCAAAGGTCCTGGTCCTGACGACCTTCGACCTCGACGAGTACGTCTACCAGGCCCTGCGCGCAGGCGCCTCGGGCTTCCTCCTGAAGGACGCATCGGCCCGCCAACTCGCTGACGGCGTACGGGTGGTGGCCTCCGGCGAGGCCCTGCTCGCCCCCTCCGTCACCAAGCGTCTGATCACAGAATTCTCGAAACTGTCGGAAGCCCCCCGCCCGATGCACTCCGCGATGGCGGCCTACGGCGACCTCACCGAACGCGAGACGGAGGTCCTGGTCCTGATCGCCCAGGGCCTGTCCAACGCGGAGATCGCCGAACAACTGGTGGTAGCCGAGTCGACGATCAAAACCCACGTCAGCAGGATCCTGGTGAAACTGGGCCTACGGGACCGGACCCAGGCAGCGGTGTTCGCTTACGAGGCGCGGTTGGTGACGCCGGGTTAGGGAACGGCAGCCGACCCTGACCGGATTGCTCGACCTATCGTTTATCGATATTATCGAAAAACGATAGGTCGTCTCGGGTGGGGGGAACAATGGCCATGACTTCATTGCAGGGGAGGCGCGGCGGGCGTCTGCTGGAAGCAGTCCTCGGGGTGGCGCTGGCCCTGGCGGGGCTTTTCGGGGTGCTCCTTCCGCTCCTCGGAGTGACAGGGCCCATCGACCCCGTGGACACACGTGACGTGCGGATCGACGCCGTCACCCGGGTGCCGGCCGCGGTGACGAGCGGACCGGTGACGCTCCACGGCACTCACCGGGCGGAGGTCGCCCTGACCCATCCCGATGTCCAGCAGCGGATACTGCTGGCTCTGCCCGACGTCTTCTACGGTGCGCTGCTGATCGTGGTCCTCGCCTTCCTGCTCCGCATGGCCCGTACGCTGCGCGAAGCCGACGTCTTCGTACCGGAGAACGCCCGGCGGCTGCAGGTCATCGCGGCGGCGATCGTGGCCATGGGCGTGCTCGGTCCCGCGGTGGACGCGATCACCACCCACCTCCTGATCAGCGGCACGGCCGTCAGCCCTGCGGTACCTTTCGCCTACACCGTCTCCGCCGCGCCCCTGTTCCTGGGCCTGCTGATCGCGGCGCTGGCCGAGGTCTTCCGGCAGGGCACGCGGCTGCGTGAGGACACCGAGGGGCTCGTCTGATGCCACCGGAGGACGACCACCGCATCGCGGTCCACCTCGACCGGCTGCTCGCGGAGCGGGGCATGACTCTGTCCGAACTGGCGGCGCGGGTCGGTGTGACGGTGGTCAACCTCTCGGTTCTGAAGAACGACCGTGCCAAGGCCATCCGCTTCTCCACGCTCGGCGCGATCTGCCGGGAACTGGGGTGCCAGCCCGGCGACCTGTTGAGCTTCCGGGGCGACTGAGCCGCGGGCTGTGTGCGGCCGTTCGTGCGATCAGAACTCGGAGCCGCCACCGGCGAAGCGTACGGGTGACACGAGCGCGATGCGGATCAGGCCGGGCTCGGGAGGAGGGGCGTCGTAGACGTAGGTGACGGTGAGCGCCGGGCGGGCATCCGTAGCTTCGAGGCGTGTCGTGTAGATCTTCATATAGCCATCCTCCCCACCCGCATAGCCATCCGCGACTCCAAGGTCCCCGCCCGCGCCACCCTCTCCTTCCCGCCCGCCGCCTTCACCGCCCTCATCGACCACCTGAAGGTCCACCCCTCACGGGACAGCGCCCCTCACTGAACTACGATTGGCCGACTTCGGGGACTGGAGGGGGACTTGAGGATGATGGTGCGACGAAGATCGCTCGGGTTCGTCGGGGTGGCCGCGCTGGTGCCGCTGGTCGCTTCCGGTATTTCTGCCGCTTCCGCGGAGGCGGCCTCGGCCTCGTTGGCCGTCACCACGCTGGGGCGGCACGGCGCCAAGGTCTCGACGACGGTCACCGTCGTCGCCGTGCCGTCCGGGCAGTCGTACAGCGTGCAGTCCGGCAAGCGGATCAGCCTGCCGGCAGGGCGCTACATCGCGATGACCGACATCTGGGAGCACGGCACGGAGGGCCTGGGCACCGACACCATCGGCGCGCAGGTCGTGCAGGTCTCGGGCAGCAAGTCCGTGACGCTCGACGCGCGCAAGGGCAAGGCGGTCAAGGTGTCGCTCGACGCCCCCGCCGACGTGACGGCCCCGCCGCGGATCAGCGCGCAGGTGTGCGCCGCCGTCAGCAACATGCCCTCCGCCGACAGCGCGGGCGGCTGGAACGACGAGGGGGGCCTCTACGCCATCCCGAACTCGTCCAGGCTGCTGCAGTTCGGGTATCTGGCGCAGTGGTCGGGTAACGACAGCTATGTCGCCGTGAAGAACACCACGGGTATTCCGGCCGCGCCCGGCGGGTCGTTCAAGCGGTCGAAGCTGGCGACGATGCGCTTCTCGGTACGCAGCGGAACACAGATGGCCCGTCAGCACGACACCGCGCTCCAGGCGCAGCCGAAGACCGACGACTGCACCACCGACCTGATAGCCACGGTCCGCGACGACAACGCCCCGTACAGCGCCACCGTCCATGTGACGCCCGGGACCTGGCAGCCGCGTGACGACATCTTCGCGAGCAACGGCGACGACGTAGGCGGCGGCTTCCCGAAGGTCAGGACGCTGAAGGCGGGGCAGAGTTTCACGCAGTCCTTCGGGCGGGCCGTGTGGAGTCCGATGCATTTCCTGCCATTCGTCGAGCACAAGTCCGTCTGCTTCGTTGCCGACGCCCTGATCGGCGACCCGGACGTCGGCACCAGCGGGGC
The DNA here is from genome assembly GCF_042893475.1 of Streptomyces sp. NPDC001604. Taxonomy (NCBI): domain Bacteria; kingdom Bacillati; phylum Actinomycetota; class Actinomycetes; order Kitasatosporales; family Streptomycetaceae; genus Streptomyces; species Streptomyces sp. NPDC001604. The sequence continues at coordinate 267,565 of NZ_JBIAUY010000002.1, read as the reverse complement.
CGACCCGACGAAGGAGACGGTGGTCCTGTCCAAGGGCAGCACCACCATCAAGAAGAAGACGCTGACCAACTGGGGCGGCGACCCGGTGTTCTCCGCCGGCATCCGCTCGGCCGGCTGGTACCGCCTGACGGTCGATGCCCACCGCTACCGTCCGGGCATCACCTTCCCCTCCGGCATGCTGTCGTCCCGCGCCACCCTCGACTGGCACTTCAAGGTGGCCGACCCGAACAAGGCGATCGTCGCCCCCGTCTTCCTGACCCGCTTCCTGCCCACCGGGCTGAACAGCCGCAACCAGGCCGCGGCGAACAGCACCACCACGGTCGACGTGAGCGCCGGGCGCGGCTCCCAGGGGCCGGACGTGAGGTTCACCGAGGTGACCGCCAAGTCCGTCCGGGTCTGGTCGTCCGCCGACGGCGGCAGGAGCTGGCAGGCGGCGACCGTCAAGCACGTCGGCTCGATCTGGCAGGCGTCCGTCCACAACCCCGCCTCCGGGGCCGTCGCCCTGCGCTCCGAGGTCACCGACGCCGCCGGGGACCGCTCGGTGGAGACGGTGTACCGGGCGTACGCCGTCGGCTGAGGCCGTCGGTGCCGGCGCATGGTGTCGTCGTGGGCCGCCGGTGGAAAATACGGTGGCCCCGGCGCACCGCCTGAGTAGGGTCGGGCAGATGCCCGAGCTGAAACGGCTGCAGGCCGGTCATGCCCCGGCGGTCCTGGCCTTCGAGCTGGCGAACCGCGCCTACTTCGCCGCCTCGATCACCGACCGCGGCGACGCCTACTTCGAGCACTTCACCGAGCGGTACGACGCCTTGCTGGCCGAGCAGGAGGCCGGCATCTGCGCCTTCCACGTGCTCGTCGCGGAGGACGGTTCGGTGCTCGGCCGGTTCAATCTGGTCGACATCGAAGATCACAGCGCAGAGCTCGGCTACCGGGTCGCGCAGCATGTCGCAGGCCGGGGCGTGGCGACCGCGACCGTGCTGGAGCTGTGCCGGCTGGCGGCGGACCGGCACGGGCTGCGCACCCTGCGGGCGGCCACCGCCCACCGGAACGTGGCGTCCCAGAAGGTGCTGACCAAGGCCGGTTTCGTCCCGGTCGGCCCGGCCGACCCGGCCCACATCGGCGGTGAGCCGGGCACCTGGTACCGGCGCCACCTCGTGCCGGAGGACAGACATCCCTGGTCAGGCGGGCGGATGCCGGGTTAGCGTCCGTCCATGACCGCCTTCGACCCGTGGGACCCGGAGTTCCTGGCCGATCCCTACCCCGCCTACGCAGAGCTGCGCGCCAAGGGCCGCGTGCACCACTACGAGCCCACGAACCAGTGGCTCGTCCCGCACCACGCGGACGTCTCCGCGCTGCTGCGCGACCGGCGGCTCGGGCGGACGTACCAGCACCGGTTCACGCACGAGGACTTCGGGCGGACCGCGCCGCCCGCCGAACACGAGCCGTTCCACACCCTCAACGACCACGGGATGCTGGACCTGGAGCCCCCGGACCACACCCGGATCCGGCGACTGGTGTCGAAGGCGTTCACGCCACGGACGGTCGAGCAGCTCAAGCCGTACGTCAGCAACCTCGCCGGGGAGCTCGTGGACCGGCTCGTCGAGAAGGGCGGCGGGGACCTGCTCAGCGATGTCGCCGAGCCGCTGCCGGTGGCCGTCATCGCCGAGATGCTGGGCATCCCCGAAGCGGACAGGGCCCCTCTCCGGCCGTGGTCGGCCGACATCTGCGGGATGTACGAGCTGAACCCCTCCGAGGACACGGCCCGCAAGGCCGTACAGGCCTCGGTCGAGTTCTCCGACTACCTCCGCGAGCTGATCGCCGAGCGGCGCCGGACCCCCGGCGACGACCTCATCTCCGGGCTCATCGCCGCCCATGACGAGGGCGACCGCCTCACCGAGCAGGAGATGATCTCCACCGCCGTCCTGCTCCTCAACGCGGGCCACGAGGCGACCGTCAACGCCACGGTGAACGGCTGGTACGCCCTCTTCCGGAACCCGGAGCAGCTCGCCGCCCTGCGCGCGGACCACTCCCTCGTCCCCACCGCCGTGGAAGAGCTCATGCGCTACGACACCCCGCTCCAGCTCTTCGAGCGCTGGGTGCTGGACGAGATCGAGATCGACGGGACCGTCATCCCGCGGGGCGCCGAGATCGCCATGCTCTTCGGCTCCGCCAACCACGACCCGGAGGTCTTCCGGGACCCCGAGCAGCTCGACCTGACCCGCACGGACAACCCGCACATCTCCTTCAGCGCCGGCATCCACTACTGCATCGGGGCGCCCCTCGCGAGGATCGAGCTGGCGGCATCGATGACGGCACTGCTGGAGAAGGCCCCCAAGCTCAGCCTGGCGGCGGAACCCGAGCGGAAGCCGAACTTTGTGATCCGGGGGTTGGAGGGGCTGAGTGTCGCGGTGAGGTGATCACCCGTTTGGCTGATCACGACCAACTCCGAGCGATGGTCGTGAACGACTCGTCAAGCTGGTGCCTGCCTGCGAAGGGAGGCACCATGACGGTTATGGCAGAACTCGCGTCGTCTCAGTTGTCGGTCGACATGTTCGAGCGGATCGCCGAATTCGCCGAGCGGGAGGACGAGACCGTCAGGTTCGAATTCATCGACGGACGGATCGGACTCAAGAAGGTGACGAACGGCAACCACGGGACGATCACGATGTGGCTGATCCGTCAGTGCATGCGTGCTCGGCCCGAGCTCGATCTCAATCCGTTGCAGGGCCTGAAGGTGGAGGCCTACCGCAAGGGACGGGCGCGGCCCGACGGTGTGCTGGCACCAGTCGACCACTTCGTGGGGCAGGGCGACTGGGCTGAACCTCACGGCGTTCTGATGGCAGTCGAGATCACGTCGTACGACTCGGACACCCACAACCGCGACCGCGTGGAGAAGCCGCGGGCGTATGCGGAGGCGGGTATCCCCGTCTACTTGCTGATCGACCGTGACAACCTTTCGGTTCTCGTGTACAGCAATCCGCATCCGGAGGTCGGCTACCGCGACATCCACGTGTCCCGGCTCGGCGAAAAGGTCAACCTCCCCGATCCGGTAGGTATCAAGCTCGACACCGAGGAAATCAAGCAGTACGTCGACTGAGCGGTTCGCGTCAGGCCGTCATGTCCCGCCGCCGCAACCCCGTAAGTCCCGCACCCACCAGCACCACCGCCAGCACGGTCAGCAGCGCCACCGACCCCCACTCCATCCCCTCACCCGGCAGCTTCGGCAGATGCCCGAACGGCGACAGGTCCAGCAGCACCCGCGGAGCATCCAGCGCCGGGCCCACCCAGCCGATCAGCAGGACCGCCCCCGCGACGCCCCACGCCGCGGTCGCCGCCCGCGGGAACACGCCGTAGATCAGGACCGCCACCCCGCCGATCACCCACACCGCGGCCACCTGCACCAGGCACGCCCCGAGGATCGGCCCCGCCTCCTTGCCGTAGCCCACGACGAAGCCCAGGCCGGTCAGGAGCATGATCAACACAGCCCCGCCGAACGCGACCGCCAAGTGGCCGCAGGCCCACCGCAGTCGTCCCACCGCGTTCGCCAGCACCGGCTCCGCCCGCCCCGAGGTCTCCTCGCCGTACAGCCTCAGCACGCTCGACACGACGTACAGGGACGCGACGAGACCCATCATCCCGATCATCGATGCCAGGAAGGCGTCCGTCAGGCCGCTCTGCCCGCCCATCCGCTCGAAGATCTTCCGTGCGTTCTCGTTGTCGCCGACCAGGTCCGTCACCCCGTCCGTCAGGCCGCCGTAGACGACGCCCACGACGAAGAAGGCGATCGACCAGCCGGTGACAGCGCCCCGTTGCAGCCGCCAGGCCAGCGCGCCCGCCGAGTCCAGGCGGCCGGACGCGGGTCCCGGGCGCGTCGGCAGGAAGCTCATGCCGACGTCCCGGCGGCCCGCCAACTCGTAGGCGACGAAGGCCTGTAGTCCCACCGCCGCCGCGAACAGCAGCAGCACCCACCAGCGTTCGCCGGCGTACGGCCGCAGGTTCTCCAGCCAGCCGAGCGGGGAGAGCCAGGTCAGGGCCGAGGAGCCGTCGTCCGTCGCCGCGTCGCCCGCCGCGCGCAGCACGAAGGCCGCGCCCAGGACGCCCGCGGTCAGCCCGCGGGCCAGTCGCGCGCTCTCCGTCAGCTGGGCGACGATCGCCGCCATCGTCGCGAAGACCATGCCGACGGCCGCGAGCCCGAGCCCGAAGGACAGCGCGCCCACAGCCCCCTGGCCCGCCAGACCGGCAGCAACCAGCACTGCCAGTACGGCATTTGCGACTCCCGCCGCCAGCAGGGCCGCCGTCAGGGAGGCCCTGCGGCCCACCGTCCCGGACGCCACCAGCTCCTGCCGCCCGCTCTCCTCCTCGTCCCGAGTGTGCCGTACGACGACCATCAGGCTCGTCGCGGCGGCCAGCGCACCCGCGTACACCCCGACGCGCCAGGCCGTCAGCGCACCGATCGAGGTGTCGAAGACGGGGCCGATCAGTGCGCGGAAGGAGGCGTTGGCCGCCACCTGGTGGGTCAGGTCGGCGCGTTCGGCGGGGGTGCCGTAGAGGTTCTTCAGGGTGTTCGGCATGGAGAGGGCCATCAGCGCGTTCACGCCGACCCAGACCGGGATGATCAGCCGGTCGCGGCGGAGCGAGAAGCGCAGCAGCACACCCGTGCCCGCGAACGACGTCATCGCGCCGCCACCTCCTCGTCCTGGTAGTGGCGCAGGAACAGCTCCTCCAGCGTGGGCGGGGTCGAGGTCAGGGACCGTACGCCCGTCTCGCTCAACTTCCTCAGCACGGAGCCCAGTTGGTCAGTGTCGACCTGCAGCCGTACCCGCCTTCCCCGTACGTCGAGGTCGTGCACGCCGGGCAGCTGCGCCAACCCGTCGGGCGGACCGGCGAGTTCGGCCGTCACGCTCGTCCGCGTCAGATGGCGCAGGTCGGCCAGCGAACCGCTCTCCACCGTCCGGCCCCTGCGGATGATGCTCACGCGGTCGCAGAGCTCCTCGACCTCGCTGAGGATGTGCGAGGACAGCAGCACCGTACGGCCGCGCTCCCGCTCCTCCTCCACGCAGCGCTGGAAGACCTCCTCCATCAGCGGGTCCAGGCCCGACGTCGGCTCGTCCAGTATCAGCAGGTCCACGTCGGAGGCGAAGGCGGCCACCAGGGCGACCTTCTGGCGGTTGCCCTTCGAGTACGTACGGCCCTTCTTGGTGGGGTCCAGCTCGAAGCGCTCGATCAGCTCGGCCCGGCGGGACGGATCCAGCCCGCCGCGCAGCCGGCCGTACAGGTCGATGACCTCGCCGCCGGACAGGTTCCGCCACAGGGTCACGTCCCCCGGGACGTACGCGATCCTGCGGTGCACCTCCACCGCGTCCTGCCACGGGTCGCGGCCCAGCACCTGCGCGGCACCGGAGTCGGCGCGCAGCAGGCCGAGCAGCACGCGGATGGTGGTGGACTTGCCGGCGCCGTTCGGGCCGAGGAAGCCGTGGACCTCGCCGGACTCCACCTCCAGGTCGAGGCCGTCCAGGGCCCGGGTGCGGCCGAACGACTTGTGGAGGCCGGAGACGCTGATTGCCTTCGTCATGCTTCAGAACGTACGCTTCCTTCAGAAATTTGTGAAGTTAAGGAAGGGTATAAAGACTATGAAGCCCGGTTAGGGTGGTGACCATGACGGAGTCGAAGGCGGCGGGAAGGGACCCGGAGGCGGTCTCCAAGTTCGTGGAGAGCTTCGCGGCGCAGCTGGTCGAGGCCGGGATGCAGCGGATGCCCGCCCGTGTCTTCGCCGCCCTGCTCTCCTCCGACGAGGGCTCGATGACCTCCGCCGAGCTGGGGGAGCAGCTGCAGATCAGCCCCGCCGCGGTCTCCGGGGCGGTGCGCTATCTGACCATGACGCACATGGTCTCGCGGGAGCGTGAGCCCGGCTCGCGCCGCGAGCGCTACCGGGTGCACGGCGACCAGTGGTACGAGGCCCTCACCAACCGCGAGGCCCTCATCAAGCGGTGGGAGGGGGCCCTGCGGGAGGGTGTCAGCAGCCTGGGCGCCGACACCCCCGCAGGACGCCGCATGGCCGAGACGCTCGCCTTCTTCGAGTTCGTCGAGGGCGAGGTCGCGGCCATGATGGAGCGGTGGCGGGTGCACCGCCAACGGGTGTTCGGGGACGGGTAGTTACCGCTCCTTGGTCTCCTCCAGGACCGTGCGGCCCAGCAGCTGGTACCGCTCCGGCGACCGCCGCTTGAGGTACTGCGCATAGCCGATGCCCGCCGCCGCGACCAGGGCCACCAGCCACGGTGTCGCCTTCAGCAGCAGCGAGCCGGATTCCGAGCCGGCCGCGACGCTCATGTTGGACACCAGGAGCAGCACCACTGCGAGCATCGCGATGCCGCCGACGAGCGGGGCGGTGAACGTCCTGAACCAGTGCCGGCTCTCGGGGTGGTTCTTGCGGAAGTAGACGAGGACCGCGAAGGAGCAGACCGCCTGCACGATCAGGATCGCCATCGTGCCGAGGATGGCGAGCAGGACGTAGAGGGCGTTGGCCGGGTCCTTGCTCGTGGCCCAGAACGCGAGGATCAGTACGGCGCTCACCACCGTCTGCACCAGGCCCGCGATGTGCGGGGAGCCGTGCCGGGGGTGGGTGCGGCCGATGGTGTTCTTCAGGGACGGCAGGACGCCCTCACGGCCCAGCGCGTACATGTAGCGGGCGGCGCAGTTGTGGAAGGCCATGCCGCAGGCGAGCGAGCCGGTGATCATCAGCCACTGCATGAGGTCGACCGCCCAGTGGCCGACGTAGTGCTCGGTGGGGTTGAAGAACAGGGCGAGGGGGTTCGCCGACGAGGCGACCTTGACGGCCTCGGTCTCGCCGTTGCCGATGATGGCCATCCAGGAGACGAAGACGTAGAAGACGCCGACGCCCAGGACGCTGATCATCGTGGCCTTGGGGATGATCCGCTTCGGGTCGCGGGACTCCTCGCCGTACATCGCCGTCGACTCGAAGCCGACCCAGGACCAGAACGCGAAGAACAGGCCGAGGCCGGCGCTCGTGCCCTTGAAGGCGTTGATCGGGTTGACCGGGCCGAAGGTGAAGCCGTGCGGGCCGCCGCCGTGCAGGGCGACCGAGATCGCCATCGCCGCGAGGACCGTCACCTCGGTGCCGAGCAGGACCACGAGGAGCTTCTCGGCGACCGAGACGCCGAACCAGGTGCCCGTCGCGTTGACGGCGAGCATCAGCAGCGCGAAGGCCCACCACGGGATGTCAAGGCCCGTCTGGTCCTTGAGGGTTCCGGTGGCGAAGGTCGAGAAGATGCCGATCAATGCGGGCTCGAACACGGCGTACGCGAAGGTCGCGAGGAGGCCCGACGCGAGCCCCGCGGTGCGTCCGAGACCGTAGGAGATGAAGCCGTAGAAGGCGCCCGTAGACGTGATGTGCTTCGCCATCGAGGTGAAGCCGATGGAAAAGATTGCCAGGACGACCATTGCGACGAGATAGCTCGCGGGTGCCCCGATGCCGTTGCCTGACGACACCATGAAGGGAACGTTGCCCGTCATCGCGGTGATCGGGGCCGCGGTGGCGACGGCCATGAAGACCACCCCCAGCAGGCCCACGGCGTTGGGCTTGAGCCGGTGAACCGTGCCGTCGCCGTCCGTCTTCGTCGCCGGGGCGACGCCCTCATCCACTGCCATCGGGTGGCCCCTCTCCTGGTGGTCCGTTGCTGTACTGGACCGGAACTCTGTAGCCCGAATGAGTCGGTCAAGGGTGTCGGGGCGTTAAATGTTTGTCAACCAGACCTTTAGAAACGTCAGGAAATCTGGCGGCAACACGCCCCTCGTACGGTCGCCGGCATGAGCACCTACACGGCCACCCTCGGCGGCGAGCGCCACCGCTTCGACTCCCTCGCGCGCCTGCTCGCCGCCGCGAGCCCCGAGCGCTCCGGCGACCGTCTCGCCGGGCTCGCCGCCGGCAGCGCCCGGGAGCGGGTGGCCGCGCGCTGGGCCCTTGCGGAGGTGCCGCTGGCGACCTTCCTGACCGAGCCGGTGATCCCGTACGAGAGCGACGACGTGACCCGGCTGATCCTCGACACGCATGACGCGGCCGCCTTCGCGCCGGTGGCCGGGCTGACGGTCGGAGAGCTGCGGGAGTGGCTGCTGGCGGCGGACGGCCAGGCGCTGACGGCGCTGGCCCCCGGGCTCACGCCGGAGATGGTCGCGGCGGTGTCCAAGCTGATGGGGAACGCGGACCTGGTGGCCGTGGCCCGGAAGGTACGGGTGGTCACCGCCTTCCGCTCGACGATCGGGCTGCCGGGGCGGCTCGCGACGCGGTTGCAGCCGAACCACCCGACCGACGACCCGGCGGGAGTGGCGGCGGCGTTGCTCGACGGCTTGCTGCTGGGCTCCGGCGACGCGGTGATCGGCATCAACCCGGCGACCGACAGCCCGAAGGCGGTAAGGGAGCTGCTGGAGCTGCTGGACGGAGTGATCGACCGGTACGCGATCCCCACCCAGTCATGCGTCCTGTGCCATGTCACGACGAGCGTGGACCTGATGGAGCGGGGTGCACCGGTGGACCTGGTCTTCCAGTCCATCGCGGGCACGCAGGCGGCGAACGCCTCCTTCGGCGTGACGCTGGGCCTGCTCGACGAGGCGTACGAGGCGGCGCTCGCCCTGGACCGGGGGACCGTCGGCCGCAACGTCATGTACTTCGAGACCGGCCAGGGCAGCGCGCTGTCGGCGGACGCGCACCACGGGGTGGACCAGCAGACGGTGGAGGCACGGGCCTACGCGGTGGCCCGCCGCTACGACCCGCTGCTGGTGAACACGGTGGTTGGCTTCATCGGCCCGGAGTACCTGTACGACGGCCGCCAGATCCTCCGGGCGGCCCTGGAGGACCACTTCTGCGGCAAGCTGCTCGGCCTGCCCATGGGCCTGGACATCTGCTACACGAACCACGCGGACGCCGATGACGACGACGTCGCGACCATGCTGACGATGCTCGGCGTCGCGGGCGCGTCCTTCGTGATCTGCACGCCGGGCGGCGACGACATCATGCTCAATTACCAGTCGGCCTCGTACCACGACGCGTTGTACCTCCGCGAGGTCCTCGGGCTGCGCCCGGCACCGGAGTTCGAGGCCTGGCTGGAGTCGAGCGGACTGCTGGACGAGCGGGGCGGGATCCGCGAGGTGGCGTCCCATCCGCTGACCGCGATCGGAAGGGAGCTGGCGGCATGACGGAGACTCAGATTGCTGTACCGGCAGGTGACTTGTGGGCCACCATGCGCCGGCACACCCAGGCGCGTATCGGGCTCGGCCGCGCGGGCTCGGCGCTGCCGACCCGCCACCGCCTCGAACTCCAGACCGCGCACGCGGCGGCGCGGGACGCGGTGCACTCGCCGTTCGAGCCGGAGGCGGTCGCGGCGGGGCTGGGCGGGATGCCGACGGTACGGGTGCGCAGTGCGGCGCGCGACCGGCTGACGTATCTGCAACGGCCCGATCTGGGGCGGCGGTTGGACGCGACGGACCGGGCGCATCTCCCGGCCGGCGACTGGGACGTGGTCTTCGTGGTGGCGGACGGGCTGTCCAGCCGGGCGGTGCACGAGCATGCGGCGGCGGTGGTGCGGGAGACGGTGGCGCGGCTGCCGGGGTGGAGCGTCGCACCGGTGGTGCTGGCGGAACAGGCGCGGGTTGCTCTGGGTGACGACATCGCGTCCGCGATGGGCGCGACGATGGTCGTCGTCCTGGTCGGGGAGCGCCCGGGCATGTCGGCGGCGGACTCCCTGGGGGCGTATCTGACGTACCGGCCGGTCCCGGGCGTGACGACGGACGCCGACCGCAACTGCCTGAGCAACATCCGGCCGCCGCTGGGGCTGACGTACGAGGGGGCGGCGGGGAAGCTGGCGGGGCTGATGGGGAGGGGGCGGGAGCTGGGGGTCACCGGGGTGGGGCTGAAGGACGAATCCGATCAGGCAATGGTGACCGAGCGGCTACCCTGAGTTGCGGCTGGTCCGCATCAAGGGGAGGGCGCATCATGACACTCATGGCAGAGCAACTGGTGATAAGCGGCACTGAGCCCCGCAGCGCTTTCGAGGAGCTTCTGGACCTCCTCGACGAACTGCACGTGCCCGACGGCTACAAGGCCGAGATCATCAGGGGGAGTATCGTCGTGTCGCCGTGGTCGAAGGCCTACTACTACGACGTCATGGAGGAGGTGTGCGAGCAGCTGCGACCGCACCTTCCCGAGGGGCACCGGATCAGCGCCGCCCCGTTCCTCTTTGTGTTCCCGGGCTCCGAGCGTGCCTATGGCCCCGACATCCACGCTGCGCACCGGAACGTCAGTCGGCACACGAGCAACCACTTGGACGGCGAAGCCCTCTCCTTCGTCGCCGAGCTCACCTCTCCATCCACCCGGGAAGACGACCTGACCGACAAGGTCGGGGTCTACGCCGAGGCAGGTGTCCCCGTCTACCTGGTACTCGACATGCAGGCGGAGCTGGCCATCGTCTACAGCTCCCCGTCGGCAAAAGGATACGAGGCCCGCTTCACCAAGCCCTTCGGCGAAAAGATCTACATCCCGGACCCGTTCGGGTGCGCCCTCGACACCACTGGTTTCCGGGCCCCCAAGGAGGAAGTCGACGGGCAGCCCGAGGCCTGACGTGCTCAGCCGGCCATACCCCCGAAGCTCCGGACACCGGCTGCCGCACCCCCTCCGCCCGCCCCTCCACCTCGCTCCGCTCCGGCCACCGCACCGTGACCCCCGCCTTCTCCGCGAGCGTCACCAGCGGGTGACGAAGCCCCGAAACCGGAGGGAACCTCCAGCAGGCCCTCGTAGGCCCCGGCCCCCGCCCTCGGCCTGACCCCGGTTCCCCGCTCATGCCCCAGGCAGCACCAGCCCCAGCGCCCCCTCCCGCACCGTCCACGTCCGCCTCCGCACCGGCCCCCACACGCCCGCGTCCGCCCGGTAGCGGAAGTCCGCCCCCGACACGCTCACGGTGCGTCCCTGGGCCCGTACCGGCGTGGCCTCCGCGCCCACCGACAGGGGCCGTACCTCGACCTCGGCCACCCCCGAGTCACCCGGCGTCACCGACACCGCCTCCACCGGCTGGTCCAGGTCCAGCACGGTGACGCCGTCGACCTCCACCCGCAGCCGGGCGGCCCGGGGTGCCGGGACCGTCGTCTCGCGGGCGGGGACCAGGGTGCGTACGAAGGACTGGGCCGTGCGCAGCCAGGGGCGGCCCGCCTCCACCGACGGGGTGTGCCCGGTCACCGGAGGGATGTGCAGGGCGCCGAGGACCACCCCGTCGCTGTCGTCCACCAGCAGGTCCAGGCGCCGCTCGGCCCCGTCCAGGACCGCCCGCGCCGCCGCCACCGCCCCCGTGGGGACCCCCAGGGAACGAGCCACCGACAGCAGGCTGCCCACCGGCACCACCGACAGCGCACATCCGGCCAGCTCCCGCCGCCGGTGCAAAACGGACACCGCCCGGACCAGTGCGCGGTCGTCGCCCACCACCACCGGCCGCCGCGACCCCCGGCGGGCCAGGGCCCGGGCGAACTCCTCCGGACTCTCCGGCAGGCACACCTTGGCGTGCGCACCCGCGCTGAGCACGTCTTTTGCGATGCGTACCGACTCCCCGTCGGTCCGCCGGGCGACCGGGTCGATGACCACCAACAGCTGATCGGAAGTCGCGGAAGTCACCACCTCGGTCCTGCCTCGCTTCCTCGGGTAGCATCTTTGTGCAAGAGCCCCTTGCGCTATTGCGCCAGGGGCTTCGTCTATTCCGGGGCATCCGGTCCGACGGTTTGCGGCCAACGACGGCCGCGGTGCACGCGGCGGTGAACCTTACGCGTACGCCCCTGACCTTGGACATGCCCCGCCCGGAAGGGGTGTACGCGCGTGCCCGCACTTGTGCTGCTCGGTGCTCAGTGGGGTGACGAAGGCAAGGGAAAGGCGACGGACCTGCTAGGCGGATCCGTCGACTACGTGGTGCGCTACCAGGGCGGCAACAACGCCGGCCACACGGTAGTCGTGGGCGACCAGAAGTACGCCCTTCACCTGCTCCCTTCCGGGATTCTCTCCCCCGGCTGCACGCCGGTCATCGGCAACGGTGTCGTCGTCGACCCGTCGGTCCTGTTCTCCGAGCTGAACGGGCTGAACGAGCGCGGCGTCGACACGTCCAAGCTCCTGATCAGCGGTAACGCTCACATCATCACGCCGTACAACGTGACGGTGGACAAGGTGACCGAGCGCTTCCTCGGAAAGCGCAAGATCGGTACCACCGGACGCGGCATCGGCCCGACCTACGCGGACAAGATCAACCGCGTCGGCATCCGGGTACAGGATCTCTACGACGAGTCCATCCTCACCCAGAAGGTGGAGGCGGCCCTCGACGTCAAGAACCAGATCCTCACCAAGCTCTACAACCGCCGCGCGATCGCCATCGACCAGGTGGTCGAGGAGCTGCTGGGCTACGCCGACAAGCTCGCCCCGTACGTCGCCGACACGGTCCTCGTCCTCAACCAGGCGCTGGAGCAGGACAAGGTGGTCCTCTTCGAGGGCGGCCAGGGCACGCTGCTCGACATCGACCACGGCACGTATCCGTTCGTGACGTCCTCGAACCCCACCGCGGGCGGCGCCTGCACCGGTGCGGGCGTGGGCCCCACGAAGATCAGCCGGGTCATCGGCATCCTCAAGGCCTACACGACCCGCGTCGGCTCCGGCCCCTTCCCGACCGAGCTCTTCGACGAGGACGGCGAGGCGCTGCGCCGCATCGGCGGCGAGCGGGGCGTGACGACCGGCCGTGACCGCCGCTGCGGCTGGTTCGACGCGGTCATCGCCCGCTACGCGACCCGCGTGAACGGCCTGACCGACTTCTTCCTCACCAAGCTGGACGTCCTGACCGGCTGGGAGGAGATCCCGGTCTGCGTGGCGTACGAGATCGACGGCAAGCGCGTCGAGGAACTCCCGTACTCGCAGTCGGACTTCCACCACGCGAAGCCGGTCTACGAGACCCTGCCCGGCTGGTCCGAGGACATCACCAAGGCGAAGTCGTTCTCCGACCTCCCGAAGAACGCCCAGAACTACGTCAAGGCGCTCGAGGAGATGTCGGGCGCACCGATCTCCGCGATCGGCGTGGGCCCGGGCCGGGACGAGACGATCGAGATCAATTCGTTCCTGTAAATCCCGTATGCCCGCCAGCTGTTGGGCCGGTCATGGACTTCCTTGACCGGTCCATGGCTTGTTCCTGGTTCCGGATGTAACTAGAGGGGCGCAACTATCTACGCGGGTAGTCCCGCCGCGCTTTCCTCCAGTTCCTCTCCATGACCAGGAGCCCCGTATGCCCGTCAGCCCGCTGAACCGCCGGGAGTTCGTCAAGAAGTCGGCCGTCACCGGGGCGGCCGTCGCCGCGGCGGGGACGGTCGCGGCCGCACCCGCCCAGGCCGCCGACCGCACGCCCGAGAAGGCCAAGGCCCCCAAGACGTGGACGTTCTCCATCCTCGGCACCACCGACCTGCACAGCCACGTCTTCGACTGGGACTACTACAAGGACGCCGCCTACAGCGACAAGGCCGGCAACTCCGTCGGTGTCGCCCGCGTCGCCACCCTCATCAAGCAGCAGCGCGAGGCCAAGGGCGAGGAGCACGTCCTGCTCGTCGACGCCGGTGACATCATCCAGGGCACCTCGCTCGCGTACTACTTCGCGCGGGTCGACCCGATCACCGGCAAGGACGGCAGGAAGGGGCCCAAGCACCCCATGGCCGTCGCCATGAACCACATGCGCTACGACGCCGCCGCCCTCGGCAACCACGAGTTCAACTACGGCATCGAGACCCTGCGCAAGTTCGAGAAGCAGTGTCACTTCCCGCTGCTCGGCGCGAACGCCCTCGACGCGAAGACCCTGCGGCCGGCCTTCCACCCGTACACCGTCAAGCGCATCTGCGTCCCCGGCGCCCCCGACATCAAGGTCGGCATCCTCGGCCTGACCAACCCCGGTATCGCGCTCTGGGACAAGGACAACGTCAACGGGAAGATGGTCTTCCCGGGGCTGGTCGAGCAGGCGAAGAAGTACGTGCCGCGGCTGCGTGCGCTGGGCTGTGACGTGGTCTTCCTGACGGACCACTCGGGCCTCGACGGCTCCACGTCGTGGGGCGACTCCCTGCCGTACGTCGAGAACGCCTCCAACCTCGTCGCCGAGCAGGTCCCCGGCATCGACGCGATCCTGGTCGGCCACACGCACAAGGAGGTCTCCTCGTACATCGTCAAGAACGAGGAGACCGGCGAGGACGTCCTGCTCTCCGAGCCGTACTGCTGGGGCTACCGTCTCACCGTCTTCGACTTCGAGCTCGAACTGCACCACGGGCAGTGGAAGGTGACGAAGAAGACGGCCCAGACCCTCGACCCGAAGGGCGTCGAGGAGGACCCGGAGATCACCAAGCTCCTCAAGGCCGACCACGACCTCGTGGTGAAGTACGTCAACACGGCCGTGGGCACCTGCACCCAGGACCTCTCGGCGGCGGAGTCCTGCTGGAAGGACGTCCCCATCATGGACTTCATCCACGAGGTCCAGATGCAGACGGTGAAGGCGGGCCTGTCGGCGAGCGATGCCGCGCTGCCCCTGATCTCGGTCGCCGCGCCGTTCAGCCGCACCGCCGACATCCCGGCCGGGAGCGTGACCATCAAGGACATCGCCGGGCTCTACATCTACGACAACACGCTCTACGGCAAGAAGCTCACGGGCGCCCAGCTGAAGGACTACCTGGAGTTCGCGGCGAAGTACTACCACCAGGTCCCGTCGGGCACGAAGGTCGACACCGCGACGCTGACCAACGCCAACAACTTCTGGGACTACATGTACGACACGGCCGCCGGCGTCTCGTACGACATCGACATCGCGCAGGCGGAGGGTTCGCGGATCAAGAACCTCACGTACAACGGCAAGGCGGTCGCCGACGACCAGGTCTTCGTCGTCGCGGTCAACAACTACCGCGCGAACGGCGGCTCCGGCTACCCGCACATCGCCACCGCCGACATCGCCTACAGCTCGACCAACGAGATCCGCCAGTTGATGATCGACTACGTGACGTCCAAGGGCACACTGAACCCGGCGGACTTCGCGGTCACCAACTGGAGGCTGACGCAGGACGGTACGGCGGTGTTCTCCTAGGTCTTCCCGCACCCTGGCCGAGGGGGCGCCCGTTCGCCGGGCGCCCCCTCGCGCGCCTCATCGCGAGAACGCCGCCGCATGCGCCCGAGCCCACTCCGCGAACGTCCGTGCCGGTCGGCCGAGCAGCTTCTCCAACGTCGGCAGGACCTCCGCACCCCGGTCGCTCTGCCGTGTGCGCTGCACGATGGCGTCGACGACCTCCGGTGGGAAGCCGTAGGCGGACATGCCTGCGCGGGCTGCCTCGTCGGGGAGGGGGCGCAGGTGCAGGTCGCGGCCCAACGTCCCGCCCAGGACGGCCAGTTCGTCCGCGGGGGTGAGGGACTCGGGGCCGCTCAACTCGTAGGCGGCGCCCGCGTGTCCGTCGCCCGTCAGGGCCAGAGCCGCGATGTCCGCCACGTCCGCCGGGTCGATGCTCGCCGCCGGGCGGTCGGCGAAGGGGACCGCCACCTCGTCGCCCGCGCGGAGTCGGCCCGCCCACTGCAGGGCGTTCGACATGAAGCGGCCGGGGCGGAGCAGGGTCCACGCCCAGTCCCGGGAGGGGTCCGTCACCGCGGCCTCCGCCTCGGCGTGCCAGCGGGCGATCACGTCGGAGCCCGCGCCCCCGTCCAGGACGGACAGTTTCACCGCGCGTCGGATCCCCGCCCTCGCCGCCGCCTCGGCGAGGGCCAGGTCATGGGTCGGGCCGGGGGCCGTGCCGACGCCCTGCGCCGACATCAGGAAGGCCCCTCTCGCCCCCGCGAACGCCGCGTCCAGGCTCGCCGGGTCGTCCGCGTCGCCGTACACCGCCTCGACGCCGGCCGGGAGCCGTGCCTCATGCGGGCGGCGGGTCATCGCCCGTACCGGATGGCCGGCGGCCGCCAGCCGTCGTACCAGTTCGCCGCCCACATGCCCCGTCGCCCCGGTCACCAGGATCATCGCCGTCCCCTCTCGTCGTGCCCAGCCTGCGCGCACCGGCCGCACGCCGCGTCGCACGCGGGGATGCAGCCGTTCTGCTCCCCGGGGAGTACGGGAGAGCACCAACTGTGCATAACAGGGCATGGAGTGCAAGTCGGGCATACGGTGGAGCTGTACACGTGTGCGTCGACCAGAAGAAGGTGAGAGCTATGCGTGTACTGCTCAGGGCGCACTTCGACACGGAGAAGTCGAACGAGGCCATCCGCAACGGCACCCTCGGGAAGATGATCCAGTCGTCGGTGGAGCAGATCAAGCCGGAAGCCGCCTACTTCACCGCCGACGAGGGCGAACGCACCGCCTTCCTGGTCTTCGACCTCCAGGACGTCTCCCAGATACCCGTCATCAGCGAGCCGTTCTTCCTCAACCTGGGGGCCAGGATCGACTACACCCCGTTGATGAACCTCGAAGACGTCGAGAAGGGCCTCTCCCAGGTGCACTGACCGCGTGCACCCTAGCTGAAGACGATCATCGACCCCTGCGCCAGGCTCCGCGTCGCCGCCGCGTGCAGGCCCAGCCACACATGGCGTTCGCGGGCGAAGGGGCTGGGGTCGTACGGCGCGGGGACGGCGGGCTCCTCCAGCTCCGTGGGGGCGCGTGGTGGCTCGGGCGGCGCCGGAGGGTTGGCCGGATCTATGCCGATCGACGGGGCCACGTATTCCAGTTCGCGCAGCAGGGCCTGGGCGGAGCCCAGCGGGCCGCCGCCGGCGAGGAGTTCGTCGTTCGACAGGGGCTGGGGGAAGTCCACGGGGACGTAGGCGCCCGCGTGGTCGTAGTGCCAGACGAGGTGCGACTGCTGGGCCGTCGCCTCGAACATCTCCAGCAACTGCTCGTAGTCGCCGCCCAGTTCGTCGACCGGTGTCACCGGCAGCCCGCACACCTGGAGCAGGTAGACCCGGCGCAGGAAGTGCAGCGCGTCGTAGTCGAAGCCGGCCACCGGGGCCACCTCGCCGGACAGGCCCGGCATGTACTGGTACACCGGCACCGGCGGCAGTCCGGCGGCGGCGAGCACGTTGTTGTACTGCGCGAGTTCTTCGGCGAACGGATTGTCGGGGGTGTGGCACAACACGTCGACGAGCGGTACCAGCCACAGGTCACAGGCCAAAGAAGGCTCCTCACACGGCAAGTCGGTCAAGGCAGGGTAATCGGTACGGCTGCGGGAGCGCTCCGCGCGGGGCGACAGAATCGTGCGGCTTCGTCGTGGCCGGTCGCGCAGTTCCCCGCGCCCCTTCGGGGCGCAGGGCCCCGCGGCGGAGCCGCACATCGGTACAGCCGGCGGAGCGCCTAGTGCAGGTCCCATACCCACACCCCGGCCACCCACTTCCCGTCCCGGCCCACAAGTTCCGTGACGGCCCTGCACAGGGCCTCCTCGTGCGGTCCGGGGGCCACCACCAGGGCGCTCGCCCTCCAGTACGCGAAGTCGCGCCGGGCCTGCGCCCGCCAGGTCGCGTCGAGCTTCGGGACGACGCCGGTGTCGCGGATGTCGCTCAGCAGGTCGGAGGTGTAGCGGGGGGAGGCGCCGTAGATGCCGGTGCGGTCGGCGCCGTAGGGGCCGTTGAAGTAGCCGCCGGGCAGCTTGAAGTCGAGGCCGGCCTGCTGCTGCCAGTGCAGCGCCTCCGCGTCGCCGGCGTCGGGCAGCGGCACCGTGACGAGGGACTCGCCCTTGCGGACGTACGGCTGCCACGCCCCGGTGGTGAAGAACGCGGGCGTCGCGGGCCGTTCGACGGTCTTCAGCGGGGCCGGGACCAGCGGGAGCAGGGCCAGGCAGACGCCGAGCAGGCCGAGGTACTGGGTGCCCGCGCTACGGGTCGCCGTCAGCCGGTCCAGGGCGAGGGCGAGCAGCATGCCGAGGGCGGGGGCGCAGATCATCGCGACCCGGCCCTCGATGACCGACTCGAACAGCGGCAGCCTGGCGAGGAGCGCCCAGGGGCCCGGGTAGACCTTGTCCGTCATCGGGATGCGGAACTCGGGGCCGAGCGAGAGCAGCGCCGCGCCGACCGCGGTGACCGCCAGCGCCCTGACCAGGGCCTGCTCCCACAGCCGTACGACGATCGCGAAGGCGAGCAGGACCAGCGGCCAGCCGTAGAAGGCGTTCTGCTCGGTGGGGTTGGGGGAGAGGGCGTTGGCGCGCCGGGCGTTGCCCGCGACCAGGGAGCGTTCGGCGAAGGAGAGCAGGGCGAGGGGGCTGTTGGCCGAGTTGTCGCCGTGCGGCATGTGCGCGTAGCTCTGCGGGCCGGTGAACTGCCAGACCAGGGGGTACGCGAGGAGGGGAAGACAGACCGCGGCAGCGATCCCGAGCCCCTTGAGGAGCGGTCGCCAGGCCTGCTGCGCCACATCCCTGCGGACCGCGCCGTAGGCGCCGGCGAACAGTACCAGGCCGATCGCCGCGAGCAGCAGGGGCTCCTCGCCGAGGAAGACCTGGTAGGCCGCCATCAGGCCCAGGACCACGCCGTCCCGCACCACCCGGGCGCCCGTACACAGCCGTAGCGCCCTGTCGATGATCAGCGGGATCATGAACAGCACCACGAAGTTGGGATGCGCGTTGGCGTGACTGACCATGGGCGGTGCGAAGGCGGCCAGCGAGGCGCCCACGAAGGCCGCGGACCGCCGTCGTACGACCCGCTTCACGATCAGCCGGTACCAGGCGGCCGCGGTGGCGGCGAGGCCCAGGGTCATCACGACGCTGAGGGAGACCGCCGGGCCCGCCAGGAGGGTGAGCGGGGCGAAGGGGACGGTGAGGCCGAGCATGACCGTGTTGGCCATGAGGTTCACGCCGTCGGGGAAGCCCTGCAGATCGGAGAAGAGGGGATTGTGCAGGTGGGCCAGGTTGTGGGCGGTGACGTCGAAGAACCACTCCCACTGGTTCTGGTCCTGGAGGGAGTCGGGGAGATAGCGGTGGTCCGGGTCGAAGAGGCGGCCCGAGTACAGGGCCATCGACATGAGCAGGAAGAGGAGCACGGCGAAGAGGTCGGCGGGGCGCAGGGTGCGGGCGCGCAGCCGGGCCAGTTCGGCGAGGACCCGGACGTAGTCGAGGTGGCGCAGTTTCGAGCCGGGCCGGTGGGACCAGTGGACGGGGACCTCGGCGACCTGCCAGTCGGCGCGGTGGAAGTGCCGCAGGACCTCGACGTCGATGCCCCAGCCGTTGATCCGGGAGGCGGCGAAGGCCTCGCGGGCCTTGTCGCCCTCGAACAGCTTGAAGCCGCACTGGGTGTCCCGTATGCCCGGCACCGTCGTACGGCGTATGAGTAAGTTCCCGGCGCGGCCCAGCACTTCGCGCACCGGGTGCTGACGGTCCCCGATCGTCGCGCCGGGCACGGAACGGGACCCGATCGCCGCCGCGTTCCCCTCGCTGAGCGCCTTGTCGAGCTGCTCCAGCTCCTCGATCGGGGCCGCGAGGTCGGCGTCCGTGACCAGCACGCGCCGCCCGCGGGAGGCGGCGACGCCCAGGCGCAGGGCGTTGCCCTTGCCGCGGTGGTGCGGGCTGGTGACGAGCTGGACGCGGGGCTCCTTCAGGCCCGTGACGAGGTCCCGGGTGCCGTCCGTCGACCCGTCGTCGGCGACGACGACCTCCCACTCGCCCCAGTGGCCCTCGTTCTCGCGCAGATAGCGGGTGACGGCGTCGAGGGTGGGGCCGAGGCGCTGCTCCTCGTTGAAGGCGGGGATGACGACGGTGAGGTCCACGGCCCAGGCAGGCGTGCCCCTGGCCGGCCTGCTCACTCGTCCGCCAGCCGCTCGACGAGGGCCAGCGAGTGCTCGTTGTACGAGGCGACGATCGCCCGTGCCGTCCTGGTGTCCCGCTTGGCCAGGGCGTCGACCAGATCGGTGTGGCCGGACCACAGGGCGCCGCGCAGATCGGACAGCCGGCGTAGGTGCTGCACCGCGCACACCCAGGACTGGACGCGCAGCCGGTGCAGGAAGTCGGCCAGATAGGGGTTGCCGAAGAGGCTGCCGAGCTCGTGCCAGAAGCGCAGGTCGTAGCCGATCAGTACGGTGAGGTCGCCGGCCAGCGAGGCCCGCTGCGCCTCCTCGCCGCGCCGCCGGACCCCGGCGAGGGCGGCGACGGCACGGGACTCGTCGTGCGGCGGGAACCGGTCCTGGTCCCGGTCCAGGGCGATGAACATGCCGTCGGTGACCAGGCTGCGGGCCTCGATGATGCCGCGGTAGTCGGCGAGCGAGTACTCGTGGACGTGGAAGCCGCGGTGCTGGTCGGCGTCGAGGAGCCCCTGCGCGGACAGGTCGACGAGCGCCTCGCGCACGGGCGTCGCGGAGACCCCGTACTGCTCGGCGATCTCCTTCACCGTGAACTCCTGACCCGGCTGGAGCCGCCCCGCGAGGGCCTCGTCGCGTAGCGCGTCGGCGATCTGCTGCCGCAGGGTGCTGCGGGTCACGGAGCCGTTGCCGCTGCTGCCGGGCATGTGTCGGGCGTCTCCTCGTCGCGTCGGATGGCGTGCACGTATCTATCTACGAGCACGCCACCTTACGCGTTCGCCCTCCGGCTGTTTATCCGCGTAGCTCCGGCCGTCCGGTGCGGCACCTGAGCGGCCGCAGGCGGCTACTGCGTGTACTCGTCCGCCACGGAGAGCGCCGCGTCCAGCGCCGCGAGTCCCTCCTTCAGCTCGGCCTCGCTCACGTTGCACGGCGGCACGACATGGGTGCGGTTCATGTTGATGAAGGGCCAGATGCCGTGCTTCTTCGCGGCGGCGCCGAAGGCGGCCATCGCCGCGTTCGCCTCACCGGCCGCGTTGTACGGCACCAGCGGCTCCCGCGTCTCCTTGTCCTTCACCAGGTCCAGCGCCCAGAACATGCCGACACCGCGCACCTCGCCGACGCTCGGGTGCCGCTCGGCGAGCTCGCGCAGCGCCGGACCGAGGACGGTCTCGCCCAGCTGCCGAGCGTTCTCGACGACGCCCTCCTCCGCCATGACGTTGATCGTCGCGACTGCGGCGGCGCAGGCCAGCGGGTGCCCGGAGTACGTCAGACCGCCCGGGTAGGCCCGCTTGGCGAAGGTCTCGGCGATCGCGCCGGAGATGGCGACACCGCCGAGCGGCACATATCCGCTGTTCACGCCCTTGGCGAAGGTCATCAGGTCGGGTACGACACCGAACAGGTCGGCCGCGAACCACTCACCGGTCCGCCCGAACCCGGCCATGACCTCGTCCAGGACGAAGACGATGCCGTACTTGTCGCAGATCTCCCGCACCCCGGCGAGGTAGCCGGGCGGCGGCACCATGATCCCGGCGGTGCCCGGAACGGTCTCCAGGATGATCGCGGCGACGGTGGCCGGCCCCTCGAAGGCGATCGTGGTCTCGAGGTGCTCCAGCGCCCGGGCGCACTCCTGCTCCTCGTTCTCGGCGTAGAAGCGGGAGCGGTAGAGGTACGGCGCCCAGAAGTGCACGACGCCGGCGGCCGCGCCGTCGGAGGCCCAGCGGCGCGGGTCCCCGGTGAGGTTGATCGCCTGCTGGGTGCCGCCGTGGTAGGAGCGGTAGGCGGACAGGACCTTGGGCCGCCCGGTGTGCAGCCGCGCCATGCGTACGGCGTGCTCGACGGCGTCCGCACCGCCGTTGGTGAAGAAGATCTTGTCGAGGTCGCCCGGTGTCCGCTCGGCGATCAGCCGGGCCGCCTCGGAGCGGGCCTCGATCGCGAAGGCGGGCGCGAACGTCGTCAGGTGTGCGGCCTGCTCCTGTATCGCGGCGACGACCTTCGGGTGCTGGTAGCCGATGTTGGTGTAGACGAGCCCGCTGGTGAAGTCCAGGTACCGCTTGCCGTCGTAGTCCCAGAAGTACGACCCCTCCGCACCGGCGACGGCGAGCGGGTCGATGAGCTCCTGCGCGGACCAGGAGTGGAACACATGAGCGCGGTCCGCGGCCTTCACGGCGGCGCCGGCCCGGGGGTCTGGCTGAGGGGTCATGGCGGCGAGCGTAGGAGCCCGCGGTGCCCGCTCGGTATCGGCTTCCTGTCCTGGCATGTGGGGGTTTCCGCGACAGGTTGTCGGGCCCGGACGGCGTGGCGAAGTGCCGTCCGCGGCGTTACGGAACCGTAGACACCGCTCCGGGCGACTACCCCCGCGACCGCACTATTCTCGGTCTGTTGCACATACGGGGGGAAGGCGGCGCGGCCATGGAGAAGCTCGGAGCGGGGGACCCGCAGCGGATCGGGGCGTACCGGCTGCTGGCCCGGCTGGGTGCCGGGGGCATGGGGCACGTGTATCTCGCCCGCTCGGACCGGGGCCGTACCGTCGCCGTGAAGCTGGTGCGGGAGGAGCTGGCCGCGCAGGAGGAGTTCCGGGCGCGGTTCCGGCAGGAGGTGCAGTCCGCGCGGCAGGTCGGCGGGCACTGGACGGCGCCCGTCCTGGACGCCGACACGGAGGCCGCGGTGCCGTGGGTGGCCACCGGGTACGTCGCCGGGCCGAGCCTGCAGCAGGTCGTGGGGCACGACCACGGGGCGCTGCCCGAGCGCTCGGTGAACATCCTCGCGGCCGGGCTCGCGCATGCGCTGCGGGACATCCACGCCGCCGGGATCATCCACCGGGATCTGAAGCCGTCCAATGTGCTCGTCACCATCGACGGGCCGCGGGTCATCGACTTCGGGATCGCGCGGGCGCTGGAGACCGTCACGGACGGCGGTCTGACGCGGACTGGCGCGCTCGTCGGTTCGCCCGGCTTCATGGCCCCCGAGCAGGTGCGCGGCGACCGGATCACGCCCGCCTGCGACGTCTTCTGCCTGGGCTCCGTGCTGGCCTACGCCGCCACCGGCCACCTCCCCTTCGGCAGCGCCAACAGCGGTGTGCACGCCCTGATGTTCCGCATCGCCCAGGAGGAACCCGACCTGGAGGGCGTGCCCGAGGGCATCGCCGACCTCGTACGGGACTGTCTGAAGAAGGAGCCGGGCGCGCGGCCGACGCTGGACCAGGTGCTGGAGCGCACGGGCGCCGAGGACACCGTGCTCGGCGGCCGTTCGCGCGACCCCTGGCTGCCGAGCGCGCTCGTCGCCCAACTCGGCCGCCATGCCGTGCAGTTGCTGGACGCGGAAGACCCCGACGAGGAGGGGGCAGCGCCCGCCGGGCCCTCGCTGCGGAAGGCGGCCCCCGAGGCCCCGCCCGAGCACGCCTCCGCCGCCGACGACTCCGCACCGCAAGCGGGCACGCCCGCCGGGCCGCCCCCGCCCGTTCAGCCGGGCGGCGCCGCCCCGCTGAACCACCTCCCCACGATGGTCGCCGGCCAGGCCCCGCCGACACCCCCGCCCGCCCATGCGCAGACACCCCCGGCCTACGGCTATCCGCAGCAGCACCCCCAGCAGCAGCCCGCCTACGGCTACCCGCCGCAGCAGCCCGGCGCCTACGGTTACCCGCAACAGCCCGGCGCCTACGGCGGCCTTGGCTCCACCCCGCCCTACGGCCCGTCCTACGCCGGCCCGGTCCCGCACGTTCCACAGGAACCGCCCCGCCGGAGCGGCCGTTCCACGGTGGCGCTGATCGCGGTCGCCCTGGTCGTCGCGCTCGGCGCGGGCGGCTCGGTCTACGCCCTCATGAACGGCGGCAGCGACAAGGCCGACAACAAGCCGAGCCCGGCCCCGACCAGCAGCGCACCCTCGAATCCCGAGCCGAGCCCGACGACCCCGACGAGCGCGCAGCCCACCACCTCCGCACCCTCGGACGGTGCGATCCCGTCCGGTTACCTGGGCACCTGGACGGCCACCATCACCAACGCCGACGGCGAGAACACCCGCCAACTCACCATCCAGCAGGGCGGGGTGGGCGACACGGTCCTGTCCCTGGTCGCCGACGGCCCCACCAGCAGCGGCACCTACCACTGTGTGTTCCAGGCCGATCTGACCGCGGAACCGGGCAGCGACGGCCCCCTGGAGATCGGCCCGTCCACCGTGACGTCCGGCGACCCCGGCTACTGCAAGCCGGGCGACGCCACCGAGCTCAGCCTGCTGCCGGACGGCAGCCTGCAGCGGGAGAACACCAGCAACGGGGAGAAGCTGGACTACACCAGGCAGTGAGCCGGGTGAGGGGCCGGCGGGCGCCCTTGTGCCGTGGTGGCGTGTCCATGACGATGAGGGGAGTGTCGGCATCGGCAGCCCCGGGAGGACACATGCGTCCCAGCCCCACCAGGAGAACGGTCCTCACCGCGACGGCGGCCGGCGCGGCGGCACTCGGGACGGCGGCGGCCCCGGCCGAAGCCGCCAGGCGGGGGCACCACCCGCCGGCCACCGCGCAGCCTCCGAGCCGCGAACTCCGTTCTCTGTTGCGTGAGTTGGACTCCGCCCGCATCGAAGCGACCGTCCGCAAGCTCGTCTCCTTCGGCACCCGCCACACCCTCTCCGCCCAGGACGACCCGGACCGCGGCATCGGTGCCGCCCGCGACTGGCTCCTCGCCGAGTTGCGGAGCTGCGCCGCCGCCTCCGGCGGCCGGATGACGGCCGAACTCCAGTCGTACGTCCAGGAACCGGCCTCCCGCATCCCCACCGCCACGAAGATCACGAACGTGCTCGCGACCCTGCGCGGCTCGGTCACCCCGGAGCGCGTGTACGTCGTCTCCGGGCACTACGACTCCCGGGTCACGGACGTCATGAACGCCATCGCCGACGCGCCGGGCGCGGACGACGACGCGTCCGGCGTGGCCGTCGTACTGGAGCTGGCGCGGGTGATGGCGACCCGCCGCCCGGCCTCGACGATCGTGTTCGCGGCGGTGGCGGGGGAGGAGCAGGGGCTGTACGGGTCGACGTATCTGGCCCAGCAGCTGAAGGCGGCCGGCACGGACGTCCAGGGCATGTTCACCAACGACATCGTCGGCAGCTCGACGGCGGACGACGGCACCCGGGACCCGTACACGATCCGGCTGTTCGCGGAGGGCGTCCCGACCTCGGAGACCCCGGAGCAGGCCGCGGTCCGCAGGTCGGTGGGCGGCGAGAACGACTCCCCGTCCCGCCAGCTCGCCCGCTTCGTGCGGGACGTCGCCGACAACGACGCCACCGGCATGCACGTCCGTGTCGTCTACCGCCGCGACCGCTACCTGCGCGGCGGCGACCACATCCCCTTCCTCGAACGCGCCTACCCGGCCGCCCGCTTCACGGAGCCGGCCGAGGACTTCGCCCACCAGCACCAGGACGTCCGCGTCGACGAGACCGGCAAGCAGTACGGCGACCTGCCGGAGTTCTGCGACTTCGACTTCGTCGAGCGGGTCGCCAGGGTCAACGCGGCCGCTCTGTGGACCCTCGCCCAGGCGCCGGGCACGCCACGCGGGGCGAAGATCGTGACCTCCGCCCTGACCAACTCCACCCGGCTGGTGTGGACGCGCGGCACCGAACCCGACCTGGCGGGCTACGAGATCGTCTGGCGCGAGACCACGGCACCGGAGTGGACGCATGTGATTCCCGCCGGGGACGTCACCACGTACGAGGTGGACCTCTCGAAGGACAACGTGTTCTTCGGCGTACGGGCCGTGAACCGGTCGGGCAACAGGAGCCCGGTGGCCTTCCCGAGCCCGCAGTCGTGACCGACGGCCCGGTGCGGGATCACCGCGGCTCGGGCGGCCGCTGGCGCGGCATGTTCGGCCGCGAGCCCGCTCCCGGAGGCAGCGGGAAGCGCCCCTGCGCACTGCCCGTCTCCTGGCGCGCCGCCCCGGCCGGCGCGGACTGGATCCCCATGGGCGCCGAGCCGCCGGTCCGGAACTCCACCATCCAGTCGGCCGTCTCCGCGCGCACCAGCTCCGTCACGTCCTCCGAGAAGCGCCGCAGCACCGCAAGGCACCGCTCGACGGCCTCGCTCGCCGTGCCCTCCGCGGGGCCCAGCACCTCCCGCACACTCTCCGAGGCCCAGTCGAACTGCAGCACCTGCAGCCGCCGCTGCACGGCCTGCGCGGTCGCCACATCCCTTATCCAGCCCGAGGTCACACCGAAGAACCGGTCCACGGCCACGCACGCCACCGCGAACAGCAGCGCCAGATACCCCCAGGCGGCCATCCCGGCGATCACCCCGGTCAGATCCAGCAGCGGCAGCGCGGCCCCGGTCACCGCCCCCAGCGCGGCCCCCGTGCGCAGCGCCCGCGCACCCCGCCGCTTCCACACCCGGTCCGCGAGATACCAGGCCGCCGTCTGCAGCGCCCCGCGCTCCACCCACAGATACAGCTCGTGCAGCCGCTCGGCCGGTTCGCCCCAGTCCCCGAGCGGGAACGAGCGCCCGATCAGATCGCCCGGCCGCAGCCCGGCCGCACCCTCGCCCCACCCGTCCTGAGCCGGCCCCTCGGGCTGCATCTCCGGCTGACCCACACGGCACTCCCTACTGATCACGACGCTGATCACGAGGCTGACCACGACCGAACACGTTGCGTGACACCCGATCCTGATGTGCCCGACCTTCCTACCGCCCAATGGGTGGCTCAGCCCCCGAATTCACCTCTATTCCGCTCGGAAGTGGGTCTTGATCAGGTATAGGACTCGGCAATACCTCACTCGAAAGAGTGCTGGGGCGATGCCTGGCTGGACCACGTAGGCTCGTGCCAGGCGGGAAAACCTCGCCCATACAGCCGTACGAAACCAGGAGCTGATCGTGATTCCCGGTGGTGGCCAGCCCAATATGCAGCAGCTGCTCCAGCAGGCCCAGAAGATGCAGCAGGACCTGCAGCGGGCGCAGGAGGAGCTGGCGCAGACGGAGGTCGACGGGCAGGCGGGCGGCGGCCTGGTGAAGGCCACCGTCACCGGCTCCGGCGAGCTGCGCGCGCTGAAGATCGACCCGAAGGCGGTGGACCCGGAGGACACCGAGACCCTCGCGGACCTGATCGTCGCGGCGGTCCAGGCGGCCAACGAGAACGCCCAGAACCTCCAGCAGCAGAAGCTGGGCCCGCTGGCGCAGGGCCTGGGCGGCGGCAGCGGTATCCCGGGCCTGCCTTTCTAAGAGAGGCGTCCGCCAACTACCGTACGTACTTGCAAGGAACCCCGGGAAGGACGGCAGTCCGTGTACGAAGGCGTGGTGCAGGACCTGATCGACGAGCTGGGGCGGCTGCCCGGCGTCGGTCCCAAGAGCGCCCAGCGGATCGCCTTCCACATCCTGCAGGCGGAACCGACGGACGTACGGCGGCTCGCGCAGGCTCTGATGGAGGTCAAGGCGAAGGTCCGCTTCTGCGCGACCTGCGGCAATGTCGCACAGGAAGAGCTGTGCAACATCTGCCGCGACAGCCGCCGCGACCCCTCCGTCATCTGTGTGGTGGAGGAGCCGAAGGACGTGGTCGCGATCGAGCGGACCCGCGAGTTCCGCGGCCGTTACCACGTCCTGGGCGGGGCGATCAGCCCCATCGAGGGCGTGGGCCCCGATGACCTGCGTATACGGGAACTTCTCGCGCGGTTGGCCGACGGGACGGTCACGGAACTGATCCTTGCCACGGACCCGAACCTGGAGGGCGAGGCCACAGCGACGTACCTCGCCCGCATGATCAAGCCCATGGGCCTCAAGGTCACCCGCCTGGCCAGCGGCCTCCCGGTGGGCGGAGACCTGGAATACGCGGACGAGGTGACCCTCGGCCGCGCCTTCGAGGGGAGACGACTCCTAGATGTCTGACGCCACGCTGCATGACGCGACGCAGGACCCGGACGACTTCGCGGTCCAGATCGCGGACCAGGTGGAGAGCTTCCTGGTGGCGGTGACGGAGGTGGCGAAGGGTGACGAGCCCGACTCCGCCGTGCCCTTCCTCCTCCTGGAGGTGTCCCAGTTGCTGCTGGCCGGCGGCCGCCTCGGCGCACACGAGGACATCGTCCCCGACGAGCGCTACGAGCCGGACACCGGCCCGGACGCCGACGTGGACGAACTCCGCGAGAACTTCGCCCGCCTGCTGGACCCGATCGACGTCTACTCCGAGGTCTTCGACCCCTACGAGCCCCGCAAGGCCCCGGTCCCGGCCCGTATCTCCGACGACCTGACCGACGTCATCACCGACCTCCGCCACGGCATGGCCCACTACCGCGCGGGCCGCACCACCGAGGCCCTGTGGTGGTGGCAGTTCTCCTACTTCTCCAACTGGGGCTCGACGGCCTCGGCCACCCTGCGCGCCCTGCAGTCCGTGGTCGCACATGTGCGCCTGAACCAGCCCCTGGAGGAGCTGGACGGGCTGGACACGGACCAGACGCCGATGGGTGACGAGACGCTGGAGTTCGAGGCGGGCAAGGTGATGCAGGAGGAGATCGGGGGGCCGCTGGGCCTGTAGCCCGGCAAGTAGGCGGCAGGCGGGCGGGTGAGGCCCGGCCTCACATCCCGTCCGCGAGCCGTTCACCCGTCACAGCCCCCACACCCCCTTGCCGACCGCGGTGACCCCGCCTGTCAGAGCCAGCGACAGCACCAGCAGGCGGGCCCGTTTCTCCGGTATCCGCTCGGCGAGTGCCCGGCCGATCAGCGCGCCCACCGCCATGGCGGCGACGACCCACCCCCAGCGGGCCCCGCTCAGCTGCGGCACCCCGTTCGCCGCCACCGAGAACGCGTTCACCATCACGCCGTAGAACTGCGCGTTCGGTACGAACTCCCGTACCGTCCAGCCCGCGTTGACGGCGTACAAGGACACCGGTGGCCCGCCCACGCCCGCCGCCGAGTTCATGAAACCGCCCACCGCGCCCGCCGCGACCGCCCCCCTCGTGCCCCGCAACGCAGGCACCCGCGCACCCCGCATCACCAGCAGCACCGCGGCCGTCACCAGCCCGCCCATCACCAGCAACAGCGCGGGCTCGGGGAGTTGGCGGGTCAACCAGGCCCCGGCCGGCACCGTGCACGCGGCCGCCGCGCACAGCGGCACCATCGCGCCCGGCCGCACCCGCCGCCAGCCGCCGGCCAGGCCAACGACGCTGATGGCGCCCGCCGCGCAGTTGGCGAGCACGACGCCCTCGGCGGGCCCGAGCAGCAGCACGAGCGCGGGTACGGCGACCAGTGCGAAGCCCATGCCGGTCAGCCACTGCACACAGGAACCGAGCAGAACGATGCCCGCCAGCAGGACGTTCGTCGTGGTCAAGTCGTCACTCCAAGTGAGTTGGAAGGGCCTTGGATCCGCGCTGTACGACGGCTGTACGGGCCCTGACCGTTGAAAAGCGAGTCTGGAGTCACTTCCCCAGCAGGGAGGTCGAAGGGCAAGAACCGCACCGAAACCGGAGACAGCGATGACCCGTCGTTCCATGACCGAGCGCGCAGCCGTCGTCACCGCCACCGCCGTCGTCGCCCTCGGCACCGTGGGCACCGTCGCTGCCACCGCCGGCCCTCAGCACGAGGTCAGGCCCACCAGGGCACAGATCGCCGGGCTGTTCGACACCTGGAACAAGGCGCTGCAGACCGGTGACTCGGAGAAGGTCGCGAGCCTGTACGCGAAGGACGCGGTGCTGCTGCCCACCGTCTCCGACAAGGTCCGCACCAACCACGCCGAGATCGTCGACTACTTCGACAAGTTCCTGCAGAGCAAGCCGGTCGGCAAGAAGGTCAGGACGATCGTCGACGTCCTCGACAGCAACTCCGCGATCGACACCGGTGTCTACGAGTTCACCCTGACCGACAAGGCCACCGGGAAGAAGCGCGTCGTCGAGGCCCGCTACACGTACGCCTACGAGAAGATCCACGGCACGTGGAAGATCGTCAACCACCACTCCTCGGCGATGCCCGAAGGCTGATCCCGACCTCCAGCCCGCCCCCGGGCGCGTCCCGCAGGGCCACGGTCCCGCCGTCGTCGGTCACCAGCTGCTTGACGACGGCCAGGCCGAGACCGGAACCGGAGCGCCCGGTCAGGCCCTGGCCGCGCCAGAAGCGGTCGAAGGCGCGGGACTTCTCCGCGTCGGTCATGCCGGGGCCCTGGTCGAGGACGGACAGCACCACTTCCTCGCCCTTCTCCTCGATCCGGACGGTGATCGTGGCGCCGTCCGGTGAGACCTCCAGCGCATTCGAGAGCACGTTGTCCAGCACCTGGTCCAGATGACCGGGACCGGCCAGCACAGACGGCCGGCCGCCGACACCACTCCCCCTGAGCGCGATGGTGACTCCGCGCTCGTCGGCGGCCGGTCTCCACACCGACAGACGTTCCTCCACGATGTCCGTCAGGGGCAGGGGTTCGGCCGCGGTCACCTTCGCCTCCGCCCTCGCCAGCACCAGCAGCCCGTTGACCAGCCGGCTCATCCGGACCACCTCGGCGGTCGCCTGCTCCACGTCCTCCCGTACGAACTCGTCGTCCACCCCGTCCGCGATGTTGTCCAGCGACAGGCGCAGGGCCGTCAGCGGCGTACGGAGTTGGTGCGAGGCGTCCGCCACGAAGATCCGCTGCGAGGCGACCAGCGTGTCCAGGCGTTCCGCGCCCTGGTTCAGGGTCCGGGCGAGGGTCTGGGTCTCCGGCGGGCCCGTCACCGGGGAGCGGGCGGTGAGGTCGCCGTCGCTGAACTTGCTGGCCATGTCGTTGAGTTCGCGCAGCGGGGCGGTGATCCGGCGGGCGGCGACCGCGCCGATCAGCGCCGCGACGCCGAGCACCGCCACCGCGAGCCCGGCCCGGAACCCCCAGATCGTCCACAGCCTGTGGGTGAGATGCGAGGTCGAGTACACGACCCGCACGGCCGCCCGCCCCTGGGCGGGCACGGTGACCTCGAGCCGCTTGCCCCAGATGAAGTCGGAGCCCCAGTCGGTCGTGGACCGGTTCTGCTCCACGGCCCGGGTCAGCGCCGCGTTCGCGGTCGGCCTGGGGATGTTCGGGGAGCAACCGCCGGTAGGGGTCACCTGGACGTCGCCGGGGGTCTCGTCGCTGTACGCCTTGGCCACCTTCTCCAGGGCGTCGCACGAGATCCGGTCATGGCCGCCGAGCAGCAGTGCCATCGTCCTGGCCTCGCGCAGGACGGACAGCTCGGTGTCGTCCCGCAGCTGCTTGGTGAGCGTGAAGGCCACCGGCACGGTGAACAGCAGGATGGCGACGGCGACGAGCAGGATGTAACTGCGGATGAGCCGGCGGTTCATGACGCCCCGGCGTCCTTGACGATCTCCAGCCGGAAGCCGACCCCGCGCACCGCCTCGATGGCGATGACCCCGGTGAACTTCCGCCGCAGCGCCGCCACATGGACGTCGAGCGTCTTGGTGGGCCCGAACCAGTTCGCGTCCCAGACCGCTTCCATGATCTGCTCCCGGGACATCAACGCGCCCGGCTCCTCGGTGAGGAAGGCCAGCAGGTCGTACTCCTTGGGCGTGAGGGCGACCTCCGCGCCGTCCACATGCACCCGGGCCGCCTTGCGGTCGATCGTCAGCCGGGGCCCGTACCGGTCCGGGCCGCCCGCGGCGGTCTCCGGCGTACGGGCCTGCACGCGTCGCAGCACCGCCCTTATCCGTGCGATGACCTCCCGGACCCCGAACGGCTTGGACACATAGTCGTCCGCGCCGAGTTCCAGGCCCACCACCCGGTCCGTCTCGTCGCTGCGCGCACTGATCACGATGATCGGTACGTCACTGCGTTCGCGCAGCGCCTTGCACACGTCCAGTCCGTCGGTGTCCGGCAGACCGAGGTCGAGCAGGACGACGTCGTACGGGCCCTGGTGGCGCAGTGCAGCGCCGCCCGTGGTGACCCACTCGACCTCGAAGCCGTACCGGACGAGCCCGCGGCGAAGGGACTCGGCGACCGGCTGATCGTCTTCCACCAGAAGTACGCGCACAGGCGCACCCTAATGCTTGAAAGTTGAAGACGACCGGCCGCCGAGTCCGGGGGGATCACCACATGGCGGGCAGTCGCTCCGGGATCCGCTTCATGAACCCGGTCCGCCACACCAACTGCTCGATCGGCACCGCGAGACGCAGCCGGGGCATCCGCTCGAGCAGCCGCTCCAGTGCGATCTCGGCGTGCTTGCGGCCGAGGGCGGTGGCGGGGCAGTAGTGGCTGCCGCCGCCGAAGGAGAGATGGGCCGTGGAGTTGGCACGGGTCAGGTCGACGGTGTGCGGGTCGGGGAAGGCGGACGGATCGAAGTTCGCGCCCTCGACCAGGACGAGGACCAGCTCACCCGCCGCCACCTGTACGTCCCCGAGCAGGACGTCCTCGGTCGCGAGCCGCGGCAGTCCGTCGCCGATGGAGAGGTTGATGCGCAGCAGTTCGTCGACGGCCGCGGGGATCTTCCCGGGGTCCGCGACCAGCTCCTCCTGCAGCTCCGGGTGCTGGATCAGCGACACCAGGGCCATGGTCAGGAAGCCGGACGTCGAGATGACGCCCGCGCCGAACATGGTCACGCCGACCGTCGCGAGCATCTCGTCGGTGAGGTGGGCGTAGTCGGGGTCGGTGCGCAGGGCGGCGAGCTCGGCCATCAGACCCGTGGTCGCCGGGTCGTCCAGCCGCTCGGTCATGTACGCGATGTCGCGGTCCCAGTTGAGCCGGGCGCCCGTTATGGGGCAGGCCGAGTTCATGAACGCGATGTCCAGGCTCCGCATCAGCCCGGGCGCGTCCTGCTGCGGGATGCCGAGGATGCGGCAGTGCATGCCCGCCGAGTACGGGTCGGCGAAACCGCCCCGCAGGTCCACGGGAGCACCCTCGCGCACCAGGTTCTCGACGAGCTCGTCGGCGTAGGACCGCAGCCACTCCACCAGCCCGGGGCTCTTCGGGTTAAGGGCCTTGAGCACGGCCTTGCGCAGTCCGGCGCCGGTGATGTTGCCCATGTTGTTGACGACCTCGGGCGGGATCGTCAGCGCGTACTGGCGGGGGACGCCGGGGGCCGAGGTGTCCTTCAGGCTGAACCGCGGGTCCTCCAGGACCTGCTTGCACAGCTCGTACGAGGACACCAGCCAGGCCTCGTCACCCGCGATGGTGCGCACCCGGCGTACGGGGGTCGTGGTGCGCAACTCCTCTACCTCGGAGGGGAGTTGATCGCCCCGCCAGGAGAACGGGAAGTCGATGAGCAGGTCAGCGGACATCGGTCGGGTCCCCCTCGGCCGGCGTGACGATGGCGTGGCCCTGGTTGCGTGAGGCACGCAGCCCCGCACCGGGCGCGTAGAGCAGCTCGGCCATCGGCAGGAGCTGGTGGTAGCAGTTGAGGGAGGAGGGCACGCCCAGGATGGCGGGGGTGTCCAGGAAGAGGGGCGCCTCCGCGGTGACGTACTCCATGCACACGTCCCGCTGCCGCGCGGTCACCTCCTGCGCCTTGGCCGACAGGAAGGAGTCGACGAGTTTCTCGCAGGTCGTGCGGAACTCGTCGTCGGAGGACAGGCGGGTGCGCAGGTCCTCGTGGATCTCCCGGTACGCCGGGTTGTCGCGCAGCCCGGACATGGCGTGGGCCCTCAGGCGGGTCCGGCCTGGGTCGGCGGCCTCGACGGCGGCGAGGACCTTGGCGCGTACGCCCCGCAGGTTCTTCACCGCCTTGCGGCGCGCGTCGTCGGCCGTATAGCCGGAGGCCTCGTACATCTCGGCCACGTGCAGATCGGTGTAGACGAAGTCCACGCGCTCGAAGAGGGCCAGGCCCCAGCGGGCCAGGTCGTGTATGCGCTGTGCGGAGAAATAGCTGTTGCCGGGGGAGACGCCGATCACGGCGTGGTCGGCGGCGGTGCGGATGACCTCGCAGTGCGGGGTGAAGGGGCGGACCAGGAAGAGGTCGGCCGGTGTGACGTGCTGGATCTCGGAAACGGTCGCAGTCGTCAAGGAAGGAGAATCCTTCGCGTCGCTAGTCCCGATGGAGCCTTGTGCTCCTGGTGTGGCGACGACGACGCGAAGTTATCGGGCGGCTACTCAGAGCGTCAACGGGTGACCTGAACCACTTTGCGGACTGTTCATGTGCCAGGTGGGCAGGGGCTGGGCTGGAGCGCCGGGTCTCACCATGTGGTTTCACAAAGGTCGTAACCGGGCGCTCGGTAAAATGAGCCGACACATACGGGACGAGCGAGGAGCGCACGTGGGCCTTGTCGTGCAGAAGTACGGAGGCTCCTCCGTAGCCGATGCCGAGGGCATCAAGCGCGTCGCCAAGCGAATCGTGGAAGCGAAGAAGAACGGCCACCAGGTGGTCGTCGTCGTTTCCGCGATGGGCGACACGACGGACGAGCTGATCGATCTCGCCGAGCAGGTATCTCCGATGCCTGCCGGGCGTGAGTTCGACATGCTGCTGACCGCGGGAGAGCGGATCTCCATGGCACTGCTGGCCATGGCGATCAAAAACCTGGGCCACGAGGCCCAGTCGTTCACCGGCAGCCAGGCGGGCGTCATCACCGACTCCGTCCACAACAAAGCCCGGATCATCGACGTCACTCCCGGCCGTATCCGCACGGCCCTCGACGAGGGCAACATCGCCATCGTCGCCGGCTTCCAGGGCGTCAGCCAGGACAAGAAGGACATCACCACGCTCGGCCGCGGTGGTTCCGACACGACGGCCGTCGCGCTGGCCGCCGCACTCGACGCCGAGGTGTGCGAGATCTACACCGACGTCGACGGCGTGTTCACCGCCGACCCGCGCGTGGTCAAGAAGGCGAAGAAGATCGACTGGATCTCCTTCGAGGACATGCTGGAGCTCGCCGCCTCCGGCTCCAAGGTGCTGCTCCACCGCTGCGTGGAGTACGCCCGCCGCTACAACATCCCGATCCACGTCCGCTCCAGCTTCAGCGGGCTGCAGGGCACGTGGGTCAGCAGTGAGCCGATCGAGCAAGGGGACAAGAAGGTGGAGCAGGCCATCATCTCCGGTGTCGCGCACGACACCTCGGAGGCCAAGGTCACGGTCGTCGGCGTCCCGGACAAGCCGGGCGAGGCCGCCTCGATCTTCCGCGCCATCGCCGATGCCGAGATCAACATCGACATGGTCGTGCAGAACGTCTCCGCCGCCTCCACCGGGCTGACGGACATCTCCTTCACCCTCCCCAAGACCGAGGGCCGCAAGGCCATCGACGCCCTGGAGCGCGCGAAGACGGCCATCGGGTTCGACTCGCTGCGCTACGACGACCAGATCGGCAAGATCTCCCTCGTCGGCGCCGGTATGAAGACCAACCCGGGTGTCACGGCGTCCTTCTTCGAGGCGCTGTCCGACGCGGGCGTGAACATCGAGCTGATCTCGACCTCCGAGATCCGTATCTCGGTCGTCACCCGCGCCGACGACGTGCCGGAGGCCGTGCGCGCCGTGCACTCCGCCTTCGGCCTGGACTCCGACACCGCCGAGGCGGTCGTCTACGGAGGCACCGGACGCTGATGTCGGCGACTGTCCGACCGACGCTCGCGGTCGTGGGAGCGACCGGAGCCGTCGGCACGGTCATGCTCCAGATCCTGTCCCAGCATGCGGACATCTGGGGCGAGATCCGTCTGATCGCCTCACCGCGCTCGGCCGGCCGCAAGCTGGCCGTGCGCGGTCAGGAGGTCGAGGTGGTGGCCCTGGCCGAGGAGGCCTTCGACGGGGTCGACGTCGCCATGTTCGACGTACCCGACGAGGTGTCCGCGCACTGGGCGCCGATCGCGGCGGCCAAGGGCGCGGTGGTGGTGGACAACTCGGGCGCCTTCCGGATGGATCCGGAGGTGCCCCTGGTGGTCCCGGAGGTCAATCCGCACTGCGCCCGCCGCCGGCCCCGCGGGATCATCGCCAACCCCAACTGCACGACCCTGTCCATGATCGTGGCCCTGGGTGCGCTGCACGCCGAGTTCGGGCTGCGCGAGCTGGTGGTCTCCTCGTACCAGGCGGTCAGCGGGGCGGGGCGGGCCGGGGTGGAGACCCTGCGGCAGCAGCTGTCCCTCGTCGCCGGTACGGAGCTGGGGACCAGCCCCGGCGATGTGCGGCGGGCCGTCGGCGACAACACCGGGCCCTTCCCTGAGCCGGTGGCACTGAACGTCGTGCCGTGGGCCGGGTCCCTGCGCGAGGACGGCTGGTCCTCGGAGGAGATGAAGGTGCGGGACGAGTCCCGCAAGATCCTCGGCCTGCCCGACCTGCCCGTCGCCGTGACCTGCGTACGGGTACCGGTGGTCACCACACACTCCCTCACGGTCCACGCCCGGTTCCAGGGCGAGGTCACCGTCGACGGCGCCCGGGAGATCCTCGCGACCGCCCCCGGGGTCGTCCTCTTCGACGACCCGGCGGCCGGCGAGTTCCCCACGCCCGCCGACGTCGTGGGCACCGACCCGACCTGGGTGGGCCGGGTGCGGCGGGCGCTCGACGACCCCACCGCGCTCGAACTCTTCGTTTGCGGTGACAACCTCCGCAAGGGCGCGGCCCTCAACACCGCACAGATCGCGGAGCTGGTGGCGACCGAGTTCCGGTGACGGGCTGTGACCGTGGTTGCGCTCCCATGACATGCCGTGTTGCCTGCAACACATGTACAAGTAAGGGGTTTCTGCCGGAAAAGCCCTGGCCGTGGCCTGTTTGATTTGTAGGATCTGTGGGCGACATGTGGCCGGACCAATGGTCCGTACCACTTGCCTCAGGCCACCAAGGCGTCCGAAGATTTCCCTCCCCGCTCTCCGCAACCGCGCGAAGGGCGGGGAGCGTCTTTGCGAACGCCCTTCGGGGGCGCGGGGATGCGCGGTGAGGCGTGGGGACGCCTCGAACATTCGGGATATAGGGGAAGAGCGGGTAGGCATGAGGGCGTTTGACGCACGGTCAGTTGCGCTGCCTGACACCAGACGGCCGGCTGCGGCACATGACGCAAAAGTGACGCCCGGCACGTACAACCCTGACGGGGGGAAACGTGTCCAACTGGCGTGGCAGAGGTTCTCGACTTCCAAGCGGCGACCCGCGGTACGGCCCTACGGCCGCCCCGCCCGTCGCTCCGACCCCGCATGCCCGGGGCGCCCGGCGGCATGCCGGTGATCGCGCCCATGCCCGCAGCGCGGCCCGCCCGCATACCGAATCAGCGTGACGGCGCCGACTACGCCGAGGACACAGCGGCGGCCGGTACGACCGTCGACCACCTCACCGAGACCTACCGCGCGCACTACCGTTCGCTGCTCGGTCTCGCCGCCCTCCTGCTGGACGACACCGCCTCCTGCGAGGACGTCGTCCAGGAGGCCTTCATCCGCGTGCACTCGGCACGCAAACGGGTCCGCGACCCCGAGAAGACGCTCGCCTATCTGCGGCAGACGGTCGTCAACCTGTCCCGCTCCGCCCTGCGCCGCCGCATCCTGGGCCTCAAGCTCCTGTCCAAGCCGATGCCGGACATGGCGAGCGCCGAGGAGGGTGCGTACGACCAGCTGGAGCGCGACTCCCTGATCAAGGCGATGAAGGGGCTGCAGCGCCGCCAGCGCGAGGTCCTGGTGCTGCGCTACTTCGCGGACATGACCGAGGCGCAGGTCGCCGAGACGCTCGGGATATCGCTGGGCTCCGTGAAGGCGTACGGCTCCCGCGGCATCGCGGCCCTCCGCCTCGCGATGGAGACACCGGCATGAACAAGGACGGCGAGGGACGTGATTCCCATGACCGCCATGAGCCCTACGCATGGCACGAGCCGACGGCAACGCAAGAGCAAGAACACAGGCAATCGCACGCTGGGAACGGAACTGTGAACCACGGCCCCGACGACCAGAGCCCCGAGCAGGGGCTCGACTCGGACGAGCTGGCTCTGCGCAGGATGCTGCACCAGGCGGTGCAGACGGTCGAACCGCGCGACGGCACGCTGGACCACCTGCGGCGGGCCGTACCCGCACGGCGCGCCCGCAAGCGGCAGGCGATGGTCGGCATGGCGGCCGCCGCGCTGTTCCTCGGCACCGCCGTCCCGGCCCTGGTGCACGTCTCCAACTCCACCGGCTCCGACGTCAACCCGTCCGTGGCCGGCCAGGCCTCGCAGGCCCAGGGCGGGGCGAGCCAGGGAAAAAACGCGGACGGCAGTGAGAGCACTGCCGGCGGCAACACGGGCAAGGCCCCGGGCAAGGGCAACGGCGACTCGAAGGGCGACGGCAAGAGCAAGGGCACCGGTACGGGCACGGGCGGCGCCGGCACCGACCCCTCGGCCACCAGCGCCTCCAGTGCCCCCGTCTGCAGGGCCGACCAGTTCGGCTCGCCCACCGAGTCCGTCGCCGCGCCGGACGCCCAGGGCGCGGTCTACGGCACCTTCCGCGTCGTCAACATCTCCACCTCCGCCTGTACCGTCGGCGGCGTGGGCACCGTGAGCGCGCTCGCGCAGGGCGCCGCGGACGCCACCAAGATCTCCACGGCGCGGCATGTGCTGGGGGACGCCGCGGCCGGCCTGCCCGAACCGTCGACCGAGATCACCGGGCTGCAGTTGCAGCCGGGCGCGGCCTACGAGGTGAAGTTCGCCTGGATCCCCTCGGCGACCTGTCCCACCACGGGCGGGCCCACCGGCGGCACCACCGACGGCGGCTCCACCCCCAGCCCGACCCCGACCCCCGACGCGGGCAGCTCCTCCGGTACCACCTCCACGGGCACGGACAGCGGTGTCACCACCCAGATGATGACGGCGGACGGCACCGCAGACGGCAGCGTGGTCGTGTCCCACACAACGGCAGCCGGCTCCCCGACGGTCTCGGCGACGGTGTCCAACGCGTGCGCGGGGACGGTCATCTACACCGGGGTGCTGCCGGGGGCGTAGAGCCCCGTGCCGCCCTGCGTAGCCTGCGGGCACCCCGCTCAGCCTGCGGGCAATCGTGCTGCTTGCGCCGGGGCGTGGACTCCGCTCAGCCTGCGGCAATCATGCCGCTTGCGCCGGGGTGTGGACTCTGCTCAGCCTGCGGGTAATCGTGCTGCTTGCGCCGGGGTGTGGACTCTGCTCAGCCTGCGGGCAATCGTGCCGCCTGGGGCGGCACGGGTGGGCGCAGGCGGCACCCCGCCAACGCGGGCAAGTGACACCGCCCCAGACCGCAGCGCCGGTGCAGCCGAAACCAGGCTCAGACGGCAACGCCCTCTTCCTCGGCCACCAGCCCCATCGCGGCATCCCGCGCAAACTCCGCTTCCCGCCGCAACAACCGGAACCACATGAACACCACAAACCCGGCGAAGACAAACCACTCCCCGGTGTAGCCGAGGTTCTGGAACGCCTTCAGATCGAGCCCCGAGTCCGCAGGCGCCGTCGCCGGCACGGCAGTCATCCCGGCATCGGCCTTGTCCAGCGTGACCCACGCGTCATACACGTCGTACGGCACCAGGTTCACCAGCGACGCCGAGCTGATCGCCGCGGTCTGCCCGGCCGGCAGCCCACCCTGCGCGCTCACCCCGTTGTCCCCCGGCGTCTCGGACGCCTGCAACGCACCGGTGACGGTGACCTCACCGGTCGGCGCGGCGGGCGCCTTCGCCGCGTCGGCGGCACCCGGCAGCCAGCCCCGCACCACCGGCAGCGCCTTGCCGCCGTCGGTGCGCAGCAGCGTCAGCACATAGAAGCCGCGCCTGCCGTCGAGCTGCCGGTCAGGCACGAGCAGCTGCTTGCCGTACCGCCCGGTCGCGGTGGCCTGCCGCCCGGAGGTCGCCTTGTTCACGGGCAACAGCTCCCGCAGCGGCCGGGCCGCCTCGTGCCGGTCCGTCGTGACCTGCTCGGTCGCGTCCCGGTGGGCCTGCACCCGATCCTCGAACCGGCTCAGCTGCCACGACCCCATGAAGATGCAGAAGGGGATGGCGAGCAGCACGAAGACGTTGATCCCCCACCAACGGGGCGTCAGCAGAAACCGGTACACACCGTCAACGGTACGGGGCGGCCGCGGCGGCCTCGGCCGCGGGGTTCGGACAATCAGGCCTTGGCCGCCCGCAGCGAGTACATCAGCGGAAACCGGGGCCGGTCCGCGGGAAGACGGAAGTAGCCGTCCCGCTCCTCGAAGGCCTCGAACTGCCTGAACACCGAGACATCGTGCTCGTGGAGGAACTCGATGCGCAGCCCCGCCGCGGCGAGCGCGGAGACGACCTCGCCGAGCGGGTGCGTCCACTGCACGGTCCGGTTGTGGACCGTGTCGGCGCTCTCCGCCGCGTACGTGCCGGGGAAGTCGTAGACCTGCGCCTCGCGGTCGAAGTAGTCCCGCACGACCCGCGAGCCGGTCTCCTCGTCGAGGACATCGGTCAGCGGATGGAACTCGGCGAGATAGAGGAACCCGCCGGGCGCCACCAGGCCGGCGGCCGTCTCGGCCCAGCGCCGGATGTCGGGCAGCCAGCACAGTGCACCGGTGCCGGTGTAGACGATGTCGTACGAGGACTCGGGCATCGCAGCCAGCGCGGAGGCCGCGTCGTACACGTCGGACGCGACGAACTGCGCCCGCTCGGGTCCGAGGCCCAGGTCGGCGGCGAGATCCCGGGCGACCGCGACGGCCGGTTCGGAGAAGTCCAGTCCGACGACGCGGGCGGCGCCGTGCCGGGCCCAGGACAGGGTGTCGGTGCCGATGTGGCACTGCAGATGCAGCAGCGACTTACCGGTCACGTCACCGACCTCGGCCAGTTCGAAGGGGCGCAGGGGGTCCTTGCCGGACCGGAAGCCGTCGAGGTCGTAGTAGTCGCCGGCGGTGTGCAGCGGGACCCTCTCGTCCCAGTTGGCGCGGTTGGCCTCGCGCCAGTCGGCAGGGGTGGGGGAAGCGCTGGGAGAAGACATGAGCCGAGGATCCTGACCTGCTTGGACGTGTGTTCGGTAAATGCCCGGTAGAAGTTATCCACAGGCTGGGGACCTCGCCAGCGAATTGTCCGTGGGGGCAGGCACTATGGGGCCATGACTGAGAGCAACGCCTCCGCCGCGCCGGAGCGGAACGAGGACATGCCGGACTGGGAGAAGCGCTTCCGGGCGCCGCGGGTGTCGCTGCCCGACTGGGCGGAGGACGCACCGGACCGCTCCCTGTTCGTGTCGAACGCGACGGGGACGTACGAGCTGTACGCCTGGGACCGTGCCACCGGCCGACAACGCCAGGTCACGGACCGTCCGAACGGCACGACGGAGGGCCTGCTCTCCCCCGACGGCGCATGGATCTGGTGGTTCGACGACAAGGACGGCGACGAGTTCGGCGTCTGGCGCAGACAGCCCTTCGACGGCGGTGAGAACGAGCCGGCGGCGCCCGGTCTGGAGGCCTCCTACCCCGCGGGCCTGGCCCTCGCCCGGGACGGCCGCACGGCGATCGTCGGCCGCTCCACGGACGAGGACGGTACGACGATCCATCTCGCGCGCACCGGCGAGACCCCGGTGGAGATCTACCGCCACCGCGAGTCGGCGGGCGTCGGCGACCTCTCCCACGACGGTTCGCTGATCGCCATCGAGCACACGGAGCACGGCGACGCCATGCACTCCGCCCTGCGCGTCCTGCGCCCCGACGGCACGGCGGTCGCCGAGCTCGACGACACCAAGGGGGGCACGGCCGAGCTGGGCCTGGAGGTCCTGGGCTTCGCCCCCGTCGAGGGCGACACCCGGCTGCTCATCGGGCACCAGCGCCGCGGCCGCTGGGAGCCCCTGGTGTGGGACGTGGCGACGGGCGAGGAGACCGACCTGGCCCTGGAGCTGCCCGGAGACGTGAGCGCCGAGTGGTACCCGGACGGCACCGGCCTGCTCATCGTGCACAGCTTCGAGGCCCGCAGCGAACTGTTCCGCTACGACCTGGCGAGCCGCGCCCTGGCGAAGATCCCCACCCCGCCCGGCACGGTCTCCGGCGCGACGGCCCGGCCCGACGGCAGCGTGGAGTACCTGTGGTCCTCGGCCGCCGAACCGTCGGCGGTCCGCTCGACCACGGGCGCGGTCGTCCTCGACCCGCCGGGCATGAAGTCCCCGGGCTCGGTGCCGGTGGAGGACGTGTGGGTGGACGGCCCCGGCGGCCGTATCCACGCCCTGGTCCAGAAGCCGCAGGGCGCCCTGGGCCCCCTGCCCACGGTCTTCGACATCCACGGCGGCCCCACCTGGCACGACAGCGACGCGTTCGCGGCGGGCCCGGCGGCCTGGGTCGACCACGGGTACGCGGTGATCCGCGTCAACTACCGCGGCTCCACCGGCTACGGCCGCGCCTGGACCGACGCCCTCAAGCACCGCGTCGGCCTCATCGAACTGGAGGACATCGAGGCCGTTCGCGCCTGGGCGGTCGACTCCGGCCTCGCGGACCCCGACCGCCTCATCCTCACCGGCGGCTCCTGGGGCGGCTACCTCACCCTCCTCGGCCTCGGCGTCCAGCCGCACGCCTGGACGCTCGGCATCGCGGCGGTCCCGGTCGCCGACTACGTCACGGCGTACCACGACGAGATGGAGGCCCTGAAGGCCATGGACCGCACCCTCCTCGGCGGCACCCCCGAGGAGGTCCCCGAACGCTTCGAGGCCTCGTCCCCGCTGACCTACGTCGACCAGGTCAGAGCCCCGGTCTACATCTCGGCCGGTGTCAACGACCCCCGCTGCCCCATCCGCCAGATCGAGAACTACGTCAAACGCCTCGAAGCCCGCGGCGCCACCCACGAGGTGTACCGCTACGACGCGGGCCACGGTTCCTTGGTGGTGGACGAGAGAATCAAACAGGTCCGCCTGGAACTGGAATTCGCGGAACGCCACTTGGGGTAGCTACGACACTCGGGCCGCGGTGGCGTGCGGCCACTCGAGCTGGCGTGACGTGTGGCTGGTTGGGCCGGGGTGCCGCTCAGGCTCCGGCCCGCTCCCGCGGCCGCCGCCCCAACAGCTCCGCCAACCCCCGCCGAGTAGCCGCCAGCACCACCCGGTCCGACCCCTTCAGCACCCGCCCGTCCGGCAGATCCCACACCAGCCCCGACCCCGAAACCGCCCGCACATCCTCATACGCCTCCTCGGCAGCCGGCCCTTCCCGCCGCCCGTCCGAGACCCTCGTATCCAGCGCCAGCACCCGCCAGGCCCCCGCCCGAAACGCCTCCGCCACCGTCTTCCCCTCCAGCTGCGGATGCCCGGCCACATCCATCGCGGCGAACAGCAACACCCGCCGCTCCACCGGAATCGCCCCCAGAATCTGCCGCCCCATCATCGCCCCGGCGAAAGCGGGCGCCGCCAGATGGGACACACTGCGACTCCGCGTGGAGGCACGCGGATGAGCTGCCCGCAGCGTGCGGTACACGGCGGTCGCGAAGTCGTCGTCGTACAGCCGCAGCACGACCCGCAGATCGGGCCGCACGGACCGCGCATACAGCGCGGCCTCGAGATTCGTCGTGTCCGCACTGGTCACCGCCAGCAGCGCATGCGCACGGTGGATCTTGGCGGCCTCCAGCA
Organism: Streptomyces sp. NPDC001604; assembly: GCF_042893475.1. Lineage (NCBI taxonomy): Bacteria > Bacillati > Actinomycetota > Actinomycetes > Kitasatosporales > Streptomycetaceae > Streptomyces > Streptomyces sp. NPDC001604. The sequence goes on along the minus strand of NZ_JBIAUY010000002.1, from coordinate 224,431 downwards.
CGCCCTCCTGGGTGACGTCCCCGAGCACCACAGGAACCCGCAGCCGCCGCGCCGTGGCCAGCCCCCGGGCATCCGGGTCGGACTCGACGCACACCACGGGGATGTTCAGTTCCCGCAGCCTGGTCAGCACCCGCGTACCGATCTTGCCGAGCCCGAGGAGGACCACATGCCCACCCAGCCCCCGTGGCGGCTTCCGCAGCGCGGACGCCGTCCGGAAGGTGCCCAGCGCCTCCAGCACCGCGGCCAGCAGCACCGGCAGCAGCAGCAACCCGGTGAGCCCGGAGAGGAGTTGAAGGATCTGCCGTCCGACGGACTGGCCGATGGCGGGGTCGTCGATGGCGAAGAGATCGAGCAGCGTCAGATAGAACGCGCTCAGCGGATGCATCCGCGGCGTCACCAGCCACAACGCCACCGCGAGCGCGACCACGCACCCCACCATGCCCGCCAGCGACCACCGCAGCCGACGCGAGAACAGCGAGGAGAACGCCACGGCCCCGCGGGCCGGGGGCAGTTGGGGCCCGGCGTACGACACCTGCTCCAGTACGACGGTCCCGCGGCCGGTCGCGGCGCGGACCGCCGCCGCGTCGGGCAGCAGCTCCGGCCCCTGCTCGCCGCCGTTGTCGGCACCGTCCGTGGAGAGCAGCGCCAGCGTGGCCAGCCCCGGCCGTGCCAACTGCCCCACGAGCGGCGTCCGTTCCACCGCCCGCAGCAGCAGCCCGTCGGTCTGTACGACCTTGCTGGTGCCGGCGACGGCGGTGGCGGCCAGCGCGGGCGCGGCCGTATCGGCGTCGGAGAGCACGGTGGTGGAGGTGTCGCTGCCGGCCGAGCCGGCGTCGCCGGTCGCCAACGCGGCCGCCTGGTCGAGGAGTTCCTCGATGTGCTGGCCGAGCCGACGGTTGTAGAGCCTGAGGACGAGCCGCAGCCGGGGGTTCAGCCGGCGGGCGGTGAGGGCGGCACGGATGTTGGTCTCGTCGTCGTCGTACACCAGCGCCAGCGCGGCGGCCCGCTCCACACCCGCCGCGCCGAGCACCTCCTCGGTCGCCTCGGAGGCCTCCACGATCTGGGCGTTCGCGACGGGTTCGGCGGCGGCGCCGTTCGCCCGGCTGACGGCCGCGTTCACCATCCGGTCGAAGAGTGCCGCCGTGGTCGCCCGCGCGCGCCCGACCACCGGCGGTCGCACCCCGCGGTCGGCGGGCGGCACGACGAGCGTGACCTGTTCGCCGTACACACCCCGCAGCTCGGCGGCCAGCCGCTGCGCCAGTCCGTCGTCACCGCACACCACCATGTGCGCCGACACGTCACCACTCGCCACACCTTGATTCGGAACGCTCCCCACGAGTGAGAAGAGTGCCTCACCGGGAGAGGTGGTTCCAGCAGCGACCGAGCGCAGTCACCGAACGGTCACTGAACGAACGCCCCTTCCCCGCCGTATGGATGGGGAGGGAAACCAGCGCCCTCACGCACCACCGGAGGTACCACGCCCGTGGCCATCACCAAACCAGCCCCTCTGGGGGCGGACAGCCATGAGCCGGTGCGCGGCGCCCCGGAGCCGGAAGAGCCGACGGGGACCGGGCAGGACCACAGCCGCCAGGACTCGAAGTCACCCCTCGTCCTCACCATGCTGCTGCTCCTGCTGGTGCTGCTCCAGGGCCCCATCCGCGGAGCGCTCTCCGCACCCGTCATGCAGAGCTGGATGACGGTGTTCGTGGCCGTGCTCGTGCAGGCACTGCCCTTCCTGGTGCTCGGCGTGCTGCTCTCGGCGGCGATCGCGGTGTTCGTGCCGCCGGCGTTCTTCGCGCGTGCCCTGCCCGGCCGGCCCGCCCTCGCGGTGCCGGTCGCCGGGATGGCGGGCGCGATGCTGCCGGGCTGTGAGTGCGCGTCGGTGCCGGTGGCCGGAGCGTTGGTGCGCCGGGGCGTGACTCCCGCGGCGGCCCTCGCCTTCCTCCTGTCCGCCCCGGCGATCAACCCGATCGTGCTGACGGCGACCGCGGTGGCCTTCCCCCGCAACCCCGAGATGGTCGTGGGCCGTTTCGTCGCCAGTCTGCTCGTGTCGTGTGTGATGGGCTGGCTGTGGCAGCGCCTCGGCCGCACGGACTGGCTGCGCACACCGGAACGCTCCCACTACGAGGGCCCGAGCAAAGGCGCCGCCTTCTGGAACTCGGTCCGGCACGACGTGATGCACGCGGGCGGCTTCCTGGTGGTGGGCGCGATGGCCGCCGCGACGCTCAAGGCCGTGGCCCCGGCGAGCTGGCTGCGCACGGCCGCGGAGAACCCGCTGGTGGCGATCCTCGCGCTCGCCGTCCTGGCGGTCCTGCTGTCGATCTGCTCGGAGGCGGACGCGTTCGTGGCGGCCTCGCTGACCCAGTTCTCGCTGACGGCCAAGCTGGCGTTCCTGGTGGTGGGACCGATGATCGACCTCAAGCTGTTCGCGATGCAGGCCGGCACCTTCGGCCGCGGCTTCGCCCTGCGCTTCGCCCCCGCCACCTTCTGCCTCGCCATCGCGGGCGCGGTCCTGACCGGGGCGGTGCTCCTGTGAACCGGCAGGCCCAGGCGGCCATCTTGTTCCTGACCGGCGCGGCCCTGCTGCACGCCGGTTTCACCGACCTCTACCTGCGCTACGTCAAGGCCGGACTGCAACCGCTGCTGCTGGCCTCGGGTGCGGTACTGATCGTGACGGCGCTGGCGACGGTCTGGTACGAGTGGCGCGGCCGCAGGAGCGGCGAAACCCACGAGCACGGCGAGGCCCATGACCATGGAGAGGGGCACGTGCACCGCGAACCCCGTGTTTCCTGGCTCCTCGTCCTCCCCCTCCTCGCCCTGATCCTGGTTGCCCCGCCCGCCCTCGGCTCCTACAGTGCCATGCGCACGGGTACGGCCCTGCAGCAGCCGTACGGCTTCGACAAGCTGCCGGCCTCCGGCCCGCTCGACCTCAACGTGGTCGACTACGCGACCCGCGCCGTCTACGACCGCGGTCGGCACATGGCGGGCCGCCCGATCCGGATCACCGGCTTCGTCGCTCTCGACCGCACCGGCGCCCCCTACCTGGTGCGCATGGCCCTCAACTGCTGTGCCGCAGACGCCCAGCCGGTGAAGATCGCCCTGACCGGCACGATCCCGCCGGTCCTGCAGCCGGACAAGTGGCTCCAGGTGACCGGGAACTACACCGCCCGGCAGACCAAGGACCCCGTCAACAACGGCCCCATACCGTACTTCCAGGTCACGGCGGCGACACCGGTGCCGACGCCGAAGGATCCGTACGACGAGTCCTGGAACAAATGACCTCGGAACGACTGACCCCGGAACAACTGCCCCTGGGACCGCCGACTCTGGATGTCTGACTCTGGATATCCGCCTCTGGATATCCGCCTCTGGATATCTGACGGGCCGTCAGTTACCGTCGCCTGCTGAGCAGCCTGACAGCAGGTGAGGTAAACGGGTGAAACAAGGGGTGAGCGCAGTGGAGACCACGACACGTCCGGCCAGTCCGCAGCCGACCGGGGCTCCCCGCTGGGTCGCGCAGTTCTACCGGCCCTCCTCGGCCTCCTGGGAGGTGTGTGCCGAGGCTCCGCACCGCGCTCCCGTGGAGTACGCGCTCGGCGAGATGGCCCACACCGTGCGGGCGCGCGGCGGTGACTTCGCGGTCGGCCTGTGGGGCCCGAAGGACGGTGCGTGGCAACGCTTCGACGTGTCGACCACGACCACGAACGCCACGACGCCGGAGCCGCCGTCCGACGGCCCCGAGGAGCCGAGGACGCTCACGGAGCGGATGAGCGGCCGGCGGCAGCAGGTGCTCATGGCCGGGCTGAGCAAGGCAGGGCTCTACGACCTCGCACCGGACGACCATGCAGCCGTGCAGGTGCTCGTCGAGCGGCTCGACGAGACCACGGTGCGCAAGGTCGCCCAGTGGCTGACCGCCGGGAGGGCATGAGAATGCCCGACCGCTGGCGACGGGGGATGCACCAGCGATCGGGCTGTGGCCAAGCGTAACAAGGCCGCGGGCCCGAGGGGAGTCGACTGTTCCGCCGCGTCATGGGGATGTGGCCGGTATCACTGGGTCGGCCCCATTGACCAGCAGCCGCCACCAGGGCGTTCACCGGATCGGACTAGGGGCCGCACGGAGGCTTGTACGAGAGCCGTGGCAGATATTCGTGCCATTTCTCCGGTGTCAGCACGCCCTGGGTGGCCGAGCAGATGTGCCGGATCGCGTCGTCCGTGTCCAGGTTCCACAGCCGCACGGTGTCGGCGCCGCTCGACACCCCCAGCAGATGGCTCCTGGGGCTGAACGAGAGGAAGTTGCCGGTCTTGGCGTTGGGGCTCATGGACTGCCCGATGGGGGCGGCCTCCGAGGGGTGGGCCACGTTCCAGAGGCGGACGGTGTTGTCGTTGCCGCCGCTGGCCAGGGTGCGGCCGTCCTGGCTGAGGGTGAGCGACACGACCGCTTCGGTGTGACCGGTCAGGGGGGCGCCGACCGCGGCCGCCTCGCGGGGGTCGGTGACGTTCCACAGCCGGACCGTGTCGTCGTCGCTGCCGCTGACCAGCGTGGAGCCGTCCGGGCTGTAGACGAGGACGTTGACCGGTCCTCCGTGCCCGGTGAGCGGTGTGCCGAGGGAGGTGACACGGCGGGGGTCGGTGACGTTCCAGAAGCGGATGGTGGCGTCCGCGCTGCCGCTGGCGAGGGTGTGGCCGTCCGGGCTGAAGACGAGGCTGTTGATGAAGCCCTTGTGACCGGCGAGCGGCGGGCCGAACTTGGCGGCACGGGACGGGTCGGCGACGTTCCACAGCTGGATGGTGCGGTCGTCGTAGGGGCTCGCCAGGATGCGTCCGTCCGGGCTGAAGGCCAGCGCGTCGGTGCCCGTGAAGCGGGTCCGCATGGTGAGGGGCGCCCCGTAGGGGACCGGCCGGGACGGGTGGGTGACGTTCCACAGGTACAGCTGCTTGCGGCCGCTCAGTACGGCGAGCGTGCGGCCGTCGGGGGAGAAGGCCAGCTGGCGCTGGCCGCCGTCCGCGGGCATGAACGGTCGGCCCATCGCCACCGGCCGGCCGGGAACCTTCACGTTCCACAGCCGGATCCGCCCGTCGCGCGCGGCCATCGCGAGCACCCGCCCGTCCGGGCGGAACGCTCCGAAGGCGCCGACCATGTCCGAGGTCGGCACCGACCACAGGCGGACCTTGCTGTCGCCGCTGCCGGTGGCAAGGGTGCGGCCGTCGGGGCTGAAGCCCACGGCGTACATCTCGCCGCTGCTGCCCGCGAGCGGCTCGCCGATCTGGGAGGGCGAAGCAGGATCGCTGACGTTCCACAGGCTCGCCGTGCTGTCCGCGCTGCCGGCCGCGAGCATGCCGCCCTTGGGGCTGAAGGCCACCGACCACACGGGACCGGTGTGACCGGCGAGCGGCGAGCCGAGCTCGGTGGCATTGCGCGGGTCGGTGACGTCCCAGAGCCGGACGGTGTCGTCCGCGCTGCCGCTGGCGAGGGTGTGGCCGTCGGGGCTGAAGGCCACCGAGTGCACGGTGTCCGTGTGGCCCTTCAGTACCCTGTCGACCCGCTTCGGGCGGTGCGGATCGGTCATGTCCCAGAGCGTGATCATGTCGTCGTCGCCGCCTGCTGCCAGCAGCCGGCCGTCGGGGCTGAAGGCCACGGACCGCACGGCGGCGGAGTGCCCGGTCAGAGCACCGATCGTCCCGGGCCGACCAGGGTCGGTCATGTCCCACAGCCGTACGGTGTGGTCCTCGCCGGCAGCGGCGAGCGTGCGGCCGTCGGGGCTGAAGGCCAGCAGATAGATCGTGCCGGTGCGGCCGTTCAGGGGCGTGCCGAGCGGCTTGGGGTGGGCGGGGTCCCGGACGTCCCACAGCCGGACGGTGCCGTCGTCGCCGGTGCTGGCCAGGGTGTGGCCGTCCGGGCTGAAGAGCGCGGTGCTCACCCAGCTGGTGTGGCCGGTGAGCGGCCTGCCCAGCGGTTTCGGGTGCGAGCGGTCGCTGACGTCCCACAGCCGGACCGTGCGGTCGTAGCTGGCGGTGGCGAGCAGCTTCCCGTCGGGGCTGAAGGAGGTGAGGTAGACGGCGCCGGTGTGGCCGAGGAGTGGCGTGGCCAGTGGCGCGTTCACGATCGAGACCAGCCGGTTGTTGGTGCCCGGGTCGTCCGGCCGCAGATCGTGGGCGACCAGGTCCAGCTGGGCGGAGAGCGAGGGGTCGGTGTACTGGACGCGGTCGGCCTCCGCGACCACCTGCTCGAACACCGCGTCATTGCGCTGCTGCCAGGCCATGACCGCCGCACCGACCGCCAGGACCGACAGGACGACCAGCGCGGACACCGCCCCGCGCCGCATCACGAGGGTGCGCTTGCGCAGCCGTACCGAGGCGGCCAGGAACTCCACCGCGCTGCGGGTCAGGAAGGTGTCGCCGGCGGACTTCGCCCAGTTGCGGGCCTGGGCCAGCCGCGAACCCCGGTACAGCAGCGAGGAGTCGCGGCCCGAGCCCTCCCAGGCCCGGCCGTCCTCCTCCAGCCGCTGGCGCAGCAGATGGTCGTTGCGGCCTTCGTCGATCCAGTCGCGCAGCCGCGGCCAGGCGGTCAGCAGCGCCTCGTGGGTGATCTCCACGGTCTCCGCGTCGAGCGTCACCAGCCGGGCGCGGACCAGCGCCTCCAGCGACTCCTCCGTCTTGCCGGGATCGGTCGACTCCTGCGCCAGCTGCCGCCGGGTCCCCCGACGGCGGGTGGCCTGGGTGTCCTCGCCGAGCCGGACCAGCCGCAGCAGCAGCAGCCGGGCGGCCGTACGGGCGGGCGGGTCCAGGCTCGACCAGGCCCGCTCGGCGGTCGCGGCCACCGCGCCCTGGATGCCGCCCGCGGCCCGGTAACCGGCCAGCGTGAGCCGGCCCGCCTTCCGCCGCTGCCAGGTGGCGAGCAGCGCATGCGAGAGCAGCGGCAGCACCCCGGCGTCGTGCGCCCCGCGCGGCCCGTCGGCGCTCACCTCCCGGACGATCAGCTCCGCGAGCCCCGGTTCGAGCTCGAGGCCCACGGCCTTGGCCGGCCCGGTCACCGCCTCGCGGAGCTCGGCCGTGCTGAGCGGTCCGAGCACCATGTGCCGGTGCTGCAGCGCGTCGGCCAGTTCGGGATAGCGCAGGCACTGATCGTAGAAGTCGGCGCGGATCCCGAGGACCACGAGCAGGACGGCCGGGTCGTCCGCTCCGGCGGACGAGCTCGCGGCGTGCAGGATCTGGACGAACGCGTGCCTGACCGCCTCGTCGGCGCAGAGGGTGAAGGCCTCCTCGAACTGGTCCACGATGAGGAGCGGCCGCTCACCGGAGGGCGCCTCGCGCCGTGCCCACTCGGCGACGGCTCCCCGGACGGCGTGCGCGAAGGCGGGAGTGCCGGGTTCCGGTGCGGCGGAGCCGTCCGCCCCGGACATGACGGGGGCGAGTTCCGGGATGCACCGGGTCAGCTCCCCGACGGGATCGGCTCCCGGCACGAGCTGTACGACCGTCCTCGGGCGGCTGTCGTCGCCGCCCAGTGCGCCGTTCTGCGCGGCGGGCACCAGCCCTGCGTTGAGCAGGGACGACTTCCCCGCCCCTGAGGCACCGACGAGCATGACCAGGCCGCCGGTCTTCTCCGCCGCCTGCAACTGGTCGACGAGGGCGTTGGTGCTGCGCTCCCGGCCGAAGAACCACCGGGCGTCCTCCTGCCGGTAGGAGGCCAGCCCGCGGTACGGACACACGCTGGGGGCGACCGGATCCTCGACCGGAGGCCGCTCGTCCACTTCGGCGGCCGCCGCGGGACGGTCGCCGGCCGGGTCGGCCAGGGCCCGCTCCCACAGCCGCTGCCAGTGCCCCAGGTCGTACAGACCGGTGGAGACCGGCGTGGGCCGCGCCCGGCGGGCCTGCGGGATCAGGACGTGCAGCACCGCGGTGAGCGCGGCGAACTGGGCCGGCACGTTCTTGGCCCGTCGCCAGTCGCTGATCCGCTGGGCGGAGACCCGTACGGGCCGCCCCCGCTCGTCCACCCGCTGAAGCTGTACGACCGCCTCGGCCACCCGCGCGAGAGGAGGGTTGCCCGCCTCCTTGTACAGCAGAGCGAGCCGCTCCGCGAAGGCAGTACGTGCCCCTGAGTCGGAACCCAAGGCCTCCACTCCTTACTCCCCCCGCGCTTGGTCATCCGGACCGGAAAACTCACTTTATACGGCTGACCTGCGGCGAAAGCCTCCGGACCGGCACCGGAATCTCCTCACGGGAAGCCACAAATGGCAGGATCACGACGCAAGGGCGAACCCGTCGGGCACCGTCCGCGCAGGCCATCAGCTCAGCGCCCAGGACGACAGCGCACGGCGCCGAACCTTCTCGGCCAGGCTTCAGCGGAAGCCACGGGACGGCGGCGCCGGCTCCATCGCCCGGGCCTCCGAGATCCGCGCCGTTCGACACCGGTCCCCACGAGGGGAGGGACCGGAGCCGAACGGCGCGGAGTGCTTTTGATCACTGTGTGGTCGAGGTACTGCGAGGTTGATCACCATCGGAGACTTTTTTGATCACCGTTGACCCTCCCTTGCATCAGCCGTCACCGACGTGACCTACGCTCCGCTCACGTCCCCAGTTCCACAGGGGCTCTTTTTTTCGTTCCGGGGGGTTCGAAACCACCGTGCGCACCCGCACTCTCACGGCCGCGACCGCACTCGCGGTCCTCTTCGGCTCGACCGCGCTCGCTCTCACCTCGGCCGCGCCCGCGCTGGCCGACTCCAGCGCCGTCCTGCCGGTCGCCTCCACCGGTGACGTCGTCGTGGACGGCGTCCACCAGCGGGTCTTCATCAGCGACCCGAAGAGCGGCAAGGTCGTCGCGACCGACTACAGCGGCACCGTCGTCGGCACGGTCGAATCGCTGCCCGGCGTCCGCGGCCTGGAGCTCTCCGCCGACTCCGGCACCCTGTACGCGGCCGTCGCCGGCGCGAACGCCATCGTGGCCATCGACACGGCCACCGCCACTGAGACCCACACCTACCCGACGGGTGACGGCACCGACCCGGAGTACGTGGCCTACACGGGCGGCAAGCTCTGGTTCGGCTACGGCGGCGCGGCCAACGGCAACATCGGCTCGCTCGACCTGAGCGGCACCGACCCGGTCGTGGCCCTGAACCAGGACGGGAACACCTTCTACCAGGCGCCGATCCTGGACGCCTCGCCCGGCGCCCCGGGGACTGTGGTGGCGGGCGCACCCGGCCAGAGCCCGGTCGAACTCGCCGTATACGACGTCTCGTCGGGCACCGTGAGCCGTACCGCGTACGCCTTCGACCCGGGCAGCACCGGCGGCGGCAACCTGCGCGACCTCGCGGTCACACCGGACGGCAAGGACGTCGTCACGGCCAGCGGGTCGCCGTACTACCAGGCCGTCTACAAGCTTTCCGACCTGACGGCGGACGGCAAGTACGAGACCACCAACTACCCCGACGCCGTGGACATCGCGCCGAACGGCGATGTGGCCGCGGGCACCGACTCCGTCTACGGCTCCGACATCCACCTCTTCAAGGCGGGCGCCTCGACGCCCACCCGGGAGTACGACCTCCCCAGCTCCACCGGCGGCACCGCCTCGGACGAGCTGGCCGGCAGCGGCCTGGCCTGGGCACCGGACGAGAGCAAGCTGTTCGCGGTGTCGTACGACAGCAACAACACCTACTCGCTGCGGATCTACGACGACCCGCTGAAGGCCGCCGCCACCCTGACGGCCACCGCCCCCGCCATCGCGCCCCGCGCCAAGACGCTCACGGTCACGGGCAAGCTGACCTCGGACGCGTCCTTCCCGCCCGGCACGACGGTCTCCGTCCGCCGCACCGACGACGAGTCCCCGTCCGGCAAGCCGCTCGGCACGGCGACGGTCGGCGCCGACGGCTCGTACTCCTTCGCCGACACCCCGCCGGCCGGCGGCCGGGTCACGTACACGGTCGGCTACGCGGGCGACGACTACCACGCGAGCGCCACCGCCACCGCCACGGTGAACGTCTCGAAGACGGCGACCGCCCTGACCCTGGACAACAACGGCAAGGTGTACTCGTACAACACCCAGGTCAAGTTCACGGCGCACCTGGGGACGACGTACAAGAACCGGACCGTCGAGATCTACGCCGACCCGTACGGCGGCGACAAGCCCGGCAAGCTGGTCAGGTCCGGCGCGGTCGACTCCTCCGGGAACCTGTCCGTGAGCCTCTACCTGACCCGCGACACCAAGCTGACCGCCAAGTTCACGGGCGACACCCGCTACGCGCCCGCCACGGTCACGAGCACCGTGGGCGCACGGGTCCGGGTCTCGACCGCGCTCAGCGGCTACTACAAGTCCCAGACCGCGTGGAACCAGACGTACCGCTACTTCCACAAGTCCAAGGACCCCGTCTTCGACACGACGATGACGCCGTACCCGAACCGCAAGTACCGGGTCGAGGTGCAGGGTTACTCCCAGGGAGCCTGGCGCGCCACGCACAGCGAGTACCTCGTCCTCGGCTCGGACGGCCAGGACACCCTCGAACTCACCGGCACCCCGCCGACGGGCGTCCGCTTCCGCATCCGCTCGTCCTACATCGACACGACCTCGGGCGACAACGTGAACTCGACGACCTACGGGACGTGGAAGTACTTCATCTTCACGAGCTGAGACCGGCCGCTTCTCGCCACACGTGCCCTCACAGACAAGGAAACCGTGCGAATACCCACCTTTCGTGACACGTTCGGAACCTGTGCCGCGATAGCGGCCTCCGCTCTCCTCCTCGCGGCGGCGTCACCCGCCTCCGCGCGCCCCGACACCGCCATCAGGACGGTGCCGGCCGCGTCGACCGCGCACGACGCGGGCCGGGGAAAGGCATGGACGAGTGCGGAGGCCGAGAAGTTCTGGACACCTGAGCGGATGGCCCGGGCCACCCCGGACAGCCCGCGCGGCGAGGCCCCGGCCGGGAGGGGAGCCGAATCCCTCGTCAAGGGTGCGGCCGCGCCGAAGAACGGCGTCTACTTCGCCGGTGTCCCCACCGTCGGCACCTTTTTCCACTACGTGCGGGACCCGGCGACCGACCAGCTGACGGGGCGTTTCTGCTCCGCGAGCCTCGTGGACAGCCCGCAGGGCAACGTCATCCTGACCGCCGCGCACTGCTCCGGCGGCTCCAAGGGCATGTTCGTGCCCCGCTACGACGGCAGCGCGAACAACCCCGCTCCCTACGGCCGGTTCGCGGTGCAGAGCTGGGTCCGTGACGCACGCTGGTACCAGGCCGCAGGCCACCCCACCCGCGACGCCTACTCCGACTTCGACTACGCCTTCGCCCTGGTCGCCGCCAACGGTCGAGGGCAGAGCGCGCAGAAGGCCGTCGGCGCGGCGCTCCGACTCGGCCAGGTGAACGGCCAGTACAAGCAGAACGTCACCGTCATCGGCTACCCCGGCAGCCACAACCCGAAGAACCGGCCCTTCATGTGCGCCGGCGTCACCACCAGCCGGCTGGCCGGCTACCACCAGATGCGCATGGACTGCGGCGGCTTCTACGGCGGCACCTCCGGAAGCCCCTGGATCACCGGCCTGAACAAGAGCACCGGCAGCGGAACCGTCATCGGCAACCTCGGCGGCTACTACGGCGGCGGCCTGGAGAACAACAGCGACCGCATCTCGTTCTCCACGACCTTCGACCAGCGGGCCCTCGAGATCTACGCGGCCGCGCAGAACAACACCACTCCGACCCAGTACCCGCGCGGCTACAGCATGTACCCGACCGGCGGGGGCCGGTGGCAGCAGGCCATGAAGACCGCCTCCGGCGACTACACCGGCGACGGCAGGACCGACATGATCGTCGTCTGGTCGGACGGCGAAGTCACCCTCTACACAGGGGACGGCAACGGCGGCTTCTCCGGTGAGCACCGGATCGCGAAGTCCTCGACCTGGACCCACGCCAGGACCATCGCCGGCGGGGACTTCGACGACAACGGCGCCTCCGACCTGATGGTGGTCTGGTCGGACGGCGAAGTGACCCTGTACACCGGGGACGGCAAGGGCGGCTTCGCCGGGGAGACCCAGCTGGCCAAGCCCAGCAGCGTCTGGAAGGGCGCCGTCCAGATCACCGCCGGACGCTACAGCGCCAACCCGGCGCCCGACGACGTCATGGTCCGCTGGACCGACGGCGAAACCACCCTCTACACCGACGTCGACAGCCGCGGATTCCTCCACGAACACCGGCTGCAGCCGCCCAACGACACCTGGCGCCACGCCACCCTGCTCGCCGCCGGGAACTTCACCGGAGGTGCCAACTGGGACGTCCTCGTGCGCTGGTCCGACGGCAGACTGAGCCTCTACCGCGACTCCTCCGCCTCCGGCGTGGGAACGGAGGTCGAGCTGAAGTCGTCCAACACACTGTGGACCCACGCCGCCGTCATGACCGCCGGCGCCTACACCCCCGGCGACGCCGACGACCTGCTCGTACGCTGGTCCGACGGCGAGACCACCCTCTACACCGACACCACGACGACCCTCGGCCGCGAGCACATGCTCGTCCCGCCGAAGGCCGCCTGATCACCTTTCAGGAAGGCGAGGTACCCCGGATGCACCTGCGCATGGCCGGCATCCTGTGCACCGCAGCCGCCCTCGGTCTCGCAGCCGCACCCGGCGCCCACGCAGCCGAGGACCCGGGCCTCGCCGTCAGCCCCGCCCCGACGGACAGTGACAGCACCCCCGACGGGCCGCTGAGGCCGGGCGCGCCCGTCGAGGTGACCTCAGGAGTCGACCTGACGTCCCTGGCCGCCGACGAGAACGGAAGCTTCACGGTGACCTCCCCGGCATTCCGACACCCGGTGAAGGTGACGCTGCAGAAGAACAGCTACGGCCAGGGCGAGGGCACGCTCCGCTGCGGAATCGAGCCGGGCAGCTACCCCGTCGACATCGCCGCCCCCGGCAAGGGACTCACCGCCGAGCAGAGGCATACGACCATCACCGTCGCCGGGGCCGGCTCCTACTGCGCCCAGGCGTCCGGATCGTCCGCGACGAACACCACCACGCTGGCCACCGCCACCGGCGGCGGCGTCGCCGCACTGGCCCTGGCGGGCTTCGCGGTGGCCAGGCGCCGGCGCGGCAGGACACAGCCGTAGCCCGGCGGTCCTTCACTGGGACGACGGGGATGCGGCGAGCCGCCGGGCCAGGTTCAAGGGTCATAGCCCACCACGCTACGGCTCGCAGCGTGGTGGCCGGGGCCCGCCCAGGCTGAGCTCCGACAGGATTTGCTGTGCCAGGTCGAAGGGCTGGTTGCGGGGGCCGTGGGGTACGGAGACGGCGGATTCGAAGCCGCGCTGTGCGGCCAGGGCTCGGGGGCCTACCAGCCCGGTAAGCCGGTAATGCCGCCAGAGGGGAATCGGCCGGCGGGCATCGACCACGATGAGGTCGGGTCGACGCCAGACGACCAGCGCCCAGGCTCCCTCGCCCGAGTTCGAGCCCGCGCTGGCCCAGGCTCCGACCAGTCGCGCGTGTTCGGCGGCGCCGACTGCTTCGAGTGCCACCAGCGCGGGGTTGCTGAAGCGGCCGGTCACGTGGAGCAGGAGCTGCCCGTGGCGGTGTACGTCGCGGCCCTTCTCGGTGAGGGACCATACAGCGTCGGTGAGGGGATCGTCCTGGACGACGTCCGACGCGACATCGAGCACGGCGGCCTGGTCGACGGCCGGGCCGAAGGCTGTGTCGAGCAACGTCGAGTATTCCGTGATGTACGCGGAATCGACGGCGGGAAGCAGGTGGCCGACTGCCTGGGAGGCTTCGTTGAAGGCGAGTGTCTCAGGGGTGATTTCGTAGCGTGGGGCGTGGCTTCGGAGCACGGCGAGGGCGACTGCTGCGAGGCTGCCGACCTGGGGCTCGATCCGCTCGGGGAGGTCGTTTCGGTTCAGTGCACGGACGGCCTGGGAGAGCAGTGGCACCCAGTCGGTGTGCGCCGGCGGCCAGGCGCCTGCCGCGACGGTCCACAGGGTCAGCCGGACGACGAGCATGCGCTCGGGAGGACCCAGGTGGGGAGCGAGGGCGACGAGGCGCTCCACCCAGCGCCGGTATCTACGGCGGACTTCCTGGTCGGCCTGCCGGAGGTCGGGCAGGTTGGCGGTGCTGCTCGCTTCGGCACCGGCTGCCTCGGGGTCGTGCTCTGCTGCCACGGCCTCCGCGTCGTCCTCGTCGAGGGCTGCTTCGATGTCGTCGGTGAACCGCTCGTCCCAGGAGACGGGCAGAAGGTCCTGAAAGGGCGCGCTGGTCTCCGTGGGCAGGGGAAGCCCCAGCGCGAAGCGCGTGAGCGGGTGTCCGACGCGCCCGGCACACTCGTCCAGATAGCGTTCCCAGCCGTCCTCGTCGCTGTCCAGCGGGGCCGTCGCGACCGCACCGCCAGTGCTGCTGCTCGCGGATACGCCCGCTGGGGTGGGGGGAAGTCCCGTGCGGAGGGTTTCCAGGTCGCCCAGGAAGCGTTCGGCGAGCCGGGGATCCGCGAACAGGTCGGGTGGCCGTGTCATGGGAGCCTGGGACTGAGCCGGGGTCATTCGGCGCAGGGCGCGGTCAGGATCGACGACGAACACGATGTTGCCGAAGCTCGGTACGCCGTCACTGTCGACCACGACCAGACGCACACGGCTGCCTGCATCCGCCGGAGCCGTTACCGTCAGCATGGCCTGGCCGGGCGGGATTTCGGCGATGCGCTCCCATCTCTCCGGCGGGGCTGCCGCCTGGGACAACTCCAGGTGAGCGGTGTCGGAGAGGGGCCGGGCCACGCTGATCTCCAGGCCGTCCGGTACGCGTAGTGCACCGAGCAGCAGCGGCCCACCGACGGCGATGGGGCGAGGGAGGGGTGGGGCCGTGTGAAGCCGGGCGGCGGGCTCGGCGGTGCCGTCCGGAAGGAGGGGGGCGGGTATGGGAGTGAGGATGCCCAGTTCGCAGTTGCCGCCGTCGCCCTGGGAAAGCAGCAGGGCCGCGGCGGAGAGGTTCGGGCTGCCGGTCAGGGCCCACCGCTGTCCCTCGGAGACCCACTCGACGAGTTTTCCATGACGGTACCGTTGGTCGTTGTCGCTGATGACGCGTCCGTCGTACTCCTTCACCAGGGCGGCGACCGACGGGCCGTCGAGGTCGCTGAGCCCGGGCTGGTAGGCGAGGGTGAACCTGCTCGGACGGAAGCGTTCGAGCAGCCGCCGCAGTGCCATTGAGCGCCGGTCATAGAAGGGCGCGAACACGGCCAGTTCGTCGACCGGCCCCCGCGGCAACTGATCGATGATCGGCGAGCGCAGGCTGCTGACGACGCGGACCTGCGGTGCTGTGGGCGTCCTGCCGCGGTGGAGCCGGTCCAGCAGTGCCGCGACCCGATCCAGCGCCTGCGGCACGCCGGCGGAGAACCTCACCTTTTCCGGGAGGTCGCGCAGCCATGCCGACACCTCCGGAACGGCGGCGGGACTCTGCTCGCCGTCCACCCGCAGAACCGTCCACAGTTCGGCGTTGGCCTGCCAGCCGGCCAGGGTGGTGTTGCCGGAGCCGAGGGCGATGGTGGCGTGCTCCGGTCCGGCGAGGACCATCAGCTTGGGATGGAACGCGGCACCATGTGCGTATGCCAGCCCTGCGAGGTAGCTGCGGCCGGCCCGCCGGACGGACCGGGGATCGTTCCGCGCCATGGAGACATCTCCCGCCACCGTGACGCGTGCCCCGGTGGCTTGGGTGACGCCGAGGGCGACCTCCTCGAAAAAGCCGAGATCGGTGGTGAAGCTGAGGAAGAGCGCTTCTTCCAGGCTCCGCCCGCCCGTGCGCTCCTCGTCGAGGATGAGGGTCAGCGGAGAGGCGAACGTGGTTGGTGGCTCCACCCCTCTCGGTGCCGATGCGGTCTCAGTCAACGAGAGCCCTCCCGCTACTGGTCACCGACCAGTGCTGGTCGTGGTACTGCAGTACGCCGCAGGTGGCCAGGACGGTTCCGAGCTGATCCAGCCGTAGCCCGACGTCACCGCGCCCCTCCTGGCTCGTCCGGTACAACAGCCCGCCCCGCTCGTGCAGCCGGGTCGGTAACCACAACGTGCCGTCAGTACGTCGACGGGCCTTGGCCAGCGCGATCCGCTGCGACCGCGCCACCAGGTCGTGGGTGAGTCGGCGGGCGACATCGCGCAGTTTCATGGGCCGGGCTTCGTCAAGCCGCCGCTGGACCCATTCCGGGCCGAGTTCGACACCGCGCTGTCCGAGGAACGCGTCCCGGACCCGACCGGTGAGTTCGTCCACCCGACGGGCGCCGGCGGCGAGCACCCGCAGCTCGGCGAGAGGCAAGGGGTCACCCGCCCACCGCAGGTCGTGCTCAGCGGGCAACGGCGCTCCGGTCGTGCTCTGCGTCGCAGGAAGAGAGGACAGGAAGGCGTCCACCGTCATGTCGGGCAAGTCCGCGGCGAAGCGGTCGGCCACTTCCTCGATCGGTAGCAGCCCATCGACCTGCTCCACCAGCCAGGACCACAGACGGCGCCACGCTCCGACCGAGTAGTTCCGCAGCACCACTCCGCGCCAGGCGCTCGCCGCATCGATGCCGCTGGCCACGGGATCGGTGCTCAGGAAGTCACCGAACGCGAGCACATGGCCGACGTCGCGGGTGAAGAACCGGACGGGATGTGTGGCGACCACACGAGCCAGAAGCTGAATCGTCTGTCGTCGCGTTGCCGACCGGGAGCCTGCTTCGGCCGGTGCACCGGCCTCGCACATCAGGTTCGCCAGCCACGCCCCGTCAGGCTGCTCACCGCCCATGCACACGCACAACCGGTCCCCAAAAGAGGCGAGATCATCCACGTTCAGCGTGTCCTCGGCGGCCAGTTCGAGCAGCCCGTCCAGTCCAGCGCGTAGTGCCGCCGTCTCGAGCCGCGGTCCGGGAACCGGCACGTGGCCCGCACCGAGGATGCCGAGCGCGACCTCGGATCCGGCGTACGGTCCCCAGAACCCCCACGAGTTGCGTACGTACCCGTCCTTGCCCGGGACCTCGGCCTCGGACATGGCGACCGCCCCAGCGTGCAGCCGCCGGGCCAGGGCATCGACGCCATGAGCACGTGGCAGCCACTCCAGAGCCTGCGGATGGTGGGCGAACGACACGGCGGCCAGGGCCACTTCCGCGCGGCGAAGCAGAGTCTGGGCGGCCGGCACCGTCAGGTCTTCCACCTCGGCTTGCACCGCGATCAGCCCGTGCAGTGCGTAGTAACGCGCATGCGGAGTCACTGCGGTCACACCGGGGACCAGGTGATCGACCATGCGCATCACATGCCGCTCTACCGAGAGCGGATAACGGCCTGCAGCGACGTCCAGTCCCGGGCGGCTCCAGCCCGGTCCGTCCACGATCTCGGGTGTCTGCACCTTCCCACCGACGGCGACCATGCGCTCAACCATCGGACCGGGAGCGGCTGAACGCCGCTGGCCTGTTCTCGCCGGCCTCGATGGGGGCGTAGCGCCGCCGTTGAAGCTCCTCGCGTTCAGCGTCCGGGATCGTCATCGACTCGGCAAGGACGGCGGCGAGCGCGTCCACTTGAGTGTGGTCGATGTCAGCGTGGAAGAGCCACCGGATGTTCTCGTCGCGCGTGATGAGGTCGACCGCCGAGCGTGCGCTCCGGTCCTGCGAGGTCGCTGCTCGGATGTATCGCACTTGGTCGACCGGGATGTCTTGAAGAACCGCGCCTTGTTCGAGGAATGCGTTCGTCTTGGCCATGATGATGCGGCGATCCGTGACAGCGACCATTGTCTTTACCGCAGCCTTGTCCATCGCTGCCGCCAACATCTCCTTCGCTCCGCCGAGAATCGCAGAAATTGGATCGACGGAATCGAACTGTTCGGGGAAACCGAGGACACGTAGGTTCTCACCGTCCTCGAGGAGCCATCGCAGGATGCGCAGGTACGGTTCGAGACCCAGCGATTCGGGTGCGCAGACGACGCCCGGGGCCTCGAGCGGAGGGGCTGGCGGAAGGAGAGCATCGGCAAGAGGCCCGACCGCCTCCAGAAGGCGGGCGGAGATTTCGCGGGCTGCCTTCACGTCCTTCCGCTTCCCCAGCAGCGGCCATGCGTCGGGTCCGGGGAGCTCGGCCGTGATCCGCAGCTCCCGCGTCAGCGCGTCGACGAGGTTCGTCGTCTCGGCCAGAACGGAGTCGAACTCAGCGCGGGTGTCGCGCGCGATGACCTCGGCGTACTGCGCCTCGGCGGCGTCGTCGCGTCCAGCGGCTCTGGCCCTCGCGGCGCGCAGCGCGTGATACCCGGTCCATGCCTTGAGGGAGGACAGGAGGGCGTAGGCGTCGAAGGCGATCGCCTCGGCGTTCGTCTGCAGATACTCACGCCGGCTGCGTGTGTCGGCCCGATCGATCTGCCTGACGTGGTCGCGGACGTTCCCCTGATAGAGCTCAAGCTGCTTCTGCAGCAGCGCTCCACTGCCCGCGACGTCCTCCCACAAGGACCTCGGGACCGATTCGATCTCCCGCGCCTGGTCGACCGCGCGCTCGATGGCAGCGACGAGCCCCGTCAGTTCGGCCCACTGGTCCTTGCGGATGGTGGTGAGGACCTGGCTTGTCACCGCGAGGTTGGTTCTGACGAGGCCCGAGACCTCACTCAGCATCATCTGAAGGCCGACCATGGCCAGCGCCGGCCCGATCGAGGCCGCGGCCTGCGCCTTGCTCACCGTATTCACGGAGTAGAAGCGGGCCTGATGCAGGATGCGGCCAGGAACCATCACCGTTCCGAGGTTCCCGCCGTCCTTGACGGCGAGCGTCGCGCCGCTGTTCAGCAGGGCCTGTGCCGTGTTGCCGATCCTGTAGAGCCCCTGCACACTGGCGAACGCGTTTCCGAGATTGCCGATCACGGTCGCCGCGTTCCCGATCGAGGCGAGGATCGCTGAGATCTGCTTGCGGTCGGCCGTCGGCACGATCCCGAAGTCGATCAGATCGGGCTTCAGCTCCGGCGGGACCTCACCAGCGACGAGAGCCACCCCTGGGAGCACCTCCACCAGGACCGTCGACGCCGTCGTCGAGTCGATGTCCGAGTTGGACGTCGAATCGTCCATCGCTGAGTCGGCGGTATCGCTCCGGCCGTCCTCCTCGGGCTCGCCGATGTCTATCGAGTCCGAAGGGTCCTGCATGCGATTTCCTCCCCGCGGGCGCGCGCAACGACCGGACCTCGTCGGCGTTGACTGCCGAAGTCTACGGCTCAACGCCCTGCGATTTAGCACGAATCCACCGGACTGATTCCGCACTCGCCGGTGCCAGGCATGGGTGCACTCGGCGACGCTGTCGGACTTAACCTTCCTCGCCCCGCGCGCGCCCAGCCCGCCGACTTGGCTGCTCCGAGGGCGGCGAACGCCGAGACCACGGCGCTCGCTCAGCTCGCCGAGGGTTATCTGCAGCAGTGCGTCGACATGCTGACGACGTCCCGTCCGACCGTGCGCCCTCGCAGAGAAGGGCAAGCGGTACAAGGAAGCCGACGGCGGCTGCACGAAGGCGCAGGTCGAGTGAACGTAACGTCACCGACCGGCCGCTGTCGCCCGGGACGGTGGTGGGTCGGCTGTACGGGGGTGCCGTACAGCGGGAACCGCGGGAGGGGCGTTCTGCCGCCGGATGTTCGACCGCAACATCGCGGTGCTCGGGGGCGTCACCCCGGTTCATGCCTGCAATTCCCAAGCCCCTGCCGGATGTGCGCTCGAGGGTGCTCGCTGCGGGGCCGGTCGGCGCTGAAGGTGCGCATCTTCTGAGCGCGGGGGCGGGGGTACGGGCGTGGTTCCTCCCGGGCCGTGCGGCGCCCTCGTGAGGTCAGGCGGTGCGCTTCACGTGGCGGACCAGCCACATCAGCAGGGGGTCCAGGTCGGCGGCGGCCGACAGGACCCGGTCGACCGCCTCGGGGGTGTGCAGCCACTCGTCGCAGCCGAGGGGACGGGCGGCGATCAGTGAACGGTGGCGCAGCAGATCGGCATGGGCGTGGTCCGTCGGATAACCGCGCGGGGGGCGTTTCATCACGTCCCCGGAGATGTCGTAGCCCTTCCTCCGTACGTCCTCGACGATGACGGACAGCTCGTGGCCGCTCCCCTCGGAGGCTACGGCTTTGCGGAACATGTCGACCTGGCCGGGATCGGGGTACCACCAGGCGCCCTGGATCCGCAGGCCGTCCAGGGAGAACCGCAGACCGATCTCGATCTTGCGGCCGAGCCGGATCACGGCGCCCTGGTGCTGCCACCACCAGGAGTTGGTGCGGTAGTGCCAGACGGAGAAGTCCTCGTACCGGGGGTCGGCGTCCGCGACCTCGTTGAGCAGGGCGATCATCGGCTGTCGGACCAGCCGTTCGCGGTCCGCGCGGTAGCGCTCGCGGGTTGCGTGGGTCGGTTCGCCCTGGAGCTGCCACAACACGTCCATGGCCTGCTCGGGCCAGCCGGTGAACTGTCCACGCATGCGCGCAGGTTAGCTCACCCGTGATCCGCGCGCGCCGAGAGTGAGACGGGCAGGGAGGCGCAACCCAACCCCAGACAAGGCGGGAGGTGCTGCGGCGGGCTCGCCGGCCAGTTCGATGTGCCGTGCGCAGTGGGCGAGTCCGTCGAGGAACGCGGAGAGTGCAGACGATATGAAGCGGGCGGTGAGATGTGTTCCGTTCGAGGTGGGCGGTCTACCGGTTGCCCGGCAGCTCAGTCTCCAGAGCTGCTCGCGTTCCCCAGGACGGTGCGGCGTGGCTTTGCTGCTCTACCGCTCGGCGGTGTCGTCCTCACCGTCAATCTCGTAAATCCGCCCCTGAAGCTGTTCACCGGCCCAGTCCAGCCCGACGCCCAGGTCGAACCAGTGCCGATCCTTGCGGACTCCGGGCGGTGAGAGGTTCACCGCCGCCCACGAGAACACCCCCAGGAGGATGGAACGGCCGTGCTGCGTGGTGCGCACGGACAATGCGAACGGCGCGGCGAGTGCCGCGCGGGTGACCAACATGACCTGTTGGTCCTCGGAATGCCGACGCCCGCCCGTGAGGAACAGGGGCGTTTCAAGGATCTTGACCCACTCGACCACCGCGTCTGCCACCTGGGCGCGCAAGGACTCTTCGATGCCCTGCCGGACGGCGGTCGCGGGATCATCGCCGAGCCAGCCCAGCCAGTGATCAGGATCCGTGAGCTTGCTGACGTCGTCCTGTGGCACCCCGTGACGGGGTTCTCCTGGTACTCACCGGTCAGCTTCCCGCTGCCGTCCACCAACCACGCGCCGCGGATTGCCTCGGGGGGTACGTAGCCGTTCGGGTCGTCGATGTACGTCACGCGGACACACGGCCCAAGTGCGGCCCCGTTGCACGGTCCCCGGCAGATTTACAGGACCGCTCGGCAGAGTGCGCATGGCCTGGCCATACGGCGGCACGGGGCCGGACGCCCCATGAAATGCCCCACTGCCCGGCAGGCGACAGCAAGGCTGCTTCCCTGGCCGGCCCTGGCACCCGATGGGTCCCAGGCACCGGCGAGCGGGGATGCCGCGAAGCGATGTCGCGCGGCGTGCAACCCGCTGTGAGTGTTTGGGAGTACCTACGGGTGGACGTCCAAGCTGCGGCCACCGCTCCCGGTGGTTGCCGCAGGTCGGCACGCGGGCCCAGCGCGCCGGCCGTCGAGGACCGCCGGGCGTGGCGCCGGGCGGCAGCTTTGAAGGAGAAATGCTCCGTGGCTCTCAGTTTTGCCAGGAAGGCAGCCCTGGCGACCGTCGCAGTCGCCGCGCTCGGAGGGATCTCGTTCGGTGCCTCCGCGAGCGAGGCGGCGTCGGGCCCGGCGGTACACCCGGCGTCAGCACCCGCATCCGTCGTTGCCAAGCAGCCTGCTTCCGCTCACCGGCAGGTGCCGCAGGTGGTCACGCAGGTGATCGGCAGCGGGCGAGTGGACGGGCACCGTTGGTCGGTGGCGCTGGAGTTCCACCGGACACTGCCCAAGGGCTACACCCTGCCCAGACTTCCCGACGGATCCTCGGCACAGGGCACATCCTTGCTGTGCCAGCGCATGTACATCGGCGGCGTCCGTATCGACCACCAAGGCGGCCCCTGGAGCGACTGCCAGCCCGTCACGGGCACGCAGGACCCCCACGCCTCAGGCGAGATGGGGCTGTGGGGCCTGCACGACAAGGGCCTCAGCGGCAGTCGGCTCATGGTCTCCAACCCCGAAGCCGACGTCGCCTACGGTGTCCTCACCCTTTCCGACGGCACCCACGTCAAAGCCACCACCGTCACCGTCCCCGGCACCACCTACCGCGCCTGGGCCGCACCCATCCCCAACGGACAGACCATCACCGCAGTCGACCAGTACGACACCCACGACAAGCGACTCACCCACGACACCAACTGGCGCTGACCAGTCAGACGAAGGACGGGCACCTCCTGCTGTGCAGCCAAGTGACCGCAAGGCCGCGGACAGCGGACCGGACTCGGAGTTCACCCGGTTCGTCACCGCCCGTTGGCGGGCCCTGACCCACACCGCGTACCTGCTCACCGGCGACTTCCACGAAGCCGAAGACCTGGTGCAGACGACGCTGGCGAAGGTGTACCCGCACTGGCAGCGGCTGGAACCGGAGGGCGCCGAACACTACGTTCGCCGCGCACTGGTCAACACCAACCGCAGCCGGCACCGCCGCCGCAGGATCACCCACCTCCTTCTCCCATCGCTACCCGACACCGGCCCCGTCCACGACGAGGGGGCCGGTGCCGAAGGCGTGGACGTGTACGACACTCTGGCCCGCGAACTCGCCGACCTGCCCGAGCGGCAGCGAGCGGTCGTGGTGCTGCGCTACTGCGAGGATCTGTCCGTCGAGGAAGTGGCAGACGTCCTCGGCTGCTCGGTCGGCACCGTGAAGAGCCAGGCGTCCCGAGCCCTGGCCAAGCTGCGCAGCCGGTCGACCCTCGCCTGCAACTACCCGCACAGCCGCCCCGCAGAGGCACGATGATTCCAGACCACGGCCAAGAAGACTGGGCACGCGCGGCCTTCGCCCGGTCACGCGAGGCCTACCCCTCGTCCCAGGCCCCCATCGGCCAGATCCTGACGGCAGCGCGGGCCCGCAGAAACCGCCGCCGTGCCGCGGCTGCCGTGCTGAGTGCCGCCTGCGTCCTGGGCCTCGGGCTGATGGCTGCGTTCCTGAAGCCACCGCCTGGTGAAGTCGCACCCGCGCGCCGGCCCTCGCCCGTCGCGAGCTCACCCCGCACCCCGACTCCCGGCACGGTCCGTGCCCGGGTGGCCGAAGGGACGACAGACGGGCACCGCTGGTCGGTGGCGCTGGAGTTCCACCGGACCCTGCCCAAGGGCTACGCCCTGCCCACACTCCCCGACGGAACAAAAACACAGGCCACATCCTTGCTGTGCCAGCGCATGTACATCGGCGGCGTCCGCATCGACCACCAAGGCGGCCTCTGGAGCGACTGCCAGCCCGTCACCGGCACACAGGACCCCCACGCCTCAGTCGAAATGGGCCTGTGGAGCCTGCACGACAAGGGCCTCAGCGGCAGCCGGCTCATGGTCTCCAACCCCGAAGCCGACGTCGCCTACGGCGTGATCTCCCTCTCCGACGGCACCCAGATCAAAGCCACCACCGTCACCGTCCCCGGCACCACCTACCGCGCCTGGGCCGCACCCATCCCCAACGGACAGACCATCACCGCAGTCGACCAGTACGACACCCACGACAAGCGACTAACCCACGACACCAACTGGCACTGACCAGCCACTGCCGGCAGCCGAAAAGCTGTATTCCAGCGAGTGACGCCGCTGCACGAGGAGGCGCGCGAGTACGGCCGCGTGTTCCAGATCCTGCGGGGAGGAACAGTGCAGGACCCACGCCCGCTACGGAGGCCCGCACAGCGGCGTCGACCAGAGGTTGGCCGGTGCCCGTGGCGAACGCCGAGACCCCAGCCCGCCGGCGGCACACCGGGCGGCGGCCCGGAAATCCCGTCAACGGACTCCGCCCCAACTCATGGATGAACGCATGGGGCACGAGGACGGCTCGGTGCAAGCCCGCTACTCGCACATCACGGCGCTGATGCATAACCGGCTGATGGACGGACTGACCGAGCAGTGGGAGGAGGCGTTGGCGGCACGGTCTGCCATGTACCCGCGGTCGCCGGTGCGTGCGCTCGATGCGCTGGTGAGGGCGGATCGGGAGTGACGTCGGGGATTGGATTTCCTTGATCCACTCCCCAATCACTCCCCAGGGACCCCGTGGAACAAGTCAGGGCCGGTCTCCCGTGAAGGAGAACCGGCCCTGACCTGGTGTTTCGGCTGTCGGGGTGGCGGGATTTGAACCCACGACCTCTTCGTCCCGAACGAAGCGCGCTGCCAAGCTGCGCTACACCCCGATGTCGTCGCATGTCCTGCTTGTCGCGGCGACGTCGTTTACTTTAGCCCAC
This sequence comes from Streptomyces sp. NPDC001604, assembly GCF_042893475.1. Taxonomy (NCBI): domain Bacteria; kingdom Bacillati; phylum Actinomycetota; class Actinomycetes; order Kitasatosporales; family Streptomycetaceae; genus Streptomyces; species Streptomyces sp. NPDC001604. The sequence goes on along the minus strand of NZ_JBIAUY010000002.1, from coordinate 200,106 downwards.
TGGTGGCTGGAGACGAAATCCGGTTTTCGCGCGGTGGCGGACGGGGTTCGGGCGGATGTGGTCGAGGACGACCAGGACGACGGCGAGGCCGTAGAAGGCGAGGCCGAGGAGGAGGGCGTTGCCGAGGACGCTCTTGTAGCCGTGCAGGCCGACGTCCAGGAACGGGTAGAGATAGCGGCCCGGTGTGCCGGGAATGATCAGCTCGCCCCGGCCGAGGGAGAACGCCAGGTAGGCCAGGGGGTAGAGCAGCCACGTCGGCGCCTGGCGGAGGTGGAGGCGGCCGCGGGCCGTCAGGAGCAGCCAGTCCAGCAGTGCGGCGGCAGGGACGGCCGTGTGCAGGATCTGGTTGCTGATCCACTGCAGGCCGGCCGGGGGCGTGCTGCCGCCCGTCATGGAGAACGGGGGCGAGGCCCCTTTCAGCAGCAGGTGGTACACCAGCCCCGTGATGGTGATGTACAGCAGCGTCGCACCCGTCAGGGCGGAGGGGAGCGGGCGGCGGGCCGTCCAGGCGCGGCGGGCTGCGAGCGTGAAGACCAGGGCCAGCAGGATGTTGCTCTGGATCGCGAAGTAGCTCAGGACGTGGACCGGGCTGCCGAGGAGCAGTTCGATCGTCACGGCCGCGGCTGCCGCCAGGGCGACCAGCAGGCGGTACACGGCGGCGAGGGGGCGGTGTACGGGGGCCAGCACCGCGGAGGCGGGAACGTAGGAGGGCGAAAACAGGGACCCGCCGGGCAGTGCCGGGAGGTCCGGTATGTCCCTGGGTATGGGGGCGGTCATGCCCCCAAGCTAGGCAAAGGGGGCATATGCCGCGATGTGGGTGGGGCGACCGGGTTACTCCTTGGGCGCCAGCGTCAGCAGAGTCGCCTCCGGCGGGCAGGCGAACCGTACCGGCGTGTAGCGGTTGGTGCCGCAGCCCGCCGAGACGTGCAGATAGGACGTACGGCCTTCCGCCGTATGCGTGGACAGGCCCTTCACTCGCGCCGGGTCCAGGTCGCAGTTGGTGACCAGGGCGCCGTAGAAGGGGATGCAGAGCTGGCCGCCGTGGGTGTGGCCGGCCAGGATCAGGGGGTAGTCGTCCGCCGTGAAGGCGTCCAGTACCCGCAGGTACGGAGCGTGTACGACGCCCATCGAGAAGTCCGCGCCGGCCGACGGGCCGCCGGAGACCTGCGGGTAGCGGTCGCGCTTGATGTGCGGGTCGTCCAGGCCCGTCAGCTCCAGGGTGACGCCCTCGATCTTCAGGGTGCCGCGCGTGTTCGTGAGATTCAGCCAGCCCGCCGCGTCGAAGCCGTCCCGCAGGTCCTCCCACGGGTTGTGGACCGCGCCGACCACCGGAGGGTTGCCGTTCAGGCCGTGCCGGCCCTGGACCTTCTCCAGCAGGTAGCGGGCGGGGTTGCGGGGCCTGGGGCCGTAGTAGTCGTTGGAGCCGAAGACGTACGCGCCCGGGAAGTCCATCAGGGGGCCGAGGGCGTCCAGGACCTCGGGCACGCCCTCCGTGTCGGACAGGTTGTCGCCCGTGTTGATCACGAGGTCGGGGCGCAGGCCGGCCAGCGACCGCAGCCAGCGCTGCTTCTTGCGCTGGCCGCCGACCATGTGGATGTCGGAGACCTGGAGGATTCTCAGGGGACGCATCCCGGCGGGCAGGACGGGAACGGTCACCCGTCGCAGCCGGAAGGAGCGGGCCTCGAATCCCGCCGCGTACACCACACCGGCGGCACCGGCCGCCGCGATCCCCAGAGGTACTCCGTATCGAGCGCGCATACATCCATCGTGTCAGACCCGCAGGACCTCTTGAGCCGCGCTGCCCTCGGCGGCCCGGGCCTCACCGCCCCTTAAATGGACGGGCGTCGGACGTTCCGCACCTGCGACAATCGGATCCATGACCACCACGCTCAAGTCGAAGCTGCAGGAAGACCTCAACACCGCGATCAAGGAGCGCAACGAGCTCCGCTCCTCGACGCTCCGGCTGACGCTCGCCGCGATCACCAAGGAGGAGGTCGCGGGCAAGGAGAAGCGCGAGCTCTCCGACGACGAGGTGCTGAAGGTGATCACCAAGGAGGCGAAGAAGCGCCGGGAGGCGGCGGATGCCTTCGCACAGGGTGGTCGGGCCGAGAGCGCCGAGCGGGAGAAGGCGGAGGGCGAGGTGCTCGCCGAATACCTGCCCAAGCAGCTCAGCGACGAGGAGCTGAACGACATCGTCGCCCAGGCGGTCGGCGAGGCCAGGGCCGCCGGTGCCGAGGGCCCGCGTGCCATGGGCGCCGTCATGAAGATCGTGAACCCGAAGGTCGCGGGCCTGGCCGAGGGCGGCCGGGTCGCGGCGGTGGTGAAGAAGCTGCTGGCCGGCTGAGAAGCCCCCTGGAACGGCAGGGCGAGCAGAACCGCACCGAGGGCCGCCGCCCTCGCTGCTGCGCGGGCCCGGTGAAGGTCGCCGCCGGGAAGTGCGTGCGAGGGGAGGGGTCGATCATCTGCAACGACCGGACCGTCGCCTACGACTCCAGCAGCTGGGACCACTGCGGCTGAACCGCACGGCCCCTGTCCCGGCGAGCCGGTGGGACAGGGGCCGTCGGCCGTTTCCGGAGCGTGGCGTCAGCCGCGCCGCCCCCCGTTCCCGTTGCCGTTCCCGTTGCTCGTGCCCTGGAACAGGTTGTCCGGGAAGGAGAAGGTGGGCGTCGGGAAGGTGGTGCCGCCGTTCGCGCCTCCGTCATTGCCACCGGTGGTCAGGCCGCCGATGAGGCCGCCGTTGGCGTTGCCGCCGTTGTCACCGTTGTGGCCGTCGTCGTTGCCCTTGCCCTTGTTGCCGTCGGGGATGTCGACGAGGTTGAAGTCCTCGACGGGCTTGCCGTCCAGGGCGCCCGTCATGGCGTCCTTCCAGATCGGGCCCGGCGTGTCGGCGCCGTAGACGAGGTCGTGGTAGCGGCCGCCGATGGTGATCTGCTTCATCTGGCGCTTGTGGGCCGGGTCGCCGACCCAGACCGCGCCGGCCAGGTTCGGGGTGAAGCCGACGAACCAGGCCGCATAGCGGTTGTCCGTCGTACCGGTCTTACCGGCGCTCGGGCGGTCGCTGAGGCCCGCCTGCTGACCCGTACCGTCCTCGACCACGCCCTTCAGCAGCGTCGTCACGGTGTCGGCGGTCTTCTGCGACATCGCGCGCGTGCAGTTCGTCTTGGGCACCGGGAGCGACTTCGTCCGGTCGCCGATCCGCTGGCTGATGGACTCGATGGCGACCGGCGTGCAGTACATGCCGCGCGAGGCGAAGGTGGCGTACGCGTTCGCCATCGTCAGCGGCGACATCTCCTGGGTGCCGAGCGCGATGGAGGGGGCCTGCTGCAGCTTGCCGCCGTCCGCGCGCTCCACGCCCATCTTCTTGGCCATCTCGGTGACCGGGCAGATGCCGATGTCGCTGATCAGCTGCACGTAGTAGGTGTTGACCGACTTCGCGGTCGCCTGCTTCATGCTGTAGGGGCCGTGCTCCGACTTGTTCTCGTTCGCCACCTTGCTCGGGTTGTTCGGATCGTCACGCCACTGTCGGCCGTTGCAGATCGAGACCGGGCTCGGATAGTCCATCTCGTACGGCGAGGGGTACGACTGTGTCGCCGGCGTGCCGCCCTCTATGGCGGCCGCGGCCACGATCGGCTTGAACGTCGAACCGGGCTGGTAGCCCGCGCCGCCGCCCATGTCCTGGTTCACGGACAGATCGATCTGCGTCTCGTGCTTGCCGAAGCCGTACGGGCGGGACTGGCCCATGGCGAGGATCTTGCCGGTGCCGGGCTCCACGAGGGTGGCCGCGGTGGCCACGTCGTCGGTCTTGTAGACGTGGTCCTTGATGGACGCCTGCACCGAGGTCTGGGCCTGCGGGTCGAGCGTCGTACGGATCGTCAGACCGCCCTGGTTCCAGACCTTCGCCCGGGCTTCCTTGGTCTTGCCGAACATCGGGTCGGTGAGGAACACCTCGCGCACGTAGTCACAGAAGAAGCCGGCGCCCTTGACCGCGGTGATGCAACCGTTCTTCGGCTGGCTCGGGTTGAGGCCCAGCGGCGTCTTCTTGGCCTTGTCGGCCTCGGCCTGCGAGATGTCGCCCATGTCGGCCATGCGCTGCAGCACGACGTTGCGGCGCCTGGTGGCCTCCGTCGAGTCGTTGACCGGGTCGTACCGGCTGGGCGACTGGACGATGCCGGCCAGCAGGGCGGCCTCCTGCACGTTCAGGTCCTTGGCGTGCTTGGAGAAGTAGCGCTGGGACGCGGCCTCGACGCCGTAGGCCTGCTCGCCGAAGAACGTGATGTTCAGGTAGTTCTCGAGGATCTTCTTCTTGCCGAGCTCCTCCTCGAGCTGGATCGCGTACTTCAGCTCCCTTATCTTGCGGCCGAGTGTCTGCTGAGTGGCCTGCGCGACCTTCGTCGGGTCGTCGCCGGCCTCCTCGATGGCGACGTTCTTCACGAGCTGCTGGGTGAGCGTGGAGGCGCCCTGGGCCACCCCGCTGCTCTGCACGTTCTTGTTCAGCGCGCGCAGGATGCCCTTCAGGTCGACCGCGCCGTGCTGGTAGAAGCGCGAGTCCTCGATCGCGACGATCGCCTTCTGCATGTACGGCGACATGTCCTTGAGGGGGACCACCGTGCGGTCGCGCGAGTAGACCGTGGCGATCTGACCGCCGTCGGCGTCGAGGATCGTGGTGCGCTGGCTCAGGGGTGGCGTCTTGAGGGTGGCGGGCAGCTCGTCGAAACTCTCCACCGAACCCTTGGCGGCAAGTCCGAGCGCGCCGACGGCCGGCAGCGCGATACCGGCCATGACAGCCCCCGCGAGCACACTGACACCGAGGAACTTGGCGGCCTGCTGCGTGGGGGACAGGCCACCGCCCGAGCGCTTCTTTGGCATGAGGGCAGCCTACGTTCTCATTCGCCGGACACGCGTATATGCCTTGGCCTAAGCTGCTCTCAACTGTCACAGCAGTAGGGCCACGTATCAATACGTCCGGCGACCCCGAATCGTTCCGGAGGTTCCCCAACTTTTTTGTTGGGGGCGTGTCCGAATCCGCCTTGTGTGTCACCTGGCGCCCGTTGTGACTCAACTGAACCGTCCCGTTTTGCCGGGAAGGTCACGTATGTCACCAGCTCACTCCCCCGGGTGATCTGCCGCTTACGCATAGTCCGTTCGGGCCATTCAAGATTGGGCCCGAAGGGGGTGTTGCGCTGTGCCCACCTTCCGTAACGTCCTCAACTGGCGGCGGTGAATATGCCGCTGCCGCCGTGGGGGAGCCTCGATTCGGGAGAGGACGGCGCCGGTATGGGCTGGGTAACCGACTGGAGTGCGCAGGCCGCCTGCCGCACTACCGATCCGGATGAACTGTTCGTTCAGGGAGCAGCGCAGAACAGGGCCAAGGCGGTGTGCACCGGATGTCCGGTACGCACGGAATGCCTGGCCGATGCGCTCGACAATCGCGTCGAGTTCGGCGTGTGGGGAGGCATGACGGAGCGGGAGCGCCGCGCACTGCTGCGCAGGCGACCCACCGTCACCTCCTGGCGCCGGCTCCTTGAGACGGCTCGTCTGGAGTACGAACGCGGCGTGGGGATCCTGCCGCTCGACGACGACGAGGTGTACGAGAACTACGCGGCGGTGAGCTGAGGGCACCCCTCGGCTCAGTCGACGGCAGCCTCGGGCAGCTCCGGCCGGTTGGCCGCGAGCCGGTCCCCGATGTCCCTGAGCCCTGCGAGGTCGTGCACATCGCCGGGCAGCGCGGCCACTTCGGCCACCGCCACCTCGGGGTGGAGCGCCGTGAAGCGGTCACGCGTGCGCTGCTCGCGGGAGAGCAGCTGCATGCGTTCGGCGTGCAACCGGAGCAGGCCTGCGGTGAGCCGCTCGACGCCCTGGGCGCCCTCGTCCTCCTGATCCGGACCGGGGGAGTGGTTCTCGGACGCGGGAGGCTCGGCGGCCCCGTCAGCAGGGGATTCGGAAGCGGGGGAGCCTGAACTGCCGTACGTGTCGGGAGAGTTACGAAGTCCAGCTTTCCCGCCGTCCTGATCGACAATGCGGGGCTCCACAAGATTTTCCGCGGCGGCGAGCGCACGCTCGGCCGACAGCCGGGCGGCGCCGCTGCCGTGCACCCGGTTGAGCACCAGACCGGCCAGCGGCATGTCCTCGGCGGCCAGCCGCTCCACGAAGTACGCGGCCTCCCGCAACGCGTCCCGCTCCGGTGCCGCGACCACGAGGAACGCCGTCCCGGGCGCCTGCAGCAGCCGGTATGTCGCATCCGCGCGCGTGCGGAACCCGCCGAAGGTCGTGTCCATCGCGGCGACGAACGTCTGGACGTCCTTGAGGAGTTGCCCGCCGAGGAGCTTGCCGAGGGTGCCGGTCATCATCGACATCCCGACGTTCAGGAACTTCATGCCGGCCCGCCCGCCGAGCTTGGCCGGGGCGGTGAGCAGCCGGATCAGCCGGCCGTCGAGGAACGAGCCGAGCCGCTTGGGCGCGTCCAGGAAGTCCAGCGCCGAGCGGGACGGCGGGGTGTCGACGACGATCAGGTCCCACTCGTCCCGCGCGCGCAGCTGCCCGAGCTTCTCCATCGCCATGTACTCCTGCGTGCCCGCGAAGCCCGCAGAGAGCGACTGGTAGAAGGGGTTGTTCAGGATGGCGGCGGCCCGCTCGCCGTCCGCGTGCGCCTCGACGATCTCGTCGAAGGTGCGCTTCATGTCGAGCATCATGGCGTGCAGCTCACCGTCGCCTTCGACGCCCTTCACCCGGCGCGGGGTGTTGTCCAGCGAGTCGATGCCCATGGACTGGGCGAGCCGGCGCGCCGGGTCGATGGTCAGCACGACCACCTTGCGCCCGCGCTCGGCGGCCCTGAGACCGAGGGCGGCCGCCGTCGTGGTCTTTCCCACCCCGCCCGAGCCGCAGCACACCACGATCCGCGTCTCGGGATCGTCGAGCAGCGGGTCGACGTCGAGCACACGGGCGGGGGTCAGGTGGTGGCGGGCGGTGTCCTGTGTGTGGGCCTGCTCCGGACTCATGACATCCCCTGCTTCTGCTTCAGCTGCTGACGGCTCGTGCTCCGCGTGCCCCGGCTCATGACAGGCCCTGCTCCCGCAGCTCGCGGGCCAGTTCGTACAGCCCCGCCAGGTCCATGCCCTCGGCGAGCAGCGGCAGTTCGTGCAGCGGCAGGCCCTGCTCGGCCAGCACCGCCCGCTGCTCGTGCTCCAGCGCATACCGCTCGGCGTACTCGTCGGCCTGCTGCAGCAGCGGGTCCACCAGCTTCTCCGCGTTCCCGCCGCGGCGCGCACCGCCGAGTCCTGCCGCCGACAGCGACCTGGCAACAGAAGAACGCGGCACGCTGCGTACGAGTTCCAGATCCTCCGCGTCCAACACCTCGGGCCGCACCATGTTCACGATGATCCGGCCCACCGGCAGCTTCGCGGCGCGCAGTTCGGCGATCCCGTCCGCGGTCTCCTGGACGGGCATCTCCTCCAGCAGCGTCACCAGGTGCACGGCCGTCTCCGGCGACTTCAGCACCCGCATCACGGCCTGCGCCTGATTGTGTATCGGGCCGATCTTGGCGAGGCCCGCCACCTCGTCGTTCACGTTCAGGAAGCGGGTGATGCGGCCGGTGGGCGGCGCGTCCATGACGACGTAGTCGTACGCGAACCGCCCGGCCTTGTCCTTGCGCCGCACCGCCTCGCACGCCTTGCCGGTCAGGAGCACGTCCCTGAGGCCCGGCGCGATGGTGGTGGCGAAGTCGATCGCGCCGAGCTTCTTCAGGGCTCTGCCCGCGCCCCCGAGCTTGTAGAACATCTGGAGGTAGTCCAGAAGGGCCAGTTCGGGGTCGATGGCGAGGGCGTACACCTCCCCGCCCCCTGGAGCGACGGCGATCTTCCGCTCCTCGTAGGGCAGCGCTTCCGTCTCGAAGAGCTGCGCGATGCCCTGGCGCCCCTCGACCTCGACGAGAAGCGTCCGCTTCCCCTCGGTCGCGAGGGCCAGCGCGAGAGCGGCGGCGACCGTGGTCTTTCCGGTCCCGCCCTTGCCGCTGACGACCTGGAGCCTGCTCACGTCTTCGAGCCTAACCAGTCCGTGCGCCAAGCACGCGACAGCCTGTGGACAACGCGACAGCGGGCGGTGGGCGGGCAGCGGCTAAAGTCGGCCACATGACCAAGTGGGAATACGCGACTGTGCCACTGCTCGTCCACGCAACGAAGCAGATTCTGGACACCTGGGGCGAGGACGGCTGGGAGCTCGTCCAGGTCGTGCCCGGGCCGAACAACCCCGAGCAGCTGGTGGCCTACCTGAAGCGGGAGAAGGCATGAGCGCCGTCGAGGCGAAGCTGGCCGAGCTCGGACTGACCCTGCCCGAGGTCGTACCGCCGCTGGCCGCGTACCAGCCGGCCGTGCAGTCCGGCTCCTACGTGTACACGTCCGGACAGCTCCCGATGGTGGAGGGCAAGCTGCCCGTCACCGGCAAGGTCGGCGCGGAGGTCACGCCGGAGGAGGCCAAGGAGCTCGCTCGTGTGTGCGGGCTGAACGCCCTGGCCGCCGTGAAGTCCGTCACCGGCGACCTGGACCGGATCGCGCGTGTGGTGAAGGTCGTGGGCTTCGTCGCCTCGGCCTCGGACTTCACCGGTCAGCCCGGTGTGGTCAACGGCGCGAGCGAACTGCTCGGCGAGGTCCTCGGCGACAAGGGCGTGCACGCGCGCAGTGCGGTCGGTGTGGCGGTGCTGCCGCTGGACGCACCGGTCGAGGTCGAGATCCAGGTCGAGCTCGTCCCGTAGCGGCGCTCTGACCTCGGGGACCTCTCGAACATTCGCGCACCACGGGATAGCCTCCGCCCATGGCGAATGGGCAGTGGTTTCCGCAGGACTGGCCGGAACGCATCCGCGGGCTGGCGGACGGCACGCTCACCCCGGTCGTCCCGAAGCGCGCGGCCACCGTCATGCTCCTGAAGGACACCGACCGCGGACCCGCCGTGCACATGCTGCGCAGACGCGCCTCCATGGCCTTCGCCGGAGGCGCGTACGCGTATCCGGGCGGCGGCGTCGATCCCCGCGACGACGAGCACCACGTCCGCTGGGCGGGCCCCACGCGCGCGTGGTGGGCCGAGCGGCTCGGCGTCGACGAGCGGGAGGCCCAGGCGATCGTCTGCGCGGCCGTGCGCGAGACGTACGAGGAGGCGGGCGTCCTGCTCGCCGGGCCGTCGGCGGACTCCGTGGTCGGTGACACCACGGGGGAGGACTGGGAGGCCGACCGTGCGGCCGTGGCGGCCCGCGAGTACTCCTTCGCCGAGTTCCTCGACCGCCGCGGCCTGGTCCTGCGCTCGGACCTGCTCGGCGCCTGGACCCGCTGGATCACCCCGGAGTTCGAATCCCGGCGCTACGACACCTGGTTCTTCGTGGCCGCCCTCCCGCACGGCCAGCGCACCCGCAACGCCTCCACGGAGGCCGACCGCACGGTGTGGATCCGCCCCGGGGAGGCGGCAGCCTCGTACGACAAGGGCGAGCTGACGATGATGCCGCCCACCATCGCGACCCTGCGCCAGCTGGCCTCCTGTGCCACGGCCGCCGACGCCCTCGCGGCGGCCCCCGACCGCGACCTGACGCCCGTGCTCGCCGAGGCCCGGCTGAAGGACGGCGAGATCGTGCTGTCCTGGCCGGGCCACGACGAGTTCACCAAGCACATCCCGGCCGACCGTCCTACCGGCCTGTCTGCCGGTGGAGCCTCCGCATGAAGTACGCAGCAGTCCTTCCGGGCCGGGCCCTGCCCAGCGCAGCGCCGGCCCCCGGACGACGACTCGCCGGACCGACGACGCCGACGGAAGAGAACACCGCATGACCGACGCAGCAGCCCTTCCCGGCCAACCGCGGGGCGGGGCTCTCACCGGCCCCGCCACCGCCCGGGCCGTCAACGTCCTGGCGCCCAACGCCTCGGCGATGACCCTCGACGGCACGAACACCTGGATCGTCTCCGAGCCCGACTCCGAGCTGGCCGTCGTCGTCGATCCCGGCCCCCTGGACGACGGTCACCTGCGCAACGTCGTGGACACCGCCGAGAAGGCCGGCAAGCGCATCGCGCTGACCCTGCTGACCCACGGCCACCCGGACCACGCGGAGGGCGCCGCCCGCTTCGCCGGGCTGACCGGCACGAAGGTGCGGGCCCTGGACCCGGCGTTGCGGCTGGGCGACGAGGGGCTCGGCGCCGGGGACGTCGTCACGGTCGGCGGCCTGGAACTGAGGGTGGTGCCGACCCCCGGTCACACCTCGGACTCCCTCTGCTTCCATCTCCCGGCCGACCGGGCCGTCCTGACGGGCGACACCGTCCTGGGCCGCGGTACGACCGTCGTGGCGCACCCCGACGGCCGCCTGGGCGACTATCTGGACTCGCTGCGGCGGCTGAGGTCGCTGACGGTCGACGACGGCGTCCACACGGTGCTGCCGGGCCACGGCCCCGTCCTGGAGGACGCCCAGGGAGCCGTCGAGTTCTACCTGGCCCACCGCGCGCACCGCCTCGCGCAGGTCGAGACGGCGGTCGAGGACGGCTACCGCACGCCGCACGAGGTCGTCGCGCACGTGTACGCGGACGTGGACCGCTCGCTGTGGCCGGCGGCGGAACTGTCGGTGCGGGCGCAGCTGGACTATCTGGAGGAGCACGGGCTCATCTAGCTACCCGCACTCTTTCGGCCATGGGGCCACCACATCAGCCTGTCCGGCGTTTGAGGACTAGGCCGTTCAGGCCGAAGCGGGGGTCTGGGGGCGGTAGCCCCCAGAAGCGCCGCCGGGACCAGGCGTCAGCGGGACCGCTTCGCCAGTCGCTCGACGTCGAGCAGGATCACGGCCCGTGCCTCCAGCCGCAGCCACCCGCGCTGCGCGAAGTCGGCCAGCGCCTTGTTGACCGTCTCGCGCGAGGCGCCGACCAGCTGGGCCAGCTCCTCCTGCGTCAGGTCGTGGACGACGTGGATGCCCTCCTCGGACTGCACGCCGAAGCGGCGCGAGAGGTCCAGCAGGGCGCGGGCGACACGGCCGGGGACGTCGGAGAAGACCAGGTCGGACATCGCGTCGTTGGTCTTGCGCAGTCGGCGGGCGACGGCGCGCAGCAGGGCGCCGGCCACCTCGGGGCGGGCGCTCAGCCAGGGCTGCAGATCGCCGTGGCCGAGACCGAGGAGCTTGACCTCGGTCAGGGCGGTGGCCGTGGCGGTGCGCGGGCCGGGGTCGAAGAGCGACAGCTCGCCGATCAGCTCGCTGGGGCCGACGACGGCGAGCATGTTCTCGCGGCCGTCGGGGGAGGTGCGGTGGAGCTTCACCTTGCCCTCGGTGACGACGTAAAGCCGGTCACCGGGGTCGCCCTCGTGGAAGAGCGAGTCACCGCGCGCGAGGGTGACCTCACTCATGGAGGCGCGGAGCTCCGCGGCCTGCTCGTCGTCGAGCGCCGCGAAGAGCGGGTTCCGCCGCAGAACGTCGTCCACGAGTTCTCTCCTTGTCGACCTGCTCAGGGGATCTTGCTCCCCCTTGGTACCAGGGGACCGTGTTCCCCATTTTGCCGGACGGTCCAAACAGTGTGATCTGTCACAAGGATGCCGCACACCTGTCCCGAGGTAAGCGGCAGGGGTCCAATTGGGGGCCGATCTCCCGGGTCCGGGGCGGATGTCAGTGCCGGGCTTTAGGCTGGCCGGGTGTCCAAATCGCCGGTGAGAGCACAGGCCAAGGGGGCTGGGCGGGTGGTTGTACGTCGTGATTCCGCTGTGGGCGAACAGAACTCCGGTGGCGGAAAGAAACCGGCAAAGGTGACGAAAAGTGCTCCGGTGAAGAAGGCCCTGGCGAAAAAGGCCGCCGTGAAAAAGACGGCGGCCGTCAAGAAAGCTGTCGTGGCGCCCAAGAAGGCGTCTGCCGCGGTCGAGGGCGCTGCTCCCGCGAAGGCGGTCGCCAGGCCGCCGAAGAACGAGTCGCGCACCGCCCTCGTCCGCCGTGCTCGCCGTATCGACCGCGAACTCGCCGAGGTGTATCCGTACGCCCACCCGGAGCTGGACTTCGAGAACCCCTTCCAGCTGGTGGTCGCCACGGTCCTGTCCGCCCAGACCACCGACCTCCGGGTCAACCAGACGACACCCGCGCTGTTCGCCAAGTACCCGACGCCGGAGGACCTGGCCGCCGCGAACCCCGAGGAGGTCGAGGAGATCCTCCGCCCGACCGGCTTCTTCCGGGCCAAGACCAAGTCGGTCATGGGGCTGTCGAAGGCGCTGGTGGAGCAGTTCGGCGGGGAGGTCCCGGGCCGTCTGGAAGACCTGGTCAAGCTGCCTGGGGTGGGCCGCAAGACCGCCTTCGTCGTGCTCGGGAACGCCTTCGGGCGGCCCGGCATCACCGTGGACACGCACTTCCAGCGGCTGGTGCGGCGCTGGCAGTGGACGGACGAGACCGACCCGGACAAGATCGAGGCCGCCGTCGGCGGGCTCTTCCCCAAGAGCGACTGGACGATGCTCTCGCACCACGTGATCTTCCACGGCCGGCGCATCTGCCACGCCCGCAAGCCCGCCTGCGGCGCCTGCCCCATCGCCCCGCTCTGCCCGGCGTACGGCGAGGGCGAGACGGACCCGGAGAAGGCGAAGAAACTGCTCAAGTACGAGAAGGGCGGCTTCCCCGGCCAGCGCCTCAAGCCCCCGCAGTCGTACCTGGACGCGGGCGGCAAGCCGGCGCCGCCGCTGGGGGCCGGATGACGGCCGGCGCGGCAAAGCCCCGGAGCCAGGAACGATCTCGGGCCTTCCGGGCGTTGGACTCGGCAGGACGGGGGTGGCGATGACACGCGCGAGCAATGCGAGCGCTGCATTTTCCCGGGGGGCGACCCCCGGATCCCCTGCAGAAAGGCAGGCCGGCGAGCGTGACCGGCGCGGACTTTGCGAGGCAGATCTGAGTAACACGCAGGGTGGTCCGGTGGTCCTCAGCAAGGAGGGGCTGCCCGAGTGGCTGGACCCGGTGGTGCGTGCCGTGGAGACGGTGCAGCCGCTGCAGCTGAGCCGCTTCCTGCCGCCGGAGAACGGGGCGGGGCGGCAGTCCGCCGTACTGATCCTGTTCGGCGAGGGCGAGCGCGGCCCCGAGCTGCTGCTGATGGAGCGGGCGAGTTCGCTCAGGTCGCACGCCGGGCAGCCGTCCTTCCCCGGCGGCGCCCTCGACCCCGAGGACGGCGACCCGAAGGCCGACGGGCCGCTGCGGGCCGCTCTCCGCGAGGCCGAGGAGGAGACCGGTCTCGACCCCTCCGGCGTGCAGCTCTTCGGTGTGCTGCCCAGGCTGTACATCCCGGTCAGCGGCTTCGTGGTGACTCCCGTGATGGGCTGGTGGCGCGAGCCGAGCCCGGTCGGGGTCGTCGATCCGAACGAGACGGCCCGGGTGTTCACCGTCCCCGTGGCGGATCTCACGGACCCGGCCAACCGGGCCACCACCGTCCACCCCAGCGGCCACCGAGGTCCGGCATTTCTGGTCGAATCGGCCCTGGTATGGGGCTTCACGGCCGGAATCATCGACCGTCTGTTCCACTACGCGGGCTGGGAGCGGCCCTGGGACCGGGAGAAGCAGGTCCCGCTCGACTGGCGGTCATGACAGGGTGTCTGCCGTGCTGTGTCTTCCCGGGGGACACTGTGATCGGTCGCCGCTGGCCGGCCCCCGGCCGACCTGAGGTGACCGCAGAGTGATGAGGCGAGGCTCGAACCGGTGAACGTGCTGGACATCCTGTTGCTGGTCGCCGCCGTGTGGTTCGCGATCGTGGGTTACCGCCAGGGGTTCGTCGTCGGAATCCTGTCGGTGATCGGCTTCCTGGGCGGTGGTCTCGTCGCCGTCTACGTCCTGCCCGTCATCTGGGACGCACTGACCGACAACGCCGAGGTGAGCACGACGGCCGCCGTCGTCGCGGTGGTCGTCGTCATCGTCTGCGCCTCCGTCGGCCAGGCCCTGACCACCCATCTCGGCAACAAGCTGCGCCGCTACATCACCTGGTCCCCGGCCCGCGCCCTGGACGCGACCGGCGGCGCCCTGGTCAACGTCGTGGCGATGCTCCTGGTGGCCTGGCTGATCGGCTCGGCCCTGGCCGGTACGACGCTGCCGACCCTCGGCAAGGAGGTCCGCGGCTCCAAGGTGCTCCTCGGTGTCGCCCGGGCCCTGCCCGACCAGGCCGACACCTGGTTCGCGGACTTCTCCTCGGTCCTCGCGCAGAACGGCTTCCCGCAGGTCTTCAGCCCGTTCTCGAACGAGCCGATCAACGATGTCCGTCCCCCCGACCCGGCCCTCGCGAACAGCCCCGTGGTCACGCGCGCGAAGCGCTCCATCGTCAAGGTCATGGGCACCGCGCAGAGCTGCGGCAAGGTCCTGGAGGGCAGCGGCTTCGTCTTCGGCGACCGCCGCGTCATGACCAACGCGCACGTGGTCGGAGGCGTCGACGAGCCCACCGTCCAGATAGGCGGCGAGGGCAGGAAGTACGACGCGAAGGTCGTCCTCTACGACTGGCACCGCGACATCGCCGTACTGGACGTACCCGATCTCAAGGCGCCCGCCCTGAAGTTCACGACCACGGACGCCCGCAGCGGCGACGACGCGATCATCGCTGGGTTCCCGGAGAACGGGTCGTACGACGTCCGGGCCGCGCGCGTGCGTGGCCGCCTGCCGGCCAACGGTCCGGACATCTACCACCGCGGCACCGTCCGCCGGGACGTCTACTCGCTGTACACCACCGTCCGCCAGGGCAACTCCGGCGGGCCGCTGCTCACGCCCAAAGGCCATGTGTACGGCGTGGTGTTCGCGAAGTCCCTCGACGACGCCAAAACGGGATACGCCCTCACCGCGGACGAGATCCAGGAGGACATCACCAAGGGGCGTACCGCGAACCAGCAGGTGGACAGCGACAGCTGCGCCTTGTGAGCCGCGGTTGCGGGAAGGTGTGGCGGGTCAGCCCCGGGGATGGCGCAGGCGTACCGAGACCCAGCGGGCCCGGCGGCGCAGAATGCGCGGAATGCCCACCCTGAGGTCCGTGCCCGCCATCTGCGGTGCACCGCCTCGCTGGTGGGAGCTCAGGCCACTGGCCGAGCGGCGGTTGCGTGCTGCGTCACTGTAGTCGTGCGTCCAGCCCATACCCCGACGTCTGCCCCCGCCCCAAGGTCGATAACCGCCCCCTGAGCCCCCAATTGGCCTATGCGCCGGGCAAT
Organism: Streptomyces sp. NPDC001604; assembly: GCF_042893475.1. NCBI lineage: Bacteria > Bacillati > Actinomycetota > Actinomycetes > Kitasatosporales > Streptomycetaceae > Streptomyces > Streptomyces sp. NPDC001604. The sequence continues at coordinate 184,962 of NZ_JBIAUY010000002.1, read as the reverse complement.
TGGCTGTTCGTAGGACACATGTTCAGGTCCGGATACCGGGCGCATCGGCTCGGTCACCGACCGGGCTCGGGCCCTTTCGGTCAATTGACCGGTTCTGTGCTGAAACTGCGCGTCTCACCGGTCGGGTTCGTGGTCTCTGAGCCAGTTGACCAACTCGGTGGAGAAGGCGGCCGGGTCCTCCTCGTGCGGGCTGTGCTTTCCCGGTGGGCGACCCCCGGACCCCCAGCAGCCCTCGGTGCAGCCGTGTTTCACCGGTCGGGTTCGGGATCCTTGAGCCAGTTGACCAACTCGGTGGAGAAGGCGGCCGGGTCCTCCTCGTGAGGGAAGTGCCCGAGGCCGTCGAACAGCCGCCAGCGGTACGGGGCTTCGACGTACTCGCCGGATCCGGCCGCGCTGCGGGTGCGCATCACCGGGTCGAGTGAGCCGTGCAGATGGAGGGTCGGCACCCGCAGGGGGCGCTTCATACGGCGGTTGAACTGGATGCCGTCCGGGCGGGCGATGGAGCGGACCATCCAGCGGTACGGCTCGACCGAGCAGTGCGCAGTCGACGGGATGCACATCGCGCGGCGGTACGTCTCCAGCGCCTCCTCGTCCGGAAGGTTCGGCCCGGACCACTCCCGGATCAGCTCGGCGACGAGCGCGCCGTCGTCCGCGGTGAGCTGCCGCTCGGGGATCCAGGGGCGCTGGAACCCCCAGATGTAGGAGCCCGCGCGGGTCTGCTTGACGTCCGAGAGCATCGCGGAGCGCCAGCGCCGGGGATGCGGCATCGAGGCGACCGCGAGCCGCCGGACCAGCTTGGGGCGCATCACGGCCGCCGTCCACGCCAGATATCCGCCCAGGTCGTGGCCGACCAGCGCGGCGTCCGGCTCGCCCAGGGAGCGGATCACGCCGGTGATGTCGAGGGCGAGGTTGGCGGGGTCGTAGCCGCGCGGGGTGCGGTCGCTGCCGCCGACACCGCGCAGATCCATGGCGACGGCCCGGAAGCCCGCGTCGGCCAGCGCGGTCAGCTGGTGCCGCCAGGTCCACCAGAACTGCGGGAAGCCGTGCAGCAGCAGCACCAGCGGCCCGTCGCCGGCCTCGGCGATGTGGAAGCGGGCGCCGTTGGCGGCCACGTCCCGATGGGTCACCTTTGTCCCGTCGGGCAGGGCGTCCGGCCGTACGACCGAGGTGGGTTGCGCCGAAGGTGATCGCCCCGCAGAGGGGGAGGAGCCCGTCATGAGGACGAGCGTGCCACAGCCTCGATGGCCGCGGGGGCCCGGTCCTCGAGCGCCGGGGTCTCCGGCTGCTCCGGCCGCGGGTGCGGCTTGGCCTTCTGCAGGACCCCCGCCGTCTCCTTCATCGACGCCGCGACCTTCTGCGGGCCCTTGCTCTTCTTCGCCTTCTTCGCGAAGACCACGCCGATCAGCGCGAGGAGGCCGGCGACCAGGACGTTCGCCGCGAACGACAGCAGGAAGCAGACGGCGAGGTTCCAGCCGCTCCAGGTCCGGATGCCGTACGCCAGCGCGAAGTTGAGCATCGGCAGGGAGAACACGAGCACCAGGGCGGCCACCGAGAATGCGCCGCCGCTTGTCGCGCCTCGCTTGACGTCCTGCTTGAGCTGCGCCTTGGCCAGCGCGATCTCGTCATGCACCAGCGCCGACATTTCGGTCGTCGCGGAGGCGAACAGCTGGCCGATGCTGCGTTCGGCGCCGACCGGGCTGCCGTCGGGTGCGCTCATCGCGTTCTCCCTCACTCTCTTTTTGTACCGTCTCGTCAGATCATGCCGGACGGCCGTCATCGTCGCCTGCCCTGCCCTGCACTTCGGCAAGCGCGCGTCGCTCGGCGGCCTTCCGTTCGGCGGTGCGGCGGTGCTCTGCGGCCTTGTTCTCGTAGATCGCAGCCATCCGCAGGTGGTACGCCGGGTCGTCCTCCTCGTAGATGTCCGGGATGCCGTCGAGGTCCTCGTCGCGCTCCTCGGCCTCGCACAGCCTGCGGTACTTCGCGTTCCGTATCTTCAGCAGCACCGTCGCCAGGCCTGCCGCGATGAGGGAGCCCGTCAGTACGGCTGCCTTGACCTCGTCCGTCAGTACGGCGTCCCCGTCGAAGGCGAGTTCGCCGATCAGCAGCGACACGGTGAAGCCGATACCGGCCAGCGTCGCCACCGCGAACACATCGGCCCAGGCGAGGTCCTCGCTGAGCGAGGCCCGGGTGAATCGGGCCGTCAGCCAGGTACCGCCGAAGATCCCGAGCGCCTTGCCGACGACGAGCCCGAGGACGACGCCCAGCGTCTCCGGCTTGGTGAACACGTCGCCGAGCGCGCCGCCCGAGAGGGCGACACCGGCACTGAACAGCGCGAAGAGGGGCACGGCGAGGCTCGCCGACAGCGGCCGTACGAGATGCTCGATGTGCTCGCCCGGGGAGTGCTCCTCGCCCTCGTGTCGGTGGCAGCGCAGCATCAGGCCCATCGCCACGCCCGCGATCGTCGCGTGGACGCCGCTGTTGTACATCAGCGCCCAGATGACGAGCGCGAGCGGGACGTACACGTACCACCCGCGCACGCCCTTCCTCAGCAGCAGCCAGAAGACGACGAGGCCCCCGACGGCGCCGCCCAGCGCGGCGAAGTCGATGGTGTTCGTGAAGAAGACCGCGATGATCAGGATCGCGAAGAGGTCGTCCACGACCGCCAGGGTGAGCAGGAAGGCGCGCAGGGCGCTCGGCAGCGACGTACCGATGACGGCGAGCACCGCCAGCGCGAACGCGATGTCGGTGGCGGTGGGCACCGCCCAGCCCTGGAGCGAGCCGCCGCCGCTCAGATTGGTGAGGGTGTAGACGAGCGCCGGCACGGCCATCCCGCACAGGGCGGCGACGACCGGGAGCGCGGCCGCCCTGGGGTCGCGGAGATCACCGGCGACCAGCTCGCGCTTGAGCTCGATGCCGGCGACGAAGAAGAACACCGCGAGGAGCCCGTCGGCGGCCCAGTGCGCGACCGACAGATGCAGGCCGAGGGCCCCGGGGCCGAAGTGGAAGTGGCTGACGCTCTCGTAGCTGTGGTGCAGTGCGGGTATGTTCGCCCAGATCAGAGCCGTGATCGCGGCCATGAGCAGCAGCACACCGCCGACGGTCTCGGTGCGCAGCGCGTCCGCGACGAAGGTCCGCTCGGGCAGGGACAGACGCCCGAGGACCTTGCGGGGGGCGGTGGTGCGGGGCGCGGTCACGGACAGACCTCCGGTCGGTGGGCAGGGGAGTGCTGCTTGCCGACCAGACTTCCCGGCACACCTTGAGGGTCACGCAGTTTTGCTTAGTTTACCTAAAAGGGGCGCCCGGCGCGCTCTCGCGCCGGGCGCCCCTGGGGAGCTGGGGAACGTCAGTCCTCGCTGGGCGCCGCCGGGAGCTTGGCCTGGATGAGGTCCATGACCGTCGAGTCCGTCAGCGTCGTCACATCGCCGAGCTGGCGGTTCTCCGCGACGTCCCGCAGCAGACGGCGCATGATCTTGCCGGAGCGGGTCTTCGGGAGTTCCGCCACCGGCAGGATCCGCTTCGGCTTGGCGATCGGGCCGAGGGTGGCGCCGACGTGGTTGCGCAGCTCGGCGACGAGGCTCTCGTCCTCGGCGTTCGCCGTGCCGCGCAGGATCACGAAGGCGACGATCGCCTGGCCCGTGGTCTCGTCCGCCGCGCCGACGACGGCCGCCTCGGCGACCGACGGGTGGGAGACGAGGGCGGACTCGACCTCGGTGGTGGAGATGTTGTGCCCGGAGACGAGCATGACGTCGTCCACGCGGCCCAGCAGCCAGATGTCGCCGTCGTCGTCCTTCTTCGCCCCGTCACCGGCGAAGTACTTGCCCTCGAAGCGGGACCAGTAGGTGTCGAGGAAGCGCTGGTCGTCGCCCCAGATGGTGCGCAGCATCGACGGCCATGGCTCGGTGAGGACCAGGTAGCCACCGCCGCCGTTCGGGACCTCGTTCGCCTCGTCGTCCACGACGGTCGCGGAGATACCGGGCAGCGGTGTCTGCGCGGAGCCCGGCTTGGTGGCGGTGACACCCGGCAGCGGCGAGATCATCATCGCGCCGGTCTCGGTCTGCCACCAGGTGTCCACGATCGGCGTCCGGTCCGCGCCGATGTTCTTCCGGTACCAGATCCAGGCCTCGGGGTTGATCGGCTCACCCACCGACCCGAGTACCCGCAGGCTGGACAGGTCGAACTTCGCGGGGATGTCGTCGCCCCACTTCATGAACGTACGGATCGCCGTCGGCGCCGTGTACAGGATCGTCACCCCGTACTTCTGGACGATCTCCCAGAAGCGGCCCTGGTGCGGGGTGTCCGGTGTGCCCTCGTACATGACCTGCGTCGCGCCGTTCGCGAGCGGGCCGTAGACGATGTACGAGTGCCCGGTGACCCAGCCGACGTCGGCCGTGCACCAGTACACGTCCGTCTCCGGCTTGAGGTCGAAGACGGCGTGGTGGGTGTACGCGGTCTGGGTGAGGTAGCCGCCGGAGGTGTGCAGGATGCCCTTCGGCTTACCCGTCGTACCGGACGTGTACAGGATGAACAGCGGATGCTCGGCGCCGAACGCCTCCGGCGTGTGCTCGGCCGACTGCCGCTCGACGATCTCGTGCCACCACACGTCGCGGCCCTCGGTCCAGGCCACCTCCTGGCCGGTACGGCGTACGACGAGCACGTGCTGCACGTTGTCGACCTTGCCGATCGCCTCGTCGACGGCCGGCTTGAGCGCGGACGGCTTGCCGCGCCGGTAGCCGCCGTCGGAGGTGATGACGACCTTGGCGTCGGCGTCCTGGATACGGGTGGCCAGCGCGTCCGCCGAGAAGCCGCCGAAGACGACGGAGTGCGCGGCACCGATCCGCGCGCAGGCCAGCATCGCGATCGCCGTCTCCGGGATCATCGGCATGTAGACGGCGACCCGGTCGCCCGCCTGAACGCCCAGCTCCAGCAGCGCGTTGGCGGCCTTGCTCACCTCGTCCTTGAGCTCGGCATAGGTGAGGGCACGGCTGTCGCCGGGCTCGCCCTCGAAGTGGATGGCGACGCGGTCGCCGTGTCCCGCCTCGACATGCCGGTCCACGCAGTTGTACGCGACGTTGAGCTCGCCGTCCTTGAACCACTTGGCGAACGGCGGGTTCGACCAGTCCAGCGTCTCGGTCGGTTCCTTGGCCCAGGTCAGCCGCCGGGCCTGCTCGGCCCAGAAGCCGAGCCTGTCAGCCTTGGCCTGTTCGTACGCCTCTGCCGTGACGTTGGCGTTGGCGGCCAGGTCAGCCGGCGGCGCGAAGCGTCGCTCCTCCTTCAAGAGGTTGGCCAGGCTTTCGTTGCTCACGACATCTCCCTTTCCCAGGGTGTCCGTTGTGTCCCAGGCCACAGCTCATCAGACCCGGGGTGTCGATGACAAGGGCCGACGTGCAATTGGTTTAGACCTGTGGGTGGGTGTGCTGGGGCGTCCGCAGTCATCCGTACCCACGGAGGCCGAGGGGGCGGAGTTCAGCACCTGTCACGACTCTCACGTCCCAGAGCACCCGTGCCGCACGGGGACGGGCACGTCTTTCCTGGCCCGGGCGTGTCGGGACGGCCCGGTGCCGGACGTGCCACGGGTGCGCGACCCGCAACGAGGAGGGGCCGCACACCCGTGGCGGACCGGAGCCGGTCAGACGGCTCGGTCTGCCGCCTCCACATGATCGAACACCTTGCCCCCGTCGGCCTCCGTGAGCAGATACGCCTGTGCCTCGCCCACGTGGAAGTACATCCCGTGCAGCTCCAAGGCGCCGTCCCGCAGGGCACGGGACACCGACTCGTGGGCGCGCAGATGCTCCAACTGCTGGACCACATTGGTGAGACAGAGCTGCTCGACCGCGTCGGCCGGTGTCCGGCCCGCGAGCCGGGCCCAGGGCCGGCTCTTGTCGGCCATGCGCTCCAGACTCGGCAGCCCGTGCCGCAGCCACCGCTTCAGCGGCGTCCGGGCGCCGCCGGGCTCTGCGTCGAGCAGCGCCTGCATGGCCCCGCACCCGGAGTGCCCGCACACCGTGATGGACCGCACCTGCAGCACGTCCACCGCGTACTCGATCGCGGCCGCCACCGAGTCGTCACCGCTCTCCTCACCGGGGAGGGGAACGAGGTTGCCCACGTTGCGCACCACGAACAGATCGCCCGGACCACTGGAGGTGATCATCGAGGTGACGAGCCGCGAGTCGGCGCAGGTGAGGAAGAGCTGGGACGGCCGCTGCCCCTCCCGGGCAAGCCGGGCCAGCTCACCGCGCACGAGCGGTGCGGTGTTGCGCTGGAACGCGCTGATGCCACGCGCCAGTTGGTGTCCGCTCCGGTCGCCGGGGCCAAGGGGCCCACCCGGTCCGGTCGCCCCGGGCGCGCCGGGGTGATCGGTGTCCGGCGCGGACTGCGGGCGCTCGCACTGGTGGTTGCGCCACGGCGTCCAGGGACGGCAGCGGCAGCCGACGGAGGACTCGCCGTGCTCCTCGTGGAGCGGGGCGGGTTCGGTGAGGGTCCGGGTTCCGGTCCGGCGGCCGGTCAGCTCGGCCGAGCCGCCCTGTGCGGTGTGCGTGTTCTGCCAGTCCTGCAGTGACTCGTACGCCGCGTGGTCCATGAACGACCCGTCCAACTCCACCACGGCGTGGGCGCCTTGGGGTACGAGATGCAGGGCCCGGCTGAGCCGTGGCACCGCGAGGAATGTCAACTGTCCTCGGACTTGTACGTGATGGACTCCTTCCTTCTCCTCGTGCGTGATGCGGGTGCGGGCGAGGCGGTGCATGGCGACGGCGACGGCCACGGCGATCCCGAGCATCACGCCCGCCAGGACGCCGAGGAACACCACGGCGAGTGTGGTGACGGCGTACACCAGCACTTCTCGGTGGCGGGTCACCGTGCGGATGTGGTGCAGGGACACCATCTGGATGCCGACGGCCATCACCAGGGCGGCGAGCGAGGCGAGCGGGATGAGCTCCAGGAGCGGGACCATCAGCAGCGCGGCGATCACTACGAGAACGCCGTGCAGCATCGTGGAGTTCCGGCTCACCGCGCCCGCGTTCACATTCGCCGAACTTCGCACGGCGACACCGGCGACCGGCAGTCCGCCGAGCGTGCCGGAGACGATGTTGGCGGCGCCCTGCCCGAGCAGTTCGCGGTCGAGGTCCGCGCGTTTGACGCGGGCGGTCAGTCCTGGTCTTGCGGCCACCAGTTTGTCCACGGCGACCGCGCCGAGCAGGGACTGCACGCTGCACACCAGGGTGGTGGTCAGCACGGCCGCGGTCAGGCCGAGCGCAGGACCCTCGGGCAGACCGGCCAGGGCGTGGCTGCTCCAGGACGGCAGGTCGACCTTGGGCACGCCGATCCCCGAGAGCGAGGCGGCCGCGGTGGCGCCGGCCACGGCGACGAGCGCGGCCGGGATCCTGCGCAGCAGGCGCCCCGCCCGGCCGGGGATCCGCGGCCAGAGCAGCAGCAGGGTCAGGGTCAGCACGCTGACCGTCACGGCGGCGGGGTGCAGGTTCGCCAACTGGGCGGGCAGGGCCCGGAGGTTGGCGAGGACGGAGCTCTGCGGGGTGCCGCCGAGGACGATGTGCAGCTGGGCGACGGCGATGGTGACGCCGATTCCGGCGAGCATGCCGTGCACGATGGCGGGGCTGACGGCGAGCGCGGTGCGGGCCACGCCCAGGCAGCCGAGGAACAGTTGGGCGAGGCCGGCGAGGACGGTGACGGCGCAGGTGGTACGCCAGCCGTAGCGGTGGATGAGGTCGGCAGTGACCACGGTGAGTCCCGCGGCGGGGCCGCTGACCTGCAGCGGACAGCCGCCGATCCGGCCGGCGACGAGTCCGCCGACCCCGGCGGCCACCAGGCCGGCCTGGAGCGGGGCGCCGGTGGCGAGGGCGATGCCCAGCGACAGCGGGAGGGCGATCAGGAAGACCGCTACCGCGGCCGACACGTCGGCGCCCGCGATGCGGAAGCTGCGGCGCGGGCCCGGCGGTGGGCTGTGGGCTTGGTGGCCGGACTGGGGCCGGCTCGGGTCGGTGGCGCGGATGGGGGCGCAGGCTGACATGTTTCCCGTCTCCTCCGGGCGGCGCGGTCGCGGATCAGGTCGTCCCCGCCGATGGGCGGGGGTCGGGACGCGGCCGTGGGTCACGGCGTGCAGCGGCGGGATGCATCAACGCTCGGTAAATGGATCGTAATTCAGAGTAAAGGCCAGGCATAGACTTTCCTGGCAAATGGGGTAATGACTCACTCCAATGAGTGAAGCGGTCATTTCATCGGCTTGTCGTACTAATTCCTTCTCGGTCCCGTGCGACCTTGGCGGCGCTGTCGGGTTGCCCCGGCACACCACCAGAAAACGCCCTCATCGGCGTTGGCCTGAGAGAAGGAAGAAGGTGAGCGGAACATGACCGCCACCCAGAGGATCGCCGTGGGCGTCGTGATCACCGCGTCCTGTGCCGCGTGGGTCGCCGGCTGTGCGATCGGCTCCAACGGTTCCAAGGCAGGTGCTCTCGGTCCGCAGAAGGTCCGTCCGGTCCATGTGCACGGGAGCGCGGTCCGTCTGATCGGCGACGGCTCCACCGCGTACACCGGGGCGCAGCCGCATCTGCCCAGACCCGAGCGTCTGCGGCCGGGCCAGAAGCCCCCGCAGTTCGTCGTCTTCTCCTGGGACGGCGCTGGCGAGGACAGCCAGAAGCTCTTCTCCCACTTCCGCAAGCTCTCCAAGGCCAACCACGCGACCATGACGTACTTCCTCAGCGGCGTGTACATGCTGCCTGAGGAGAAACGCGACCTCTACAAGCCCCCGGAGCACTCGGTGGGCAGTTCGGACATCGGCTTCAACGACGAGCAGGGCATCGCCGACACCGTGAAGCAGCTGCGTCTGGCGTGGCTGGAGGGCAACGAGATCGGCACCCACTTCAACGGCCACTTCTGCGGGAGGAACGGCGGGGTCGGTGAGTGGTCGGTCGCGCAGTGGATGAGCGAGATCGCCCAGGCCAAGAAGTTCGTGAAGACCTGGAAGACCAACTCCGGCATGGAGAAGGCGGCCCCACTGCCCTTCGACTACGACAAGGAGCTCATCGGCGCACGCACGCCCTGTCTGGAGGGCCAGAAGAACTTCATGAAGGCCGCGAGCAAGCTGGGTTTCCGCTACGACACCAGCGGGGTCAACGAACAGGTCTGGCCGAAGAAGAGGGAAGGGCTGTGGGACCTGTCGATGCAGCTCGTGCCCTTCCCGGGGCACTCCTACGAGCAGCTCACCATGGACTACAACTTCATGGTCAACCAGTCCGGCACGCAGACCCAGGGCGACCCCGACAAGTTCGACTACTGGGGCGACCAGATGCGCGACGGCCTGCTCAAGGGCTTCCGCCGCGCCTACAAGGGCAATCGCGCGCCCCTGGTCATCGGCAACCACTTCGAGTCCTGGAACGGCGGCACCTACATGCGGGCCGTCGACGAGGTCGTCGAGACGGTCTGCAACAAGCCCGACGTGCGCTGTGTGTCCTTCCATCAGCTGGTCGACTGGCTGGACGCCCAGGACCCGCAGACCCTGGCCAAACTGCGCACCCTGAAGGTCGGCCAGGCGCCCAAGCAGGGCTGGGCGGCCTTCCTGTCGGGCCGCCCGGCCCCGGCCCCGAAGGGGGCCCCCGGGGCACCGGCCGCCGAGCAGTAGCCGTCAGGCGGAGGCGGCGACACCCTCACCGAGCACGAACCCGGGGTCGATCTGCGCGGTCAGGTCGGCCCCGGTGCGGGCATCGCCCCACGAGGCCGCGTTCTTCAGGTGGAAGTGCACCATCTGCCGCGTGTAGCGCTCCCAGTCGCGCAACCCGTACGTCGCGTCCGTGGCGACCTGGAGGGCACGCAGGGCACGGCGGTTGGCGTCCTCCAGGAACTCGAACGGGAGCGGCCGGCCCTTCTCCATGGCGCGCACCCAGTCCGAGTGCCCGACCGTCATCAGCAGGTCGTCCCCGACCTCGGCGCGGAGGAAGTCGAGGTCGTCCGGCCCCTGCACCTTGTTGCCGACGACCTTCAGGACGACGCCGTAGTCACGGGCGTACTCCTTGTACTGGCGGTAGACGGAGACCCCCTTCCGGGTCGGCTCGGCCACGAGGAACGTGATGTCGAAGCGGGTGAACATGCCGGAGGCGAAGGAGTCCGAGCCCGCCGTCATGTCCACCACGACGTACTCGCCCTGCCCGTCCACCAGGTGGTTCAGGCACAGCTCCACCGCTCCCGTCTTGGAGTGGTAGCAGGCGACCCCCAGGTCGGCGTCGGTGAAGGGGCCCGTGACCATCAAACGGACGGCGCCGCCGTCGAGTTCCACCCGCCGGGCACAGGCCTCGTAGACCGGGTTGTCCTCGCACACCCGCAGCAGCCGCGAGCCCTCGCCGGGCGGGGTGGTCTTGATCATCGTCTCGGCAGAGGTGATCCGAGGGTTGCAGCCGCGCAGATGGTCCTTGATCAGCGGCAGCCTCTCACCCATCGCCGGCAGCGCGGCGGCCTCCGCCTCGTCGAGGCCCAGCGCGGCCCCCAGGTGCTGGTTGATGTCCGCGTCCACGGCGAGGACGGGTGCTCCGGTGGCCGCGAGATGGCGGATGAACAGGGAGGACAGGGTCGTCTTGCCGCTGCCGCCCTTCCCGACGAAAGCAATTTTCATGTTCACGAAGGGTAGTGGGTTGATAGCTGTATGTGGCAGACGGGCGTGAGGAAGACCACTCAATCGTGGGGCGCGCCGCCTGGGTGGCTAGTGTCGTACTCATGAGTACGACAGGCGCGAACGCCGATCCGCTCGCCGCCCTGGGCTCGCTGCCCGGGGTGGCCGAGTCCGTGGAATCCGTGCGCAAGGCCGTGGACCGGGTCTACGGGCACCGGGTCATGCGGCGCCGCAGCAACGAGATCACCTCCGAGGCGGCGCTCCGCGGTGCCCGCGGTTCCGCCGCGCTGTCCGGCGCCGACTGGGCGCTGGAGGAGGTGCGCCGACGCACCGACTTCAGCGGTGACGACGACGCGCGCGTGATGGGCGCAGCCCTCAGGCTCACCGCGGAGGCGGGCCAACTGCTGTCCGTCTGGCGGCAGTCGCCCCTGCGGGTGCTCGCCCGGCTGCACCTGGTGGCCGCGGCCACCAACGGGGACGAGGTCGGACGGCCGCGGCTGGCGGGCGAGCCGGTCGACGAACCGCTCATCGAGCTGCCGCTGCCGGGCGCCGACGAGGTGCACGGCCGGCTGGAGGGCCTCGCGGAGCTGATCATCACTGGCAGCTCCGCGCCCGCCCTGGTGACGGCCGCCGTCGTCCACGGCGAACTCCTCGCACTGCGCCCCTTCGCGTCCCACAACGGCCTGGTCGCACGCACCGCCGAGCGCATCGTCCTGGTGGGCAGCGGCCTCGACCCGAAGTCGGTCTGCCCGGCCGAGGTCGGCCACGCGGAACTCGGCCGCGCGGCGTACCTGGCGGCGCTCGAGGGGTATCTCTCCGGCACGCCGGACGGCATGGCCGCCTGGATCGCCCACTGCGGCAGGGCGGTCGAGCTGGGTGCGCGCGAGTCGACGGCCGTGTGCGAGGCGCTGCAGCGCGGAGCGGCGTAGGAAGTCCGGCAGGGGCCGGAAAAGGGTTGCGGCGGTACGAGGATTCGTACCGCCGCTGGCATGCTCACCGGGTTACCAAGCGTCCTCGATATGTCGCCCATCAGGTCGGGAACTTTGCCCGTCACCTGGTGTGGCTGGCCCGTAATCGACGGGTCGACGTCGCGTGGGTGCCCGGTGTTCATGCTCGGTCCGTGGGGCCAAATGCGTTATTAAGGTGATCCTTTCGGATGTCCTTGGTCTCGCGGGCCGTTAACCCCTTTGTACTCCAGGTCCGAAGCAAGTGGAACCCCCGGCTGTACTTCTTTACTTTTGGTCTCAAATGGGGCGTAAACGGGCGCCGGGATGTCGAACGGGGGTTTGGTGCCGGTGAATCGGCAGGTCAGGCGATCGCCGCCCGCCGCCGACTGGCGTACCAGACAAGACCCGCGGTGGCGGCCGCGGCGCCTATTGCCGCGGCCGCGACGAGGGCAGGACGGGGCGGTACGGAGAATGCGGGGATCCGCTGCTTGAGCCGCACCGGCCGGTGGAAATCGAGAATCGGCCACCCGCGCGCGAGTGCCTCGCGGCGCAGCGCGCGATCCGGGTTCACGGCATGCGGAAGGCCGACCTCCTGCAGCATCGGCAGGTCGGTCGCCGAGTCGCTGTAGGCGTAGCAGCGATCGAGGTCGTACCCCTCGGACCGGGCCAGTTCCTTGATCGCCTCGGCCTTCGTCGGGCCGTACGCGTAGTACTCCACCTCGCCGGTGTAGCAGCCGTCCTCGCCCACGACCATGCGTGTCGCCACCACGCGGTCCGCGCCGAGCAGCTCGCCGATCGGCTCCACCACCTCCGCACCCGAGGTCGACACGATGACGACGTCGCGGCCGGCGGTGTGGTGCTCCTCGATGAGGGAGGCGGCCTCGTCGTAGATGATCGGGTCGATCAGGTCGTGCAGGGTCTCGGCAACGATCTCCTTGACCTGCTGGACGTTCCAGCCGCGGACGAGCGAGGACAGGTACTCGCGCGTCCGCTCCATCTGGTCGTGGTCCATGCCGCCGATGAGGAAGACGAACTGGGCATATGCGGTACGCAAGGCGGCCCTGCGGTTGATCAGCCCGCCTTGGTAGAAGGACTTGCTGAAGGTGAGCGTGCTCGACTTCGCAATGACCGTCTTGTCCAGGTCAAAGAAGGCCGCTGTGCGGGGCAAGGAGTGGTTTTCCACGCCCCGAGCATAGGCGCAGCCCATTCGGCGTAAGGTGGGGCGCGTGGGTTTGCCTGAGAAGGGTCTCGGGTACACCATGGAAGTCACGGATCGTTCGCGACCGTGCTAACCCGGTCCGGCTCCTCCCCCCCGAGTCGGCCGTGGAGACGACCCCCACTCTCCCCCCCGGTGGGGGTCGTCGCATGTCCGGGCGGGTTTTTCCGCTCTCTCTCACTTCCCGGCGCGGCTGTACGGCCGTCATGACGCGGCCGCGGCCGCCTCTTCCGCATGCCCATGATCCGTCACTCTGTGTGTCCGTGGGGCTGCGCTGTGGAAGTCGCGCACGCGTGGGCACAGGGGTCACCGGTATGGGTGATGGCGTTATTCACAGCCCCCGACTTGTCCACAGTTTTCGACCATGATCCGCAGGATTTCCGGGATCGCTGCACCGTGATTCAAACGCGTCCCGCTGGAGCCGGGTTCAAGACCGGTTCCGGTTTGTCGGGCGGGTTTGGCCGGTTCGTATCGGCCGCTCATATGGAGACCGGTTGCCGGTTCTTCACACGTTTGGGAATCGCGGGGCCGCAGGGGCTGCGCGAGAGATGCAGCGAAGGGGGACTCAGCCGTGGCCGGAGCCGTCACACATGAACCGCCGCCCGCCGCCTCGGGGCGGCAGGCAGGACCACTGATCGTCACGGAGGACGTGGAACTCCTCGACGACCTGCTGCGCCTGTGCGCAGCGGCAGGCGCGACACCGGAGGTCCACCACTCGGTGCCGGAGCGCGCGGGCGGCTGGGAGGCAGCACCGCTCGTCCTGGTCGGCGACGACGCCGCCCGGCGGGTGCGGGGAGCCGCCCGCAGAGGAGGAGTGGTGCTGGTCGGCCGCGACCAGGACGACTCCGGGGTCTGGCGCCGGGCCGTCGAGATCGGCGCCGACCACGTGCTCGTGCTGCCGGACGGTGAACAGTGGCTGGTCGACCGCATCGCCGATGTGGCCGAGGGCGTGGGCCGGCCCGCCCTCACGGTCGGCGTCATCGGCGGCCGCGGCGGGGCCGGGGCGTCCACGCTCGCGTGCGCCCTCGCCGTCACCTCCGCACGTGAGGGGCTGCGCACCCTGCTCGTGGACGCCGATCCGCTGGGCGGCGGACTCGACGTACTGCTCGGCGGCGAGAGCGCCGAGGGACTGCGCTGGCCCGCCTTCGCCGCCTCCCGCGGCCGGGTCGGCGGCGGCGCCCTGGAGGAGTCACTGCCGCAGCTCCACTCGCTTCGGGTGCTCAGCTGGGACCGCGGCGACCGCATCGCCGTCCCTGCCCAGGCCGTACGGGCGGTGCTGGCCGCGGCCAGGCGGCGGGGCGGCACCGTCGTCGTCGATCTGCCGCGCCGCATCGACGACGGGGTCGCCGAGGCGCTCGCCCAGCTCGATCTCGGCCTCCTGGTCGCCCCCGGCGAACTGCGCGCCGTCGCTGCGGCCGGACGGGTGGCGTCCGCCGTCGGCATGGTCCTGCGCGATCTGCGGGTCGCGGTACGAGGGCCGTACGCGCCCGGACTGGACGACCGCGAGGTGGCCCGGCTGCTCGGACTACCCCTGGCCGGCGAACTGCCCGTGGAGTCGGGGCTGCTGCGCCCGGGGGAGGGCAGGACACCGCCCGCCGCGGACGGCCGCGGACCCCTGGCGCGCTTCTGCAAGCAGTTCTGGGAGCGGGCACTGACGGAGGCGGGGAGCGCATGAGCACCTACGCGGGAGGCGGAAGGACGGGCGGATCCGGAGCTGCTCCGGTGCGAGGGACTGCGGGAGTGGTGCCGCAGCCGGGCGGCAGGGCGCGGGTGCCGTCGTGGGCCGGGCCGCGGGTGTCTTCGGAGGCGGCTGGGCGGCTGGGTGATGTGTCGGGGCCGGGTGTGACCGAGCAGTGGCGGCCGGGCGGCAGGGCGCGGGTGCCGTCGTGGGCTGGGCCGCGCGTGTCGCAGGGGGCGGCTGGGCGGCTGGGTGATGTGTCGGGGCCGGGTGTGACCGAGCAGTGGCGGCCGGACGGCAGGGCGCGGGTGCCGTCGTGGGCCGGGCCGCGCGTGTCGCAGGGGGCGGCTGGGCGGCTGGGTGATGTGTCGGGGCCCGGTTCGGCGGGGCAATGGCGGCCGGGCGGCGATTCGGTGTCCGCGGCCGTGGCTCCGGAGATGCCCTCCGGTCTCCTGGACGGCGTACGGCAGTGGCTCGTCGAGAGCGGGGCCGAGCCGACACCCGCCCGCGTGGCGCAGGCCCTGCGGGAGCAGGGGCGGGTCCTGGGGGACGCCGAAGTACTCGGCGCGGCCGAGCAGTTGCGCTCCGAACTCGTCGGCAGCGGGCCGCTCGAACCGCTGCTCGCCGATCCGTCGGTCACCGACGTGCTGGTCTCCGCACCGGACCGGGTCTGGGTCGACCGGGGCGGCGGACTGGAGCTGACGTCGGTCTCCTTCCCGGACGCGGCCGCCGTACGACGTCTTGCGCAGCGCCTGGCCGCGGTGGCCGGGCGGCGGCTCGACGACGCACGGCCATGGGCCGATGCCCGGCTGCCCGACGGGACGCGGCTGCATGCGGTGCTGCCACCGGTGGCCGTCGGCTGCACCTGTCTGTCGCTGCGCGTCGTACGGCCCCGGGCGTTCACGCTCGACGAACTGGTCGCTGCGGGCACGGTACCGCCGGGCGGTGACCGCGTGCTGCGGGCACTGCTCGAGGCACGGCTGTCCTTCCTCGTCAGCGGCGGGACGGGCAGCGGCAAGACGACTCTGCTGAGCGCGCTGCTGGGACTGGTCGGACGCGGCGAGCGCATCGTGCTCGCCGAGGACTCCGCGGAGCTGCGGCCGGACCATCCGCACGTCGTACGGCTGGAGACCAGACCCGCCAACCAGGAGGGCGCGGGCCTCGTCACGCTCCAGGACCTGGTGCGGCAGGCACTGCGGATGCGGCCGGACCGGCTGGTCGTGGGCGAGGTGCGCGGGCCCGAAGTGGTGCATCTGCTGGCCGCGTTGAACACCGGCCACGAGGGCGGCTGCGGCACCGTCCACGCGAATGCCGCCGCCGGCGTACCGGCCCGGCTCGAGGCGCTCGGCACGGCGGCCGGGCTCGACCGGGCCGCGCTGCACAGCCAGTTGGCGGCGGCGCTGTCGGTGGTCCTGCATCTGGCGCGGGACCGGACCGGACGGCGGCGGATCGCCGAGGTGCACGTACTGGAGCGGGATCCGTCGGGGCTGGTGCGGACGGTGCCGGCGCTGCGGTGGGGCGGGGAGGCGTTCGTGCACGAGCGGGGCTGGGAGCGGCTGCGGGAGCTGCTGCACAGCGGGTCCGGCAAGACCTTCGAAGGGGGACGTCATGGGTGAGACGGCGATGGGGGCGGCCGTGCTGTGCGTCGGCGCGGCGGCCCTGCTGATGGGCGGGTGGCACTCCGGGGCGCGGCGGGCGCAGCTGTTGCTCGCGGGCGGCGGGGTGGTGAGCACCGGGCCGCCGTCCTGGCGGGAGGTCGCCGGAGAGCTGCGGCGGATCCGCGGGAGGCTGCGGCCCGAGTGGTGGGCGGCGGCCGTGGGGGTGGTGCTCGCGGTGCTGGGTGCGTCGGTGCTGCCGGTCGTCGCGGGGGCGGCCGGGGTGCCGTTGCTGCGGCGCATGCGGCTGACGGCGGAGGCCCGGCGGGCCCGGGAGTGCCGCGGGGACGCGGTGATCGCGCTGTGCGGGGCGCTCGCCGGGGAGGTGCGCGCCGGGCGGCAGCCGGGGGATGCGCTGCCCCGGGCCGCGCGGGACTCCGGCGGGCTCGGGGACGCACAGGCGGCGGTGCTGGCGGCGGCGCGGTTCGGCGGCGACGTCCCGGACGCGCTCGCGTCGGCGGCCCGGCAACCGGGCGCCGAGGGACTGCTGGGCCTCGCCGCGTGCTGGCGGGTGGCCGTGGACCAGGGCGCGGGTCTCGCCGCCGGGCTCGACCGGCTCGAAGGGGCGCTGCGCGCCGAGCGGGACCAACGCGCGGATCTGCGCGCCCAGTTGGCAGGGGCGAAGTCCACGGCGGTGATGCTCGCTGGGCTGCCCGCTCTGGGCCTCGCCCTGGGGACCGCCCTCGGCGCCGACCCCCTGCATGTGCTGCTGCACACCGGGGCCGGGCTGGGCTGCCTGTTGGTCGGCGGTCTGCTGGAAGGCCTCGGGATGTGCTGGGCGATGCGGATCGTGCGACGGGCGGAGGCGGCGTGAGCGCGGAAGTTGTCCACAGGCTGGGGGCGGCCGCGGGGGTGTTGCTCGTCCTCGGGTGGCTGCTGCGCCGGCTGGAGACCGTACGGCGCGAGCGGAGAGTGCGCAGACGGCTGGCCGGGCTGGTGGCCGACGCCGAGGCGGTGCAGGACCGGCCGCGCTTCGAGGCACGGGATGTGGCTCGGCGTTGGCCGGCCGGGGTGGGCGTGGTGGGCGCCGGATGGGTCCTGGTCGGCGGCCTCGCCGGCGTCGCGGTGGGGCTGGTCGTCGCGGGCGGGCTGTGGTGGTGGCGTGGCCGGCAGGCGGCCGGGAGTGCCCCGGAGGCGTACGACCCGGCGGAGGCGGCCCGTCAACTCCCGCTCTCGGCCGATCTGGTGGCGGCCTGCATCGCCGCCGGTGCCGGGCCCGTGGTGGCGGCGCAGGCCGTGGGCGAGGCCCTGGGCGGTCCTGTCGGGGATGCGTTGGCGCGGGGTGCGGCCGAGGTGCGGCTCGGCGGCGAACCGGCCGAGGCCTGGCGGCGGCTGGCCGCTCTGCCGGGCGCCGGAGCCCTCGCCCGGCTGCTGGAACGGGCCGACGTGTCCGGACTGCCCGCCGCCGCACCGGTCGCACGGCTCGCGGCGGACGTCCGGGCCGACCGGTCCCGCACCGCGACGGCACGCGCCCGGCGGGCGGCCGTCATGGTCACCGCACCGGTGGGCCTGTGCTTCCTGCCCGCCTTCATCACGGTCGGCGTACTGCCCGTGGTGATCGGGCTGGCGGGCGGCGTGCTGGGAGGGGGTGGTGGATGACGGAACGGGGCTGACGGCGCACGACGCCGGCATCGAGCACGGAATGGTCAACGGAACTGAGCCTCACGGGGGTTGAGATGTGCAAGGCGGTACGGGCGCGGCTGCGTGCCCTGGTGTGCGGGGCGCGTGCGGCGCGCAGGGACGCGGGGATGGTCACCTCGGAGTACGCGATGGGGATCGTGGCGGCGGTGGCGTTCGCGGTGGTCCTCTACAAGGTGGTGACCAGCGGACAGGTCAGCACGGAACTGCAGGACATCGTGAAGCGGGCGCTCGATGCGCAGATGTGAGCGGGGCGGGGACAGGGGGTTCGTGACGGCGGAGTCGGCCATGGTGCTGCCCGTGCTGGTGATGTTCGCGATGGCCTTGGTGGGGGCGCTGCTGGTCGTGGCCGCACAGATCCAGTGCGTGGACGCAGCCCGGACCGGAGCGCGTGCGGCGGCCCGCCAGGACCCGGGCGACAAGGTCGTCCGGATGGCCCGTGAGGCGGCCCCGCGCGGTGCGAGGGTCACGGTCGACCGGGAGGGGGACCAGGTCCGCGTGGTCGTGGTGGCCAGGCCGCCGCTGCTGCGCGGTCTGCCCTTCGAGGTACGGGAGGAGGCCGTGGCCGCGGCGGAGGAGACCGTGGCGGTGGAGCCGTGAACGGCGGCTTCTTCACCCGCCGGTGGGCCGTCGGCCGGGGCGGGGACCGCGGTTCCGCCACCGTCTGGAGCCTCGGTGCGATCACCGTGCTGTGCGTGGTGTTCGGGGTCGTGCTCGCCCTGGGGCAGGCCGTCGTGGTCCGGCACCGTGCAGCCGGCGGTGCGGACCTTGCGGCGCTCGCGGCGGCGGACCACTGGGCGGACGGCACCGCGGCGGCCTGCGCCCGGGCCGACCGTGTGGCGCGGGCGCAGGGCATCCGGCTGGTGCGGTGCGTGATCGTCGGCGAGGTCTCGGACGTGACGGCGGCCTCGGGACGGGGGCCGTTCGCGGCGGAGGTCAGGGCACGGGCGGGACCTGCGGGGCCGCCGACGCCGACGGTGCCCCCGGACCGGGCTCTGCCCCGGCCTTCTCCTGCGGTGCCCCCCGCAACAGCACCGTGAGCAGCCGCACCGCCCCCCTCTTGTGCAGCGGGTCGTTGCCGTTGCCGCACTTGGGGGACTGGATGCAGGACGGGCAGCCGGCCTCGCACTCGCAGGACGCGATGGCCTGGCGGGTGGCGGTGAGCCAGGCGCGGGCGGTGTGGAAGGCGCGCTCGGCGAATCCCGCGCCGCCCGGATGGCCGTCGTAGACGAAGACCGTGGGGAGGAGGGTGTCGGGGTGCAGCGGGACGGAGACCCCGCCGATGTCCCAGCGGTCGCAGGTCGCGAAGAGGGGCAGCATGCCGATCGACGCGTGCTCGGCGGCGTGCAGGGCGCCGCCGAGGATCTCCGGGTGGATCCGGGCCTCGTCCAGCTGGTCCTCGGTGACCGTCCACCACACCGCGCGTGTGCGCAGCGTACGAGGAGGGAGGTCGAGTTTCGTCTCGCCGAGGACCTCACCGGTGATCAGCCGACGGCGCAGGAAGGAGACCACTTGGTTGGTGACCTCGACGGAGCCGTAGCACAGGCGCCCGTCGCCCCAGGGGATCTCGGTGTCCGTCTCCAGGACGCTGATGGACGTCGTGTCGCGGGCGACCGTCGAGTACGACGGGCTCGCCTCCGTGACCAGGGCCACCGAGTCCTCCAGATCCAGGGAGCGCACGAGATACGTACGGCCCTGGTGGAGGTGGACCGCGCCCTCGTGGACGGTCGTGTGGGCGGCGCCCGCGTCGACCGTGCCGAGCAGGCGGCCCGTGCCGGACTCGACGATCCGGACCGGCCGGCCGCCCTCGCCGCGGATGTCGGTGAGGTCGGCGGCCCGTTCCCGGCGCGTCCAGTGCCAGGCCTTCGTACGGCGACGGAGCAGCTGCGCGGCCTCCAGTTGCGGCAGCAGCCCTTCGCAGGCGGGGCCGAAGAGCTCGAAGTCCTCGTCGGTCAAGGGCAGTTCCGCGGCGGCCGCGCACAGGTGCGGGGCCAGGACGTACGGGTTGTCGGGGTCGAGGACCGTGGACTCCACGGGCTGGTCGAACAGGGCCTCGGGGTGGTGGACGAGGAAGGTGTCCAGCGGGTCGTCGCGGGCGACCAGGACGGCCAGCGCGCCCTGCCCGGAGCGTCCGGCGCGGCCCGCCTGCTGCCACAGGGACGCACGGGTGCCGGGATATCCGGCGATCACCACGGCGTCCAGCCCGGAGACGTCGATGCCGAGTTCCAGGGCGGTGGTCGCGGCCAGGCCGAGGAGCTCGCCGGAGTGCAGGGCCTGTTCCAGGGCGCGGCGCTCCTCGGGGAGATAGCCGCCGCGGTACGCCGCGACACGCCGGGCGAGGGAGCGGTCGACCTCGGCGAGACGTTCCTGGGCGATCACCGAGATCAGCTCGGCGCCGCGCCGGGACCGCACGAAGGCGACCGAGCGGACCCCCTGCACGGTGAGGTCGGTCAGCAGGTCGGCCGTCTCGGCGGTGGCGGTACGGCGGACGGGTGCCCCCTTCTCGCCCTGCATCTCGGTGAGCGGGGGCTCCCAGAGTGCGAACACCAGTTCACCGCGCGGTGAGGCGTCGTCGGCCACCTCGACCACCGGGAGGCCCGTGAGGCGGCGGGCGGCGACCGAGGGCTCCGCGGCGGTCGCGGAGGCCAGCAGGAAGACCGGGGAGGCGCCGTAGCGGGCGCACAGGCGGCGCAGACGGCGCAGCACCTGGGCCACGTGCGAGCCGAAGACACCCCGGTAGGTGTGGACCTCGTCGATGACCACGTACTTCAGCGACTTCAGGAAGGAGGACCAGCGGGGGTGGGACGGCAGGATGCCGCGGTGCAGCATGTCCGGGTTGGTCAGGACGTAGTTGGCGTACTGGCGGACCCATTCGCGTTCCTCGAACGGCGTGTCCCCGTCGTACACCGCAGGACGTACGGCATTTCCCAGCGGTTGTGAAAGTTCCTTCACGGATCGGCACTGGTCCGCCGCAAGAGCCTTGGTGGGGGCCAGGTAGAGGGCGGTGCTCCCGCGGCCGTTCGGGGCCTCGGAGCCGTCCAGGAGCGTCGAGAGCACCGGGGCGAGGTACGCCAGGGACTTGCCGGACGCCGTGCCCGTGGCGACGACCACCGAGTCGCCGTCCAGCGCGTGCTCGGCGGCGCGTGCCTGGTGGGCCCAGGGGTGCTCGATGCCGCAGGCCTGCACCGCGGCGATGACCTCCGGACGAATCCGGTCAGGCCAGACGGCATGCCGACCCTCGCGCGGGGGCAAGTGCTCCGTATGAGTGATGCGCGAAGCCCGGCTCGGCCCGGAGGCGAGCCGGCCCAGGACCGTGCCCGGGGCGAGCCGGGAGACGGGTTCCGTCGGGGATCGATCGGATCGGTGATTCTTGGCCATCGGCACCGAGTGTGTCACCGGCGTGACGGACAATGGGACCAAGGCGTCGTGCACGCCTGCCGGTAAGTGATTGAATGCCATCGCGGCTGGCGAACCGTCCCGGGGGCTCCTGCCGAGGTGTCCCGAGGGGCGACCGCTCGATAGCAAGGTGCTGGAGGATCCGTGGACCTGTCCCTGTCGACCCGTACCGTCGGCGATCGTACGGTCGTCGAGGTCGGTGGAGAAATCGACGTATATACCGCGCCCAAGCTGCGCGAGCAGCTGGTCGAGCTGGTGAACGACGGGAGTTTCCACCTCGTCGTAGACATGGAGGGCGTGGACTTCCTCGACTCCACCGGGCTCGGCGTGCTGGTCGGCGGCCTGAAGCGGGTGCGTGCCCATGAGGGCTCGCTGCGCCTGGTCTGCAACCAGGAGCGCATTCTGAAGATCTTCCGCATCACCGGCCTCACCAAGGTGTTCCCGATCCACACCTCGGTCGAGGAAGCGGTGGCGGCCACCGACTGACCACCGCCCCACGGAGCGGGAAAGGACCGTTCCAAGGCGGAAGAAGTTCAATGAGGGGGTCCGGGCTTTCGGCAGCCCGGCCCCCCGACAGCACGCCCGTAGTTCTGAGGGGGATGCATGGCCACCGTTGAACTCCGCTTCAGCGCGCTGCCCGAGCACGTCAGGACCGCCCGACTGGTGGCGGCAGCGGTGGCGCGCAGGGCCGGAGTGGACGAGGCCGTCCTCGACGAGGTCAGACTCGCCGTCGGCGAGGCCTGCAGCCGTGCCGTCGGGCTGCACCAGAGCGCCGGGATCACGTCGCCGGTGAAGGTGCAGCTGGTCGAGGAGGAGAAACAGTTCTCCATCGAGGTGGGCGACGAGGCACCACGCTCGTCCCCCGGAGACGGGGCGCCGGGCTCGGCGGGTGAGGACGTGGAGACCGAGGAGGACGAAATGGGCCTCGCGGTCATCAGTGGACTCGTCGACGACGTGGAGGTGTCCGCCGGCGCGCACGGCGGGCTGATCCGCATGACCTGGCCGACCACACCGCCGCCCACAGCGGTGCTCGCCTGACTCACCCCCGTAAGACGTCCAAGGGCCCTGCTGAGCAGGGCCCTTGGTGTTTTTCCGGCCGTTCCCGGGAATTCGTGAAGGAATTCACGATCAATCACCCGATAATTTGATCAAGCGTCAATGCAGGCGTCAATGCCTTTGAGGCATTACCTCTTTCGGGTTCTGTGGCTTGACGTCGATCATTTGCTGAAGAGCATGTGAAGGCCAATTCCGTTTACCGCGGACTGTTTTGATCAGGTCCCGGTACCTACAATCCGTCCACATCTTGAGCTCAGCCCAAGCGTCAAGGAGGACGAATGGCGGGGCTTTCTACCCCTCATCAGTTTGACCACCCCACGACCCTCGCAGCCGCAGTACTGACGGACGACAACCGGATCATCGTGACGGTCATCGGGGCCGTCGCGCTGGCCGCGCTCGTGGTCGCAGGCATCCTGGTACGCCAGGTGCTCGCGGCGGGCGAGGGCACCGACAGCATGAAGCAGATCGCAGGAGCGGTCCAGGAAGGTGCGAACGCCTACCTGGCCCGGCAGCTGCGCACGCTCGGCGTATTCGCCGTCGTCGTGTTCTTCCTGCTCATGCTGCTGCCCGCGGACGACTGGAATCAGCGCGCCGGACGATCGATCTTCTTTCTGATCGGCGCGGCGTTCTCGGCAGCCACCGGCTATATCGGTATGTGGCTCGCCGTGCGCAGCAATGTCCGTGTCGCCGCGGCGGCCCGGGAAGCGACCCCGGCGGAAGGCGAGCCGGAAAAGGATCTCACCGCCGTCTCGCACAAAGCCATGAAGATCGCTTTCCGTACGGGCGGCGTCGTCGGCATGTTCACGGTGGGGCTCGGTCTGCTGGGCGCCTCCTGCGTGGTGCTGGTGTACGCGGCCGACGCGCCGAAAGTGCTCGAAGGCTTCGGCCTCGGGGCCGCCCTGATCGCCATGTTCATGCGTGTCGGCGGCGGCATCTTCACCAAGGCCGCCGACGTCGGCGCCGACCTGGTCGGCAAGGTCGAGCAGGGCATTCCGGAGGACGACCCGCGCAATGCCGCGACCATCGCCGACAACGTGGGCGACAACGTCGGCGACTGTGCGGGCATGGCGGCCGACCTGTTCGAGTCGTACGCCGTGACCCTGGTCGCCGCGCTGATCCTCGGCAAGGCGGCCTTCGGCGACGCCGGACTCGCCTTCCCCCTGCTCGTGCCCGCGATCGGCGTGATCACGGCGATGATCGGCATCTTCGCCGTGGCCCCGCGCCGTGCGGACCGCAGCGGCATGTCCGCGATCAACCGCGGTTTCTTCATCTCCGCGGTGATCTCGCTCGCGCTGGTCGCGGCGGCCGTCTTCATCTACCTCCCGTCCACCTATGCGGACCTCGACGGCGTCACCGATGCCGCCATCAAGGCCAAGGACGGCGACCCGCGGATCCTCGCGGTGGTGGCGGTGGCGATCGGCATTCTGCTGGCCGCTGTCATCCAGCAGCTGACCGGCTACTTCACCGAGACCAACCGCCGTCCTGTCATGGACATCGGCAAGACCTCGCTCACCGGCCCGGCCACCGTCGTCCTCGCCGGTATCTCGGTCGGTCTCGAGTCGGCCGTCTACACCGCCCTGCTGATCGGCCTCGGCGTGTACGGGGCGTTCCTGCTCGGCGGTACGTCGATCATGCTCGCGCTGTTCGCGGTGGCGCTGGCCGGCACCGGCCTGCTCACCACCGTCGGCGTGATCGTCGCGATGGACACCTTCGGGCCCGTCTCCGACAACGCGCAGGGCATCGCCGAGATGTCCGGCGACGTCGAGGGCGCGGGCGCACAGGTGCTCACCAACCTGGACGCGGTCGGCAACACCACCAAGGCCATCACCAAGGGCATCGCCATCGCCACCGCGGTCCTCGCGGCCTCGGCGCTCTTCGGGTCGTACCGTGACGCGATCACGACCGGCGCGCAGGACGTCGGCGAGAAGCTCTCCGGAGCGGGCGCCCCGATGAGCCTGATGATGGACATCTCGCAGCCCAACAACCTCGTCGGCCTGATCGCGGGCGCGGCGGTCGTCTTCCTCTTCTCGGGGCTGGCGATCAACGCGGTCTCCCGGTCGGCGGGCTCGGTGGTCTACGAGGTGCGCCGGCAGTTCCGTGAGAAGCCCGGGATCATGGACTTCACGGAGAAGCCGGAGTACGGCAAGGTCGTCGACATCTGCACCAAGGACGCCCTGCGGGAGCTGACGACGCCGGGTCTGCTGGCGGTCATGGCACCCATCGCCATCGGGTTCACGCTCGGTGTCGGCGCGCTCGGCGCGTACCTGGCCGGCGCGATCGGCACGGGCACGCTGATGGCGGTGTTCCTCGCCAACTCCGGTGGCGCCTGGGACAACGCCAAGAAGCTCGTCGAGGACGGCCACCACGGAGGCAAGGGCAGCGAGGCCCATGCCGCCACGGTGATCGGCGACACGGTCGGCGACCCCTTCAAGGACACCGCGGGTCCCGCGATCAACCCGCTGCTGAAGGTGATGAACCTGGTGTCGCTGCTCATCGCGCCCGCGGTGATCAAGTTCAGTTACGGCGACGACAAGAACCTCGGGGTACGGATCGCCATCGCGATCCTCGCCCTGCTCGTCATCGTCGGGGCGGTCTACGTCTCCAAGCGGCGCGGGATCGCCGTGGGCGACGAGGACGGTGCCGAGCGGGTGTCCAACTCGGCCGACCCTGCGGTGGTTTCGTAGGCGGCCGCACGAGGTCCGGCTCAAGAGGCGGGGGGGGGGGGGGGGGGGGGGGGGGGGGGGGGGGGCGCGCCCGGGGGGCGCCGCCCCCCCCCCCCCCCCCCCCCCCCCCCCCCCCGGGCCCCCCCCCCCCCCCCCCCCCCCCGGCCCGCCCCCCCCCCGCCGGCGCGGCGCGGCG
>NZ_JBIAUY010000002.1:84918-159895 GCF_042893475.1 Streptomyces sp. NPDC001604 | reverse complement strand
GTTGTCGTCCCCGCGCCGGGGGGGGGGGGGGGGGGGGGGGTGGGGGGGGGGGGGGGGGGGCCCCCCCGGGGGGGGGGGGGGGGGGGGTGGGGGGGCCCCCCCCCCCCCCCCGCCTCGTGTCTTCACACCCCCACCGTGAGCCTTCTCTCGCCTGGTGCAATTGGTCACAAAAGGTGTCATAGTCGTCGTTCGGCATGCGGCTGTCACCCGCCCGGCGTGTATGTTCCGGGGCCGAGAGCCATGGAAGGGACCAATCCGGTGAACAAGAAGCTCGCGGCCGCACTGTCCGGCGGTGCGGTACTGGTACTGGCGCTGTCGGGATGCACCAGCAGCAGCAAAGGCAACGACAAGCTGGATGCCTGGGCCAAGCAGGTCTGCGACGCGGTGCAGCCGCAGGCCAAGAAGATCGAGGCCGCCAATGCCGCGATCCAGAAGCAGACCTCGGACAACAGCACGCCGGACGCCGTCCGCAAGACCGACTCCCAGGCCTTCCAGGACATGTCGGACGCCTACAAGGCGATCGGTGACGCGGTCCAGAAGGCCGGGGCCCCCGATGTCGACAACGGCGCGAAGAAGCAGACGGACGCGGTCAAGGAGCTCGACGACATCGCCGCGTCGTACGCCGCTCTGAAGAAGCAGGTCGACGGTCTCGACGTCAAGGACCAGGCCAAGTTCGCCGACGGCCTGAAGGGCATCGCGACCTCGCTGGACAAGCTGAGCACGAGCGGCAACGACGCCCTGAAGAACCTCGAGGCCGGCGACGTCGGCAAGTCGATGGCCAAGCAGTCCAGCTGCAAGAGCGCTTCCACCGCCCCCTCGCCGGCGGTGAGCTGAGCCGAAGCTGCAGACGACCCCTCGGCCCCGCCACAATGGGGGGCGTGAGTACCTCAGGCCTGCCCGCCCTGCCCGCTGCCCCTGCTCCCGGCCGTACCGACGTCGCCGCCCGGCTGCGCGACGCCCTGCTCGGGGCGTCCTTCACCGCCGACGGCCTGCTCGAACTGCTCGGCGCCCCCGCGTACGCGGCGCTGGCGCGCAGCGAGACCGTGCCCGCACTCCGGGCGACCCGTGGGGACACGCCGCTGGAGGTGCTCGTACGGCTGTTCCTGCTGCAGCAGCCCGTGCCGCACGCGCGCGTGGCCGACGTCCTGCCCGTCGAGGAGTGTCTGGAGGACGGCTGGCTGGTGCGCGTCGGTGGAGCCTCCAAGGACGACGTGGCCGCCACCGTGGACGTACGGCCGTACGGCGGGCCCGGCGGCGAGGACTGGTTCATCGTGTCCGACCTCGGGTGCGCGGTCGGTGGAGCGGGCGGGATCGGCAGCCGTGAGGAGGGCGTCGTCCTCGGGGTCGGCGGCGCGTCCACGACCCTTGCGGGCATCACCGTCCGTACGCCGGTCTCCGCGGCCCTCGACCTCGGCACCGGCTCCGGCATCCAGGCGCTGCACGCCGCGCAGCACGCCACGCGCGTGACGGCGACCGATCTCAACCCGCGCGCGCTGCACATCACCGCGCTCACGCTGGCGCTCTCCGGCGCACCGGCGGCCGAGCTGCGCGAGGGCTCGCTGTTCGAGCCGGTGCGCGAGGACGAGACGTACGACCTGATCGTGTCGAACCCTCCCTTCGTGATCTCGCCCGGCGCACGGCTGACCTACCGGGACGGCGGGATGGGCGGGGACGATCTGTGCCGCACGCTCGTTCAGCAGGCGGGGGAACGGCTGAACGAGGGCGGGTTCGCGCAGTTCCTCGCCAACTGGCAGCACGTGGAGGGGGAGGACTGGCAGGACAGGATCAGGTCGTGGGTGCCTCGCGGCTGCGACGCGTGGATCGTGCAGCGCGAGGTCCAGGACGTCACGCAGTACGCCGAGCTGTGGCTCAGGGACGCCGGTGACCACCGGGGCGACCCGGCCGAGTACCAGGCGCGCTACGACGCCTGGCTGGACGAGTTCGAGGCGCGCAAGGTGAAGGCCGTCGGGTTCGGCTGGATCACCCTGCGCAGGACGACGGCCGCCGTGCCCTCGATCATCGCCGAGGAGTGGCCGCACCCGGTCGAGCAGCCTCTCGGCGACACGGTACGGGCGCACTTCGACCGTCTCGACTATCTGCGCGCGCACGACGACGCGGCGCTGCTGGAAGCGCACTTCAAGCTCGTCTCCGAGGTCGTCCAGGAGCAGGTCGGGCTGCCCGGCGCCGAGGACCCGGAGCACGTCGTACTGCGCCAGCACCGGGGCATGCGCCGGGCCACCGAGGTGGACACGGTCGGCGCGGGCTTCGCGGGTGTGTGCGACGGTTCGCTGAGCGCGGGCCGCATCCTGGACGCGATCGCCCAACTGGTCGGCGAGGATCCGGTGTTGCTGCGCGACCGTACGCCGGCGCAGATCAGACTGCTGGTGGAGCAGGGATTCCTCGAGCCGGCGCAGGGCGTGTGACGGACCCCGCAAATCCGTGCCGCGTCCCGAAAACGGCTGTTCGTGCGCCCCTTGCAAATGGGCTGCGAGAAGGTCATCGACAAAGCGAACGAGTTGCTGCAGAACAAGCTCTGCAGCAACTAATTCGAGTCGACCTGGGAGCGGGGCCCGAGCGCATCGGGTACGGCTGAGTGGCGGACCGGAACGGCTGGGCCGCGGGTGAAGACCGGGCGGGTACCGGCCGGGGGTGAGTCCACGCGTGCGTCGGCTCCGCGTTCACCCCGGGTTCGCCTGTGCGCCGCCCAGGCGTGTCAGTCTCGCCGGGCGGGGCACTCGCGAACGGGAGAAAAGGGGCACGGCAAGCCATGGAGAGCGGACCAGCGATCTTCGCGGGAGTGGTGTTCGCCCTGTTCGGAGGGGCGCTGCTGACATGGACCGTGACCCGGGTACGGCACCGGGAGCCGGTCGCCCACGGTGTGAACCCCGTCGCATCGGCAACTGTCGCGAGCCTTGTCTCGGTGATCATGCTGGGCCTCGGAACATGGTGCCTGAGCCGGGCCTGAAAGGAGCCCCGGAGCTGCGGCTTGGTTAATTGAGAGGTGATCCTCCGGACTGGCTCGAAAAGGCCGGTGGGTACTCCGGGCGGCAGGAATGGCGGTAGTCGGGTTACCGTTCGAGTGGCCGTTGCGGGCTTTTCCCGTTTGACACGGGGGCGGGATGTACCGTCACACTCCGCAGCGTCACCACGACCCGCCCCCGGGACCGAGAACCATCCGGGGAGGCCCCAGCGTCGACCGGAGAGAAGAGCGAAGTTGTCCCCGACCAGCGAGACCGCACACGGCGGCCGCCGACTCGTCATCGTCGAGTCGCCTGCCAAGGCGAAGACGATCAAGGGCTACCTCGGCCCCGGCTACATCGTCGAGGCGAGCGTCGGGCACATCCGCGACCTTCCCAACGGTGCCGCGGAGGTGCCGGAGAAGTACACCGGCGAGGTCCGCCGCCTCGGTGTGGACGTTGAACACGACTTCCAGCCGATCTATGTGGTCAACGCTGACAAGAGGGCCCAGGTCAAGAAGCTGAAGGACCTGCTCGCCGACTCCGACGAGCTCTTCCTCGCCACCGATGAGGACCGCGAGGGCGAGGCCATCGCCTGGCACCTCCTGGAGGTGCTCAAGCCCAAGGTCCCGGTCAAGCGCATGGTGTTCCACGAGATCACCAAGGACGCGATCCGCGAGGCCGTCGCCAACCCGCGCGACCTCAACAAGCGCATGGTCGACGCCCAGGAGACCCGCCGCATCCTCGACCGTCTCTACGGCTACGAGGTCTCGCCGGTCCTGTGGAAGAAGGTCATGCCGCGCCTGTCGGCCGGCCGCGTCCAGTCCGTCGCGACACGACTCGTGGTGGAGCGGGAACGCGAGCGCATCGCGTTTCGTTCCGCTGAGTACTGGGACCTGACGGGCACCTTCGCGACCGGCCGCGCGGGGGATCCGTCGGACCCGTCGTCGCTGGTCGCCCGCCTGCAGACCGTCGACGGCAGGCGGGTCGCGCAGGGCCGCGACTTCGACTCCCTGGGACAACTCAAGAGCGCGAACACCCTCCACCTCGACGAGGCGAACGCCCGCGCCCTCGCCGCCGCCCTGGAGAACACGCAGTTCTCGGTGCGCTCGGTCGAGTCCAAGCCGTACCGCCGCTCGCCGTACGCCCCGTTCCGTACGACGACGCTGCAGCAGGAGGCCAGCCGCAAGCTCGGCTTCGGCGCGAAGGCCACCATGCAGGTCGCGCAGAAGCTGTACGAGAACGGCTACATCACCTACATGCGTACGGACTCCACGACGCTGAGCGACACCGCCGTGGCCGCCGCCCGCGCCCAGGTCACGCAGTTGTACGGCGCCGACTACCTGCCGTCGGCCCCGCGGACGTACGCCGGCAAGGTCAAGAACGCACAGGAGGCGCACGAGGCGATCCGGCCCTCGGGTGATCGTTTCCGCACGCCTGCCGAAACGGGCCTGACCGGCGACCAGTTCAAGCTCTACGAGCTGATCTGGAAGCGGACCGTCGCCTCCCAGATGAAGGACGCGACCGGCAACTCCGTCACGGTGAAGATCGGTGGCACTGCCGCCGACGGCCGGGACGTCGAGTTCAGCGCGTCCGGCAAGACGATCACCTTCCACGGCTTCCTGAAGGCCTACGTCGAGGGTGCCGACGACCCGAACGCCGAGCTGGACGACCGCGAGCGCAGGCTGCCGCAGGTCGCCGAGGGCGACCGGCTCAGCGCCGAGGAGATCACGGTCGACGGGCACGCCACCAAGCCCCCGGCCCGCTACACCGAGGCCAGCCTGGTCAAGGAGCTCGAAGAGCGCGAGATCGGCCGTCCGTCGACGTATGCGTCGATCATCGGCACGATCCTCGACCGCGGCTATGTCTTCAAGAAGGGCACGGCCCTCGTCCCGTCCTTCCTGTCCTTCGCCGTGGTCAACCTCCTGGAGAAGCACTTCGGGCGGCTCGTCGACTACGACTTCACCGCCAAGATGGAGGACGACCTCGACCGCATCGCCCGCGGCGAGGCGCAGTCCGTTCCGTGGCTGAAGCGCTTCTACTTCGGCGAGGCCAACGGCATCGGCGGCGCGGCCGAGGCGGGCAACGGCGACGGGGACCACCTCGGCGGTCTCAAGGAGCTGGTGACCGACCTCGGTGCGATCGACGCCCGCGAGGTGTCGTCCTTCCCGGTGGGCAACGGCATCGTGCTGCGTGTCGGGCGCTACGGCCCGTACATCGAGCGCGGCGAGAAGGACGCCGAGGGCCACCAGCGGGCGGACGTGCCCGACGACCTCGCGCCGGACGAGCTGAGTGTCGAGCTCGCCGAGGAGCTGCTCGCCAAGCCGAGCGGTGACTTCGAACTCGGCGCCGACCCGGAGACGGGCCACCAGATCATCGCCCGGGACGGCCGCTACGGCCCGTACGTCACCGAGGTGCTCCCCGAGGGCACCCCGAAGACCGGCAAGAACGCCGTGAAGCCGCGTACGGCCTCGCTGTTCAAGTCGATGTCGCTGGACACGGTGACGCTCGAGGACGCGCTCAAGCTGATGTCGCTGCCGCGGGTCGTCGGTACGGACGCCGAGGGCCAGGAGATCACCGCGCAGAACGGCCGCTACGGGCCGTACCTGAAGAAGGGCACGGACTCGCGTTCGCTGCAGTCCGAGGAGCAGCTCTTCACGATCACGCTCGAAGAGGCCCTGCAGATCTACTCGCAGCCCAAGCAGCGTGGCCGTGCGGCCGCCAAGCCGCCGCTGAAGGAGCTGGGCACCGACCCGGTCAGCGAGAAGCCGGTGGTCGTCAAGGACGGTCGCTTCGGGCCGTACGTCACCGACGGGGAGACCAACGCGACCCTGCGCTCCGGCGACAGCGTCGAGGAGATCACCCCCGAGCGCGGCTTCGAACTGCTCGCCGAGAAGCGGGCCAAGGGGCCCGCCAAGAAGACGGCGAAGAAGGCACCCGCGAAGAAGGCCCCGGCCAAGAAGGCGACGGCCGCCAAGAAGACGGCTGCGAAGAAGACGACAACGGCGAAGAAGACGGCTGCCAAGACGACCGCCGCCAAGAAGACCACCGCGAAGAAGGCGACGGCTTCCAAGACGACGTCGGACGACTGAGTCAGGACCGCAGAGTAAGGACGGCGGAAGAAGGACGGCGGAGGAAGGACGGCTGAGTCAGGGACGACTGAGCCGGGGCATCTTCCTCCACGGACGCTTCGCAAAACGAACGCCCCGATATCGCTTTGGTGTCGGGGCGTGCGCACGTCCGCACGCGCGCCCCGGGCTGTCAGTCGGTCCCGATAGGCTGAATGCATGACGCGAGCCGAGCAGCCAACGGCCCACCACCCGGCCCCCGACGACGCCCTTGTCGCGGACTCCCGCGAGCGTGCCGTCCGCGCCCTGCTGCGCCGACCGCAGCTGCGGCAGCTGTGGAGCGCACAGCTCGTCGGCGGAGTCGGGGACACCCTCGCCGTCCTGGTGCTGGTGTTCCTCGCCCTCCAGGCGGCGATCGCCGAGGGCTCGTTCGGCGGCGGCTACCGGGGCGTGGCGTTCGCAGTGGCGACCGTTTTCGGAGTGCGCATCCTGACGACGCTGCTCTTCGGAGCCGTCCTGCTGGGGCCGCTGACCTCGCTCACCTCTCAGGAGGGCCCGCTCGACCGCCGCTGGACCATGGTCGGCGCCGACGGCGTCCGGGTCGCCGCGCTGATCGTCGCGCCCCTGTGGATCGACTGGACGCCGGACAACGCGCTCGCAGCCCTGCTGGTCACGGCCTTCGTCACCGGAGTCGCCGAGCGCTTTTGGACGGTGTGCCGCGAGAGCGCGGCGCCGGCCCTGCTGCCGGCCCCGCCCCCGGAGGGCGCGACGGTACGACCGCTGCCGGACCACATGGACGCTCTGCGCCGCCTGTCGCTGCGTACGAGTTTCGTGGCGATCCCGCTGGCGGCTGCCGCGCTCGTCGTCGCGGGGCTGCTCAACAACCTTCTCGGCACCGGGCTCGACTGGTTCGACCAGCACCAGGCTGCCCTCGCCTCGTACCTGGCGGCCGGGCTGTTCGCCGCGTCGCTGTCCGTGGTGGCCTTCCTGGAGCTGCCCGACACGCGCACCCCGCGTGCGCGCTCCCCGCTCGAGGGGCTGCGCCGCCCCAAGACGGGCACGGGCGTGGACAAGGGGCGCACGGGCGCCATCCCGCTGCTGGTGCTCTCGGCCGCCGCCGTCGCGGGGGCGGTCTCCGCGGCCGTCGCCGTCTGCGTGCTGCACGCCAAGGACCTGGGCGGCGGCCCGGTGACGTACGGGCTGCTGGTGCTCGCGCTGACGGGCGGTGTCGTCGTCGGCATCCGTACGGCGCCTTCCGTGCTGCCGACCCTGTCGCGGCGCCGGCTGCTCGCGCTGGCGATCGCCTTCACCGGGGTCGGGCTGCTTGCCGCCGGCCTCGTCCCGGACGTCACCACGGTCAT
Source organism: Streptomyces sp. NPDC001604 (assembly GCF_042893475.1). Lineage (NCBI taxonomy): Bacteria > Bacillati > Actinomycetota > Actinomycetes > Kitasatosporales > Streptomycetaceae > Streptomyces > Streptomyces sp. NPDC001604. The sequence continues at coordinate 152,509 of NZ_JBIAUY010000002.1, read as the reverse complement.
GCTGATCGTCGCGCTGGCCGGCATCGGCGCGGGCGTGGCCGCCAACACCGGGCACACGCTGCTCGACCAGGAGGCCGAGGACTACCGGCGAGCGCGTACCACGGAGCACCTGCACGCGGTGGTACGCGTGTGCGTGGCGCTCGGCGCCGTGATCGCGCCCGTGGTCGCGGCGGGAATCGGCCCGCACCGGCTGGAGAACGGCAAGTTCGTGTTCGCACACGGCGGCGCCGCGTTCACCCTGATGCTGGTGGGGGCGCTGCTGCTGCCGGTGGCCGCGCTGGTGCTGGCCAAGGTCGACGACCGCTCGGGCGTGCCGCTGCGGCACGACCTGCGGGACGCGCTGCTGGGCGGCGACGACCCGGTGACCGTACCGGCCTCGAACGGTTTCTTCATCGCCCTGGAGGGCGGCGACGGGGCCGGCAAGTCCACGCAGGCCGAGGCCCTCGCCGAGTGGATCCGCGGCAAGGGCCACGAGGTCGTGCTGACCCGCGAGCCGGGGGCGACACCGGTGGGCAAGCGGCTGCGGTCGATCCTGCTGGACGTGTCGAGTGCGGGACTGTCCCACCGGGCGGAGGCCCTGCTGTACGCGGCGGACCGCGCGGAACACGTGGACACCGTGGTCAGGCCCGCGCTGGAGCGCGGCGCGGTGGTCATCTCCGACCGCTACATCGACTCCTCGGTGGCCTATCAGGGCGCGGGCCGTGACCTGTCGCCGACCGAGATCGCCCGCATCAACCGCTGGGCGACGAACGGACTCGTACCGCATCTGACGGTGCTCCTCGACGTCTCGCCGGACATCGCGCGCGAGCGGTTCACGGAGGCGCCGGACCGGCTGGAGTCGGAGCCGGCCGAGTTCCACGCGCGCGTGCGGTCCGGTTTCCTCACGCTGGCCGCGGCCGACCCCGGGCGGTACCTGGTGGTGGACGCGGGCCAGGAACCCGAGGCCGTCACCACCGTCGTACGGCACCGGCTCGACCAGCTGCTGCCGCTGTCCGAGGCCGAGGTGAAGGCCCAGGAAGAGGCGCGGAAGAAGGCCGAGGAGGAGGCCCGCCGCAAGGCCGAGGAGGAGGCCGCACGCAAGGCCGAGGAGGAGCGGCTGGAGCGCGAGCGCCAGGAACAGCTCGAGCGGCTGCGCGCCGAGGAGGAGGAGCGCAAGCGACGCGAGCTGGAGGAGGCGCAGCGCCGCGAGGCCGAACGGCAGGCGGAGGAGGCCCGGCTGCGCGCCGAGGAAGCGCGCCGCCGTGCCGAGGAGGAGCAGGCCCGCCTCCTCGCGGAGGAGAAGGCCCGCGCCGAGGAGGAGGCCCGCCGCAAGGCCGAGGAGGAGCGGCGGCGCAAGCAGGCCGAGGAGGAGGCCCGGCTGCACGCCGAGGCCGAGGCACGGCGACTGGAGAAGCAGCGCAAGGCCGAGGAGGCGCTGCTGCGGGCCGAGGAGGCCAGGCGGCTCGCCGAGCAGGCCGCGGCCGCCGCGCAGGCGGGCCCCAGGCGGCCCGCGGCGCCCGCGGTGCCGCCGGACGCGTCGACGGTGCCGACGCCGGTGGTGACGCCGACGAACGCGTCGGGCGGACCGGTGGAGGAGACCGCGGTGCTGCGGCCGGTGCACGAGGAGAAGCCGGACGCTGCGCGGACCGGCGGGTCCGAGTCCGACGTGACGGCGGAGCTGCCGCAGCCGCCGGCTCCCGCGGGAGCGACGGACGAGACGGCTGTGCTGCCGCCGGTGGTACCCGGAGCGGCCGACGAGACGGCTGTGCTGCCGCCGGTGGTACCCGGAGCGGCCGACGAGACGGCTGTGCTGCCTCCCGTGCGGGGCGAGGACCCCGCGCATCGGGTGCCGCCGGGGCTTTTCCGGGACGAGCGCACGGATGCGCGGCCGGACGGCGCCGAGGACCGTACGCGGGAGATGCCCCAGATCGACCCGGAGGGCGAGCCCCGGCGCCGGGCGCGCTCCGACTGGGCCGAGGAGACACCCCTGGACGACCTGCCGACGCTGGCGGACGAACTGCTCGGCCCGCGCGATGACGAGCACGACGACGACGGTGCGGGCCGCGGGCGGCGCGGCCGGGGGCGTCGGGGCTGAGGCGGCGGGCCCGCGCCGCTCGGTGTCGGCCTCGGTGTCGGGGCGATCGGGGCCGGCTGGTGGTGGCAGTGCGGGATTGCAGGTCTGGTCCGGGGGACGTTGAGGCCTGGGTGGGACAGCTGGTGGCGTGGGGCCGGCTTTTTTGCCGTGCCGGGGTGCGGGCCTTCGAAGCCCTGTCGCCGGGCGCTCGGCCGTCGTTGTCAGTGGCGGGTCGCACAATGGATCCCGCAACGTGAAACGTGACGAAAGGGCGGGGTGAGCGCATGACCGTCTGGGACGACCTCGTCGGCCAGGAGAAGGTGGCCGAGCAGCTCGGCGCCGCTGCCCGGGACGCCGATGCGCTGGTCACCGCGGCCGCCTCCGACGCACCGCCGCCCGAGGCGTCGAAGATGACGCACGCCTGGCTGTTCACGGGCCCGCCGGGCGCCGGGCGGACCCAGGCGGCGCGGGCGTTCGCCGCCGCCCTGCAGTGCGTCAGCCCCGACCGCGCCCTCGGCGGAGTCCCGGGCTGCGGGTTCTGCGACGGATGCCACACCGCCCTGGTCGGCACGCACGCGGACGTCACCACCGTTGCCGCCGTCGGCACGCAGATCCTCGCCGAAGACATGCGCGACACCGTCCGCAAGTCGTTCACCTCGCCTGCCAACGGCCGCTGGCAGATCATCCTCGTCGAGGACGCCGAGCGGCTGAACGAGAAGTCCGCCAACGCCGTCCTGAAAGCCGTGGAGGAGCCCGCCCCGCGTACGGTCTGGCTGCTGTGCGCCCCCTCCATCGAGGACGTCCTGCCCACCATCCGCTCCCGCTGCCGCCACCTGAACCTGCTCACGCCTTCGGTGGACGCCGTCGCCGACCTGCTCGTACGGCGGGAAGGCATCGAACCGGCCGTTGCCGCAGCGGCGGCCCGCGCCACGCAGGGGCACGTCGACCGGGCCCGCCGCCTGGCCACCGACCCGGCCGCCCGCGAGCGCCGCGCCGCCGTCCTGAAGCTCCCGCTGCGCGTCGAGGACGTCGGCGGCTGCCTCAAGGCCGCCCAGGAACTCGTCGACGCGGCCGCCGAGGACGCCAAACAGCTCGCCGAGGAGCGGGACGGCAAGGAGACCGAGGAGCTGAAGGCAGCGCTCGGCGCGGGCCAGGGCGGCCGGATGCCGCGTGGCACGGCGGGCGTGATGAAGGACCTGGAGGACAAGCAGAAGCGGCGCAGAACGCGTACGCAGCGCGACAGCCTCGACCTCGCCCTGACCGACCTCACCGGCTTCTACCGCGACGTCCTGGCTCTCCAGCTCGGCACCCGCGTGGCCCTCGCCAACGCGGACGCCGAGAGCACCCTGGAGCGCCTCGCACGCGCCGGTTCCCCCGAGTCCACCCTCCGCCGCATCGAGGCGATCGCCGCCTGCCGCGAGGCCCTCGACCGCAATGTCGCTCCACTGCTGGCGGTGGAGGCGATGACGATGGCCCTCAGAGCGGGCTGACGGCGCAGCGGGCTGACGGCGCGCGAAGGCCGGTGATCAACAGGAAGTTGACGAGGTAATTCGTACGAGCCACGGTGTGCACGGAGAGCATCTGCACGGCTGCATAGAGTTACCATCTCCTGATGTACATCAGGCGCAGCTCCCGTCCCTGCAGTCCCAGAACCGCAGCCACCCTCCTCGCCGCGGCCGCACTGCTCGTCTCCGCCTGCTCCACCGGAGGCACCGCGAGCACCGGCGGCAATGCGGCGGATGCGGTGCTGGCCGCGCTGCCGCGGTCGACACCGTCAGCCCTTTCGCCGTACTACGGGCAGAAGCTGAGCTGGCGGACCTGCGGTGCCGCGGGCTTCGAGTGCGCCACGATGAAGGCACCGCTGGACTACGCCAGGCCGGACGCCGGGGACGTACAGCTCGCCGTCGCCCGCAAGAAGGCCACCGGCAAGGGCAAGCCGCTCGGTTCCCTGCTGGTGAACCCGGGCGGCCCGGGCGGCTCGGCGATCGGGTACCTGCAGCAGTACGCCGGTGTCGGCTACCCGGCCCAGGTCCGCGCCCGCTACGACATGGTCGCCGTCGACCCGCGCGGCGTCGCCCGCAGCGAGCCCGTCGAATGCCTCGACGGCCGGCAGATGGACGCGTACACACAGACGGACACCACCCCCGACTCCGTCCATGAGACCAACGAACTCGTCCGCGCGTACCGGAAGTTCGCGGAGAGCTGCGGGCAGCACTCGGCCCGGCTGCTGCGGCATGTCTCCACCGTCGAGGCGGCCCGCGACATGGACATCGTGCGGGCGGCGCTGGGGGACTCCAAGCTGACCTATGTGGGGGCGTCGTACGGGACGTTCCTCGGGGCGACGTACGCCGGACTCTTCCCGGAACGGGTGGGCCGGCTGGTGCTGGACGGCGCGATGGACCCCTCGCTGAGCAGCCGCGAACTGAATCTGGACCAGACCGCGGGATTCGAGACGGCGTTCCAGTCCTTCGCGAAGGACTGCGTGCAGCAGCCCGACTGTCCGCTCGGCCGCAAGGGCACCACGCCCGCCCAGGTCGGCGCCAACCTCAGCGCCTTCTTCAAGGAACTGGACACGCACCCCATCCCCACCGGTGACGCCGACGGCCGCAAGCTCGGCGAGGCCCTCGCCACCACCGGCGTGATCGCAGCGATGTACGACCAGGGCACGTGGGCGCAGCTGCGCGAGGCGCTGACCTCGGCAATCAAGGAGAACGACGGCGCGGGCCTGCTCGTCCTCTCCGACAGCTACTACGAGCGCAACGCCGACGGCCACTACGCGAACCTGATGTCCGCCAACGCCGCCGTGAACTGCCTGGACCTCCCGGGCGCCTTCGCCGGTCCCGAACAGGTGGAGAAAGCGCTCCCGTCCTTCGAGAAGGCCTCCCCGGTCTTCGGCAGGGGCCTCGCCTGGGCCTCCCTGAACTGCGCGTACTGGCCGGTGCAGCCGACGGGCGCCCCGCACCGCATCAAGGCGAAGGGAGCCGCCCCGATCGTCGTGGTCGGCACCACCCGCGACCCGGCGACCCCCTACCGCTGGGCCCAGTCCCTGTCCCGCCAGCTCGCCTCGGCCCGCCTCCTCACCTACGAGGGCGACGGCCACACCGCCTTCGGCCGCGGCAGCACCTGCATCGACTCCACGATCGACGCCTACCTGCTCCGCGGAACCCCTCCGACCCAGGGAAAGCGCTGCTCATAGCCCTGCGACCAGCCCCGCGGAGGCACCGCCCGGGGCTGGTACGGAGCACCCCTCGAAACTGTGTAGACTTACCGACGTTGCTGATCGCACCATGGTGCGGACGGCGCGCCGCCTTAGCTCAGATGGCCAGAGCAACGCACTCGTAATGCGTAGGTCTCGGGTTCGAATCCCGAAGGCGGCTCCATTTGGAACCCCGGGTCAGGCCTCTGACCTGGGGTTTTCTGTCATTCATGTTGTCTCGTCCGGCCGGGATTGCGGCTGTTGACCAGTGCAGCCGCAATGCGTAGGTCGGAGGTTTCTGGTGGTGTGGTTCGCGGGGGTGCGCGTGCCGGTACCCCTCTGACCTTGTGGGTTCGAGGGCTCGCCGCCGCCTGATCGGTTCTGGTCGGCAATGGCCTGCGGGAGGGGAGCGCATCCGTGCATCTGTAGTGCAGCAGCTGGCATTGATGGCGGGCGTCCGAGCGGGAAGCGCTGGCTATGGCCAAGTTGTCGATGTCGCACAACCCTGCGCAGGAAGGTTGGCTCGGTCGGTTCCGTCGGTCCGGTGATGCCGTCCGGGGCGAGGGCGGGAGTGTGAATGCCGTACGTGCGCGAGGTGCACCGTGGTACTCCCGGAGCCGTCCGGACGGCGCGAGTTGAAGGCCGACGATGCGGAGATCCTCGCGGCCTCGAACTCCGGCTACGGCGTGCCCCCACTGCTCGGCTCGATCCCGCCCGCCTCCTCATCGAAGGTCTACGACACCTCCACCCGGCCGGAAGAGCCGCAGGGCGGCCCGGCGGCGCGAACGCGGAAGGACCGCGGAACGAGCCGGAATCCTCAACGGGCGCATCGACTGGAAACGGTTATCGTCGAGCGGGCGTGACGAATAAGTTCAGCTATAATAACTCCATCTATATGTTGGAGCTGGTGCCGTGGACAAGCCCGCCGAGATGTTCGACCGTGTTTTCGAATGGGCCGAGCTGACCCGGTTCGCCACCTTGCCTGGCCCGCGGGCCACGCTGGGCGTGGTCTCCGGTCGCCGCCGACAGGGCAAGACCTTCCTGCTCGACGCTGTCACTCGTGCCAGTGGCGGCTTCATGTTCACCGCCACCGAGACCACCGAGGCCGACGCCCTGCGTCAGTTCGGTGAGGCGCTGGCCCGTCATCGCGGGCAGCCCACTCCGTTCCGTTTCGCGCACTGGGACGAGGCGGTCACGGAACTCATGCGCATTGCCGACTCGGGCGGGCCCACCGTGGCGGTCATCGACGAGTTCCCTTTCCTCGCCAAGGCGTCTCCCTCCCTGCCTTCGATCATCCAGCGCGCTCTGGACCCTGCTGCCCAGCACACCAACACTCCCGTGCGTCTGCTGTTGTGCGGCTCCGCGCTGTCGTTCATGGGCCGGTTGCTGTCCGGCAATGCTCCGCTGCGTGGCCGGGCCGGCCTCGAACTCGTGGTCCCGACCCTGGACTTCCGGCTCGCGGCCGAGTTCTGGCAGATCGACGACCCGCGTACGGCGCTCCTGACCAACGCCATCGTCGGGGGTACACCCGCCTACCGCCGTGAATTCACACAGGGGGACACCCCTGCCGGGCCGGACGACTTCGACGCCTGGGTCATCCGTGCCGTCCTCAACCCGGCGCGTCCGCTCTTCCGGGAGGCCCGCTACCTCCTCGCCGAAGAGCCCGAACTGCGTGACACCGCGCTGTACCACTCGGTACTGGCAGCCATCGCCTCCGGCAACGCCGCTCGTGGTGGCATCGCCGACTACCTGGGGCGCAAGTCCACCGACCTCGCCCACCCGCTGAGCGTGCTCCAGGACGTCGGCATGATCACCCACGAGGCCGATGCCTTTCGCCGTAACCGCTCCGCTTACCGCATCGCCGAGCCGCTCGTCACCTTCTACCACGCGGTCATGCGCCCGGCCTGGGGCGATCTGGAACGCCCCGGGCGGGCCTCCGACGTATGGCGCCGCGCCCAGTCCACCTTCCGCAGTAAAGTCGTCGGCCCGCACTTCGAGCAGGTCTGTAGGGAATGGGCCCGCTGGCACGCTGCGCCCGACACTCACGGAGGGCATGTCACGCGGGTCGCCAGCGGTGCCGTCAACGACCCCGCGGCCAGGACCAGCCACGAAGTCGACGTCGCCGTCCACGGTGAGTCCCACGAGGGCCGCCAGGTGCTGCTCGCCATCGGAGAAGCGAAGTGGAGCGACGTGATGGGAGCCGGCCACCTGGAACGTCTCCGGCACATCCGTTCCCTCCTGACCAGAAGCGGCACGGCCACCGAGGCGACACGGCTGTTGTGCTTCAGCGGCACCGGCTTCACCGATGAACTGCACCACCTCGCGAAGGACGACCGCACGATCCAACTCATCGACCTGCCTCGCCTTTACCACGGCGAGTGACTGCTGATCAGCAGCGCTGGGGAGCGGGTTGCCGCGCCGGTTGACGTACCCGCATGATGAGTTCGGGCTCTCCGGAGAGGAGGTCGCGGGCTCCTACGATCATCCGCGACCCGTCGCCGGACGGTCAGGCTGAACGCGGGCGGCCACTACGACATGTCGGCGGCGTGCCTGCGGCGGCCGTGTTCCTGCGGGGAGGACGGTGTCACTGACCGGCAGGCGCCGACATGTGCAGCAGCCGTTCGGTGATCTCCCGGTACCGCCTCAGCGCGAGTCGTAGTTCCTCGGTCTGCGCGTGGGTGTCCTGCCAGCCTGCGCGCAGGATGCGGCGCCGTTCCGTGAGGGTGTCGGTGAACCGGGCAGCGACCTCGTCGAGGACGGCGTCGGCCTCCTCCACCGCTTCGCGCGGGCTGTCGACGAAGCTGGTCAGGGCCTGTTGGAGGCGCAGGGTGAGCTTGTCCCGTTCGTCCTGCGAGACCAGGTCCTGGCCCGCCCCCCGATCGGGGCTGTCGGCGGCGGCGCCGGGCTCACGCGGTGCGTGATCGGGTTCGGTGCGAGGTGCCTGCGGGGCGCTTTGCGTCGCGGGATCATCCGGGCCCCCGGTCCGGGGTTGCCGTGCGTGTTCGGCGTTGAGCGACATCAGGTGCTGCTTCCCTTCGCATGGCGGCGGGTCAGTGGCCACGGTGCGTGGCCTTGGTCGTCGGGGGTCGGCTGGTCCGGGTCGGCCGGCTGTTCGGTGACCAGCGCCTCGAAGAGGCTTCGGGCTTCGACCATGGCCTCCCGCATTTCCTCGGTGCCGCTCTGGCCGCGGGCTGCGGTGTGCATGCTGCGGTAGCCCTGGACGTAGTGGGCGTGGTGGACGGACAGGGCGGCGATCTGGTCCTCGAACTGCTCGCCGTCGGGGAAGCCGCGATCCCTTGCCAGGCCTGCCAGAAGCGCGTCCGCCTCGGTGACGGCCTGTTGTGGTGACGCGACGAACTGCTCCTGGGCGGCGGCCCATTGAGTCACGTAGTACTCGCGGGCGTCGGGTGACAAGGGCCGCTCGGTGAGGGACCCGTGCCGTTCCACGCGCCTGTCGAGTTCCTGCTCGGCGGCCTTGGTGTCGCCGTCGTGGCGGGCGACGGTGCGGGCGTACTCGGGGCCGAAGCGCCGCTTCAGCCCGCGTCGGCCACTGCCCAGTACCCGTCCACGTCCGAAGTAGAGGAGGGTGGCCAGACCGATGACTATCACAGCGGTGATCACGACGGTGAACATGGCCGCCTTCTCTGACTCTCGTTGTGCACGTTGGTCAGCTTCATTGCCGTCAATTCCTGTCGGCTCATGGGGTGTTGAGGCCTGCCGGGTGGTGTCCGCACGACGTGGGAACCGCCTCGGGCGTCCTTTGTCAGCGCCTGAAAGCGTCCTTGGCCTTGTCTCCGGCCTGCTTCAGGTTTCCGGAGACCTGGTCGGTCCTGCCGCGCCGCTGCAGTCGCCTGTTGCGGGTGGTTCGGCCGATGCGTTCGGTGATCCGGCCCTTCCATGCCTGTGTCCTGTGCCTGATGGTCCGTCCGACGGTCATGGCCGCCTCCTGTTTGTCCGGTGGGTGGGTTCCCCCGTGTGATCGCCGTACAGGCCGCTTGTTCCTGCGGGCAGGATCGAGCTCCGGAACGGACTACCTGCGGCTGTAGCGGCGGCCACCACTGCGCCCCCGCATGGCGAAGCCGACGATCCAGAGGACCAGGAGGACGGCGGCGACCCACCACAGGATCTGCATCGTGAAGCCGAACCCGAAGACCACCAGGATCAGCAGAAGGAGAAGAATCCAGATCATTGCCGGGCCTCCAGATCGCGGGGATTTCCTGAATTCCGCGGGGTCCGGGCGAAGCGGGAAGGTGGAATGCTGCGCCCCGATGGTCCGGAGTGGCATGGCCCTACGCCGTGCTGCCAGTCAACGCCCGGCAACCTCCCCTGTCAACGCAGCATCGACACTGACGAGTTCTGGGAGCTGTGCAGGGGCGGACGGGGTGAACGGAGCCGCGGCGGGTGCTTCGGCCGGCCCGGCCGGCGGTGCCGGCAGGATGTGGTCCTCCCACCAGGACAGGGCCAGCACGGTGGCGAGCAGGACGAAGGGGGTCGAAGCGGGAACGATCAGCGCGTACATGGGTACCGCCTGGCATGGATGCGTGCGACGCGGCGGGCAGCAGATCGGTGCCCGCTCGGGGCGCATCGGGCACGCCGGGATCGCGTGACGACGGGCATCTACGGGAACAGCCTCGCCCGTGACGTGGCGGGTTCCGGCACCGATGCGCTGGGTGCGCCCTCTGCGGAGCGCGTGGGCGGTGCGACGCTGCCGGGGGCAGGGGCGGCAAGGCGCACGCTAGTCCTCGCAGCCGTTCCCCGACAGGTGTCAAGCAGCCATCCATGCCTGCGGAACGCGTCGACGTCGCACGGTATCCGCAGCCTTTGGGCAGGACTAGGCTGTGGGGTGAGGCCCGAGTCCCCGGTATCGATGCTGTGTCCCGCTCCCGGGGAGGCCCACCGTGTTCGTCCTGCTCCTCATCCTCGTCGCGGTCCTGTTCGGCTTCGGCTTCCTTCACCCCATCTGGTGGGTGGCCGCGGCGGTGCTGGTCTACGGCGCAACCCGGCACGGCCGTGATCGCGGCGGAGGCCGCAGCAGTGGCGGCGGTTCCGATCTCGGGGACCACCGGGGCCCCCAGGACTACCGGGACTATCAGGAGCGCCGGGATCGTCAGGACCGCTGGGACCGCCGCTACAGCCGCCAGAACCGGGCGCGCTGGCGGCGCGAGGACCGTCGGGACCACGAACACCCCAGGTGACCGTGGAGTGGACCGGCAGCCGTGCTTTCCGGCCCGGCTTCAGCAGGGCCGGACACGTCGAACTCGTCAAGAGGAACATGCCATGCAACGCACAACTCTGCTCCAAGAGGACTGGTGGAAGCTGCGGGCCGAGGCCACGTGGGGGAACGCATCGGCGGGAGAGGATCTCGTCGCACTGCGCGCCGAGAACGATCAGCTGCGGCGGGCGCTGGCCGGCCGTGCGGTCGTCGACCAGGCCTCCGGCATGATGATGGTCCTGACCCCCTGCAGCCGCGGGACGGCCAGGGGCCTCCTGGTCGACATCTCACGGCAGTGCCACACCACACTTCCGGAGGTGGCCGCAGCCATGGTCGACGTCTGGGAGGGCAAGCCGATGACGCGGCCGATGCAGCGGGCGCTGCGGCATGTGCTGCGTCGGCTTTACGCGGAAGACCGAGGGTGCGACTCACCCCCGTCCGATGAACCGTCCAGGTAGGGAGAGGCCATGATCCACGCAGCCGATGTCCGGGAATGGCGCAACCGCGATGTCGTCGACAGCGAAGGCCACAAGGTCGGTGTCCTGGAGGCGGTCTATGTGGACACCACCACCGACGAGCCGGCCATGGCCTCGGTACGGACCGGACTTCCGACCCGGCACCGCCTGGTCTTCGTTCCCCTCGAGGACGCGATCGCCGGGCCCGGCTACGTCAAGGTCGGCTATGTCAGAACCCTGGTGAAGCAGGCCCCTTCGATCGGTACAGACGGCGTGCTTCCCGCCGAGCAGGAGGAAGCCATCTTCAAGCACTATGGACTGCCGTACCAGCCCGGTGCGGCCGGCGAACGGCAACTGGCGCGCCGCTGACCACCTACGGACGGCACGACTGCCGTGTCCGCCGCAGCCGGGATCTGCGGTGGCAGCCGTCCGCTTCGACCCGTACGGGGCCTCGGCGTCTCCTCCTTCGCCCCAGCCCGCCGGCGCCGCCTGTGGAGCGGTGTCCCAAGCGGGGGCGGCGAGGTTTCAACTCCGCTGGCAGGGCTAGTCGTCGGACATGTCCAGACGCTACGGCGGAAGCCCCGCGGGGACGATCATCTCCATCATCGCGGACATCGCGGCACTGATTCTGATCCTGTGGATCGCCCTCTACCTGTTCGACGCCAACACCGCCAACACCGCGGTCTCCTGGGTCCACGACGCGGCGAACTGGCTCTCGGGCTGGTCGCACAATCTGTTCACCATCCACTCGGACAACTGGCGCACCGCGGTCAACTACGGTCTGCCCGCTGTCGTCTACCTGCTGATCGGTCACGCGGTGGCCGGACGGGTCAACCGGACCTAGCCCTCTTCCGCCGTCCCCGCAACAGCGTCAGGCCACCAGTAGGGGGAGGGGCTCCAAGCTGTCGATGAAGGCGCGGGCGCGTTCGGACAGACGGCGGTTGCGGGGGCGAGTTCGCCCTTGGCCGTTCGAGCAGTACGGGGCTGTTCAGCGCGGTCCGCAGTTGTTCGCACGCGGCCGCGAAACGCTCCCGGATCTCTACCAAGGGCGCGTCAGTCCCACCGTGAGCGGCACAGGTCCGGCCCTCACGCGGTGGCCGCGAGGTGTCGCCCGGCCTGGTCCTTGACGCCCGCCGTCTGGCAGATGGTCACGGCGCCGACGGTTGTCGGGCTCCGCAACTATCAAGGGACACCGATGGGGAATCGCAGAGAAGAAGAACGGGCGCCCAAGCGCAAGGTACTCGACCTGACTGCGGTGCAGGTGGTGGCGAGCGCACTCGCGACTGTGGTGGGTGCGGTGCTGGCGTCCCTGCTGGGGGTGACCGGAACGCTCATCGGGGCCGCCGTGGTCAGTACCAGCGCGACCACCGGCGCGGCGGTGTCGCGGGGGCGCACGACGGTCGGACGGCGTCTTCGCCGCACCTTGTCGCCTGTGTTGTCCCGGCCGTGGCGGGCGGTGCGGCGTGCGCCGGGTCAGGATCGGGCTCAGCCCCGGCAGAGCCGCCGGGATCCCCCGGTCACGCGGTCGGCGGCCCCGGTACCGCTGGTGGACGGCTCGACTCCGTAGGCCGTCCCGGCTTTCGCACGAGTGACGGTCGCACCTTGATGTGCCCCGGGTCTGATGGAGTCGGGTTGCTGAGAACGGCCGTCCGGCAGCAGCCGGAGACTGCCTCGGGCAGCCATGCCCGCGTCTGCCCGGGCGAGGCCCTAATGCACCCGGGCCTCGCCGGTCTCCTGCGTGTCCTCGTCCGGCAGGTGGACGTCGTTGACCGCGATGTTCACCTCGACGACTTCCAGGCCCGTCATCCGCTCCACCGCCGCGATCACGTTCTCACGGACCTCTGCGGCGAGGTCGGTGATGCTCACCCCGTATTCGACGACGACCTGGAGGTCGATTGCGGTCTGCTTCTCACCGACCTCGACCTTTACGCCGCGCCCCGCGCTCGGATGCCCGCCCGGGACCCGGTCGCGCATGGCTCCCATGGTGCGGGTGAATCCGCCGCCCAGCGCGTGGATTCCGGGGACCTCCCGTGCGGCGATGCCGGCGATCTTCTCCACCACCCCGTCGGCGATGGTGGTCCGGCCGCGGGTCTCCGGCGGTTCCTGGGTCCCGGGATGTGCGGCGTGCAGTGTCGTGCCCAGGCCGGTGCGGGGCTCATCGGAGCCGGGCCTGGGAAGGGTCGAACCGTTCGGCTCCGTCATGCGAAGCCACCTCCTCGGGTGGTGCACGGACTGCCGTGCCCGGGCAGCCGTCGGCCGCCGCCTGCCGTGCGGCTTGCCGAGTACCGCGCTGCGCCTCGTCCATGCCCGCGTACGGCATCACATCGCGGCCACGGTCCAGGCCCTGGGAACAGGCGGGTTACCGGCCACCCATCGGACCGCGCCGAGGACTATGCTGCGTACGGACGTCCCAGACCCCGGCGGCTTGTCGTTGCTCGACACAGATGGCGCGCGGAGCGGACTCGTAGTCCGTCACCCGGCGGCATCCCTGGAGGGAACCGGGTGGTCCTCCGTCCTGGCGCACAGGCGGTCGGACCGGCCTTCGCTCCGACTCCGCCGAACGTACGCCCCCACCGGGAGCGCGCCATACAGGCCGGGTATCCGGCGTCACCGCGCCCGCTGCCGGATGGTCCCCAGAACCGAGGCGTCATGTCCCTCCCGCAGCTCACCGTGTATCGCCATGACCGGAGGAAACGGGCACTGATCACCCTGGCCGGTGAGATCGACCTGGAATCGGCGCCACTGGTGCGCGCCGCACTGGAGCTGTGTCTGTACGACGACATGCACACCATCGACGTCGACCTCACCCCCGTCACCTTCTGTGACTGCAGCGGACTCAACGCCTTCCTGTACGCCGCGCAGCAGACCACCCTGGCGGGCGGGACCCTGCGACTGCACCACCCGCCGCCGATGCTCGCCCTTGTCATCGGCCTCGCCGGCTGCGGGTTCCTGCTCCTCGGCACTCCGTTCGGCCCCCTGCCGCCTCCTCCCGGGGACACCGCGGCCATGCCCGCTCCAGCCCCGCCACACCGGTCTGTCCCGCTTGCGCCTGTTCTCTCGGGCGATGTGCGATGACGGCCGGAGTCGGGCGGGGACAGTCACGGAAGCCGGGAGACGGCGAGCCCTGCTCCATGGCTCCGGTGCGGTTGCGCCGGCTGAACCGTTGGCTGGTGGAGGACATGCTTGAGGACCTGGCGGGACTGTATGCGGAGTCCCGTGCGACGGCGCCGGGTGAGGCGTACCGCCGTCCCGGCCGCCAGAACTTCCTGAACCGTCTCACCACGGACATGCGCCGGCCGGGATTCGCCATGGTGATCGGCGAGACGGACGGACTGATGGGATGCGCCTTCGGGTTTCCGGCACGCGGCGACGGCTCGTGGTGGTTCGGTCTCGACGGAGTACTGCCGCGCAGCATCGATCAACTCACCCTGTTCGACCGGGTCTTCGCGTTCGGTGACATCCTGATCCGGCCGCACCTACAGGACCGTGGCCTCGCCCGCAGGCTGCAGGAGCGGCTGCTGATCGACCATCAGGCGTCACTCGGCGCCGCGCTGGTGGACCGGGCCGATCGTGCAACCTCCGCTGCGTTCCGCTCCTGGGGGTGGCTGGATGTCGGAGAGCTTCGCAGGCCGGCCGGTCCCACCAGGTTCCGCGCGCTGGTGCTTCCCGTCGGGGAACGCACCACGGCGAGGCCGAAGGGTCTTGTCACGATGCCTGGAGAAGGCGGCCCGGGTGGTCCCTGAGAGGCGGTCGGCCCGCATTCGGATGCTGGTGGCCGAGCAGGCGGCCCGGCGCGGTGCCCGGGTCGGCGTGGTGGACGTGTGCACCGCGGCCGTGGCCGCGCTGCCGGTCGGCGGGGCCGGGCTGTCGGCGATGTCCCAGGCCGCGCCGAGCCACCCGCTGTGCAGCACCGACGGCATCAGCGAGCAACTGGAAGAGCTCCAGCTCACGCTGGGCGAGGGGCCCTGTGTGGACGCCTTCCTGCACGGCTCGGCCGTCCTGACGCCCGATCTGCTCACCCGTGCCCTGCAGGACCGTTGGATGGTGTTCGCCGAGGCGGCCCTGGAAGCCGGGGCACGCGCGGTGTTCGCGCTCCCGCTGCAGATGGGGGCGATCAGCCCGGGAGTGCTGGACCTGTATGCCGATGTTCCGGTCCGGTTGGACGCGGAGGAACTGGCGGACGCGTTGGCGTTCGCCGATCTCGCGACATGGGTACTGCTCGACGCGCGAATCGACGAGACGGGCGGCCCGCGCGATGGTCCCGTCGAGGACCTGGGCGCATACCGGGCGGAGATCGACCAGGCCAGCGGGATGCTCACGGCCCAGCTCGGAGTCGGCATCGAGGAAGCCTTCGTAAGGCTCCGCGCCTACGCCTATGCACACGGACGCCGGCTCGCCGACGTGGCCGCGGACGTGGTGGCCCGGCAGCTTCGTTTCCCACCGGACGCGGAGCCGGGTCAGGACGAGGAGAAAACCTGACGCGGCGGTGCCGGCCGAGGAACGTGCTGTACTTCCCGCCCCGTCGGGCCGGGAAAAGGCTCAATTGAGGGTGCCCACGATGAATGAACAGCTTCTGGCCAAGACCT
The DNA here is from genome assembly GCF_042893475.1 of Streptomyces sp. NPDC001604. Taxonomy (NCBI): domain Bacteria; kingdom Bacillati; phylum Actinomycetota; class Actinomycetes; order Kitasatosporales; family Streptomycetaceae; genus Streptomyces; species Streptomyces sp. NPDC001604. The sequence continues at coordinate 137,007 of NZ_JBIAUY010000002.1, read as the reverse complement.
TCGTCGAGCTGGCCGACAACCTGGTCGCCGACTTCGACCTCATCGACTTCCTGCGCCTGCTGACCGACCGCTGCGTCGGCATGCTCGACGCGAGCGCCGCCGGGGTGCTGCTCGCCGACCGGGACGGCAAACTCCGCGTCATGGCGGCCTCCGACGAACAGGTGCGTGTTCTGGAGCTGTTCCAGCTCCAGAACGACCAAGGCCCCTGCCTCGAGTGCTTCCGCACCGGCGCACCGGTGATCATCCCCGACCTGACCCGGGAGGTCGACCGCTGGCCGCGTTTCGTCACGGCGGCCCACCGCAGCGGGTTCGGGGCCGTCCAGGCCCTGCCCATGCGCCTGCGGGACGAGACCGTCGGCGCCCTGAACCTCTTCCGCGCAGCCCCCGGCCCCTTCGACCCACCGGCCACACTCATCGCCCAGGCCCTGGCCGACGTCGCCACCATCAGCCTCCTGCAACAACGCACCGCCCAGCGCAGCACTGTGCTCAACGAACAACTACAGACGGCGCTGAACAGCCGGGTACTGATCGAACAGGCCAAGGGGAAGCTCGCCGAACGCCAGGGCATCGACATGGAGCAGGCGTTCAGCGCGCTGCGCGGCTACGCCCGCTCCCACAACCGGCGCTTGTCCGACGTGGCCCGCGCCTTCATCGCCGACTCCGAACCCCTTGCCGGCCTGGGGTCCTGACCCACGCCCTGCCGGAGCCCGCTACCGCTCTGCGCCGTCCTCGATCAGACGGCGGTGCAGTTCCGTGGTCATGAGGTGGATCGCTCGCGTCAGCTCGGTGTTGGTCTTGAGCTCCAACTCCTGCTCCAGGAAATCGTGGTCGGCCTTGATCTGCTGGAAGGCCGCCTGCCGGTTCTGGCCGATCATGACGAACGTGGAGAGGAAGATCGCTTCCAGCGACACCACGAGCGTCAACGTGGGCCAGGGGCTGGCCTCGACGAACAGCATCCAGAGCACGAACGCGATCGCATGGATGTAGACGAACGGCATCGAACCGGCGAACTTGGTGATGGCGTCGGCGATCCGCAGTTGGGCGTCCCCGGCACGGCTGTTGCGGTGCGCAACCACTGCGGGGTGGTGCATGGCCTGGCTGTCCTGCTCACTCATTGGCTGTCCTGCTCACTCATAGCGGCGCGCCTCTCGCGTTTCGGGGCTTCGCGGAGCACCGCCGACCACGGGCAACGGCCCCGCGCATCCCTGGAGCCTAGCCGCGGGGCTCGGCCATCACCTGGTCGCGCAGGCGCGCACAGGTGCGGGTGATCAGACGGGAGACGTGCATCTGCGAGAGACCGCGCTGCAGGGCGATGCGGTTCTGTGTCATCTCCTCGAAAAACCTCACATAGAGGATCTTCCGCCCTCGGCGCCGCCGCGATCATCAGCGATCTCACCGCGCTGCTGAACGCATTCCCCGCAGGACCCGCCGCCGACGTCGCCCTCCTCGCCCTCAGCGCCACTTCCACGACACCCGCCACCACACCCTCCGGCGCCTCGGGCACCGCCCACACCAGCGTGCCCCTCCCACTCCCCGACAGCACATGACCGGGCCGAACGGGCGATGAGCCGACAGGACGACCGCCGGGCGCGCACGCCGTCATCTCCGGCCCGCCGAACGGAGGCGCCGCAGTGCCTGGCGCAGCTCCTGTCGTACCCGTTCCGGGAGCGCCTCGTCCTTCGTCGTGGCGACCAGCGCCGCGGCCACGTCGCGGAGCTTGACGTTGCAGCGCTGCGACACGTCCACCAGCAGATCCCAGGCCCTCTCACTGGAACAGGGCGCCAGGGCCATCACCATGCCGCGCGCCTGGTCGATCACCGCACGACTCACCAGCGCCCGCCCCAACTGTTCGTTGCCGGCGCGCAGTTCGACGACCTCGGCCAGCAGGTCCGCAGCCGCAGCCGTCGACAGCGGCTGCTCCTCACAGGGCGTGGTCACCTGGTGCATGGTGCGTACCTCACAACGCAGTCATCCTGTCCATGGGGTCGGCGGCACGCCCGTTGCCGTTCGCCGGCCGCGCCGGACCGGTAGGGGGGGCCGTGGTGTCGGTCACCTGCGGTACTCGCTGTCCCGACGGACCTTGCGTCTCCACCGTGCCCGATGCCGACGGCGGTCCCGGTGGTCCCAGTACTCCCCGGGACCGGAACTGCCGCCACGGTCCCAGCCCCCGCCTTCACCACGGCGGCCGTATTGGGCGGCACCGAACACCAGCACGACCGACGCCGCGGCCGCCCACCAGATGGGGTGGAGGAAGCCGAAGCCGAACAGGACCACGATGAGGATAAGGAGCAGGACGAACACGACTGGCCCCCGGAGCGGAACAGAGCATCACTGCCGGGGGCCGGGGCCTGTTCGGACAGCCTAGCCCTGCCAAGTGACTGCTGGTAGCGCCCCATGTAACGGTCTCGCACCCGGAGCGGACGGCCACTTGCCGGCTGTTCAGGGAGCGCGGCAAGGGCTGGTGCGCGCGGTACGGCCCGAGCGCGGTACGCATGTACGCGCTGATCGTTCCGGCTTCGATCCCCTTCGTCCTCTCGCCGTTGTGATGGCCCTGTCGTAGGGGAGGCGGGTTTCCTCTTCCGGCCTCGCGGAGCGGCGGCGCGTCCGCCACGAGGGCCGGCACGACCGGACCGGCAGATCACGCAACGGTTGCAGCGCGGGTGAGCACGGCATGGATCCATCGCACCGGCGTATCCATCAGGGGTGCGAGGCGCACCAGCCGCAGTACCATGGATCGTGGGTTGGCTCACTCTCACGTGCAGCCGCCCGGAAGGGCGACTCCGGCGTGGTTGCGCCGGAGTCGTTGGTACAGCCGCAGTGCCGGTTCCGGCAGGGCGCCGACCTTCCAAGGGACGCGGCCCGCGTCGACCCGTGTCCCGCTCAGGAGGGACCGCGGATGATCCACGCAGCCGACATCCGCGCGTGGCGCACTCATGACGTCGTCGACCCGCAGGGGCACAGGATCGGCGTGCTCGAAGCGGTCTACGTGCCCAGGCGATGGGAACGCGTGCGCCCTGGGGGGCACGCGACGGGCGGGGCGTGGTTGAGGTGGCCCACCACGGTTCGGATGCGCGTTCTTGGTCTACGGGACGAGTGGCGGAAGTGCTGTTCATGAGTTCTGGTCGACGTCGTTCCGCCGGAGCCGGCGCGTGTTCGGAGCGACCGAAACGGGTGCTCGCTCTCATCGGGTCGGAATACCTGACCTAGTGTCAAGAATGGCTGCGCCGAAGCCTGTTGTCCGGTCGGAGCGGCCACGCAGGAGCACCGAGGAGGACACGGTGCCTTGGACCGATCCGTATGTGGGGAACGACGGTACTCAAGTCCGGGGAGCCGGTCGCTGTGCTTCGGGAGCGGTCCCTGTCCGGACTCGTAAGTCCCCGATGTGTGTCCCGGCCCCGACGAAGCCGAGAGGGCCCCAGCCGTTGGTGCTGGGCATGGCGGCTGCCGCGGGTGTCGGGTTCTGCGGCACCGGGGGCCTGGCTGCTGGGCAACTGGTGGCTGCTCGCCGTGCTCGCCGCCGTTGTGGCCGGGGCCGGCGGTCTCTGGCTCACGCAGTGGGCGGTGAGCGCCCGCTGGGAGCGGGTGCACGTGCGGAGGCTGCGCTACGGGCTCCCCCAGCTCGACGGGCTCCACCACGAGGCCTTCGAGTTCGCGGTACGGGACCTGATGCGCCGTGACGGCTGTGCGGATGCCGTACAGGTGGGCGGGGCCGGGGACAACGGCGCGGATGTGCCGGCGACCGATCCGCTCGGCAGGCGCTGGGTGACCCCGCAAGCACCGGCAGGATGGGGCCTCGGGGTCGGCTGCATCTGCTCGACCGTGGAACGCTGGGGGAGTGGGCGGGAGGTTCACGGCCGCTCTGGGAGCTGCTTCAGCGGTGCCCCCGACGGGGTAGCGGCCGGCGTTGTCGTGAGAACCGTTGTCGTGCTGATCACGGGCGCGGTGCCGGTGCCGAGCGGGTCAGGGCGATGTGAAGCCGTCGCAGAGCCGCGGTGACCAAGTGGCCTCGTATGCCGTCGGACTCCTCGCGAAGGGGAGCCGTGGGATCGGGGCGTCGGACGAGTTGTCGTAGCCTGGCGCGGCTGTTGTGCTCGACGAGGATCGGCACGTAGCCGGCGATACGAGCGTTGCTGAGCGGCTGGTAGCAGTCCTGCACCACCTCCCGCACGACCGCGGGCGTCAGCAGGCCGGCGTAGGAGGCCGTCAGATGGTCTGTGAGCTTCTCAAGGGTGTCGGGTAGCGCAGTCTCGGCCGTGTTCGCGCCCATGGCGCGCTCCTCACTGTCACAGACGGCCGGCCTCGGCAGCCGATCGGTTTCCGGGTGCTCGGCGTCGGCCCGTCCACTTCCCACACTTGCACGGATCGCGTCCGTGGAACGGTCCGCCGGATCTGTTCATCAACTGGCCATCTGGGACAGGTCGACCTGCGGACGGGCCCGTACGGCCGGCCAGAGGAGTAGGCTGATGTTACCGAGGGTATTTCGCGCACCGGCCTTCATGCTTGTGTCGTTTTCGGCGATTGATTACACCGGGCCGGTCCGACCGGCCCGGAGCAGGGTTCGCATCATGACTGCGACCGTTTCGTACGCGCCGACACTCCAAGGTCGGCCCTCCCCTCCGTCCCTCTGCATGCCGCCGGCTCTCACCGGTTCGACTCCGGCTCTCCTGGCCGGCGCCTGGTGGCCCCCCTCCTGTTATCCGGGGGCGGAACCTCCTTCATCGACTGCCCTGCTCGACCCGCGGACGACTCCCGTCTCGGCCGTGCGGCTGATGGCCGCCGTGAGCGACCCGCTGCGCACGTCGGCCACGGGCCGGGTGATGGACGAGGCGGCGCGTCTGCGCACCGTGACGGCGACCGATCGGGCCGTGGAGGTCGTCTGGGACGCTGAAGGAGGCCGTGAGGCCCGCGGTCCGACCTCCCGTCCACGGATCCCGGCAGTTACTGCTCCGGTAGTTGCCATTCCGGCAGCCGCCCTGCCGACACCGCATCCGGCGAAGGGCATGTGAGGGTCATGGAGACCTTCGTGGCCGTGATGGTGCTCCTGGCGATGGTCGTTGTGGGCGTGCTCCTGATCCACCTGCTCAACAACCAGCACGACGAGCGCATCGCTGCTTTCCACTACGGCCGCTCCCGGTCCGCTGTCCGGGGGTTGGCACCATCGGCCCCGCAGAGGCATCGCGGCCGTGGCGGAACGAGTGGCGCCGGTGATCGCCGCGACCACCGCGACGGGGGACGCGGACGGCTCCGGCCACGGCGCCGGACCCGGACGGGAGAGAAGTGAGTCGCCATGCTCGCCGCCATGCATTCCGTGAGGCTTCTGGCGGACACCCGCAGTGAGCCGGTGCTTCCCGGCACCGCGGTCCTGCGGATGGAGACGACAGCCCGGCGCACGGGGACGTTCGACGGCGCGTGGTGGCCGCGGACACGCGACCTCAAGAGCCAGCTGACGGGTCTCCTCGCCGCGCTGACGGCTCGCCTGGGCCCCATCGCCCGCGTGGGCCTCGACGCGAGCGACTGGGACGGCTCCCCGGGCCATCTGTTCGTCGACGGGCACATGGTCCGCATCGACTGGTCCACCGTGGGCGACAACACCATGATCGTCACCCGTGGCGACCAGGACCACTTCCTGTTCCTCGTGATCCCGCCGGGAGCAGGTACCGGCCCCGCGCGTGCCGCGATGGCCATGGCCGTACAGGACGACAACGCCGTCTCGGCCGAGCGGATCCTGGCCGCCACCGGCATCACCCGGGCCGACCGGAGCGACGTAGCGCACAGTTCGCCCGGCTGAACCGGGCCGATACAGCAGAGCCTGCGACAGCAGCCCGGGACCCCGGCCGCAGCACGGACGACAGGTCGGGGTCCTGCCGTGCCGGACACCTCCCGGACCGTCCGGGTCCCGGGACCGTCATCGACGTGAGGAATGTGAGAACCATGGGTGTTCTGATCACCGTGCTGGTGGTGTTCGCCGTGGCCGGGCTGGTCCTGCTCGCCCTGAGCCTGCGCAACGTCCAGCAGTACGAGAAGGGCGTGGTGTTCCGCTTCGGGCGGCTGCTGCCGGACATCCGCGGGCCCGGCCTGCGCGTCATCCGGCCGATCGGGGACCGGATGCGGAAGGTGTCGGTACAGACCGAGGTGCTCGGCATCCCTCCGCAGGGGTCCATCACCGCCGACAACGTGACGCTCACCGTCGACGCGGTCGTCTACTTCAGGGTCATCGACCCGGTCAAGGCGCTGGTGAACGTGCGGGACTACCCCAGCGCCGTCTCCCAGATCGCCCAGACCTCGCTTCGTGCCGTCATCGGCAGGGCGGATCTGGACACGCTCCTCTCCGACCGCGACCACATCAACACGGAGCTCAAGAAGGTGATGGACGCCCCCACCGAGGAACCGTGGGGACTGCGCATCGAGCGGGTGGAGATCAAGGACATCGCCCTTCCGCAGTCGATGATGCGCTCCATGTCCAAGCAGGCCGAGGCCGAGCGCGAGCGCCGTGCCCGGGTCATCGCCGCCGACGGTGAGTTCCAGGCGTCCCAGCGGCTGAGTGACGCCGCGGCGACCATGGCCGACACTCCGGGCGCGCTCCAACTGCGCCTGCTGCAGACCGTGGTGGACGTCTCCGCGGAGAAGAACAGCACCCTGGTCATGCCGTTCCCGGTGGAGATGCTCCGCTTCTTCGAGCACCAGAGCCAGGAGACCGGCGGCGAATCCGTCCACCGGAGCATCCCACGCCCCGCGCTCCCCGAACGCCCGGAACTCCCGGAACCGATTACCTCTGCCCCACCCGCCGCGCCCGCCTTCCCCCTGAGCGGACAACGGGTCGGCTCCCATGGAGATCGGATCGGCAGGCGCGCGGATGTGGCGCGGGAGCGGCGGGACAATTGGCCGGCACACGCGGACTCCGACTCCGACGCGTCATATACCGGCGGCTGAACGTCGGGTGAACCGTTGACTGGCGCTGCACCTGGTAGGGGAACTGGCGGATCTGTACGTGGACTCACGCGAGACGCCACCCCATTAGGCATGGCCTCCGGCATCCGCCGGCCACGGTTCGCCATGGTGATCGCGGAGATGAGGGTCTGGTGGGATGAGCCTTCGGATTCCCGCTCCGTAGCGGCGTCCGGTGGCTCGGCCGTGACGGAGTATTACCGCGCGCATCGAGCAACTCGCCATGTTCGGCAGTGTCTTCGCGATCACCGACATTATGGGCCGTCCGCGACCGCAGGACGGCTGTCTCGATCGACAGTTCACGATCGACCTCACAAAGTGCACTCGCTTCACCCGGGGCGGCACCGAGGTTCCCGGCTGACCTCGGGCTGCGAGCAGTGCCCCTGATACTGGCGAAATGTGCTGTTGCCGGCGCAGATTTCTCGGACACGAGGTGCGATGCGGTTCAAACTTTGGCCACGCGAATACCAAGGCCGCACAGCATGTGGAGGTCCTCGGGGTCCGAGGTCAGGACGGTCACGGGGGCGGGTGAGGTGAGTGCGGTGGCGGCGACGATGGCGTCGAGGGCGTATTTGTGGCCGTGTAGGCCGGCTGCGGCGAGGAGTTTGCCGGCGTGGCGGGCGATGGCTTCGGTGGGCGGGATGATGTTGACGCGGGAGACGGCGTAGTCGAAGCGGGCCTGGTTGGTCTTGGGGTCGCGGGCTTCGACGAGGGTGACGGAGCTGGTGACGACGCGGATGTCCTCGGCCTCGGCGGCGGCGAGCCATTCGGTCAGCTCGGGTGTGCGTCGTACGAGTTTGGATAGGCCTTCGCAGTCCAGGACGAGAGTGCCGCTCACGCGGCGTCCGCCGAGCCGGCTGCGTCACCGCGCAGGATGGCCCGCTTGGCCTCGACCGCGGCCTGGTTGACGGGTCCATGTTCGGCTTCGGCGTCCTCGATGAGTTCGTGCAGCCGGTCGCGCTCCAGCTGTCGCTGGATGAGGGCTTCGACGTAGGCGGACATGCCCCGCTTACCGGTACGTGCCTTGAGGGCCGCGATGGTGCCTTCGTGGAGGGAGACGGAGACCGGGCGGACGGGGCCTTCGCCGGGAGCGGGGTCTGGGGTGGTGGCCATGGAGTCACATTAACAAAACTCTTGTTATTTGGTGGGGTGATTCTGCGGCGGCGCGGCTTGGCCGGAAACAGGTGGCGGATTGCCTCGCGGGGTACAGATCCTCTGTGATCACCAAGCGCGACGATGCGTCCCGTGGGCTGACGCGCGAGGAACTGCTCGCGCTGCCCGCGGCCGTGGACCTGGAGACGGCGAACCGTGCACTGTCCCTCAGCCGGACGACGGGGTATGACCTCGCGAAGCGTGGCCGGTACCCGTGTACGGTCCTACGGCTCGGCAACGCCTACCGGGTTGTCACCGCTGACTTGCTCAAGCTGCTCCGCATTGACGTACCGGAGCCGGCTGGCGTCGACGAGACGGCGGCTGTCACGCGCGAGGCGGATGGAGGGTGCCTTTCGTCGAGCTGCTGTTGTTGCTGCGTGTGCCGCTGTGCTCGTCGGCGTGAGGCATGTGGGCGGGGAGGCCCCGGATGATGGTGATCGGTCTCGTGTGGGATCTCGACAAGCCGTGCGACCATGGTGTCGCCACCGAGCTTGTAGGCCGGTTTATCGCCCTGCCGAAGGGGCGGGGAGCGCAAGGGGAGCGCGGACGCCTGTGGACGGTGCGACACGGCTTACCAGCAGCGGGACCGTGGTCAGTGCTCTGATCTGCGAAAACAGGATCTGCTGCGATCGCGTGGCATAGCTCGTCACGATCTCTCACGACCTCGTAATGCGTAGGTCTCGGGTTCGAATCCCGAAGGCGGCTCTTCTTGAACCCCAGGTCAGGTTTCTGACCTGGGGTTTTCTGTTATTCATGCCGTGTCGTCCGGGCTGGACTGCGGCGGTTGACCTGCGCAGACGCAATGCGTTGGTCAGCGTTTCCGGTTATGGGTGGTTCTCGGAAAATCAGGCGCAGGTATGCCCTGAGCTGGCGTTTTCCTGGACGGCTGAGGCTTGGTCAGAGGCCGCTGTCGATCGCGGCGCGCGGGGAGCGCATCGGTGCACCCCAAGTGTGGTGGGTGGGGTGCGCGGTGCTCGGCCGAGCGGGATCTGCTGACGGGCAGGCGCTGTAGATGTCGGACAACAAGTGCGGAGCTGGCCTCGGCGGTGTCAGCGACCTGAAAACGGGTGTGGCGGGACCGCACGGTCGTCATTGCCCTCGGCGTGCGGGATGCGCCCTGTCCTGCGATGCCCTGCAGCAGATGGCCGTCGCCATCCACGTTCGGGGCTTGCTGACCCACCTCTTCCCCTCGTGATCGACAGGTTCATCGCGTACGGCATCCGTGCCCTCCTGGTCCTGCGCAACGCGCCCCTGCGAACCCGGTTCTACGTCGGGACGCTCTTCGACACCGCCACCGTCAGCATCGGCGCAACGCGCTGCGTAGACCCCGGGTGCGGTTCCGGCGGGACCGCACCCGGGCGCGGGGTTTCGGGAGCAGCGGTGTCAGGAGGAGGTATACAGCTGGTGGACCTGGTCGGCGGTCAGGGCCGCCTGGTAGGTGCGGACGTCGGCGACGGAGCCGGGCCACTGGTTGTAAGGGGAGGTGCCGGTGGCTGTGATGTTGGCGCCGATATTGAGGTGGCCGGTCGGGACGTAGACGGGGGTGGTGTTCTGGGCGGCGGTGCCAGTGGCGACGCCGTTGACGTAGAGGGTCTGGACGCCGGTGGCGGAGTCGTAGACGCCGGTGAGAAGGACCCAGGTGTTGGTGGCGGGCGGCTGTTCGGTGCCGTTGGAGTCGCGGGTGCTGCCGATGGCGGCGGGGAAGGACGCTCCGTCGGCATTGTCGGTGGTCACCGTGCTGAAGTACCAGCTGTTGGTGGGCTTCTGGTAGCCGAGGTAGAACGCCTGGTGGTTGAGGGTGGACTGGCTGACGGCGGTCACGGTGGCTGCCGTGCTGTCCAGCTTCACCCAGGCGGAGACGGTGTAGCTGCGGGTGGTGTCCAGGGCGGGGTGCGCGGTCGTGATGTAGCTGGTGCTGCCGTCGAAGACGGCCGCTGATCCGGGTGCGTCGGTGTGGCCGGGGCCCCAGGTCACGCTGCCGTGCGCCGCGCCGGGGTTGCCGTTGCCGCTGTCGTCGGCGTTGCCCTTGAGCAGCCACTGGTCCGCGGTGCCGGAGGTCGTGGCGATGGTGTAGGAGGAGGTCGTGCCGGTGACTGTGGTGTGTGATGTACCGTCCGCCGTCTTGCCCGGACGGATGTCGAGCGTGCCGGTGCCGGAGACGGACCACAGGTCGGCGATGCCGTCGCCCGTGAGGTCGCCGTCGGAGCCGATGACAACGGCGTCGGACGTACCCAGGGTGCCGATCTTCGTCGGAGCGCTGAGGCCGGTCACGATCGGGACGGGCGTCTCGAGCGGGAAGCCGTCAGCGTCGGTGTCGGTGGTCCCGAGGGTGAGCGTGTAGGCGTCGATCTCACCTGTGGCTCGGTTGCGGGCCCACAGGCCGGGTTTGCCGCTACCGGTCCAGTCTCCGGGGGAGATGAGGTCCCGGCCCTTCCAACCGGTCGCGGCGATCTGCACGGGGGCGCCGAGGGTGCCGTAGCTGACGGTCGGGTAGAACCACAGGGCGGCGTCGCCGGTGGTGTTGTTCTCGACGGTGAACAGGCCTGTGTAGTGGCCGAAGTGGCCGTCAGCGGCGAGGCTGGCGGAGGTGACGTCGCCGGTCGCCGCGATAGACGTGGTGGTCGACCAGCTGGTGGCGTACCCGGTGCAGGTGTCGCACGGTGGCTTGGTGATGGTCTGTGACTTGTCGAAGCGTCCGTCGGTGCCGGTGTTGCCTGGGTTGAAGTAGAGGTTCATCGTGGCCGCGCCGTTGCGGTGGGCGATGAGGTCGTCGACGTTGTTCTTGTCTGTGCGCATACTGCCGCGGTGTGTGATCTGGTAGCCGGACCAGGTGTCGCCGGCGGGGGAGTCAGCCTGCTTCGAGGCGAGTTCCACGGCAGGACTGGAGGCTTGGGCGTTGCCGGGCACGGTGTGGGCGTAGAGGTTGCCGTTGGTGCCGGGGACGAGCATGTCCGGGGCGCTGTCGCCCGTCGTGTCCCCGTAAGCAGGCGTTGGGCTGTGCGGGTTCCACGGCACGTAGAAGGAGTACTCCGCGACGGGCGACAGGTTGCCTGCGTTGTCCTCGGCCTGCACGTAGAGGATGTTGGTACCCCAGTGTTTGGGGGACGTGGGCAGTCCGCTGTTGCCGGGCAGATGGCTGCCGCACTGCCAGGTGGCGTCGGCGAGTGCGGAGTCGAAACCCCAGCGCAGGCAGGCCAGCCCTGACGGGTTGCCGTGCGGGGCGGGGTCGGTGGCGGTGAACGGCACAAAGCCGCTGCCGCCGGCCACGACGCCGGTGGTCTGGCCGTTGCCGGACGGCGGGAAGGTGGTGGCGAGCGAGCTCTCGGGCAGCGTGGTCGACGCGCTCGGCAGGGTGACGGTCGGCGAGGTGAAGTCCGCGCGGAAGTGGCAGTGCGCGCTGGGCGCGGGGGGCGAGGTGAGGATGCCGTCGTTGGCGGCGACGTCCCAGCCGTAGGCGGTGCCGTCGGTCAGCTTGCTGTTGGGCACGGTGAAGTCGACGGTAGTGCCGGAGGAGGCGTAGCCGCTGCTGTAGCCGGTGACGACGGTGCCCGAACTGTTCCACAGGTCGAAGTAGCCGCGCACGGGCTGGGCTGGGCTGGTCGGGCTGGACACCTTGGCTTTGAGTACGAGTCCGGTGGAGCCGGGGTTGCTGAGGAAGGCCGTAGCGGTGGGGTTGGCGCTGGGATCGCACGGCTGGGTGGTCCCAGCGGAGGCGGTGCGGGGCGTCGGCGTGCTGGTCTGTCCCGTCGGTGTGTTCGGTGTCGCGTCGTACGTCACGCTCAGCAGCGCCTTGTTCGACAGTCGTTTGAATCCGTTGGCGTCGGACTCGTCCCCGTACAGGGCGACGGTGAAGACACTCGGGTTGGTGCCGCCCATGACGGACCGGAGACCGCCGAGGGCGTCGAAGGAGAAGTCGACGTCATTCATGCAGCCGGTCGAGCCGGTACCTCCCACGCTGGTGGTGCCCAGGGAGGAACCGCCGGGCTGGTGGTTCCAGTCTGTGCCGTGGCCGATGGCGTTGCTGGAGTAGTACGCGTGCACCGTGTACCCCTTGGTGCATGACCAGTCGGCGGAGTAGGTCTGGGTGACCCTCAGCGTGGCCGAGTGGATGGTGTCCTCGACGGAGTGCAGGCCAGAGGTGTTGAACTGGTAGAAGGTGCGCTCCTTGTCCTCGGGACTGCAGCCGCCGCCACCGGCGTAGGTGCCGCACAGGCCGAGGCCGGGCTGCTCGGCGTGCGAGGAGCCGTACTGGCCGAAGTTGTCCGTGGTGGGGTGCGCCGACTGCGCCCAGGTCCACGTCGGATCGCCGGCCTTCCACGGCAGGTAGGACGGGTCGATGTAGACGGGGTAGTGGGTCTTGTCGCCGTGCAGGAGAGCCGAGGACGGCTCGAGGTCGATGCCGTCCGTGTGGGCGGTGACCGGGATGACGGCGCTCTGCGCGCCGGTGCCGGGGCCGTCGATGGAGCTGGACTCGGAGTTCTGGGTGTCGGCAGCCGTATCGCCGGACGTGGTACGGGCGTTGGCGTCCGTGTCCGTCTTCGCGTTCTTCCTGGGCGCAGCCTTCGCGGCAAGGCTGGATCCAGAGCCGGACTCGTGAGTGGAGTCCCACATCACCGGCGCCGGCGCCGCGAAGTGCGCTGCGCCTGAGGCGTCCACTGCTTCCAGGCCGCTCTGGCCGTCGCCCTGCATGGTCAGCCCGTGCGCCGAGGTGGTCAGGTGCAGCTCGGCCAAGGTCGGGTTGGCCGCGGCCGCCGCGTTCTTGACGACGAGGACTTCGCGGATGCCGCCGACGTCGGTTGCCGTGACGGCGAGGTCGACGTCCGGGAGTACGTCGGGGTAGGTGGCGGTCGCGCCGTCCAGGACCGGCGCGGGCAGTGCGAACGGCATGCCGATCGTCAGCGTCATGCCGTCCGGGCTGGTCAGGACGGCCAGCGGACCCGTACCCCCGCCGGACAGTGTCAGCGTGTTGAGTGACGCCTTGGCTGTCAGGGTTCCGTCGCGGCCGGCAGTCAGCGTCGCGTCGATCGGCACCCAGGCGCCGTCCTTGAGTACCCGGGCGGGGGTGGGCGAGCTGGACTGTGTGAGGGTGCCGTCGGGGTTGGCGGTGGTCTGGTCGTAAGGCGTGGTCAGCGCGTCGACGACGACGGGTCGACCGGTCTGCCTCGCCTGCGCGACCGCGCGGTCCTGCGGGGTCGCGTCCGCCGGGAGTGCCGTCACGTGTCCGTCCCCGGAACCGCCCGACGTGCCATCAGAACCACTGTCGGCGACCGCCGGCACAGACAGTCCGGCGAGTACGACACCAGCCACCATCAGCGTTGCCAGGCCGCGGTTGCCTTGGTACCGCTGGCCTGCGAAGCGAGGTCCCGCAGACCGTCTCCGGCGCTTTCTGCTCCTCGTACCCGCGGGCATGCCTGAATCCCCCATGGTCCCCCCATCCCCTCCCGGGTGCATGACAACACCCGTACCTGTCGGCACAGTAGTGGCGGGATCGACGCCTCTGTCAACGGCTGTTGGGTGGATATCCGGGGGCCGGCGGATGCCGGTCCGGCATGAACTCGGCTGTGCGTAAAGAAGATCTCAAGTCTGTGGGCTGATCTCTCTGAATTGGTCATTCCGCCTCTACTGTCGCTCCGACCATGACGTCGATCGCGTGTGCGATTCGACTGTATGAGGGGGATCTGGTGGGGGCTGGGACACGCGTGCCGTGGCGGCGGACGGCAAGTGGACAACGCAGATGGGCCGGTACCCTCACGGTGCTGGCCGTCATGACCACCCTGCTCGGCAGTGCCCCCGCCGACGCACTGCGGGACGCGAAGCCGGCGGACGCGCACAAACTCTGGTCACCGCCCGGGACACCACTGCCGAAGACGCCGTCTGTCAGCGGGAGGAACGCTCGCGGTGCGACCGCACCGGCACATCCGGAGCAGCCGCAGTGGCCGGGCCCCGGCGCGGCGCGCGCCGTAACCGCCGGGACGGCCGTCGTCACCGTGCCTCGGACCGCCGGCGCCCGTGCGGGCAACCTGCCGGTCTGGGTCAAGGCGGCACGCGCCACCGGTGCCGCTCGGCCGCGGACCGGCCGCTCGGCCGCGCTTGCCGCCGGCACCCTGGTGAACGTGCGGGTGCTCGCCGCCAAGGACACCACGGCCCTCGGTACACACGGCCCGGTCGTCGCGGTCTCCCGCAGCACGGCCGGGGCGGACGGACATGTCCAGGTGGGCGTGGACGTCAGCAACCTGGACGCGGCCTACGGTGGCGACGCCGCCTCCCGCTCACACCTGGTGGCGCTGCCCGCCTGCGCACTGACGACTCCACAGCGGGCCGCCTGCCAGGTGCGGACGCCGCTGCCCTCGCACTATGACCCAGCCACGCACCGTCTGACCGCCGACGTCACCCTGCCGGCCGCCACGACGAGCGACAGCGGCGCCACGGCATCCGCGTCCGGCGCCGGAACATCCGCGTCGGCGGCGGCCCGGCCCCTCGTGGTCGCTGCGGACACCACCGCGTCCGGCGGCGGCGGTACCTACGCAGCCACCGACCTGCACCCCAGCGACGCCTGGACCGCCGGAGGCTCCAGCGGTGGGTTCGCCTACAGCTACCCGATCCAGGCGCCGCAGTCGTTCGCGGGTGACACCCCGCAGGTCGCGCTGTCGTATGACTCCTCCTCCGTGGACGGCCTCACGTCCTCCACCAACTCGCAGGCGTCCTGGATCGGCGACGGCTGGTCGTACCAGCCTGGTTATGTCGAGCGCAGCTACAAGTCCTGCTCCAAGGACGGCATCGCGCACTCCGGTGACCTGTGCTGGGGCGGCGACGTGGCGACCCTGTCGCTGGGCGGCCACTCCAGCCAACTCGTGCGTGACGACAAGACCGGCGTGTGGCGGATGAAGGACGACGACGGCTCGAAGGTCGAGTTCCTCACCGGCGCGTCCAACGGCATTCACAACGGTGAGTACGTCAAGGTCAGCACCAGCACCGGCAACGTCTACTACTTCGGCCTGAACCACCTGCCGGGCGGCGACCACACCGACCCGGCGACCAACTCCGCCTGGTACGAGCCGGTTTACTCGCCGAAATCCGGCGACCCCTGCTACTCCGCCACAGACGGGGCCGCCTCCTGGTGCCAGATGGGCTGGCGGTTCAACCTCGACTACGCCGTCGACGCCACCGGCAACCTCACCACGTACACCTACCAGCCGGAGACGAACTACTACCAGCGCGGCGGCGGCCAGAACAGCGGCAAGGGCACGCTGACCGCGTACGTCCGCGGCGGTGCGCTCGCCACCATCGCGTACGGGCAGCGTCTGGCCGACCAGACCGCCGCGAAGGGTGCGCTCAACCCCGCTGCCCGGATCATGTTCACTCCCGCCACCGAGGGACGCTGCTCCGTCTCCGGCGGATTCACCTGCACCGGTGCGAAGCTCGGCAGCGGCAACGCCGCTCACTGGCCTGACGTGCCCTACGACGAGAACTGCGCCAAGGGCAGCACCACCTGCAAGACAGTGGGCCCCACGTTCTGGACGACCACACGTCTGAAGTCCATCACCACGCAAATCCGCTCCGGGGGCGCGTGGAAGGACATCGACAGCTACGCGCTGAGCCAGAGTTATCCCGACCCGCAGGACGGCAACAAGCCCGCCATGTGGCTCGACTCCATCCAGCGCACCGGATTGGACGGCAGCCCCAGCGTCAGCCTGCCCAAGGTCAGCTTCAAGTGGAAGGAACTGCCCAACCGCGTCGACGGAACCAGCCTGGTGCCGTCACCCACCATCTTCAACCGGCCGCGCATCCAGAGCATCACCACCGAGACCGGTGAGCAGATCCAGGTCGACTACCGACCGCCCGCCTGCTCGCGGTTGTCCCACACCATGCCGGACTCCGCGGCCACCGACGCCATGGCCTGCTACAACGTCAAGTGGTCCCCGCCGGGCTCGGTGGACGGCGCCGCGCCGGAGTCGGACTGGTTCAACCGCTACCAGGTCGACTCGGTCACCGAGAACGACCCGGTCGCGCACTCGCCGGCGGTCAGTACGCACTACGACTACGGCCCAGCCGCCTGGCACTACGACGACAACGAGCTGACCGACTCCGCGCACCGGACCTGGGACGACTTCCGCGGCTTCGCCTGGGTGACCGCCACCACCGGGTCGGGCCAGGACGGCCCCAAGTCCCAGCAGAAGACGGTCTACCTGCAAGGCATGAACGGAGACCGCAACGCAGACGGCGGCAGTCGCTCGATCACGGTCACCGATTCCCTGGGCGACCATGTCACCGATTCCGACTGGCTGTCCGGGATGGAGCTGGAGACCGACACCTACGACCAGTCCGGCGGCACCGTCACCGCCACCTCCGCAACCACCATCAGCGGTGCGTCGACCACCGCCACCCACGCACGAGGTTCCGGCCTGCCCGACCTCGTCGCCCGGTACGCCGGCACCCGTTCGGTGCAGACCGACCGCTCCCGCACCAAGGACGGGGGCTGGCGGACCGTCACCACCACCACGCTCACCGACGCCGCGCATGCCAACCGCACCGTCAGTGTCGAGACCGACGCCGACGGCCAGCCCAACGTCTGCGAGCGCACCTCGTACGCGTCGGCCACCGACTCACAGGCCACCGGCCTGGCCGACCAGACGCTGACCGTGTCCGGCGATGATCCCTGCAACGCCACGCCGACCAAGTCGAACACTGTCTCCGGCAAGCGCACCCTCTTTGACAAGCAGCCGTTCGGGCAGGCGGGCACGCTGGGCGAGGCGACCTCCCAGCAGGTGCTCGACCATTACGACGACTCCGGCAATCCGGTGTACGCCACTACACAGACCGCCGATTACGACACCTACGGCCGCACCACCACGGTCACCGACCCGAACGCCACCGACGACAAGCACAAAAACGGCGCGACGACGACCACGACGTACTCCTCCGCGCAGAGCGGCGAACTGCCCGACACGATCACTGTGACCAGCCCGGAGCCGGGCTCGACCGCCACCTGGACCTCCACCGTCACCCAGGACCCCGCCCGGCGGCTGCAGCTGACCTCCACCGACCCCAACAGCCGGGTCACCACCGAGGCCTACGACGCACTCGGCCGCCTCACCAAGGTGTGGACCCCCGGCCGTACCGTCGGCCAGGACCCCAACACCACCTACACCTACGCGGCGAACGGCTCCAGCGCCCCCTCGACCGTCACCACGGCCACGCTCACTGGCGACGGTCCGGTCTACGGGAAATCCGTCCAGATCTATGACGGGTTCGGACGGACTCGTCAGATCCAGCAGTCGCCAGGGATCTCCGCCTACCACGGCAGGGTCGTGACCGACACCCAGTACGACTCGCATGGCCGCACCGCGCTGACCACCGAGCCGTACTACGACAACGACTCAGCCCCCTCAACGAGTCTGTTCGCCGCGGACGCCGCCACCGTGCCCGGCGAGACCGCCACCGTCTACGACGGCCAGGGCCGCCCCACCGCCTCGGTGTTCTCCGCGTACGCGCACGAGCAGTGGCGCACCACCACGGCCTACCCGGGAGTGGACGAGGTCGACATGACCCCGCCCGAGGGCGGCACCCCGACCACCACCATCACAGACTCACTGGGCCGCACCTCGCAAATGTGGCAGTACCGGACGCCTACCGCGACCGGCAAAGCGTCCGACGCGGACGTGACGACGTATACGTACACACCGTCCGGCAAGACCGAGTCCCAAGTGGACTCCACCACCAAGAACACCTGGACGTACCACTACGACCTGCGCGGTCGGCAGACCACCGCTGACGACCCGGACACCGGAACCACCAGCCAGACCTACGACGCCGACGGCCGGATCGACACCGTCACCGACGCCCGCAAGGTCACTCTCAGCTATGACTACGACCTGCTGGGGCGCAAGACCGCCGAATACAGCACGACCGCCCCTTCGACCACCAAGGTCGAGCAGGCATCGTGGACCTACGACTCGGTGGCTGGCGGCAAGGGCAGGGCGGCCACCTCGAACCGGTACCTGAACGGCGACACCGCCCACCCGTACACCACTGCGGTGAACAGCTACGACGCCGAGTACCGGCCGACCGAAACCAGCGTCACCATCCCGTCCACCGAGGGCAAACTCGCCGGAACCTATGTCAACAAGGCGGTCTACAGTCCGATCACCGGGCAGGTCACCGCCTCTTACACCGGCCCGCGAGGCAACCTGCCGGCCGAGACCCTGAACTACAGCTACGACGTCGACGGCCCTCTCATCGGCTTCGGCAGCTCCGGCACCACCTACGACCTGTCGACGGACTACGACGCCTTCGGGCGGCCGGTGCGTACCACCGTCAACCCGTGGGGCACCGAGATCGTCGCCACCGACGACTACGACCTGTCCACCGGCAACCCGCTGTCCTCGTACGTCGACAAGCAGACGGCCGCTACCGGCTCGGTCCAGCAGACCACCTATGTCCGCAACACTGCCGGCCGGCTGACCGCGGTGCGCACCATCGGCGACAACTCCGCTTCCCTCACCGACCAGCAGTGCTTCCGCTACGACAGCCTCGGGCGCCTCACCGACGCGTGGAGTGACACCGACGGTGTGACCACGGCGCCACAGCCGTCGGTGGCGAACATCGGCCACTGCACGAACTCCACGCCCACCAGCGGCGCGACGACCGGCCACACCACCGTGGGCGGCCCGGCTCCCTACTGGAACTCCTACTCCTACGATGCGACCGGCAACCGGACCGGCGAAGTCCAGCACGATCCGTCCGGCGACGCCGCGAAGGACGTCAGCACCAGCCAGAAGTTCCCGCCGGCCGGACAGCGCAACACGCCCACCACCGCGCCGGACACCGGTGGCGGCACCGGCGGCCCGCACGCCCTGCAGTCGACCACCGCCACCGGACCCGGCAACCCCGGTTCCAGCTCGTACCAGTACGACGCGATCGGCGACACCACCGCCGTCACCAGCACCTCCGGCACCACCACGCTGACCTGGGACGCCGAGCACGAGCTGGCCTCACTGTCGAAGACCGGCAGCACCGGACCCACCACCTATGTCTACGACGCGGACGGAAACCTGCTGCTGCGCCATGACCCTGGCGCCAGCACTTTGACCGTGGGCGGCGACGAACTGACCCTGACCACCGCGACTGACGCGGTGACCGACACCCGCAGCTACAACCTGCCCAACGGCGTGAGCGCGGTCCGGCAGGGCACCGGCGCCGCAAACCTCACCTGGCAGATCGCCGATAAGAACGGCACCTCCACCCTCGCTCTCGATGCCACCTCACTCGCCGAGTCCCGCCGCCCGGTCGACCCCTTCGGCGTCCCTCGCGGCACCCAGCCCGAGGCCTGGGCAGGCGACCACGGCTTCGTCGGCGGCACGCTGGATGAGGCGACCGGCCTGACCAACCTCGGTGCCCGCGAGTACCAGCCGCTGACCGGCCGGTTCCTCAACGCCGACCCGGTCCTGGACCCCTCGCAGCCACAGCAGTGGAACGGCTACGCCTACAGCCTCAACGACCCGGTCAACTTCTCCGACCCGCTGGGCACCGATCCTCCCGGCACGCAGAACACCTGCGCGTACGACCTGTCGCTGTGCAGCGCGAAGCAGTGTGCGGGCGTTCACGGCGTGCCCTGTGGCAAGAAGCACCAGGAGACCATCGGCGCGCCCGGCAGCGGGGGCGGCCTGTCCGTCGGAACCGGCGACGACGGCCGGCCCACCCTGGACGGCGTCCGGGTCCCGACCAAGAAGGAACTCGTCGTCAGATTCGCTGCACGACCAACCGACAGCTACGGCAAACTCGTCCTCCAGTGGATCAACAGCGAGTGCTCCGGTGAGACGTGGGGCGTCGCCAAGCTGGTCAAGTTCTGCGACGACGCCGACGCGGGCGGTCTGCTGCCGAAGACCGCCAAGGACCCCATCGGCATCACCGACTTCGTGCACTGCGTCAGCAAGGGCAAGGACTGCGGATCCTTCGCGGTCGACCTGGTGTCGGACGCGCTCATGGCGGTCCCCGGAGTGGGTGAGGCGGAGGAAGGGGCGATCGGCGCCAAGGCCGCCGTGTCAGCGGAGCGGGGCCTCGGCGAGGAAGGCGTCGCGGACGCTCTCGGGGCCGGCAAGGAAGGCGACGGGGCTCTCGCGGACGCATGTACGGCCGTCAACAGCTTCCCTGGTGACACCCGGGTGCTGACGGATGCCCGCGGTACGAGCACGGCCTTGAAGGATGTGCAGGTCGGGGACACGGTGCTGGCCACCGATCCGCTGACCGGCAACACCCGCCCGGAAAAGGTTCAGGCCGTCATCAGGACACTGACCGACACCGACTTCACCGACCTCACCGTGGCGACCAGCGGCGGCAGCCACCTGCTCACCTCCACCCAGCACCACCCCTACTGGGACGTGACCCGCGCTCGCTGGCTCGACGCCACCGACCTCCATACCGGCGACGCTCTCCGTCTCCCCGACGGCCGCACCGCCCGCATCGTCCACGTCCGCGACTACACCGGCCACATCGTCACGTACAACCTGACGGTCCAGGACCTTCATACGTACTATGTGCTCGCCGGGAATAATCCCGTCCTTGTTCATAATGCAGGTGGACTGCAAGATACAATCGGGCTGGGCTCTGGGTATAGCGCCCGCATGGACAGGTTTCCTGTCGGCCAGGGCGTAGATTTCGAGATGCATGTCTACTACAGGGGCAGCGAAGTCGGTATCTACGGCAGTAATGGGTGGTTCGCTAAGCACGGAAAGAGTGCGGACGTTTCAGTCCCTGAGAATGTCGAGAATCGGCTCAAGGGTAAGGCGATCGAGTTCATGCGTAGCTCCGGGCGAATCGGCCCTAGGGGTACGGAAGATATCTCGGGCGACAAGTGGAAGCGGCCGCGCCTTGCTGGAGGTTGTTGATGGAATTCGTCAAGGCTGAATGGAATCCAGAATGGCGAGGCTTCTGGACCGACCCTAGCGTTTACATTGCGGAGCTGCCGAAGCTTGCGCATGAACTGCCGCAGGGCGCCCTGGAGTTCGCCTCGCAGCCTGGCCACTATGACTTCGGGAACCCGAGGTGCGTCAAGGATCTAAAGCTGCTCGATGTATCAGTTTCCATTGAGGGCGGAACATGTCTTGAAATTCACTTCGGCCCTAATGAGTGGAAGCATGATTCTGGACTTGTGGTTAGCTATGCGCAAGTCTCGCGGCTGCATGTGGATATCAATGAAAGTGGATCCTCTCTCCAGGGTTTGGGCACCGTCCTCCTTGACGAGATCCTTCCGGGAGGATCTGGATGCAACCACGAGATCGTCCTCACGGGTGGGACCATCTCAATTTCCTGCGCTGATCTGAATGCCCGCTGGGGATAGGCTGGTTGACTCACGGAATGACGGAATGACGGAATGATTCGCTAAAACCGCGAGCATTCAAATATCGAGAAGCCCCCACCATGTGGTCCCGGTGGGGGCTTCTCGAGGTGTTGACGGCAACGTCAGCGGACGGGTCCTGCACAAAGCGGTGGATCGTCGCGGTCATCGGGCGCGGCACTGCCATCTGCGGGGTCGCGGAGGGCGTTGCTGAGGGTGTCGATGGCTTGGCGCTGGAGGCGGAGTCGGACGTGGGCGTAGACGCCGGCGGTGACGCCGATGTGGGCGTGACCGAGGAGTTCCTTGATGACGACGAGGTCGACGCCCTGTTCCAGGAGCAGGGTGGCGGTCGAGTGGCGGAGGTCGTGGACGCGGATCGTCCGGAGCTCTGCCTTATGGAGGAGGCGCCGGAAGCGGCGGGTGAGATTGGTGGGGGTGAGCGGCCTGCAGTTGGCAGGTGGTGAAGACGAGCCCGTTGTCCGTCCAGCCAGGTCCGGCCGCCTGGCGCTCTTCCTGCCGCCGTTCCTGGTGGATCTTGAGGGAATTGATGCATTCGGTGGGGAGGGGGATGCGGCGCTCGGAGGCCAGGGCCTTGGTGTTCAGGACGGGTCAGGCCCTGGCTGCGGGTGCGCTGGAGGGTGCGGCGGATGGTGTCGGTGCCGCTGGTCAGGTCGAGGTCTTCCCAGCGCAGTCCGAGGAGTTCGCCCTTGCGTAGGCCGGTGCGCAGAGCAAGCTCGAACAGCGCGGGGAGCCGGTGCCCGTGTGCGGCGGACGCCGAAGCCATGAGGTGCGGTGCGGTCAAACTTTGACCACGCGGACGCCCTGACCGCACAGCATGTGGAGGTCTTCGGGGTCCGAGGTCAACACGGTAACCGGGGCGGGTGAGGCGAGTGCGGTGGCGGCCACGATCGCGTCGAGGGCGTATTTGTGGCCGTGGAGTCCGGCTGCCGCGAGGAGTTTGCAGGCGTGGCGGGCGATGGCTTCGGTGGGCGGGATGATATTGACGCGGGAGACGGCGTGGTCGAAGCGGGCCTGGTTGGTTTTGGGGTCGCGGGCTTCGACGAGGGTGACGGAGCTGGTGATGACGCGGATGTCCTCGGCCTCGGCCGCGGCCAGCCATTCGGTGAGTTCGGGTGTGCGGCGTACGAGTTTGGACAGGCCCTCACAGTCGAGGACGAGAGTGCCGCTCACGCGGCGTCCGCCGAGCCGGCTGCGTCACCGCGCAGGAGGGCCCGCTTGGCCTCTACCGCGGCTTGGTCGACGGGTCCGTGTTCGGCTTCGGCGTCTTCGATGAGTTCGCGAAGGCGGTCGCGCTCCAGCTGTCGCTGGATGAGAGCTTCGACGTAGGCGGACATGCCCCGCCTACCGGTACGCGCCTTGAGGGCCGCGATGGTGCCCTCGTGGAGGGAGACGGAGACCGGGCGGACGGGGCCTTCTCCGGGAGCGGGCTCGGGGGTGGTGGTCATGGAGCCACATTAACAAAACTCTTGTTATTTGTGTGGGTGATTCTGTGACGCTGCAGCTTGACCGGAGGTAGGTCGCGGATTGCCTCGCGGGGTACAGATCCTCTGTGATCACCAAGCTTGACGATGCGACCCGTGGGCTGACGCGCGAGGAACTGTTGGCGCTGCCTGCGGCCGAGGACATGGAGACGGCGAACTGTGCGCTGTCCCTCAGCCGTACCACGGGGTATGACCTCGCCAAGCGGGGCCGGTATCCGTGCACGGTCCTGCGGCTGGGCAACGCCTACGGGGTCGTCACCGCCGACCTGCTCAAACTGCTCCACATCGACGTACCGGAACCCGCAGGCGTCGACGAGCCGACGGCTGTCACGCGCGAGGCGGAAAGAGGGTGCCTTACGTCGAGCTGCTGTTGTTGCTGTGTGTGCCGCTGTGCTCGTCGGCGTGAGGCGTGTGGGCGTGGAGACCGCGGATGACGGCGATCGTGATCGGTCTCGTGTGTGGCATCTCGACAAGCCGAGCGACCATGGTGCCGCCATCGAGTTGGTAGGCGGGTTCGTCGCCCTGCCGAGGGGGCGGGGAGCGCAAGGGGAGCGCGGACGCCTGTGGACGGTGTAACACGACGTACGAGCAGCGGGACCGTGATCAGTGCCCTGATCTGCAGAAACTGGATCTGATGCGATCGCGAGGCATGACTCGTCACGATCGCTATTGCCCTCGTAATGCGTAGGTCTCGGGTTCGAATCCCGAAGGCGGCTCTGAGAAAGCCCAGGTCACACAGTTCGTGACCCGGGCTTTTGTGTTGCTCCGGGCATGGCACGTCACGCGGTCCTGGGGGCGCGAGGTGGCTGCCTTGCGGGCCTTCTCCGCCTCAGACTTCGTTGGAGCGGGACCAGCTTGCGGTGGCCTCGGCGGCTTTCTTGCCGACGTGGGGGAGGACGCTCTGGTAGATGTCCCGCGTGATCCGGTTGTCGCTGTGCCGAGCCGTCTTCCTGGGTGAAGACCAAACCGGTCTCGGCCCAGGCTGACTCCCATTCCTCGCGGTCGCCTCTTGCTGCCTTGCAGTGCCGCTCCAGGACGGTGTCCGCGTTGGCCGTCGGCCAAGCAGTCTCAGTGGCCCTGGGTGGCGCCGGCTCCCTCGACGATGAACACGCGGAAGTCCGCACCCGCTCGGCGGTGCTGCTGATCACCGGGCAGAACCCGGCCTCCTCAGCTTCCACGGCCGAGAACCCTGATCGAGCTGGTCAACAAGGTCAGAGTGCGCCCACGTCGTCATGCTCCGCGAACGTGTGACCGACCCGGCCGAGCCGGCTCTCTACGTCGGCTCGGCCTGGGCAGGCCACGAGGCGATACCGGTCGTCGCCTAGAGGGCGATCGAAACCCTGGCGGGCGCGCCGTTCGACGGGGTGGTGATCCATCGCTTCCCCAGCGTTGCGGACGCCCGGGCCTGGTACGAGAGCCCGGCAGACCGTCCTGCAGGACGTACGGCTGCCGGTCGTCGGCCCTGGAGTAGACGGCTCCGAGCCTGATGTGTTCGTCCTCAACGAGGAAGGGGACGACGTCGGTGGCCGTCTCCCTGGGGGAACCCCGGCGACGGGTCCGGTCAGGCCTGTGAACAGCTGCTGCAACGGGGCCGCCGGCGCGAGCCAGATCTCCGGCTCGGACCGGTACGTATCACGACCCTGGAGCAGAATCGGTCTCTGCGTCGGGGCGTCGTGACGAGTTGCGTCGGTGCGCCACCAGAGTGGTACCGGTGACCACCAGGCCGATCGCCACGACCTTCGCGGCCTGGTAGATCAGTGAAGGGCCGGAGCTTGTCCCGCCCAGGAATCCCCACAGGAGCAAACCGATTCCAGAGAGCATCAAGAGGAACCCGCCGACCGGGCCCAGACCCCCCCAGCTCCAAGGAGTCGCCGCTAACTCCTGCTCGGTGACGGGGTTTTCACGTTGATCAGCCGTCATGGCTCGCACATTAACGCATCTCCGGTCCACGGTCGTGTGGGGCCCGGGCCAGGCCAAGTAAGCGACGTACCCAGGCCGCACAGGCTGTTCACGAGGGACCTCGGCGGTCAATCGTGCCCGCAACCTCATGGACGGGTGTGGGCGATCTGGTCAGGGGGCGAGGCTTGGTGTCGTGGAAATGCCGAATTCGTGTCTCAGTGCGGAACGGGCGGCCAGGTAACCGGACATCCCGTGCAGGCCAGGTCCTGGCGGTGTGGAGGCGGAGCACAGGTACACGCCGGGGAGCGGCGTGCGGTACGGATTCACCCGGGGGGCGGTTGGGGTTGTAGGCCTCGTAGTCGCGGGCGCTGATACCGCGGCTGGCGACGACGGTGTCTGTGAAGCCGGGCGCGTATTGCTCGATACGTGCCTGCACCATGGGCACGGGGTCCTGCGAGCTCCCGTTCGGTACGTGGGCGTAGGCCCACACCGGCCGCTTTCCGTCCCGGGCCCGAGTGGGGTCGGTCGCGGCAGGGTCGACGACCAGGACGAAGGGCTCTGGTGCGGCGATGCCTGCGGCGGTGAGGCCTTCTTGGTGCTGTATCTGCGCCTGCGTCCCGCCGAGGTGCCCTCGGTGACCCGGCGCTCACCTGGCGCCGGGTCGGAGATCTGCCGCTGACCTACCACAACGGTGCCACCCGAAAATCCAGGGTCTTCGCCGGAGCGTTGCCCGACGGCCGCTGGGTGGTCGTTCACCGCCTCTCCGGATCCGTCAAGGACACGGATGCAGCGGGAATAGGCGAACTTCGCGCATTTGCCCAGGAAAGCGGATGAAGCAGCGGCTTCCATAGTGCTGCAACCGAACGGCTGCGGTGCGCGGGTCGGTCTACGTGAGCGATGCGAGAGCGGATGGCGTGTCACAAGCCAACCCGGGCTGGACGCGGCACGAGCCGGCACCACCCACCCCGCTCGCGGCAGTCCTCGTAATGCGTAGGTCTCGGGTTCGAATCCCGAAGGCGGTTCCACCGAAACCCCAGGTCAGGCCCCGCTGACCTGGGGTTTTTCGTTCAATGTGGTGTGGCTGGGCCGGCTACGTCGTCGAGGTCAGCGCGTCCCGCCAGCGCAGCGTCGCCCCGATCCGCAGGATCGAGCGTTGATAGACGCGGGCGGAAAGGGTCGCCAGGGCGGCTGATGCCGTCAGCATCAGGAGGACTGCCAGGAGGTTGGGGAGCCAGCCTGCCTCGTTCACGCTGACCTGGAGCGGCATGATCAGCATGGAGAACGGGGGGATGTACCTGATGACCTCGACCCAGCCGGCGTTCAGGTCCTGCGCTGCGGCGATGGCCACGGCGAAGGGGATCAGGGTGGCCATGAGCACCGGCATGACCGCCGAGGACACGTCCTCCGCGCGGGAGACGAGGGAGCCCGCCGCGGCGAAGAGGAAGGCGAAGAAGGCGAAGCCCAGGACGAACCAGCCGAGGGCGGCCAGCGTCGCGGGCGTGGCCGGGAACTGCGCGGGCAGCGCATGCCCGAACCGCACGGCCAGCACGGCTGCCACACCGAACACGGCGGTCTGGAGTACCGCGGCCGCGCCGATGCCCGCGACCTTGCCGACCATCAGCCGCAAGGGCGTGAGGGTGGCCAGCAGCACCTCGACGACGCGGGTGGACTTCTCCTCGACGACCCCCTGGGCGACCATCATCCCGTAGCCGAAGAGCTGGAAGAAGAGGATCGTGACGATGCCGATCGCGGCGCCCAGTTCGGCACCGCTGTGCTCGTCGGAGCGGGTGCGGCCGGGCCGGTCGACCGTCTCGGTGCGGGGGAGCGCGGCGGTGACCTCGTGGGTCAGCCGGTCCGTGTCGACGTGCTGGGCGTGGAGCGCGCGGGTGGTCGCCCACTGGCGGACCGAGGCCACGACCGTGCTGCGCACCTGCCCCGGGGTGTCGGTCCGTACCAGCATCCGTGCGCGTGAGCCGTCGATCACCAGCGCGGCGTCGGCCTGCTTGCCGGTGACCTGGCGGCGCGCCGCCCGCTCGTCGGCGGCCGGGCGCCATCGCGTGGCATCCTTCCCGGCCGGTGCGGGGGCGACGGCGCCGACCGGTACGCCGGTGACGGCGACGGTCGCGGTGCCGGCGGTGTCGTGGCCGTCCGACGGGGACGGGGCGAAGAAGTACAGCAGGCCCAGGATCACCCCCACGTTGAGCAACGTGCCGATGACGTAGGCGCGGTTGGCGACCCGCGCGGCCGTCTCCCGTTTTGCGACGAGCCATACGGCGGCCGTCGCGGAGGTGACCGCCCCGGAGCTCTTCGTGCCGGTTGCCTCGCTCATGCGGCGGCCTCCGCGGAATTGTCGGGCTCGGTGACGTAGGAGCGGAACAGTTCGGTGAGCGTGGCCTGTTCGCGCCGGAAGGTGCGCAGCCGGCCCAGCGCGGCGACCTGTCGGATGAGCTCGCTCTCGTCGCAGTCGTCCGTGATCCGCACCACAGTGCCCGGCCCCTTGCTGCGGAACGAGTCGATGCCGCTCACTGTGCGGGCCCAGTCCCGTGGTGCGCCCTCGATCTCCAGGTAGAAGTCCTCGCCGGCGGGCGCCCGCAGTTCCTCGGCCGTGCCGGAGGCCACCATGGAGCCGGAGCGGACGATGCCGATCCGGTCGCACAGCCGCTCCACAAGGTCGAGTTGATGGCTGGAGAAGAGGACCGGGGCTCCCTGCTCCGCCCGCTCGCGCAGTACGGCGCTCATGGTGTCCACCGCCAGCGGGTCCAGACCGGAGAACGGTTCGTCCAGCAGCAGGACCTGCGGATCATGGACCAGGGCGGCGGCGAGTTGGACGCGCTGCTGGTTGCCGAGGCTGAGCGAGTCCACCTGGCGGTCGCGGTACCGGGCCACGTCCAGCCGCTCGGTCCACGTCCGCATGGCGTCGAGCGCGTCCGCGCGGGACAGGCCGTGCAGCCGGGCGAGATAGACGAGTTGCTTCGCCACGGTCATCTTCGGGTACAGGCCGCGTTCCTCCGGCATGTAACCGAACAGGGCGCGGGATGCGGCGTCCACGGGACGGCCCCTGAAGTGCACCGCGCCGCTGTCGCTGTCCAGGACGCCTACCGCGATGCGCATCGTGGTGGTCTTGCCGGCGCCGTTGCTGCCCACGAAGCCGAAGACCTCGCCCGGTCTGACCTCGAAGGACATCTCGTCGAGGGCCCGGTGGGCCCCGTAACGCTTGGTCAGGGCCCGTATCTCCAGGCCCGGGGTGTCGTGCATGCTCCGCTTTCCTGCAGGTGTCGTGTTTCGCGTGCGTCGGCCGGCCGGGGACGTCAGCCGTCCCCGGCCGTCAGTCGACGCGCGTAAGTGCTTCGCGGTATCCCGAGGAGGCGGCAGAACCTCGAAACGCTGAGCCCGCGTTCACGCCGTACGGTTTCGAGGTCTGGGAAGGGACCGCGTGGAAGTCCACCGTCTGTCTGCGGGCGCGGAGTTGCACATAGACCTCCCCGAGGGCCGTCTTGAGCTCGGTGATCTGTGCGCGGAGCTTGCGCTCCCGCTCGCTGCTCAGCCGGTCACCGCCCTCCAGGCCCTGGCTGCCTGCCGCTATGAACTGGCGTTTCCAGTTGCCGATGGCCTGTTCGGAGACGCCGGCCTCACGGGCGGCCTGGGAGACCGTGAGTTTCCCCGACAGAACGCCGAGTACAAGCTTTGCTTTTTCTTCTGGAGGCATGACGGGCGGGCGCGCCACGGTTCTGATTCCCTTCGGACGGAATTTCAGAAGTTCTTCCTGCGACTCGACCTTGGTCGCAGAAGGACTTCGGAAGGAAGAGAGTTGAGGAAAATGTGAGGTAAGAGGAAGACGTGAAAGATGCGGCTCGAATTCGTTTTGGGCAGCACTTTTCTGCGCGGCTGCAATTCAGCAGTCACGCAAAGAAATCTTCAAGAGGTCGGCTAGTCCCGCGGTGGCGGTGACGGCATGGCGACGTAAATGATGAACCCCCGTTCATTCAGCCCCGAAGGGCTCTGTGGCATCGGCCCCAAGGGGCCCGACGGCTGCATGGGCGTTCGGCTGGTCAGGCCGCCGCCCCGTCTCAGCCTATGGACGTCGGCCATTCTTGACAAGCGCGTGGAGCTGGAGATGCAAGTACTTGCCATCATGGAAAGTAGATGCCATGGTGTCACCATGACTGAGCCCATCTCACCCACCGGAGCCGACGCCGCTCTCACCGCCGCTCGCAGCGCGTTCTCGGCCGCTCGTGCGGCGCGGCGGGTGCCCGCGTGGCATCCGCCGGCCGCCGGGCTGCTGTTCGCCGCCGGATTCGGCGGCCTCGCCCTGTTCGACGCGCATCCCGGTGCCTGGGGGTACCTCGCGGCCGGATTCGGCTGCCTGGCCGCGTTCCTCGTGCTGTCCGTGGCATCCAGCAGGTCGGGCGGCGTCGCCCTGTGGCCGACGGGACAGATGCGGGGCCGGGTGCTGCGCCAGTCGGCGGTGCTGGCCCCGTTGGCCGCCGCCGGTGCCGCGGCCCTGTTCCTCGGATTCCCCGCGTTCCTCGCCGTGTTCGGCATCGGCCTCGGCGCGCTGTCCTGGATCCAGCTCGCGCAGGCCCGCAGAGGGCAGTCGGCATGACCGTCCGGGACGTCGCCGCGCAGCTGGACGCCACCGTCCAGCATCCCACCCGGCTGGCCGTGGTCGCGTTTCTGTCGGGGTGTGCGGAGGCCGACTTCAAGACGGTGCGCGACAGCCTGGAGATGTCGGACTCCGCCCTGAGCAAGACCGTGTCCGCCCTGGAGGCCGTCGGGTACGTCAAGGTCCGCAAGGGGTTCGTCGGCAAGCGGCCGCGCACCTGGGTCTCCCTGACGGCCGACGGCCGCACCCGGCTCGCCGGCCACGTCAAGGCGCTCCAGCACATCGCCGAGCAGGCGCAGAGCCAGGGCGCGCGGACCCAGCCGTAACAGTGGTGGCGGCGGCACCCGGGAACGCGGAAAGGCCGCCGCACGACTCATGGGCCGGGGGGAACCCATGCTCGTGCGACGGCCGGTCGCGAGTTCCGGCACAGACGCGTGAGGTGCTGCCGCGTGTCCGGCGGCAGCACCCCACGTCCGGCGGACCGGAGCGGCGGCCAGGTCAGCAGCCGGCGCCGTGCGTGATCGAGACGCTGGTCAGGACGCCGCTGGCGGCGCTGATGGTGAACGCGCCGCACTCGGGCGAGGACGCGGTGATGATCGACGGCGTGGTGGCGGGGGCCTCGCCGGCGGCGGTGGCGCCGAAGTCGGCGGCGTCGGTGTAGGCGGTGTAACCGGCGATGAGCTGGTCAGCGGTGTTCATGGAAAGTCCTTTCGGGACAGGGTCGTTGAAGAGGTCGGGGCCGAGCTCGGTGCCGGGCCCCGGGAAGAGCTCGCTGAGGTGCCGAGTGATTGTCCGGGAGCAGGGGCGGGTCAGCAGCCCCAGTGCGCCGTGAAGCCGACGGACGCGGCGGAGACCGCGCTCACGGCACCGCCGCACGCGGCGCTCGACTCGGCGACGACGCTGAGGATCGACGGGGTGGTGGCCGGGGCCTGGCCGCCGGCGGTGGCGCCGAAGTCGGCGGCGTCGGTGTAGGCGGTGTAACCGGCGATGAGCTGGTCAGCGGTGTTCACGAGAATTCCCCTCTCGGTATCGGCCGGACCGGGTCGTCCGGGGCGTACCCCCGGGTCCCCGTCCCCGTCCGGCAGTTCGATTCCAGCACGGACCACCCGTCCTCCGGGGGCCGAAAATTACCGTCAACTTTCTGACGAGACGCCTTTGACCTGCACAGATGTCGGCAGGGACAAAGAAAAGACGTCACTGGGCGCGGGGTTCGGAGACTGCCGCCAGCCGCTCCCACAGCTCCCACTCCTCGCGGGCCTCGCGCAGCACCCGGCGCAACTCCGCGACCTCCTCGGCGAGTACGTCCGCCACGTCCCCGCGCCTGGCCGTGCTTCGGTCCGCCACCGCGCCATGCGCCAGGCCCCGCACGCCGTGGCTGAGGAACGTCGCGCACCAGTCGTCCAGGCAGTCGGGGCACACGCGCAGCCGCCGGCAGAGCGTCAGGGGCGGCTCGGCGCCGCTCAGGAGCCTCAGGACCGCCCGGCTCCGCACGTTTGCGGGCGGCGTGCAGCGGTGTGCCATGCCGTCTTCCGGGAGTCTCACGGTGTCCCTACAGGAGCCCGACAGCCGGCAGGGGCGGCGAGTTGAGATTGCGGGCGGGGGCCATCGGATCGATGCCCGCGTTCAGGAAGGCCTCCTCGACGGCGGCGGACAGGCCGACGCCGTCGGTGCGCACGGCATGCTTGACCAGCGCCTCGGCCAGTGCGCCGCTGCGGTGTTCGCCGAAGCTGAGCGACCGCATCCCGGGCCGCAGGTCGTCAGGCTCCCAGGCGAGGGCGACGCCGGGGGCCAGCCGGTGCGCGAAGGGCGAGACGTCGGAGCCGAGCCCGGGGAGCCCCGCTGCCCGAGCGGCCAGCCCGGTCACCGCGTGCCGCCCCTGCGGGCCGAGGTAGACCACGAGCGCGTCCCGGCGCGGGAACAGGCGCGGCGAGGAGGTGATCTTCGCGCGGTACGGCACCCCGGCCTCCTCGAGGTGCGACAGGACCGCGTGCCACACGTCGGGGGCCGCCTCGGCGGTGGCGACGTGCACGTACACGCGCAGCGTCTGGGGGCCCGAGCCGACGCCCGTCCCCGCGGAGCCGTCGGCCAGGAAGAACCCGGTCGACAGGGCGGGCCGCGCGGCCGGCAGCCGCACGGGGACGGTGGCGGGCAGCACGTCCGGGACGGGACCGGCCGCCGCGTCCGCGGGCAGCAGCACACGGACGTTCTCGACGAGGGCCAGCAGCGTGCCGTCGGCGGCCCGTTCCTGGACGACCGCGCGGGCAGTGGTCAGGGTGTGCGGCATGGCCTCGGCCAGCGCGCGGTCGAACTCCGCGTCGCGCAGGGTGCGCGGGCGGCTCGTCTCCGGTTTCTCCCGGCCGACATGGACCATCTGGTAGACGGCGGACCCGAGTTGCTGGGCGAGCTTGTGCGGCGAGTCGGCTTCGAGGCGTTCCTCGCCGAGGACGGCGGACAGCCCGTCGGGCGCGATCTCGATGCCCTCCACCGCCCGCGCCAGGGCCGGAGGAAGGGTGTCGGCGACGGTGATCAAAGCGTCTCTCCAGGTGCGGCGGGGTGGGCGGCCGCGTGGGCCGGGGGCTCGGTCAGCCCGAGGGTGTCGGTGAAACCGTCCGGGGACAGCAGGACGGTGCGGCCGATGCCGGCGCAGGCGCGGTCGGCGGCCTGCACCCGGCCGCCGACCATGGCGGTGGCGAACATCCGGTCGAACATGTGCCAGCCGGCGAAGGCGGCCGCGCGTGCCCGCAGCCCCTCGTCGACGCCGGTACGGACGCTCAGGTAGCCGTCCCAGAAGGCGGCCGTCCGGGGCCGCAGCCGGTCGAGTTCGCGGACGCCGAAGCTCAGGATCTCCTCGTGCGTGGTCTCGTGGTCGAAGGTGAACTCCGGCTCGCTGCCGATCGCCTTCGGAATGCCTCGTACGGCGAAGTAGAGCCACTCCCCGACGAACGCGCCCACGTCGCGGGCCGGGTCGCCGAGGCGGAACTCCTCCCAGTCGGTGAGATGGAGCCGCTCGGGCGTCCACAGGAACTGGTCCAGGCGCAGGTCGCCGTGGATGGGGCGAAGGTCGGTCAACGCCTGCTCGCGGCGTCTGAGCCCGGCCAGCGCCTCCAGCAGCTCACCGTCCGCCTGGAGCAACCGCCAGGTCTCCAGCTCGCCGAAGGTGGCGCCGGTGAACGCGGGCAGCGGCAGGGCGCGCAGCTTGTCGGTGGCGGGCAGCGGATGCGGGGTGGCGTCGAGCAGTTCGGTGTCCGCCGGCAGTTCGTGCAGGGCTGCGGTGATCCGGCCCGCCGCGCGGCACAGTTCGTCGTCGAAGGCGTCGTCGGCGGCGAGTTCGGCACCCGATCGGGCCTCGTCGAGCAGTTCGAACGCGACCAGCAGCTCCTCGGCGTCGTGGCCGAGGAACCGCGGTCCGCGCAGCACGTGGCCGGCGTCGCGGGCGGCGAGCGTCTCGAAGGCGAGCAGACGGGCGAAGCGGCGGCGGGCGTCGGCCTCGGACGGTCCGCCCAGGCGTTTGACGAAGACGCGGTCGCCGGTGGTGGTGGGGCCGGACCAGTTGTCGTTGCGGCCGACGTGGGAGGTGAGTTCGGCGGGGTCGAAGGAGCCCAGGCCGAGCGAGGCGAGCAGTGCCGCCACGCCGGGCTCGTTGTCCAGGGCGGGCGGATCGTAGCGCGCGCGGGTCCGCCGGGATTCCTCGACCTCGGTTCCATATTTATCTGTCACGCCGAAATGCTAAATACGCGAACTGCCGCTCACCAGAAACAAGCAATTCAAGTTTCTTCGTTCCTTTGCGCGGCAACGTCCTGAGCAGCGGCACACCGGCCGTATCGAAAGAAATCAGAATCCCGCGTTTCTTTAGTCACGGAACCGGGTCCTAGGTTGACCGCATGTCCCGACCCCCGCTGCACCGCTCGACGCTGCCCAACGGCCTTCGCCTGGTGGTGCAGCCGCTGGCCGGTGCTCCGTCCGTCGGCGTCGCCGTCCACTACGACGTCGGCTTCCGGTCCGAGCCGCCCGGCCGCACGGGCTTCGCCCATCTCTTCGAGCACGTCATGTTCCAGGGCAGCGAACACGTCGGTCCCGCCGACCACTTCCGGATCGTCCAGGCGTCGGGCGGCACCGCGAACGGCTCGACCCACCAGGACCACACCGACTACTACCAGGTGGTCCCGGTCCAGGCCCTGGAGCGCGTGCTGTTCCTGGAGGCCGACCGGATGCGGGCCCTGTGCATCACCGAGGAGACGCTGCGCACCCAGACGGCCGTGGTGAAGGAGGAGATCCGGCAGACCGTCACGGACCGCCCCTACGGCGGCTTCCCCTGGACCGTGCTGCCCGCCGTCC
This sequence comes from Streptomyces sp. NPDC001604, assembly GCF_042893475.1. Lineage (NCBI taxonomy): Bacteria > Bacillati > Actinomycetota > Actinomycetes > Kitasatosporales > Streptomycetaceae > Streptomyces > Streptomyces sp. NPDC001604. The sequence continues at coordinate 103,238 of NZ_JBIAUY010000002.1, read as the reverse complement.
TGTACCGGAGCCACGCCAACGCCCACAACGGCTACGGTGCGTTCGAGGACCTCGACGCCGCGACCGTCGAGGACTGCCAGGCGTTCTACGACACCTACTACGCGCCCGGCAACGCGGTGCTGACCATCTGCGGGGACGTCGACCCCGACCGCACGGCGGAGCTGGTGGCGCGTCACTTCGGCCCGGTGCCGGCCCGCCCGGTGCCGCCGCCGACGCCCCTGTCCGAGCCGGTGCCGACGGCGCCGCGCTACGCCGAGCACCACGATCCGCACGCGGCCCTCGCGGCCACGGCGATCGGCCACCGCATGCCCGACGCCGAGACCCGGCCGGCGGGCTACCTCGCGCACATGGTGCTGGCCGAGCTCCTCACCGGTCGCGACACCTCCCGGCTCAAGCGGCGCCTGGTGCACGGCAGTGCGGGGGGTACGGCCACCGACGTCAGCGCGAGCTGCGGTCTGTTCGGGCCGCTGCGGGCGAGGAACCCGGAGACCTTCCTCCTGGTGGCGACCCACCCGACCACGACCGACACCGACCGGCTGCTGGAGGCGGTCGACGCCGAGCTGGCCGACCTCGCCTGCGCGGGCCCCCGCGCGCACGAACTCGCCCAGTCCCGCGCCCTGATCACCTCGGCCACCTGGCGGGGCCTCGACAACCTGGTCGCCCGCACCCGCGCCCTCGGCACCTGTGAGCTGCTCTACGGCACTCCCCACCTCGTGGACCAACTCGGCGACCGCCTCGCGGCCGTGCGGGCCGAGGACGTGGCGGCCGCCGCGGCGGCCCTGCGCCCGCAGGAGCGCGCGGTGCTCTCCCTGATCCCGGGCGGAGGAGATCCGCGATGACGACCCGTACCGCACCCCTGCCGGCGATCGGCCCCGTACCGCCCCTGGTGCTGCCGCCGGTCGCCGACGTACGGCTGCCGAACGGACTCCGCGTCGTGGCCCTGCGCCACGCCTCCATCCCGATGGCCGAACTGCGCCTGGCCGTACCGCTGGACGCGGACGGGTTCCCTGCCGCGGCCGTGCACGAGCTGCTCGCCGCGACGCTGCTGCACGGCACACCGCGGTACGACCGGGAGGCGATCACGGACACGCTCGCCACGGCCGGCGCGGCCCTGTCGGCGTCCCGCTCGTCCCGCTGGCTCGGCCTCAACGGCTCCGGACCGGCCGCCGCGCTGCCCACCCTGCTCGGCGTGCTCGGCGAGAGCCTGGTCGGGGCCCGGCACACGGAACCCGCGGTGCGGGCCGCCAGGGAACGGGCCGTACGCCAGGTCACCACCACTCGCCGCCAGCCGCACCTGATCGCCACCGAGGCGCTCCTCGGGCACCTGTACGGCCCGCTGCCGCGCATGACCGACGTCCCGTACGCGGGAGACCTCGCTGCCGTCACCGCCGAGGAGGTCCGCGCCGCGCACCATGACGTCGTACGCCCCGACCGGGCCGTTCTCGTCCTCGTCGGAGACCTCGACCCCGAGCGGGCGGCGGCCCGGGCCGCGCAGGCGCTCGGGGAGTGGCGACCCGCGGGAAGCCTGGCTCCGTTCCCGCACAAGCCGGTGATCCGGCAACCCGGAATCGCCCGCATCCATCGCCCCGGGGCGGCCCAGTCGCAGATCCGCCTGGTGCGGCCCGCGCCCGACCGCAACCATCCCGACTTCGCGGCACTGACCCTGGCCAACATCGTCTTCGGCGGCTACTTCTCCTCCCGGCTCGTCGCCGACGTACGCGAACGGCACGGTCTCGCCTACCGCTGCGAGAGCGCCTTCCACGACCACCTGGACCAGTTGGTGATCTCGCTGGAGGCCGACACCGCGACCGTGTCGGCGGCCGGCACCCTGCGCCGGATGCGGCATGTGCTGCGCGGGATGTCCGAGCAGCCGCCCAGCGCTGCCGAGGTGGAGGCCGCCCGCCGCTATGTCACCGGCATGACCGCGCTGGCCACGTCCTCGCAGCAGGCCTGGGCGAGCAGTCTGCTGCTGTCGCTGACGCTCCGTCAGGAGCCGGACCGCATCACACGCTTCCTCGACGAGCTCGCCACCGTCACCACCGCCGACGTCACGGCGGCGGCCGGACGGTTCTACGACCCGACCGACTACCACGGCGTCGTCCTCGGCGACACCGCACACCTCACGGAGACGGACACAGCCCTGTGAACTCCCCGCACACCACGAGCGTCGTGTACCCGCTCCAGGCCTCCCACGTGGGCCATGTCATGCCTTTCGCCCGGCTCCTGGAGCGCCGCGGCAGCGGGCGGCTGTGGCTCGGCCAGTCCCTGGGCATCGAGACGCACCATGTCTTCGCAGCGCTCACCGGGGCGGGCATCCGGATCCCGTTCGGCTCCTCGGTCGCCCTGTCGCCGCTGCGGCACCCGTACGACGCCGCCGTCCAGGCCCGCTCCGTCGCGCAGCTGTCCGGGCTGCCGTTCGTGGCCGGCATCGGGCCGGGGTCGAAGGAGTTCCAGTCCGCGGTCCGGCCCGCACCGCTGGCCAGGCCGGTCACAGCCGCCCGGGAGTACGTGCGGACCATGCGGGCCCTGATCGACGGCGAGACGGTGCACCAGGACAGCGAGGAGCACAGCACGCACGCCGTGTTCCCCGTCATGGACGCGCCGCCGGTCGAGTACGGCCTGGGTGTGCTGCGCCCCGCCATGGCCCGTGCCGCCGGGGAGGTCGCCGACGTCGCGATCACCTGGCTGACGCCGCCGTCGTACATCCGCGACGTGCTCGTGCCCGCGACGAAGGAGGGCGCCGCCCGCTCCGGGCGGCCCGTGCCGCGGGTGGCGACGGTGGTGCACGCGGCGGTGGCCCGGCCCGGTCGGGACATCCCGGCCGTCGCGCTCGCGGCGGCCCGCGCCCATCTCGGCGCCGACCACTACACCGACATGCTGCGCCGGGCAGACATCCCCGCCCACCCCTCGGACCCCGAGACCGGTGCCCGCCTGCTGGTGGAGTCCGGGACGTTCGTCACCGGCACGCCGGAGCAGATCGCGGAAGGTCTCGACCGGTACCGCGCCCACGGTGTCGACGAGGTGATCGTGAACGTCTGCGGCGTACTCAACGCGCACGGCCTCGGGGCCGCCGTCACCGATCTCACCGAGATCCTCAGCGCCGTGGACGGCCGCCGTGCATGACGCCGCCTCCGCACCGCCGTCCGCGGCACCGCCGTTCACCGGCCGTCGTCTGCTCTACGTCGGAACCGGCGCCCTCGGCGTGATGTTCATGCCGATGTGGCTGCACTGGCTGCGCACCTCCTACCCGGAGGTGGAGATTCGGACCGTCGTCACCCGCTCGGCCACGCGCTTCGTGACCCCCACCACCCTGTCGGTGTTCGGCGGCCGCCCGCCGCAACTGGACGTGTGGGGCGAGGAACCCGAGACGAGGGCCCCGCACGTCGAACTGGCCCACTGGCCCGACACGGTCGTCGTCCACCCGGCCACCTTCCACTTCACCAGCCGTCTCGCCCTGGGCGCCGCCGACACCCCCACCCTGCTCGCCCTCCAGTGCACGGCCGCCCCGATCGCCCTGGCCCCCGCCCTGCCCCCCGGCGCCCTGACCTCCCCGGCCTGGCAGCAGCACACCCGCACCCTCGCGGAACGCGGCAACGTCACGGTCGTACCTCCCCACGAGGGCATCAGCATGACCACGGGGGAGCCCGGCGCCATGACGGCCGCGACCCTCACCGAGGTGATCCCGGCCGTCGAATCCCTGCGCGAGCGGCTCACGACGCAGCCCGGCGGGGGGCAGGCATGACGGCGGACGCACCGGCCGGCTCCCGTCTCGTCGACTCCTTCGCCACCGGTTACCAGCGCACCACCGTGCACCGGCTGACGGACGGCTCCTTCCGCTGGGTGCGGAGCGCAGGGGCCGACCGGCCGGTGCCCCTGGTCGGCCCAGGTCCGCAGGCCCGCCGCCGACTGGCGTCGTTGCGGTCGGGGACCGTGCGTGTCGGACTGCCGGAGGAGGCTCCGGGCGCCCTGCAGTACACCGTGCACGGCGCGGACTCCGCGGCGAAGCTGCTCTGGGCCGAGCTCACGCCGGCCCATCGCGACCGGCTCAGCGTGGCACTGCACGACACCGGGCGGCTGCTGCGCACGCTGCACGACGTTCCGGACCGGGGCACGCCGCCCGGCGAACTCTCCGGCCGGAGCGGTCCCCCCGGCCCCGCCCGCCTCGCCGCGTGGATGGACACCGGCAGGGGCCCGCGTGCCGCACGGGAGCTGCACGGCGTGCTGCGTGCGAGCTTCGGCCCACGGCGCTGGGAGACCGTGCGGTCCTGGTGTGCCGCGTCGGCCGAGCCGGGACCGGCGGACGTGCTGCTGCACGGGGCGCCCAGCACCGGATCCCTCATCGTGGGCGACCCCGGGCTCCCCGCCGCCGACTCCGTTCTGCTGACCGGCGAGGAACTCGCCCCCGGTTCGCCCGCCTTCGACCTGGGCTGGCTCCTCGGCGAGTTTCTGGAGCTGCGGATGACGGCCGACCGCAAGGGCACCTCCCGGCCACTGCTGACCGAACTGCCGACGGCCCTGCTCGACGGATACGGCACCCCGGACGATCTCCTGGCCGTCGGCCGCGCCGCCGTACTGCGCATCGTCACGCACGCCCACGACTTCGCCGCCTACCTGGGCTGGCATCCCGAACTCGGCCTGTATGCCGATGTGTTGCCCGGCTACGTCGACGGCGACGGAGCCGCGGCGCTCGACGGCAGCTCCTGACCCACGACGAGAACGCCGACCAACACCGACGAAGGGACCGTTCATGCGCACCACCCGCCATCTCAACCTGGTGGTCCTGCACGACCTCGACGACGCCCGCACCGCCGTCGAGGAGGCACTGGCGCACGCCGACGCGGCGGAGCTGCCCGGGCTTCGCAAGGCGCTGACGCTGATCGAGGCCGCCGCCCGCAGTGACGAGGACATGAAGATCCGGTGGGCCCGCCAGGCCCTCGACCGGGCGGGCGTTGCCGCGGGGGACACCTCCACCCGGGCGATCAAGGAGCTGCGCAGGGCGGCTCCGCAGCTCGGTCTCGCCGAGGCCGTGGAGCTGGTCACCCTGGCCGCGAAGCACTGACATGGCCCGACGCAAGGCCCCGCCGGCCGCTCCCGCAGAACCTGGCTCTTCCACAGGACCCGTGAACTCGCCCCGCTCCGGAGAAACCCCCGGATCTGCCACTCCCGCAGCACTCGCGAAGTCCGCCGGGCCCGCCGAATCCGCGAGGCCGGCCGGACCACGCGTCCGCGCCGTGCGCCTCGGCGCCGACATCCTGCGTGGAAACGGGCTGCAGCTCACCCTCGCCCTCCTGCTCGCCCTCGCCTCCACCGCGGGCACACTGGGTGTGCCGCTGATCATGAAGGACGTCATCGACTCGTTCGCCCGTGACGCGTCGATCACCGTCCCGGCGCTGGAGCTGGGCGGCCTCGCGCTCGGTGCCGCGCTGGCCTCCGCCGCGTCGGGCTATCTGCTGGCCCGGCTCGGCGAGTTCATGCTGCTGAGGCTGCGCCGACGGGTGATGGCCCACACCCTTGCGCTGCCCCTGGGCACCGTACGCGCCCAGGGCGCCGGAAACCTGGTCGCCCGTGTCACCTCCGACGCGCTCCTGCTGCGGGCCGTCATCGACGTGGGCCTGGTCCAACTCCCGCTGGCCATACTCACTGTGGTGTCCACGCTGGTCATCATGGCCGTACTCGACTGGCTGCTGGTACTGGTCGCCATCGCGGCGTTCGCCGTCGCCGGTGCCGCGATCGGCTACGTCGTCGTCCGCGTCAAGCGCAACGTCGTCGACCAGCAGGAGGCCATCGGTGGCCTCGCCCAGCGGTTCACCGCCCATCTCGCCGCCCTGGCCACCATCAAGGCCTACCGCTCGGAGGAACGGTCGGCGCAACGGCTCGGCGAGGACGCGGCGCAGCTGACCGGCACCTCACTGACCGGGGCCCGGCTGCAGTCCCTGATCGGCCCCGTGATGGGGCTCGGTCAGCAGATCGCCCTCGTGTCCGTCATCGTCGGCGGCGGGGCGCGGATGGCGCACGGGCAGCTCACCGCCCCCGACTTCGCGGCGTTCCTGCTCTACCTCCTCCAACTGGTCACCCCGGTCACCATGGTCGCCACCGGCATCGGCCGCCTGCAGGCCGGTCTCGCCGCCAAGGCCCGCTTCAACGACCTGCTCATGCTGGACCGGGAGAGCGACGTGGACGCCTCGGCCGAGGCGCCTGCCCCCGAACCGCTGCCGGGCCGCCCCGCGGTCGCCTTCCACGAGGTGGGTTTCTCCTACGGCGGGCCCTCGGCACCCCCCGTCCTGACCGGTCTCTCCTTCACCGCTCCCCGTACCGGCCTGACCGCCCTCGTCGGGCCCTCCGGTGCGGGCAAATCGACCGCGCTGACCCTCATCGACCGCTTCGCACACGCCGGCACCGGTCGCATCGAGGTGTTGGGGCACGACGTGCTGGCCTGGCCGCTGCCCGAGCTGCGCCGTCGGGTGACGTATGTGGACCAGCAGTTCACGCTGCTGGAGGGGACCGTGCGGGAGAACCTGCAGCTCGGCCGGCACCGTCCGCCCGCGGACGAGGAGCTCATGGCCGCACTGGACGCGGTGGGTCTGCGCGAGGACGTGCAGGCACTCCCCGACGGGCTGGACACGGTGCTGGGCCGGGAGAGCGACCTGTCCGGCGGCCAGCGGCAACGCCTGGCTCTGGCCAGGGCACTGCTCACCGAGGCGGAGATCGTTCTGCTCGACGAGCCCACCTCGCAGCTGGACAGCATCAACGAACAGCGCTTCCGGGACGTCGTGGCGGAGCTCTCCGCCACCCGCGCCGTCCTGGTCGTCGCCCACCGCCTGTCCACGGTGCGGCACGCCGACCACGTGGTGATGCTCGGCGAGGGCACACTCGTCGACGCCGCCACCCACCCGGAGCTCATGGCCCGCTGCCCCCCGTACCGGGAACTGGTCACGACCCAGGCCGCGGCGCAGGCCGGCTGACCGTGCCCTCCGGCACGATGGAAGCCGGCCGAGGCGACAGGCGACCATGGAGGCGGGCGATGGGCGGGTCCGGTGCTGCGGGCGGTGGGTACTCCGGTACCCCGCTCGCCAGGAAGATCGGCATCAGGGCGGGGCACCGGGTGGCACTGCTGCACGCGCCGGACCCGTTCGACATCCCCGGCCTGCCCGGCGGGGTGGAGTTCACGGCGGACGGTCCCCGCGGTGCCGACATCGCCCTCGCCTTCTACCGGAACCGCGCCGCACTGGCCGCCGAGGCCCCCGCCCTGGCTGCCGCTCTCGCCGACCACGCCATGCTGTGGATCGCCTGGCCCCGCAAGGCCGCCGGGCACGTCAGCGATATCGCCGAGAACGATCTGCGGGACCTCTTCCTCCCGCTCGGTGTGGTCGACGTGAAGGTCGCCGCGCTGGGGGAGGACTGGTCGGGGCTGAAGTTCGTACGGCGCAGGGAGAACCGTCGTACGAACCGGCGTCTCTGACCCGGGAACGAGAAACGCCACGCCTGACCCAAGAATCGGCGTACTCAGAAAGTCCTCACCATGAACGGCTAGCATCGCGGCGGGATTGCCGGCGGCCGTGATGGGGTGAAGGGCATGCAGGACCTGGACGCACTGCGGATCGCTGTCGCCGTGGTGACCATGGGAAACAGGCCCGCCGAGGTCGACGCCCTGCTGGAGTCCGTGGCCAAGCAGGACCTGGCGCCCACGCGGATCGTGATCGTGGGCAACGGCTGCCCGCTGCCGGACTTCGCCGAGCGGCTGACGCTTCCCGGCGAGGTCACCCTCCTCGAACTCGACGAGAACCTGGGCTGCCCCGGCGGCCGCAACCAGGCGCTTGCCCGGCTGCGGGAGTTCGGGGACGTCGACGTCGTCGTGGAACTGGACGACGACGGGCTGCTCGTCGACGCCGATGTGCTGCGGCGGGTACGGGACCTGTTCGCGGCCGACCCGAAGCTGGGCATCGTCGGCTTCCGCATCGCCGACGAGCACGGCGAGACCCAGCAGCGGCACGTGCCCCGGGTCGGCGCATCCGACCCGATGCGGGGCGGTTACGTCACCGGGTTCCTCGGCGGCGGCCACGGCTTGAGGACCGCCATGCTCGACGAGATCGGGGACTGGCCCGCCGAGTTCTTCTTCGCCCACGAGGAGACCGACCTGGCCTGGCGGGCCGCCGACGCCGGCTGGCGGATCCTGTACGCACCCGAACTGCTGCTCCAGCACCCGAAGACCTCCCCGGCCCGGCACGCCATCTACTACCGGGTGAACGCACGGAACCGGGTCTGGCTCGTCCGCCGTCGACTGCCGTTGCCGCTCATCCCCGTACACCTGGCGATCTGGATGCTGCTCACCCTCGTAAGGACCCGGTCGTCGGCGGGGCTGCGCGCCTGGTTCGGCGGGTTCGTGGAGGGCCTGCGGGAACCGGCGGGCGAGCGGCGGCCCATGCGATGGCGGACCGTGTGGCGGCTGGCGCGGCTGGGGCGGCCACCCGTCATCTGACGGGGAACGGCGGAGGGGACGAGGGTCCCGGGCGTTCACCTCCGCCGACCGGGACCCTCTGACGTCCCACGGATCCGGCCACGGCGGCGTCACTCCCCCGAGTTGCGCGTTCTACGCGCGCACCCCCGGGCCAGATCCGATGAAGTGATCACATCAGGTGGCACCAACGGATCGCTAACATGTGGCCAACGGTTCTCCGTTCCGGCCTCGGCCGACTGGCGCGAAGCCGTCGGCCGGCGGTCCCGGACGGCCGCAGCCGTACGGATTCCGGCGGCGACCGCCGTGACGCAGGTGGCGGGAAACCGCCGTGACGAGGGCGGGAATCCGCCAAGGACGCGGGAAGGCAGTGGGGGGCGTGAGGCGGGGCCAGCTGCGGTTCGGACTGCTGGGGCCGCCGGTTCTCTACGACGTTCACGGCGAGGCCGGCGCATCAGGTGACGCCACGGAGGCCTCCGGCGAGGCCGACGTCAAGGCCATCGGCAGCCCCAAGGTCCGTACCCTGCTCGCCGCCCTGCTTCTCGAAGCCGGCCGTGTCGTCTCCGTCGACTCGCTCAAGGACGCGCTGTGGGGCGGGGCGCCACCCGCGTCCGCGCAGGCCTCGCTGCACAACCATGTGGCCCGGCTGCGAAGGCTGCTCGACGACCCCGAGCGGCTGCGGGCGGTGCCGCCCGGCTATGTGCTCAGCGTCGAGCAGGGCGAACTGGACGTGCATGTCTTCGAGCGTCATCTCGCCGCGGCACGCGGTGCGTTCGCCGCCCGCAACTGGGAGCGGGTCGTGCGCGAGTGCACGTCCGCGCTCGCCCTGTGGCGCGGCACTCCGCTGAACGGGCTCCCCGCGGAACTGGGCGGATACGCCTTCGTCCAGCGTCTGAAGGAGGCACGGCTGCTGCTTCTGGAGTGGCGCTACGACGCCGAGCTGGCCGTCGGCGGTGCCCGACTGGACGGTCTCGTTCCGGAGCTGGCGGCGCTGGCCGCCGAGTATCCGCTCCGGGAGGCGTACCACCGCCAGCTGATGCTCGCCCTGCACCGCACCGGCCGCCAGGCCGAGGCCCTGGCCGTCCACCGGGATCTGCGCGCCCGCCTGGTGGAGGAACTGGGCGTGGAACCGGGCCCGGCGGTGCAGGAGGCGCACGTCGAGGTGCTCGCCACCTCCGGGCTCCCCGGTGCCCCGCGTGAGGACGACACTGCTTCCGGTACCACGGACGACCCCGCCCCGGCCCTCCCGCAGCCGCCCCGCCCCGCCCAACTACCGCCTCCACCTGCCCACTTCACGGGCCGCGCCCTCGCTCTCGATGACCTCCGCAGCACCCTCGAGCCCGGCCGGACCCCTGCCGTGGCGGTCATCAGCGGCATGGCGGGCGTGGGCAAGAGCGCGCTCGCCCTCCAGGTCGCCCACACCCTGAGGGAACGTTTCCCCGACGGTCAGCTGTACATCAACCTGCACGGCGCCACCCCCGGCATGACCCCCCTCCCGCCCACCCAGGCCCTCGCCGCCCTGCTGCGTGATCTGGGCACCGAGCCCCGCCGCATCCCCGAACACCCGGACGCGGCTGCCGCGTTGCTGCGTTCCCTGCTCGCCCCGACCCGCACCCTCCTGCTCCTGGACGACGCCGCGCACGCCGCTCAGGTACGGCCGCTGCTGCCGGCCGGCGCGGGCTGCGCCGTGATCGTCACCAGCCGTTCGCCGCTGACCGCCCTCGACGGTGCCCGCCGCTTCCCGCTCACCCCGCTGAGCGGCGAGGAGAGCGCCGAGCTGCTGCGAGCGGTCTCCGGCCGCGACGCCCTGGACGCGGCCCACCCCCTCGTCGAACTCACCGGCCGCCTCCCGCTCGCGCTGCGCATCGTCGCCGCCCGCCTCGCCGCGCGCCGAGCGCTCACCCCCGAGGTGCTGGCCGGTCAACTGGCCGCCACGGAAGGCAGGTTGCACCACCTGGAGTACGACGACCTGAGCGTCCGCCGCTCCCTGGCCGTCGCCCATGACGCGCTCGCCGCCTCGGAGCGGGAGGCCGACCGGGACGCCGCCCTCGTGCTGCGCGGGATCGGCGCGCTCGACCTGCCCGCGTACGGCGCCCCGCTCCTCGCCCACCTGGTCGGCGCCGACGAGCGCCGCACCGAGGCCGCGCTGGACCGGCTCGTCGACGTGGCCCTCCTGGAGGAGACGGCGTACGGCCGCTACGCCCCGCACGACCTGGTCCGCGACTTCGCCCGCGAACTGGCCGGGGGCGCCAGTGACGTGGATGCCGCCCTGCCCTGGTACGCCGCCGTCGCCGAGCGCGCCCTCACCGCGATCGTCGAACCCGGCCTCGACCAGGACGACCGCCGCCGCCCGACCGCCGCCCAGCCACCGGACCACGCGGCACACGTCGCCGCCCTCCCCGCCTTCGAATCCGCCGGACAGGCCTTCGCCTGGGGCGACACCGAGCTGGTCAACATCGTCACGCTGGTCGAGCGGTACGCCGAGGACGCCGGTGCCGACTCCGACCTGCAGACCCTCAGGGCCGCCCGCATCTCGACACTGATCCGCCTCTTCTTCCCGTACGTGCTGCGCAGTGGCCGGGTCGCCGAGATGGAGGTGCTAGGCCGGGCCGCCCTGCGCGTGGCCCGGCGGCTCGGTGACGAGGCCGCCGAGGCGTACGCGCTGGGCGACCTCGCCGGGCTGCACTTCCTGACCGGGCGGCAGAGCGAGGCCCTCGACCTCAACGACCGGGCACTGACGATCTGGCGGCGGCTCGACCACGTCTCCTGGATGCGCCGCTGCCTCAACAACCGCGGCCTGCTGCTCGAAGGGCTCGGCCGCTACGAGGAGTCGGGCCGGGCGCTGCGCCAGAGCCTGGAGTACTCACGTCAGTTGAAAGACCCGCACGGCGAGGCCGTGACCCACAGCCACCTCGGCAATCTGTACGAGCACACCGACCCGCGGGCCGCGATCGAGCAGCACCGGCTCTCACTCGCCATCGGCGACGAGATCGGCGCCGTGATCGTGCAGCACTCCGCGCACTGCAACATCGGCTACGCCCACCTCACCCTCGGCGAACCGGCCGCCGCCGTACCCCACTTCGAGGAGAGCCTGCGCATCCTCGGCGGCCACGGAGACTGGCACGGCGAGTCCCAGACCCGGCTCGGGCTGGTGCGCGCCCTGCGGCTGCTCGGCCGCACGGAACGGGCCGCCGCCGAGTGCGCCGAACTGCTCCACCGCGCGGACGCCCGCGCCGACCGCTACACGGGCGGTCTCGCCCGCCATCAGCACGGGCTTCTGCTGCGGGAGCGGGGGAGCATCGAGCAGGCGTACGAACAGTGGTGCACGGCACTCGCGGCACTGGACGGCACGGACGAGAAGGCGGTGGTGGCGGAACTGAGGGAACTGCTCGGCGAGACGCTGTCGTAGCTGCGGGCAGTCGTGCCGCTGGGGCGGCTCCCGACCCGAAGAGAGCGGCGCCCCGCAAGCGCGGGCAAGCGAACCCGCCCCCAGCACCACTCACTTGGCATCCGCATAACACTCCACCACCGCCGTCGTGAACGGAAACCGCACCGGCGTCTGACCGAACGTCAGCCGTCCCGCCAGCTCCGCCGCCTCCCGGATCGCCGCCACCACCGCTTCCGCCTCCCGCTCGGGACAGTGCACGATCACCTCGTCGTGCTGGAAGAAGACCAGCTCGGCCGCCATGTCCGCACAGCTCTGCCGCAGCGCGGCCAGCACCAGCAGCGCCCAGTCGGCGGCGCTCCCCTGGACGACGAAGTTGCGGGCGAAGCGGCCGCGGGCGCGGGTGTTGGTGGAGGCGTACCCCGGCACCCACTCGGTCCCGGCGGGGGCCTCGGCCGGTTCGTCCTGCGGGATGCCCGCCTCCTCCGCCGCGTCCTCGCCCGCCCCTGCCGCCGGCGGGCAGGTCCGCCCCAGCCAGGTCCGCACGAGCCGCCCTTCCTCGCCCGCGCGCGCCGCGTCGTCGACGTACGCGACCGCCTTGGGGAAGCGGCGTCTGAGCGCGGCGAGGTTCTTCAGGCCGTCTCCTGAGGTCTGGCCGTAGACCGCGCCGAGGACGGCCAGCTTGGCCTGGACGCGGTCGCCGGAGAACGCCCGGTCGGAGACCGACTGGTAGAGGTCGGTCTCCCGCCCGGCCACCTCCATCAGCCCCGGATCGCGGGAGATGGCGGCCAGCACCCGCGGCTCCATCTGGTCGGCGTCCGCGACGACCAGCCGCCAGCCGGGGTCGGCGACCACCGCGCGCCGGATGACCTTGGGGATCTGGAGGGCGCCGCCGCCGTTGGTGACCCATCTGCCGGTGACGGTCCCGCCCGCGAGGAACTCGGGCCTGAACCGCCCGTCCCGCACCCAGTCCTGCAGCCAGGACCAGCCGTGGGCGACCCAGATGCGGTACAGCTTCTTGTACTCGACCAGCGGTTTCACCGCCGGGTGGTCGACGGACTCGATCTCCCAGCGGCGGGTCGACTTCACCTTGATCCCGGCCTGCGCGAACGCCTTGATGACGTCCGCGGGCAGATCGGGCCGGACGCGGCGCCCGAAGGCGGCGGACACCTCGTCCGCGAGCTCGGCGAGGCGGCGGGGCTCGCCGCCGGCATACCGCTCGCCGAGCAGTTCGTGCAGCACCCGGCGGTGCACCTCGGCGCTCCAGGGCAGCCCGGCGCGGTTCATCTCGGCGGCCACCAGCATCCCCGCCGACTCGGCGGCGGTCAGCAGCCGCATCCGGTCGGGGTGCGCGGTGGCGTCGTGCCGGCGCTGCTGCTCGGCGTACACCTCGACGAGGTCGGGCAGCGGCACATGGACGGTCTGCGGTTCGAAGAGCGGGGACTGCGCGCCCGGTTCGGCGGAGCGCAGGGGCGGGTCGGGCGGTACGGGGCCGCCGCGGAGCCGGGCCAGAGCGGCGGCCGCCGAGCGTGGCTCGCCGTACCGCCCCTCGTGGCCCAGCAGGAGGGTCTCGGCGTCCTCGATGTCGTAGCACCGCTCCACTCGCACCCCCGTGGCGAGCAGACGCGGATACACCTCGGCCGTGGAACGCCACACCCACCGCACGACCTCCGGCCTCCCGCGCACGGCCGTCGCGAGGTCGGGCTCCCACAGGACCGGTCCGGCGAGCAGCCCGTCCGGACCGAGGGGGGCGAGCTCCACGCCACCGTCCTCGGCCGGAGCGAGCGCCCAGCGGTCGGTCATGTTTGCGAGTGTGGCAGGGGGGTCTGACAGCGGCCTCCCGGCGGGCCGTCAGCTCTCCTCGCCGGGGACCTGCAGGTACTGCGCGAGTGCCTTGGCGAGCTCGGCCTCCACCGTCGCCTTGTCGAGGCCGAGGCCGGCCAGCACCCCTTCGCCGTTCTCGAACTCCAGCAGGGCCAGCAGGATGTGCTCGGTGCCGATGTAGTTGTGGCCGAGGCGGAGGGCCTCGCGGAAGGTGAGTTCCAGGACCTTCTTGGCGTCGGAGCCGTAGGGGACGAGCTCCGGGACCTCCTCGGCCGCGGGCGGGAGCGCGGCCGTCGCCGCCTGGCGCACCGTGTCGAGCAGGACGCCCTGAGCGGTGATGGCCTTGGCCGCGAGCCCGTCCGGCTCGGCCAGCAGTCCGAGGATCAGGTGCTCGGGGCGGCCCTCGGTGTTGCGGGCCGCGATCGCCTCGTTGTGGGCGGCCATCACCACGTTGCGGGCGCGCGGGGTGTAGCGGCCGAAGCCCTGGTTCGGGTCCAGGTCGGTGGACTCCTTGGGCACGAAGCGCTTCTGGGCCGCCTGCCGGGTGACTCCCATGCTCTTGCCGATGTCCGTCCAGGAGGCGCCCGAGCGGCGCGCCTGGTCCACGAAGTGACCGATCAGATGGTCCGCCACCTCACCGAGGTGGTCGGCCGCGATCACCGCGTCCTGGAGCTGCTCCAGAGGTTCGGCGTGGACCTTCTTGATGGCCGCGATGAGTTCGTCGAGACGCACGGAGGGCGTGAAGTTCGGGTTCGTCGACATGTGTCAACCGTAGGTTGACGCCAGGAGGGTGTCAACCCTGAGTTGACAGCTACGGGCTACCGGTGCCGGGAAACGTCATGTGAGGGGCACGGTGACGGTGATTGACTCATCTGCCATGACCACGACCACGAGCACGCCGAAGACGAGCTCCTCCACGCCCCCTGCCGCCGCCCCGACTCCGGTCCCCGTCACCGACGTTCCCGCGGTCGTCGACGAGACGGCCCGGCTCCTCACCGAGCACTACGTCTTCCCGGAGGCCGCCGAGCAGCTGGCCGTGCTGCTGCGCCGGCGCCTGGCGGAGGGGGCGTACGACGTGGAGAGCGCCGAGGAGCTGAGCGGACTGGTCACCACGGATCTGCAGTCCGTCAACGGCGATCTGCATCTGCGCCTCAAGTACCACCCCGAGCGGGTGCCGACGGGCCAGGGCGAGGCAGCGGAAGCCGCGATGCGCCGCCAGTTCGACGCCTCCCTGGGCGGTGTGCCCCGGGTCGAGCTGCTGACGGGCGGCACCGCCCTCCTCGAACTGGGCCCCTTCCTCTTCCCGCTGCCCTGGTCGGCCGAGCCGCTCGCCGCCGCGCTCACCCTGGTGGCCCGGGCCGAAGCGCTCGTCCTGGACCTGCGGGGCAACGGCGGCGGCGACCCGGACACGGTCGCCTTCGTCTGCAGCTACCTCCTGGACGAGCGCACCCACCTCAACACCATGTACGCGCGCGTGGGCGATCGGTACGACCAGTCCTGGACCCTGCCGCACGTCCCTGGCGCCCGCTTCGGCGGCACCAAGCCGGTCCACGTCCTCACCGGTCCCCGCACCTTCTCGGCCGCCGAGGAACTGGCCTACGACCTCCAGCAGCTGGGCCGAGCGACCGTCGTGGGGGAGAGCACCCGCGGCGGCGCCCACCCCCGCGAGGGCTGGACGGTCCACCCGAACCTGGAGGCCACCATCCCGGTCGCCCGTGCCGTCAACCCGGTCTCCGGCACCAACTGGGAAGGCACCGGCGTCCTCCCCGACGTCCCGTGCCCGGCCCCGGAGGCCCTCGACCGCGCGCTGGCCCTCATCGGCGGCTGACCCGACTGTCAGTGCCGCGTGGCACGATCGACGAGTGACCAGCACTCCGCCCAGCACCGTCGAACGCGCCTTCAAGGCCGCCCTGTACGCCGAGACCGACACGGCCCTCGACGCGGGCGCCTCCCTGCTGGCCGCGGACCCGGCGGCGGACGACGAACTCGCCCGCCGCGGCCGGGAGTTCGTGGCGACGGCCTGGCGGCGCGGCTGGCAGCCCGCCGACGTCGTCCGGATCGTACGACGCGAGCTGGACGACACACACGTACGCCTGGCGTCGGCGCTGATCCGGGCGCAGACGCCGGACGACGGCCCGCGCGGCCCCCGCTGGGCCGCGCAGCTGGACGAGCTCACCGCCGAAGCGGCCGAAACCGCCGAGGCCACCGGCACCCCGCCCCGCACCGACCGCTTCTCGCACGCGACCACCGTCCTGGAGCTCTACCGCCTGCTGCTGCGCCTGCCGGCCCTCGAACCCCTCGACGAGCCCACGCGGCGGCCCGATTCCGCCCGCGGGGCCGGTCCGGCACCCGAGTCCCGCATGCTCACCCGTATCCGCGCGCTGCTCGCCAAGGCGGAGGCGACCGGGTTCCCGGACGAGGCGGAGGCACTGTCCGCCAAGGCGCAGGAGCTGATGGCCCGGCACAGCATCGACGAGGCGCTGCTCGCGGCCCGGGCGCCCTCCCCGGACGCCCCCGGCGCCTGCCGTATCGGCGTCGAGGCACCGTACGAGCAGGCCAAGGCGGTGCTGCTGGACGCGGTCGCCACCGCCAACCACTGCCGGGCGGTGTGGAACGAGCCGCTGGGCTTCTCCACCGTCGTCGGCTTCGAAGCCGACCTGGAAGCCGTCGAACTCCTCTACACCTCGCTCCTCGTCCAGGCCACGACGGCGATGACGAAGGCGGAGACCGCCCAGCGAGCGGGCGGCCGCAGACGCACCAAGACCTTCCGGCAGTCCTTCCTCGCGGCCTACGCCCACCGCATAGGCACCCGCCTCGCGGCGGCCGCCGAGACGCAGGTGACCGACGACCTGCTCCCGGTACTGGCCTCCCGCGAGGTCGCGGTCACGACCCACACGGACCGCATGTTCCCCGAGACGACCACAACCCGCCTGCGCGGTGTGAGCGACGAGGCGGGCTGGACGGAGGGAGCCCAGGCAGCGGACCGGGCCCAGGTGAGGGGCCGCCCGCGGCTCCCCTGAGACACCCGATGTCAGGGCCGGCGCTCCGATAGGTGCGCGGGGCCGTGTCGATATGCGGCTCCGCCGCGTGGGTGCGACAAGTCACGACGGGGCCGCAGACGAACGACGACCCATCGCGGCACAACCCGCGGAGTGCTCAGTCCCCGGCCTGCTGGAACGGACTCACCGAAGCGTTCGGCGCACCCGCGCCACCCTTGACGGCGACCTCGCCGTACGTCCACTTGAAGCTGTGACCGGCGCTGGAACCGGGCAACGTGAACTTCGCCGCCTTCACCGGGAGGCTCTTGGCTCCGCCCGCCGCACCCCGCACATACGTGATCGTGAAGGAAGCGGTCGCCCCCTTGGCGAGCGTCAGCTTCTGCGCCTTCGCGGCCTTGTCGGCGGGGACGGCACCCGACGCCTTGCCTCCCTGGAGATCGACGGCCGGGAAACCGTTCAGGGTGCACGCGGAGCCGCGGTTGGTGAGCGTGACGGTGACATTGCCGGAGTCCCCGGCGGACGGGGCGGCGCTCGCCGCGACCTGCACGCCGACGGCGTCCAGCGTGCAGGCGCCGCCGGCCGTGTCCTTGTTGCCGGAGTTCTTGTTGCTGGAGCCGCTGTCACCGCCGCTGCTGTCACAGGCGGTCAGAAGGAGCGCCGCGGCGAGAGCGGCGACGGTGATGGGGGTGGCGCGCATGTGGATCCTCTGGTGCTCTGCTGGTGCTCGGCGGCGCGATGTCTTTGATCGCGTGCATGGATCATCACGCACGATCCGCCGCAGCGGTTGCCCGCCCTGCCGGACTACTGACCGAGGTTCGCCGTCGGCAGCCCCGACGGCAGGGTCCCGCCCTCCGCCTTGGTGTACGTCTCCTTGCCCACGGTGCCCGACCAGGTGATCTTCAGCGAGCTCTTGGACACGGAGTCGACCATCCCCGTCGCTCGCTCCTTGCCGCCCTTCGTGCAGCTGAGGTGGATCATCTGCATACCGGCCTCCTTGCCCGCGGTCCCGCTGCACACGGAGCCGCCGGTCGAGAAGAGCCCGGCCTGCTTGCCGGTGATCACCAGGGCGACGGCCTTGCCGCCGGTCGTGGCGAGCCAGCTGCCCTGCAGGCTGTCGGACGCGCTCGTCGTCCCGCCGGTGCTCCCGCCCGCTTCCGCCGTGGAGACAGAGGAGGAGGCGGAGGGGCTGGACGAGGAGTCGTCCTCGGAGCCGCCGCCGCTGCTGCACGCGGTCAGCACGAGCGCGCCCGCCAGCCCCGCGGCGGCGGCCGCGATCCGCAGCTGCCGGCGCGACACCGTGCGGGCCGGACGCGTGAAGGTCGCCGAAGTCACTGGTAGCTCCCAAGCAGTAGCAACGAGCAGGGGCAAGCCGTAGCCGGTGGCCCGGGCCGCAGGCCCGAACGCCCGCAGCAAGCTACCAGGCACGACCGTCCGGCCCACGAGGAGCAGCTGTGACATTCACCGGACCCACCCCCGCCCACCGGACCCACCCGCGCCCGCCGGACCGGCCCGCGCCCGCCGGACCGGCCCGCGCCCGCCGGACCAGCCCGCGCCCGCCGGACCGGCCCGCGCCCGCCGGACCGGCCCGCGCCCGCCGGACCGGCCCGCGCCCGCCGGACCGGCCCGCGCCCGCCGGACCGGCCCGCGCCCGCCGGACCGC